>JAJKHS010000104.1 GCA_021154885.1 Thermoanaerobaculum sp.
CCCGCCCCGAAGCCCTCACCCCTGTCCCCTCTCCCGCCCCCTCCCAACCCCCCTCACCGGGAGAGGGGAACCCGGTTGGAGCGCTCTTGCTGGTCTCCCTCTTCTCCCGGGGAGGGGGATTGGGAGGGGGCGGGAGAAGAGGGTCGGGGTGATGAGGGTCTTGGGCGGAGGCGGAAGAAAAGGGCCGGGGTGATGGCGCCCCGAACAGCATCGCCACCACCGACCTCTCCCGGATCTCCTCCGGCTCGAACAGGCGGATCACCCCGTACTCGCCGTCGTAGCCCGCGTCCCGGCGGACCTTGCCGGCCCGCAGCCGGGTGAGGGCTTCGAGGAAGAGCGGATGGCCCGCCCGCGCCACCTCGTCCAGCGACAGGCGCTCCAGGATGTCCAGCTCCGGCCCAAGCCGCGCCACGAGCTGCGCGACGGACTGCTCCACGGTCCGCGACTTGGCTCCCACGCCGTGGATCTCTCCCAACACCTCCGGCAGCGGCACGAGACACCGGTAGGGATCAGTCCGTGTCTGCCGGCCGGCCGTGGGCGCCTCCTCGGTGCGGTCGGCCAGCTCCTCCACCCGATGCATGACGCCCACGGTGAGCGGCTTGCCGCAGGCCGGGCAGAGCCCCTCCAGCCTGCGAGTCTCCGGCGGCTCGAGGCGGACGTTGCAGGCGCGGTGACCGTCGAGATGGTACTTCCCCTCCTCGGGGAAGAACTCGACCGTCCCGCCGTAGCCCTCCCCCGTCTCCAGCGCCCGCCGGATGGCGAAGTAGTCGAGGTCCGTGTCGAACGAGCAGGCTTCGCGTCCCAGCATCGGCGGCGAGTGGGCGTCCGAGTTGCTCACCAGGGTGAAGCGGTCGAGCCGCGAGACGCGCCAGTTCATGGGCGGATCGGAGGAGAGCCCGGTCTCCACGGCGAAGATGTGAGGCGCGAGGTCGCCGTAGCACTCCTCCACCGAGTCGAAGCCGGACTTCGAGCCCAGCACCGCGAACCACGGCGTCCAGACATGAGCGGGCACGAGGTAGGCGTCCGGCCCGCTCTCCAGCGTGATCTCCAGCAGATGCCGCGAGTCGAGCCCCAGGATCGGCCGGCCGTCCGAGGAGATGTTGCCGATCGCCCCCAGCCGCTCGCGGATGCGCCCCGCCGTCTCCAGGCTGGCGGCGTAGAGGAGATGGTGGACCTTCCGCGTCCGGTCCCCCTTCTTGTAGATGGTGGAGATCTCCACCTCCAGCAGGAAGCGGACGGGGCCATGGCACGAAGGCGGGAGCTGGCGCTCGACTTCTCGCTCGATCTCCGGCCGCAGGCGGAACAGCCCCGGCTCGGCCGCTACGAGCTTGGCGCGGATCTCCTCCCACCAGGCAGGATGGGTGAAGTCGCCGGTTCCCACGACGGTAATCCCCTTGCGCCGCGCCCAGAGCGCAAGGTGCTCCAAATCCGCGTCCCGGCTCGTGGCCCGGGAGTATTTGGAGTGGACGTGGAGGTCGGCGTAGAAGTGCACGGCACGTATGGACAGAACGGGGAGGACGATACACCGCCGCGGTGGTTCTGTCTATCCGTGTCGTTTCAGGCTATGAATCCCCTTTTCTGGATATACCGATCTAGATGGCTGTGCCGAAAGAAGGGACTTCAGGGACGACAGGACTTCAGGGACAAAAACCTGGAGCTTCCTCGTCCCTGCTGTCCCTGAAGTCCCTGCTGTCCCTGCTCTTCTGCCGCCTACCCGAACTCCCGCCGCGCCGGCATCTGCTCCGGTCCCACGCGGCCGGCCTGGATCTCCGCTTTGAAATAGTTTTCGCCCTTGACCGGCGCGCCGGCCAGGCGGCGCAGCATGGCGATCTGGCCGACGTGCGTCAGGGCGTCGGCGACCGGCCCCTGGAACAGCCTTTCGATCGAAAAGCCCAGCGGCGTGTCCGCGGCCAGGGCGTCGTCGAACCGTTGCAGACCCGCGAAGAAGCGCGTCACCTCCTCATCCCAAGTTCCCGGCGGCTTGTCGTGCCACACGTGCTGGCCCCCGGCGAGGGCGCAGGCCCAGCCGAAGAGATCGCCCATGTGGGCCAGGATCTCCAGGGGAGTGCGGCTCGTCTCGCTCGCCCGGAACGAAGCGAAGCTCGCAGGGGCATCGCGCACGGCTTTGCCACCGCGATAGGCCAGCGTGGCGACTGTATGGCGCAGAAATTGGCGATCGGCTTCGGGATGCTCGCTCATCGGGACCTCCTGGATCTTAAGTCTCCGGCCGCCGATTGTACGACGGCCGGGAGGTCCGCGGGATGGGAGGCGCCCCGCCGTCCGGCGTGCCCGGATCCGGCCGTCCTGCCCGCCTCGGAGACGCCCCGCCGTCCCCGTGGCCTCCGAAACCATGTCGTAACGGGTCAGGGTATTGCGATACCTTGCCTTCAGTTGCCCGCAAACCGCCGCACGAAAATCGCGCTGGGCTCGAGGTCCCCCACCTGCGCCGCCCAGGTGACGAGCCAGGCGCTCCCCGTCCACGCCACGCTGCCGGCGAAGGGCTGCTGGTAGCGGTCGCTCGCCGCGCTGTTCACGCCCTCCGCCGGCCCCAGGGGCGCGCCGTGGGAGTCGAAGAGCTGGAGCTGGAGATCGGTCTGCAACGGCGCCGGGACCCGGAACCAGAGCAGCAGGAGGTTCCCCTTCTTGTCGATCGCCGCGGAGAGCGGGGCGAAGGTGCCATCGTTCGTCACCGCCGGGACCTCGGGTCCCAGCGGGTCGCCCGCGGCATTGAAGAAGCGCAGGTAGAGCGTGTGGTCGAGCGTCCAGGCCACGGCGAAGCCGCCGTTGGGAGCGGCCGCCACCGCGAAGTCCGGGCCCAGGAAAGGCGCCGTTCCGCTCAGGCCCGCCGGCGTGGTGTTGATGTCGAAATCCGGGGTCCGCGGCTCGAACGTGCCGCTGAACAGGCGCGCCCGCAGCACCCGCCGCGCGCTCTCCGCCGGCAGGCTCGTGGCCTCGAAGACCGACACGAAGTTGCCGTTGGCGAGCGGCATCACGAATGGCCGCGGATCGTCGATGGGCCGCGTGTCGATGCGCCGCTCCACCAGCGTCGGCGCGCCGTTGGGCGACAGCTTGCGCAGACTGAACGTCCTGATCGATTCCTGAAAGGAGCCGGCGACGAGACCGTCCCCGGCCACGAACCAGACGTACGGAAAGTAGGGCTTGCCCACCTTCAGCGGCTTGTTGCCCACCCGCGCGCCGCGAGCGTCCAGGTGGCGCGTGAAGAAGGCCGGCGGCATCGTGCCCGTGTCGTCGTTGATGTGCCAGAGCACGTCGTAGCCTTTGCCCGCCCTGGTGATGGCATCCAGTTGCGGCCAGAAGCCCTCGCTTCCCAGCAGGACCTGCGCGGCGTCCGTGGGCCGGAGGGCCGCAGAGAAATGGCGGGCGAAGATGGAAGCCGGCTGGTTCCCGCCGTAATCCCAGGCGATCTCGAAAGTGCCGTCGCGCTGGACGCTCAGCATGGGGTCGTTCGGAAACTGATCGCCCGCCAGGGTGTCCACCCGGACCTCCGGGCCGAGCGGGGCCGGCTGCGCCAGGACCCCGCGAGTACCGGCCACGCCGAGCCACGCCGAGATGAGGAGAAGTACGAGAGCGAAACGCGTCCTGGTCAGTGTCCTGATCATAGTGGCACTCCTGTATGCAGAAAATCAGTTGCCCGCGAACCGCCGCACGAAGATCGCGCTGGGCTCCAGGTCCTCCACCTGGGCCGCCCAGGCGATGAGCCACGAGTCCCCGGCCCATTCCACGCTGCCCCGGAAGGGCTGGTGATATCGATCGCTGGCGGCGCTGCTCACGCCTGCCTGCGGTCCCAGGGGAGCGCCGTGCGGGTCGAAGAGTTGGATCTGAACGTCGGTGCGGAACGGGTCCTGCAGCAGCACGAGCCAGAGCACCAGGAGGTTCCCCGCGGGGTCGAAGGCCATGGACTCCGGAGCGATGGTGTCGTCCGTCGTCACGGCCGCGACCTCGGGTCCCAACGGCCGGGCGGCGGCGTCGAAGAAACGCAGGTAGAGAGTGTCGGTGAGGATCCAGGACACGGCGAATCCCCCGTCCGGCGCGGCCGCCACGGCAAAGCCGGAGCGCAGGAAAGGCACCGTCCCCCCTTCTCCCGGAACAATGGTGTTGACGTCGAAGTCGGGGCCCAGGGGCTTGCCGGCGGGCGAGAACCGGCGCGCCCGCAGCACCGCCCTCGGGGTGGAACCCCGTACCGGCACGGTCCCGAACCAGACCGCCACGAAACCGCCGTCGGCGACGGCCGTGACGATCGTGTCCGGCTCGTCGACGGCCCGGCTGTTCAAACGCAGCTCCGGCCCCGTCGGCCGGCCGGAGGAGGCGAGGTGCCGGGCCGCGATGCCATGCGCGTGGAGCAGCGGCGAGCCGGCCATGAAGCCGTTGCCGCGCACGTTCCAGACCCATTGGGTGCCCTTCCCGCCCAGGGGGACCGGCTTGCCCGGGTCGGGCACGCCCTGCAGATTCAGATGGCGCCGGTAGAAGGCCGGCGCCTCGGGCCGCAGGTCGTTGACCACGTGCCAGAGCACGTCGAAACCCTTCAGCGTCGCCGTGACGGCGTCCGCCAGGGGATAGTAGCCCCGGCTCCCGATCAGCACCTGCGCGGCGTCCGTGGGCTCGCCGCCGGCGGTGAAGTGGCGGGAGAAGATCTGCGCCGGCTGGCTCGCCCCGTAACCCCAGGCGATCGCGAAGCCGCCGCCCGGCTGGACGGCCAGCACGGGGCTGCTGGGAAACTGATCGCCTGCGAGGGTGTCCACCCGGATCTCCGGACCGAGCGGCGCCGGCTGAGCCGCGGCACCGCGGGCGCCCATCCCGCCGAGCCACGCTGCGCCGAGGAGAATGAAGAGAGCGAAACGCGTTCTGTTCATTCAGTGATCCTCCTGCGGGATGTCTGAAGTGGCCCGCGTGCCGGTCGTACAGCAAACCCTGATCCAAGTATATCGCATGGCAGCATACAGGACCACTGTCTAATACCCGCCCCGCGGAGTGTCGTCAAGGACTACGAAGCGATGGCCGTCCTGGTCGCCGCGAAAAAGGAGAAAAACATGTTTCTGGATCGACATCCCACCCGCTTCTCGTCTCTGGGTCTCGGGGCCGTGACTTTGCTGACCAGCCTGCTGCTGCCGGCCGCGAGCCGGGGCGAGGACTTCGCCAATGCCGCCAATGCCGCCAATACCAGTCGCGATCCGCGGCAGGCCTTCGGCCTCGCCGACGATTCGACAGCCACGCTGCTCGCCAAGCCCGGGCGTCTCATTCCGTCGCACGAGCTCAAGCTCGCCGTCCTGCCGGCGCCCCTCGTCTCCCTGTCGCCGGTGAACCGCGACGCGCTGGTGCGGGAGGACGACATGAAGAGCCTGCTGGGATTGGAAAAGCGCGTGCGCTACGGCATCGGCCGCAACGTCGCCCTGCGCGCCGCCGACGGCCACTGGTACGACCTCGCGGACGGCGGCCGCCTGTGGACGGTGGACCTCAAGTCCCCCGCCGCCCTCGGCCTCCGGCTGCACTTCGACCGTCTCCGCCTCCCCGCCGGCGCCCGCATCGCCGTGTACTCGCCGGACGACCTCGACCGCGCCGCCCACTACCGCCGCACGGGCGAGGACCTGCTGGGCGAGCCCCGGGCCGAGCAGTTCGAATCGGCCGCAGAGCTCCAGTCCAAGGGCGGCTGGACCGGCACGGTCGCCGGCGACACCGCCCGCATCGAGGTGGTCCTGCCGCGGGGAGCGAAGAGCCGCGCCCTGCCGTTCGTCCTCGACCAGGTGCAGCACCTCTACCGCGACCCGGTCAGCCTGGACCTCGAAAAGGGCGCCGGCTCCTGCCACAACGACGTCACCTGCTTCTCCGCCTGGTCGACGACCGTGGCGAACGCCGTGGCCCGCATCGGCTTCGTCGAGAACGGCGGCAGCTTCCTCTGCACGGGCCAGTTGCTCAACAACAACAACATCGACCGCACACCCTACTTCCTGACCGCCCACCACTGCCTGTCGGACAACGCCGCGGCGCAGACCCTGGAGGCGTTTTGGAAATTCCAGACCGCGACCTGCAACGGCGCGCCGCCGTCCCTGGGCAGCCTTTTCACTTCGACGGGAGCGACGCTGCTGGCGACGGGAGCGACCTCCGATTTCACCTTCCTGATGATCGACGGCGCCCTCCCTTCCGGCCTGTTCTGGGCGGGCTGGACCTCCTCCATCGTCCCGGCCGGCACCGCCTCGGCCTCGATCCACCATCCGGCGGGCGACTTCAAGCGGATCAGCTTCGGCAAGAACGCCCTGGCGACCCCGGGCTGCGCGAGCGGCACCAACGTCAACGGCGGCAGCCACGTCCGCATCAACTGGTCGAGCGGTCCGACCGAGCAGGGCTCCTCGGGCGCCGGGATCTTCCGCTCCGACACCCAGCAGCTCTATGGCCAGCTCCACTGCGGCCCGTCCTCCTGCGCCGACGTTTCGAACGATTCGTACGGCTCTTTCTTCGTCACCTTCCCATCCATCTCGACATTGCTGCAGGGCGGCAGCGACGACTCCCTGGAACCCAACGACAACTGCTTCACGCCGCACTTTCTCAACCCTGGCACCTACAACAACCTGATCGTCAGGTTCAACGACGATGACTATTACCGGACCTCCGTGCCGAACGGCAAGACGCTGACCGTAACCCTCAACTTCATCCATGCCAACGGCGACATCGACACTTCGATGCACTATGACTGCGAGACTCCGGGCATCACTTCCTCGGGCTCCAGCAGCAACCAGGAGGTCATGACCTATCACAACACCACGGGCTCGGACCACGACGTCTCCTGGCGCGTCTTCCTCTTCTCCGACACCCGCAACAGCTACAGCATGACCTTCACCGTCCAGTAGACGAAACCCGGCCCGGGCGGCCGCTTGAGTCCGCCCGGGCGCGTTCGCCGTCTTCCAGGTGCCACGGCACGGCGGCCACGACGAGCCGCGAGCCGCCCCGCTGAAGCAGCGCGGCCCGCAGTTGCCGCGCCCGCCGGTTGTGCAGCAGGTGCTGCCACCAGTGGCTCTTGACCAGCTCGGGGACGATGACCGCGATGACGCGGGACGGGTATTTCTTTTCCACCGAGTCCAGGAACTTGAACAGAGGATCGATGAACTTCCGGTAAGGCGACTGCAGGAGGATGAGCTGCGGCGGCGGCAGACCCGTCCTGCGTGCCGGCTGCTCCACGTCCTCGCGCCAGCGGTTCTTCAGGATCTCCGTTTCCGGGTCCTCGTCAGTGGTTTCCAGGGCGCTCAGATGGACGGCGATCACCTCGGGCGAGAGCATCATGCCGAAGCGCAGGGCTTGCTTCGTCAGTTTGTTCAGCGATTCCGTCGGTATCACCACCACCGGTGGCTCGTTCTCCGCCAGCTCCAACGGCAGGGGCTCCCAGAGATTGCGGTCGACGCGCTCGTAATACCGGCGGACGAGCTTGAAAAGCAGGATCAGGGCGGGAATGGCCAGCAGCGTGATCCAGGCGCCTTCGATGAATTTGGCGGCGATGATCACCGCCAGGGCCACGCCCGTGGTCGCAGCGCCGAGGCCATTGATCGCGAGATGCCGCCACGCGGGCCGGCCGTCGCCCTCGTTTCCCCCGCCCCGCCACCAGTGCATCACCATGCCGGTCTGGGAGAGCGTGAAGGCGAGGAACGCGCCCACCGCGAACAGCGGGATCAGCCGGTCCGTGATGCCGCCGAAGACGACGAGCAGCAGACCGGACGTGGTGGTCAGGAAGAGGATGCCGACCGAGAAGACCAGCCGCCGTCCGACGACGGCGAACGGAGCCGGCAGGAAGCGGTCGGCCGCGATCAGCCGGCAGAGGCGGGGAAAATCGACGAAGCTCGTGTTGGCGGAAAGCGTCAGCACCGCCAGCAGGCTGCCGATCGCCACGTAATAGAAAACATTGCGCCCCACCAGCGCCGCGGCCAACTGCGACAGGACGCTCTGATAGTCCGGCTTCGTCTGATCCATCGCACCGATGCCAAACCCACGCGCCAGCCAGGCGATGCCGCCGAGGAGCGCGGCGAGGCTGACGACGATCGCCGTCAGCGTGCCGTGCGCATGCTTGACCGGCGGATCGCGGAAAGCGCTCACGCCGTTGCTCACCGCCTCGACGCCCGTCATCGCCGTGCAGCCGCTGGCGAAGGCGCGGACCAGCAGCCAGATCGTCACCGGCGCCACGGCCGCGCCCAAGTGCGGCGGCGGGATCACTGGCTGCGGGTGGCCGCCGGCGAGGAGCGCGCGCGCCACGCCGAGTCCCAGCAGGGCCAGGAAGCTCGCCAGGAATAGATAGGTCGGCAGCGCAAAAGCCCAGCCCGATTCGAGGGTGCCGCGCAGATTGACCAGTGTAAGAAGGGCCAGCGCCAGCAGGCAGAGCCACAGGGTCCAGGGATGCAGGCGCGGGAAGGCCGAGACGAGGGCGGCAATGCCGGCGGAGATGCCCACCGCGACGTTCAGCACGTAATCGATCATCAGCGCCGCCGCCGCCAGCAGACCGGCATGCACGCCGAGATTCTCTTTCGCGACCGTATAGGAGCCCCCGCCGGTCGGGTAGGCGGTGATCGTCTGGCGATAGGAGACGTAGAGCAGGCCGAGAAGGACGAGGAGGACGGCCGTGATGGGGACGATGTAGCGCGGTCCCATCGCCCCGAGGGGCGCCAGGATGGTCAGCGCGGCCTCCGGACCGTAGGCCGAAGAGCCCAGCCCGTCGAGACCGAGCGCCGGCACTCCCGTCCAGACGCCGAGCTTGCGCTCCGTATGCTCTCGCGTCGCCAGCCGGCGGCCCAGAAGGAGACTCGTCCACGACACGGGCGTTCGGAGATTCAACAGACATGCCAACGCGGAAAAGGGGCCTGGGAACCGGTGTCAGGGAGCAGAACCCGCGAAGCGCCCGGCACGGCTCTTGCTCAGTTATCCCGGGAGCCGCACCGGTGCGATCGAAGCAACTCCACCATCCTCCCGGCACCGCGGCGAGCTACGAGGTAAACTTATGAAAACGACACGCATCCTGCTCCTCTCGCTGGTCCTCCTGGGCACTCTCGCCGGGACGGCCTCCGCCGCGACCTCGGTCTCGGCGGGAATCCATATCGGTCCGTCGGGCCGCGCCACAGTGGACCTCGGGTTCTTCTATGACGACCTCGCCCCCTATGGGAACTGGGTCGAGCGTCCAAACTACGGCTGGGCCTGGAGGCCGCGCGCCGTGGCGTCCACCTGGCGCCCCTATGCGGCCGGGCACTGGGCCTGGACCGATGAGGGCTGGACCTGGATCTCGGACGAGCCTTACGGCTGGGCGACCTATCACTATGGGCGCTGGTATGACGATCCCGACTATGGCTGGGAGTGGATCCCCGGCAATGAGTGGGCTCCGGCCTGGGTCTCCTGGCAGGAGGGGGGCGACTACGTCGGCTGGGCTCCCCTGCCGCCGTCGGTCGATTACCGGCCGGGGATCGATCTGAACGTCTCGCTCGCGCCCGACGCCTATGTCTTCGTGCCCGAGCGCCAGTTCCTGGCGCCGCGGGTCAACGCCTACTTCGTCGCCCGCAGTGACTACGGGAGGATCTTCCCCAATACCCGCAACATCACCCGCTACAACGTCGTCAACCAGCGGATCTTCAATCAGGGCGTGCCCGTCGATCGCCTCCAGCAGGTGATCGGACGCCCGGTGCCGCGCTACCAGATCGCCGACCTGGGGGCGAATGAGCGGCACCAGGGGGCGCGGATCGCGCAGAACCGGGTGGCCATTTTCCGGCCGCAGGTGGAAAGAGCCCAGGTGGCGCCGCCGCCCAGCCGCCCGATCGCGCGGCGCGCCGTGGTCGCCGGAGCGGCCGCCGCGGCGATCGTCGCAGCCCACCATGCTGGTGCTGGCCACACCGCAGCGCAGGCCCAGCGACAGGAGGCAGCCCAGCAGATGGGTCAGCAGCAGAAGGCTCAGCGCCAGGAGGCCCAGCAGCAACAGAGGGTCCAGCGACAGGAGGCAGCTCAGCAGCAGGGACAACAGCAGAGAGCCCAGCGACAGGAAGCCCAGCAGCAGCAGGCCCAGCGACAAGCGGCGGCCCAGCAGCAGGGACAACAGCAGAGAGCTCAGCGACAGGAGGCCCAGCAGCAGCGGGCCCAGCGACAGGCGGCGGCTCAGCAGCAGGGACAGCAGCAGAGGGCCCAGCGACAGGAAGCTCAGCAGCAGCAACGGGCCCAGCGACAGGCGGCGGCCCAGCAGCAGGGCCAGCAGCGCCAGGCTCAACGCCAGGAGGCTCAGCAACAGAGAGGCCAGCAGCGCCAGGCTCAGCGGCAGCAGGCCCAGCAGCCGAAGGGCCAGGGTAACGGCCACCGCAACCAGGGTAAACCGCCTCAGGACAAGAAACCCCCGCAGCCGTAGTCCGCTTCCATAACGGGAACCCGGCGATCTGCCGGGCTCCCGGTTTCACCTCCAGGTGCAAGATTTGCAGCAAATCCGCATCACGACAGGAGGTGAAGCGATGCCCGGACCCAGCGAAAAGCCTGAAACCACCGAAACCCGCGGCGCGAACGGCGTCACTCGTCGGGAGTTCCTGGAATTGTCCCTGGCGACCGCCGTCGTCGCCGGCGCGAGCGGCCAGGTCTCGTGGGCCGCCGAGGCGAAGGGCGGAATCCCCTACCGCACCCTGGGACACACCGCAGAGAAAGTCTCCATGGTGGGCCTGGGCGGCGCCCACATCGGACAGCAATCGGACGAGCAGGAGAGCATCCGGATCATCCGCACCGCTCTCGACCAGGGGATCAATTTCCTCGACAACTGCTGGGATTACAACGACGGCAAGAGCGAGGTGCGGATGGGCAAGGCGCTGCGCGACGGCTACCGGCAGAAAGCCTTCCTGATGACCAAGATCGACGGCCGGAGCAAGAAGGGCGCCGCGCAGCAGCTCGACGAATCGCTGAAGCGGCTGCAGACGGACCATATCGACCTGCTGCAGTTCCACGAGGTCATCCGCATGGAGGACCCGGACCGCATCTTCGCGCCGGGCGGCGCCCTGGAGGCGGTGCTGGAGGCGAAGCAGGCGGGCAAGCTGCGCTACATCGGCTTCACCGGTCACAAGAGCCCGGACATCCATCTCAAGATGCTATCCACGGCCAAGGCTCACCAGTTCCAATTCGACACCGTGCAGATGCCGCTCAACGTCATGGACGCTCACTACCAGAGCTTCGAGAAGAAGGTCCTCCCCGTGGCGATCGAGCAGCAGATCGGCGTGCTCGGGATGAAATCGATGGGCGACAAGATCATCCTCGACAGCAAGGCGGTATCGCCCGTCGAGTGCCTGCACTACGCGATGAACCTGCCGACCAGCGTGGTGATCACCGGCTGCGATTCGCTCCAGATCCTCGACCAGGCTCTGAACGCGGCGCGGACCTTCCAGCCGATGAGCAGCCAGCAGGTGGCGGCGCTCCTCGCGAAGACCGACCCGGTGGCCCAGAACGGCAAGTACGAGCTCTACAAGACGAGCCACCACTTCGACTCGACGGTGAAACACCCCGAGTGGCTGGCGTAAGGCCCCCTGGGACCGCCGGCGTCCCGCCGGCTGCTAACTCCAGTTTTTTAAAAAGAAACGGAGTTAGCAGCCGGCGGGACGCCGGCGGTCCCAGGAAAGTCCTCAGGAAAGCCCTCTCCTCAACCCTCTACTTTCCTGGAGCGTCCTTCAGGGCCGCGACCTTCTCCTTGAGCCCGGCCACCAGCGGCTGGACCGAGGTCAAAGCCTTCTCTTCCTCGGCGAGGACCGCGGCGAGCACCGGCTTGAGATCCCAATCGTCGGCCTTGCCACCCCCGGCCCGAAGCACCAGCCCGACCAGCCGCTCGGCGGCGTCGAGCCGTCCCCAGAGGTAGTCGTTCTCGCGCCAGTCGCGGTGGAGAAACGCGCCGAAGTGGGCCACCGCGACGCCCTTGAGCTTGTCGTGCGCGGTGCTCAACCCCAGCCGGGTCGAGTCGTTCGGGCTCATGCGCACGATCTCGAGCGGGCGCAGCTCGCCGGCCTCGGAAAGCCGGATGGCGGGGTAGATCATGGCATCCCAGAAGGGGAAGCCCAGGTAGCGCAGCATCACCTCCTCGCGCTGCGCGGGAGTCCAGTCGGCCGTGATGGTGCGGAAGTCCTCGTAGAGCCCGTGATGGATCAGGTTCTTCTGTTCGCGGAGGAAACCGCTGAGCCGGTCGGCCAGGCCATCCATCTCGTCGCCGTGCTGGTCGACGAAGCCCTTGGCGAATTCCTGCAGGTCCAGGCCCTTGTCGACCGCGTCGCCGAGAGTGGGCGGGAACCGCGCGATCAGTGCGGGGGCCAGGGTGCCCTGCAGGTCGTCGCTGGAATTCTCGCTCAGCGCCCGCAAAGTATCGATGCGGTCGTAGAGCGCGACCTTGGCCCGGTCGAGGTCGCGGCGCGGAGGCGCGCCCGCTTCGTCATAGAAATGGTTGATGCGTTGGAGGACGAAGGCGAAGCGCCGGCGGGTGTAGCCGAGGTCGAACTGGTTGAGCAGCTTGCCTCTCTTCTCGCGATCCACGTCCGCGCCGATCAGCTTCCGGCGTTGCGCCCAGCGGTCGACGATCAGGCGGATCAGAAAGGCGAGGTTGCTCTCCTCCTCCTTGTAGTTGCAGACCTGGCAAATGCCGAAGGCGAACTGCTCGACGATGGAGTGGGCGCGGACCTGGAGATAGGGGTCATAGAGATAGCCGCCGCGGCTCTCCGCCTTGGTGTCCAGCCGCTCCCGCTGCTGCGCGAGCTGAGCCGGGTCTGCCGCCGCCAGCTTCTCGCCCAGGTCTCGGGTCAGCTCGTCTTTCAGGATGCCTGCGATTTCCCCCTGAGTGCTGGCGACCAGCTCGTCGATCCGCCGCACCCGCTCGTTGAAGCTGCGCGCGGCGACGAGCTCCTCCAGGATCGGCTGCGACGCGGCCACGCTCGACAGTCCCGCCCAGATGGAGCCGAAGAAATTGGGCGGCTCGCCCGTGGGGTTCTGCTGCTCGCTGCCGGGGTCCGGCTGGAGATAGAGGAGATAGCGGCTCACTTCGGACTCCGCGCGCAGCTTGACGATGGCATTGATCGCCGGCCGGAAGGGGTAGTTGTTGAGCACGCCGCCGTCGACGAAATAGGTCTTGCTCGCATCGGCGCCCGACTGCTCATAGGCGCTGAAGAACTCGTGCTGAAAGCCGGCCGGGAGGTGGAGGTCCTTGGCGTCATCGAGGTGGACGGGCGGAAAGGCGCCGGGGAACGAGGACGTGGCGCGGCAGGCGAGCGCGAGGGCGCCGTTATAGCTCGGATCGAACTGGTCGATCCTCTCCGTCCGATCGTAATTGAAGTTGAAGACGTGCCGGTTGCGCCGCTCGGTGACGGTCGGCGGATCGTTGATCGTCATGTACTGGCGGTAGCCGTAGTAGTCCGTGGTGGTCACGAACAGTTGCAGCGGATGGCCGTCGGGCATCAGCGACGCCGGGCTCGTTTTCGGTTCATATCCCGACGAGGTGCCGTCCATGGCCTTCAGCGCGTCGTACAGCCAGCCCAGCATGGCCTGGCCCTTGAGCGGCGGCTCAGCCTTGTTGCGGAACAGGTCGGCCAGGAAGTGGCCGACCGTGAGCGCCTCCTTGAGGCGCGAGCCGCCCAGGAGCTGCTCGATGTCCCCCCTTTCGAACCAGAGGTCGCGCAGCGCGTCCTGCGAGAGATTGTGCGCCAGCGCCTTGCAGAGGATGATGCCGTTGATGCCGCCGGCCGAGGTGCCCGCCACCACGTCGATCACCACGCGCGTCAGCGCCCGGTCCCCGGAGCGCTCCTGAGTGGTCTTCAGCACCTGCCAGTAGGCGTGCTCGGAGCTCGCCGGAGGAAAGGGATTGGTATCCGGATCGTCCTCCAGGGCGCGCGAGGCGACGACCAGCTTCTGCAGCTCCTTGGTCATGCCGTGCATGTAGATGGCGAGCGACACTCCGCCATAGCAGACGAGCCCCAGGCGCAGCTCACGGACGTTGCTCTCACTCATAACCTCTCCTCCTCCTGCCAGTAGACGGCCGCACGGCTCTTTTTCACGGTTTCGTGAGTCTATAACGCGGCCGCGGCCGGAGCCACCACCGCCGTCGCCTCGATCTCCACCTTCGCCCTGTCCTCCAGCAGCCCGGCGACCACCACCACCGACATCGCAGGAAAATACCGCCCCATCACCTCGCGATAGGCGCGCCCGATCTCGCGCTGCGACGCGAGGTAGGCGGCCTTGTCGGTGACGTACCAGGTCAGCCGCACGAGGTGGCGCGGCTCGGCTCCGGCTTCGCGGAGAACGGCGAGGACGTTCTTTAAGGCCTGCGCCGTCTGGGCGGCGAAATCGTCGGTCTCAAATTGGCTGGTCCCGGGGTTCCAGCCGATCTGGCCGGCGATGAGGACGAGCCGGCCCTGGGCGGCGATGCCGTTGGAATAACCTTTCGGAAGGGCCCAGCCCGCGGGTTGGAGGATCTCGCTCATCGCCCCTGCTCCCGCAGGCGGAAACGCTGGAGCTTGCCGGTCTCGGTGCGCGGCAGGGCGTCGACGAAGTCGATCGCCCGCGGGTACTTGTAGGGCGCGATCTCCCGCTTGACGAAGTCCTGCAGCTCCTTGACCAGCTCGGGACCGGCCGCGAAGCCCGGACGCAGCACCACGAACGCCTTGACGATCTGGCCGCGCTCCTCGTCGGGCACTCCCACGACGCCGCACTCGCTCACCTGCGGATGATCGAGGAGCACGGCCTCCACCTCCGGGCCGGAGACGTTGTTCCCCGCCGAAATGATCATGTCGTCGGTGCGCGCCTGGTACCAGAAGTAGCCGTCCGCGTCCATGACGTAGGAGTCGCCGGTCAGGTTCCAGCCGTGCTGAACGTAGGCCCGCTGCCGTTCAGGGTTCGCCAGGTAGCGGCAGCCGGTGGGTCCCCGCACCGCCAGCCGGCCGAGAGTGCCGGCTGGCACCTCCTGGAGCTGCTCGTCCACGACCCGGGCCTCGTAGCCAGGGACGACTCTGCCCGTCGAGCCGGGGCGGACGTCGTCGCCTGCGGCGCTGATGAAGATGTGGAGCATCTCGGTCGAGCCGATGCCGTCGATGATCTTCAAGCCCGTGGCCTGCTGCCAGGCTTCGAAGGTCGGCCTGGGGAGGGTCTCGCCGGCCGAGACGCATTTCCTGAGGCTGGAGAGATCGAAACCCTGGGCCAGGCCCGCCATGGCGCGGTAGGCGGTGGGGGCGGTGAAGCAGATCGTGGCACGGTGGTCCTGGATGCCCTGCAGGAGCTGCGGCGGCGAGGCCTGCTCCAGCAGCAGGGCGGAGGCGCCGATGCGCATCGGGAACAGCAGCAGGCCGCCGAGCCCGAAGGTGAAGGCGAGCGGCGGCGAGCCGCAGAAGACGTCGTCCGCCTCGGGCTTGAGCACGTGGGGCGGGAAGCAGTCGCAGGCCGCCAGCACGTCGCGATGGAAGTGCATCGTCCCCTTGCCCTGGCCGGTGGTGCCCGAGGTGAAGGCGATGAGGGCCGTGTCGTCCGCCGCCGTGTCGCAGTTGGCGAATTCCGCGGGCTCGTCCGCCATCAGCGATTCGAGCGCGCCGGGCAGGGCGCTCTGGTAATGGATCACGTTGCCGGTGCTGGCCATGGCGTGCTCGCAGTCGGCCGCCACCCGCGCGTCGGTCAGGGCGAGGCGGATCTGCGCCTGGCCGGCGATGTGGGTCAGCTCGCGCACCCGCAGCAGCGGCATGGTGCACACCACGACGCCGCCCGCCTTGAGCACGGCGAACCAGCAGGCGGCCAGCATGGGGGTGTTCGGCCCGCGCAGCAGGACCCGGTTGCCGGGCACCACGCCGAGGTCCTCCACCAGGACGTGGGCGATGCGGTTCGCGGTCGCCAGCAGTTGGCCGTAGGACCACCGGCCGCCAGGGAAGTGGAGGGCGGTGCGCTCGCCCCAACCGGCCGCCACCGCCCGGTCGAGCAGCTCCGCGGCGCAGTTCAACCGCGGCGGCCGCGGCAGATCACCGAGCTCGGGCAGCCCGTAGAAGTCCATCTCCGGCCACAGCTCGCGCGGCGGCAGGTGGTCGCGGCAGAAGGTGTCCACATGGGCGCTCTCAATCATGTGTTCCTCTCGGGTCAGCGAGGATCTGGCCGGCGATGACGAGCCTCTGGATCTCACTGGTCCCTTCATAGATGCGCAGGGCGCGGACCTCCCGGTAGAGCCGTTCGACGGGCGAGCCGGCGACGACGCCGCGGCCGCCGAGGAGCTGGACGGCGGCGTCGACCACGCGCTGCGCCGCCTCGGTGGCGAAGAGCTTGGCCATGGCCGCCTCGCGGGTGATGCGCTGCGCTCCGGCGTCGCGCGTCCAGGCGGCGCGGTAGACCAGCAGGGCGGAGGCGTCGACCTCGCAGGCCATGTCCGCGAGCTTCGCCTGGGTGAGCTGGTGCTCTGCGAGAGGCTTGCCAAAGGCGGTGCGTTGCACGGCATGGCCGAGCGCCTCGTCGAGGGCGCGGCGCGCGAACCCCAGGGCCGCGGCGCCGACGGTGGGGCGGAAGACGTCGAGCGTCGCCAGCGCCACCTTGAGCCCTTTCCCCGGCTCCCCCACCAGGGCCCCGGCTGGCACGCGGCACTCCTCGAATTCGAGGGTTCCAAGAGGGTGGGGCGCCAGCACGTCGATTCGCTCGGCGATCCGCAGCCCCGGGTTGTCCGCCGCGACGAGGAAGGCTCCGAAACCCCGCTCGCCGGCTTCGGGGACGCGGCAGAAAATAATGTAAAAATCGGCGAGGCCGGCATTCGAGATCCAGGTCTTGGACCCGTCGAGCACCCAGCCATCGCCTTTATCGTCCCGCCGGGCGGTGGAGCGCATGGCGGCGACGTCGGAGCCCGCCTCGGCTTCCGAGAGGGCGAAGGCGGGGATCGCCTGGCCGGCGGCGACCCGGGGGAGCCAGGTGCGCCGCTGCTCCTCGGAGCCGAACAGCGAGAGAGGACCTGAGCCAAGCCCCTGGAGGGCGAAGGCGAAGTCGGCAATGCCGGAGTGGCGGGCGAGCGTCTCGCGGATCAGGCAGAGGGAGCGCACGTCGAGACGGTCTCCATCTTCAGACACGGCCCGGCGCAGCCAGCCCCCCTCCCCCAGCCGGCGGACGAGCTCGCGGCAGGCGCCGTCGAGATCCTCATCCTCCTGTCCTGCCAGCGGCGCGATCTCCTTCCGGCACCAGTCGTCGAGGTCACGGGCGAGGGCTCGGTGGGAGTCCGCGAAGAAGGGCCAGGAGAGGAAGGTCGCGTCCGGCATTCAATCGCCCTCGAAGACCGGCTTTTCCCGGGCGGCGAAGGCGCGGAAGGCGCGGGCGAAGTCCTCGGTCTGCATGCAGATCGCCTGCGCCTGCGCCTCGGCCTCGATGGCCTGATCAACTCCCATGTCCCACTCCTGATGAAGCTGGCGCTTGGTCATGGCATGGGCAAAGGTGGGGCCGTGAGCGATCGAGCGGGCGAGCTCCCCGGCCTCGGCGAGGAGGCTCTCGGGAGCGACGAGCCGGTTGTAGAAGCCCCAGCGCTCGGCCTCGGCGGCCTCTAGAAAGCGGCCGGTGTAGAGCAGCTCGGAGGCTCGCCCCTGGCCGACGAGGCGCGGCAGGATGGCGCAGGCTCCCATGTCCGCGCCGGAGAGCCCGACGCGAGCGAAAAGGAAGGCCACGCGGCTGCGCGGCGTGCCGAGCCGCAGGTCCGAGGCCATGGCGAGGATCGCGCCCGCTCCGGCACAGATGCCGTCGACGGCCGCGACGATCGGCTGCGGGCAGGCGCGCATCGTCTTCACCAGCTCGCCGGTGAGACGGGTGAACTCGAGGAGGCGGTCCATCCGCTTCTCCTCGCGCATCGCGACCAGCGGGCCGATGATCTCGTGCACGTCGCCGCCCGAGCAGAAGTTCTCGCCGGCGCCGGTCAGGACCAGGGCCTTGACCTCCTCGACGTGCCGGAGGCGGTGGAAGGTGTCGGCCAGCTCGCGATAGGAGTCGAAGGTGAGCGGGTTCTTGCGCTCCGGCCGGTCGAGCGTGACGGTGGCGACGCGGTCCGCGACGCTCCAGCCGAAGTGGCGGGGGTGGAGGTCGGCGAGCGGGATGCGGTGGTTCACAGGGGGGCTCCTTTAAGACCCTCATCACCCCGGCCCTCTTCTCCCGCCCCCTCGCCACCCCCCTCACCGGGAGAAGAGGGAGACCAGCAAGACCGCTCCAACCGGGTTCCCCTCTCCCGGTGAGGGGGGTGGGCGGGGGCGGGAGAGGGGACAGGGGTGAGGGCCCTCGGGTGGGGGCGCTCTGAGGCTGAGTTTGCGCCTCTGGGGGACAGGGGTGAGGCCTCATATCGTGCTCGTCCCCAGCAGCTCGGCCTGTCTCTGGCGGGCGAGGTTCCTTTCGAGCTGCTCCTTGCCGCTCAGGTACTGCACGGGCCAGGGCTGCTGGGTGTAGCCGAGTTGGGCCGCGGCACGCAGCGTCCAGCTCGGATCGGCGAGATGGGGCCGGGCCAGGGCGCAGAGATCGGCGCGGCCGGCGGCGATGATCGAGTTGACCTGGTCGGGCTCGGTGATGTTGCCGACGGCGATCGTCGGGATGCCGGTCTCGTTGCGGATGCGGTCGGAGAGCGGCGTCTGGAACATCCGCCCGTAGACGGGCCGGGCGTCGGCCGACGTCTGCCCCGCCGAAACGTGGATGATGTCGGCCCCGGCGAGGTGAAAGGCGCGGGCGATCTCCACGGCTTCGGGACCGTCGACGCCGCCCGCGACCCAGTCGGTGGCCGAGATGCGGACGGACATCGGCCGTTCCCGCGGCCACTCCTCCCGCATGGCGCGGAAGACTTCGAGAGGGAAGCGCAGCCGATTCTCCAGCGGGCCGCCATATTCATCGGTGCGCCGGTTCGAGAGCGGCGTGATGAAGCCCGAGAGGAGATAGCCGTGCGCGCAGTGGAGCTCGAGCATGTCGAACCCGGCCTCGATCGCCATTCGCGCGGCGCGCACGAATTCGTCGCGCACCCGGTCCATGTCGGCGCGGCTCATCTCGCGGGGCACCTGCAGGCCGGGCTTGAAGGGCACAGCCGAGGCGGCCATCACCGGCCAGTTGCCCTCCGCGAGCGGCTCGTCCATCCCCTCCCACATCCGGCGGGTGGAGCCCTTGGCGCCCGAGTGCCCGAGCTGAAGGCAGATCTTCGCGCGGCTCCAGTCGTGAACGAAGCCGGTCACGCGGCGCCAGGCCTCGACGTGCTCGGGGCGATACATGCCGGTGCAGCCGGGGCTGATGCGCCCCTCGGGAGAGACGCAGGTCATCTCGGTGACCAGGAGCCCGGCGCCGCCGAGAGCGCGGGCGCCGAGATGGACGAGATGGAAATCGTTGGGGGTCCCGTCCTCGGCGCTGTACATGTCCATGGGCGAGACGACGACCCGGTTCTCCACCGTCATCCCGCGCAGGGTGAAGGGCGTGAACATCGGCGGCGGCGGCGGCTGCTGCGGCGGCTCCCCGCGGCCGGCGAACCAGCGCTCGACGCCTTCGAGGTAGTCGCGGTCGCGCAGGCGGAGGTTCTCGTGGCTCACGCGCTGGCTGCGGGTGAGCAGACTGTAGGCGAGCTGCTCCGGGTCGAGCCGGGCGTAGCGGCGGACGTTCTCAAACCACTCCATCGAGTTGCGGGCCGCGTTCTGCAGCCGCAGCGCCTCGGTGCGCCGCTCCTCCTCGTAGGCCGGGAGCGCCGCGCGGAGGTCCGGCTGCCGCTGGGTATCAGGGGTCAGGATGCGGGCCAGGGCGATGGCATCCTCCATCGCGAGCTTGGTGCCGGAGCCGATCGAGAAGTGGGCCGTATGGGCCGCGTCGCCGATCAGCACCAGGTTGTCGTGCCACCAGCGGGCGCAGTGCACACGGACGAACTGGAGCCAGGGCGCCGCCCGCTGGTGGGGCGGGATATTGGCGGCGAGCCGGTGGCCGTCGAGCCAGGGGCCGAACATCTCCTCGCAGGCGGCGATCGTGGCGTCGACGTCCAGGCGGTCGAAGCCGGCGTTGCGCCACGACAGCTCGTCGCACTCGACGATGAAGGCGGAGAGCCGGTCGCTGAAGGGGTAGGCGTGGGCCTGGAAGATCCCGTGCCGGTTCTCGACAAAGATGAAAGTGAACGCGTCGAAGAGCCGGGTGGTGCCCAGCCAGACGTACCGCGCCTTGCCGGCGACGAGGTCGGGACGGAAGACGCCGGCGTGCCGGCGGCGGATGGCGCTGTTCACCCCGTCGGCCGCAATGATCAGGTCGGGCAGGTCGGCATGAAGGTCGGAGTCGTCGCGCACCTCGACGCCGAAGCGCAGGTCGACGCCCAGCCCGGCGGCGCGGCGCTGGAGGATCTCCAGCAGCTTGACGCGGGCGAGCCCGGCGAAACCATGGCCGCCGGAGGTGATCGTCCGCCCCTTGAAATGGATGTCGATGTCGTCCCAGCGGACGAAGCTGGCGGAGATCTCCCGGAACGTCTCGGGGTCGGCGGTCTGGAAATTGCCCAGTGTCTGGTCGGAGAACACGACGCCCCAGCCGAACGTGGCCCCCTGGGGGTTGCGCTCGAGGACGGTGACCTGGTGGGCCGGGTCCGCTTTCTTGAGGAGGAGGGCGAAGTACAGGCCCGCCGGTCCGCCGCCGACGACGGCGACCTTCATGCGGGGGCTCTCAGCGAAGGCGCTCTGCGTCTCACCGGGGGGATGCTAGCATGCCCTAACCTTGCCTGGGGTAGGGATCCCTGGGACCGCCGGCGTCCCGCCGGCCTTCTAACTTCTGTTTCTAAAGAAGAAGCGGAGTAAGTGGCCGGCGGGACGCCGGCGGTCCCAGGGGAGCTCTTGCTTCTGCTTGTTGTTTCAGACTAACCACTCCCTCTTCTCCCGGCGGACGGGGGGGGAGGCTGGGAGAAGAGGGCCGCGGTGATGAGGGCCCACCGGCTCGGGAAGGCAAACCGGCAAAGCAAGAGCCGGCGAGGAGGCCGGCCCAGCGCCGTCCCCTCCGGGCCGCACACCCGTCCTCTCCCCCGGTCTTCCCCTCATTTCTCCCCTGGGAAGAGACCGGGCATGGTTCTTGCCCTTATCTCTCTGTGAGCAGTCGCCGCGGTGCCCACCCCCGTTCTACCTAACTTTGGCATCGCGCAACGCAACGAGGTGACCCATGAAAACGACACGCATTTTGCTCCTCGCAGCGGTCCTCCTGGGAGTCCTCCCGGAGATGGGCTCCGCTGTGACCTCGATCTCGGCGGGGATCCACATCGGTCCCTCGGGCCGCGCCCGGGTGGACCTCGGCTTCTTCTACGACGACCTCGCCTCCTATGGACGCTGGATCCAGCGCCCGCGCTACGGCTGGGTCTGGACGCCGCGCGTCGTGGCCCGCTCCTGGCGCCCTTATGAATACGGGCACTGGGTGTGGACCGACCTCGGCTGGACCTGGGTCTCGGACGAACCCTTCGGCTGGGCGACCTATCACTACGGCCGCTGGTACGACGATCCCGACTACGGCTGGGAGTGGGTTCCCGGCGACCAGTGGGCTCCGGCCTGGGTCGACTGGCACGAGGGGAACAACTACGTCGGTTGGGCTCCCCTGCCGCCGAGCATCGGCTACCGTCCAGGAATCAATCTGAACGTCGACCTCGCGGCCGAGGACTTCGTCTTCGTGCCGGAGGATCGATTCCTGGATACGCGTGTCTACGACTACGCGGTCCCGAGCTCGGACTGCGGCCGGATCTATCGCGGCACCCGGAGCTGGACCCGTTACCAGGACTACAACAACCAGGTCTTCAATGCGGGCATCCCGGTCGACCGCGTGCAGGGCTGGACCGGACGGCAGGTGCAGCGCTACCAGGTCGCCGATCTGGGGTGGAACGAGCGGCACCAGGGCGGGCGGTTCGCACAGAACCGGGTCGCCATGTTCCGGCCGCAGGTAGAGAGGACGCGAGTCGACCCGCCGTCCGCCCGACCGATCGCGCGCCGCGCAGTGCTGGCCGGAGCGGCCGCCGCCCAGTGGCAACAGCAACAGAAGGTCCGCCAGCAGGGCCGCTGGCAGCAGCAGCAGGGCCGAGCCCAGCAGCAGGCCCTCGTAGGGCAGCAGCAACAGCAGACCCGGCAGCAGCAGCGCTGGCAGAACCAGCAGAACCGGGCTCAGCAGCAGGGTGGTCAGCGCCTGGACAAGGTCCAGCGCCAAGCCCAGTGGCAGCAGCAACAGCAGACCCGGCAGCAGCAACGCTCGCAGAACCAGCAGAACCGGGCTCAGCAGCGGGGCGGTCAGCGTCTGGACAAGGTCCAGCGCCAAGCCCAGTGGCAACAGCAACAGCAAACCCGGCAGCAGCAGCGCGGTCAGAACCAGCAGAACCGGGCTCAGCAGCAGAGCGGCCAGCGCTTGGACAAGGTCCAGCGCCAGGCCCAGTGGCAACAGCAACAGCAGACCCGGCAGCAGCAGCGCTCGCAGCGTCAGCAGGATCAGGCACAGCAGCAGGCCCGCGGGCAGCAGCAACAGGCACGGGCTCAGCGACAGGCCGAGTGGCAACAGCAGCAGCAAGCCCGACAGCAGCAGCGCTCACAGCGTCAGCAGGACCAGGCTCAGCAGCAGCAGGCCCGCGGACAGCAGCAACAGGACCGGGCTCAGCGCCAGGCCCAGTGGCAGCAGCAGCAACAAGGCCGCCAGCAGGCCCGGCAACAGGCCCGCCAGCAGCGCCCGCAGCAACAGCAACAGGGCCAGCCTCAGGACAACGGCAATCACCACCACCGGCGGCCGCCGCAGTAGTCCGCCGACCCCATAACTCCCCTTCCAGGAGCCCGGCGCCATCCGCCGGGCTCTTTTCGTCTTCCGCTCCCGCACCGAATCGGGCTAGAGTCCCGCTGGCCGCTCCGGCGGCAACCAACACAGGAGACTCCCGATGCCGACCGATGCGGCGCTGCTCGCCGGCGTGCCGTTCTTCCAGTACCTCGACGACGACGAGCGGGAGGTCCTCGCCCGCCAGCTCGACGCGGTGCGCATCCCGGCCGGCCAGCTCGTCTTCCAGGTCAACGACCCGGGCGGCACGATGTTCGTCATCCGCCAAGGGTCTGTCGAGGTCTTCTTCAAGGACGACACCGGCGAGCGCATCGTGCTCGAAACACCGGGCCCGGGCGAGGTGTTCGGCGAGGTCTCCTTCCTCGACGCCGGCACGCGTACCGCCTCGGTCGTGGTCATCGAGGACCTCGAAGCGCTGGCCGTGGACCGCGACGACCTCGACCACCTCTTCCGCATCCACCCCGAGGCAGGGCTGGACATCATCGCCGCCATGGGCAACCGCCTGCGCCGTACCGTGCAGTTGCTGCGCCACACCGCCTCGCGCAACGTCAACGCCGAGGTCGAGGACCGCCGGTCCAAAGTAGAAAAAGTGGCTGATTGGATCGCCGAGTTCTCGGGCAGCATCACCTTCCTGATGATCCACGTCGTCATCTTCGCCGTCTGGATCCTGCTCAACGTCAACTGGCTCCCGGGCTGGAAGCCGCCGATGTTCGATCCCTTCCCCTTCGGGCTGCTCACCATGGTGGTGTCGCTCGAAGCGATCATCCTTTCGGTCTTCGTGCTCCTCAGCCAGAACCGCCAGGCGGCGAAGGAACACATCCGGGGCGACATCGAATACGAGGTCAACCTCAAGGCCGAGCTGGAGATCGCCCACCTGCACGAGAAGATGGACCGCCTGCACCAGGAGGCCGTGGGGCGGCTGGACGAGCTGCAGCGGCTGGTCAAGCCGCCGGTTGACCCGCTCGGCGGACGAAGTTAGAATTCTTTTGAATCCATTGGAGGCCGAACGCCGGGAGCACTGCCGATGCCCTGCATCTACCAGCACGATTTCTTCATCAGTTATCCGAACATGTCCACGGAAAACATCGTGACCGAGTTCGCCGAGGAGTTGGTCAAGGCCATCGAGCACCAGCGCACCGGGGAAAGGCTGCCCATGCCCGTATACATGGACAAGGCTCGCCTCGAGCCCGGCTTCCGCTGGAAGCCCGAGCTCTCGCGGGCGCTGTGTCACAGCCGCGCCATGCTCGCCGTCTATACGGATGACTACTTCTCCAGCGTATACTGCCTGGGCGAGTGGGATGCGATGGTCGACCTCGAGCTCAAGCGCCTCGGCAAGCCGGTGCACAGCATGATCATCCCGATCCTGCTGCGGGCCTCGGAGGACGACTACAAAAAGCCCATCCTGCCGGAGAGAATGAAAGAGCTGCAGTATGAGGACTTTCGCTCCATCCTGGCTCCCAAACAGCAGTTCAAAAACATCAAGGTACTGGAAAAAGTCCAACGCCTGTTGAAACGGATCAATGACCTGCGCAAACAGTCGCAAAACCCCAAAGTGGACTGCGACACCTACGAAGTGATGATTCCCGCCGCGGCTCTTCCTCCACCTCAGGAAGCCTTTGGCGGCGGCTGGGCAAGCTGACATGGCCGCCATCCCGCCGCCGGGAAAGATCATCACCTTCTACTCCTACAAGGGCGGCACCGGCCGCTCCATGGCCCTCGCCAACGTTGGCTATCTGCTGGCGGAGACGTTGCCGCAAGGCAGCCGCGGCGTCCTGATGATCGATTGGGATCTCGAAGCTCCCGGCCTGCATCGCTATTTTGAGGACAGCCTCAAGAAGGCCGCGCAAACCGCGCAGCGGTCCGGCATCCGCTCGCTCGCCCTGCAGCCCGGATTGATCGATTTCTTCGAGTCCGCGGACTCCGGGTATGGCAAAGAGGATTCCGAAAAGAGCCGTGCCCAAGCGCTCGCGAGTTTCCCCGCGCACGTGCTGGCCACGGACTTTGACCATCTCCATATCCTCAAGGCCGGCCGCTTCGACGACGACTATCCCGAGCGCATCCGCAAGTTCGACTGGGAACGCTTCCATGGCCGCGATCCCGGCTTCTTCCGGGAATTCCGCAACTTCCTCATGGAGCGCTACGACTACGTCCTGATCGATTCGCGCACCGGACTGACCGATACCAGCGGCATCTGCGTCCGGCAGATGCCGGAGAAGCTGGTCCTCGTCTTCGTCCCCAATAACCAGAACATCGACGGCGTCCTCGACGTGGCACGGCGAGTCCGACGCTTCCGCATCGGCTCCTCGGACCTGCGGCCGCTGGTCAGCTTCCCTCTCGCCTCACGAATCGACGGCACCAACGAGCGGCTGCGGGTGACCTGGCGAAATGGAGGAAAATTGGATGATGAAGAGATCCCCGGCTATCAGAAGGTTTTCGAAGACCTGTTTGAAGAACTCTACGAGCTCGACGAGTGCGACCTGAGCGCCTATTTCGACGCCACCCAGATCAAGCATGACAGCGATTACGCCTATGGCGAGAAAATCGCGGCGCGGCGCGGCACCACCGACCGGCTCTCCCTGGGCTACGCCTTCGCCAACTTCACTCGCCGGCTGACCACTCTCTCCGTACCCTGGGAGCCGCTGCCCGAGGAGCAGGAGATCGAGGCCGCTAAAAAACGCGAGCTGGCCGCCAGTGTCCGCGAGGAGAAGGCTACCTCGAAAGTGAGACTTCTCAGTGTGATTTCGGTCGTGATCGCGTTATTGGGCCTGATCGTGGGTCTCCTCTCTCTTCGAGGATACGGCAAGTCGCAGGCGCAAGCCGTACTGGCTGCAGCAAGAGCCACCTCCGATCCTCTGGAACAGGCCCTGCTGCTGATGGAGTTCGAGGATTCCTCAGTGTCGGCTGGCGGGGTCGAGTTGGCGCGCCAAGTCGCCTCGACTCACATTCCCATGCTCGTCCTGCGAGGCCATACCGACTCCGTGCTCGGCGTGGCGTTCTCACCCGATGGCTCGCGAATCGCCACCGCCTCGGCGGATCGGACGGCCCGGATCTGGAACGCTGATGGAACCGGTGAGCCGCTGGTGCTCCGTGGCCACTCCGATCCTTTCAAGACCGTCGCCTGGAGCCCCCTGAACAGCGACCTTCTCGTCGCCTCCGACTTCGAAGTACAGCTCTGGGATTCGCAGAGCGGTCGTAGCATCGGCACAGTGCTTTCCGAAGGCGAAGGCTCAGAAAAACAGAGGGTAATCACAACGACTTTCAACCCAAACGGTCAAATCCTCATCGTAGACCACTCTGCTCTGCACATTTTGGGCGTGAACGTTGCAATGCGAATCGTCCAGTTTCCATACTCTATCTTGAACGCACGGTTCGGATGGAGCGGCAGGCTGCTTGCGACGTCATCTCCTGAGGGGACCAGCGTCTGGAATCTAGACCGTGGTGTCAGGTTGAGCGTCCAGTTGCCGGACAAGCTGCCCGCAGAGTCTCTGGTTTTCTCCCCGGACGGCCGCTATCTGATTACCGCGACCAAGGATGCGACGAATCTTTGGAGTCTTTCTCAAGGCAAAAGCCTCCTTGCCTCGTATGCAACACGCGACTCCGGCCGTGGCGGAGCCTTCGAGGCGATGAAGTTCAGCCCAGACGGACGACTCCTGGCTCTGCCGAGCTCAGACGGCACCACAAGAGTCCACGGTACTTCACCTCCCAATTTCCTGGGCCAAACTATCGCTTTTCTGCGGGGGCATGCAGGAGCTGTTCGGTCTGTCGCCTTCAGCCCTGACGGCAAGCTGCTCGCCACGGCCTCCGACGACAAAACGGTGCGGCTGTGGAACCTGGCTCAGCCAAAACCGAACCCGGATCTCGACTGGAACGGGCTCCTCAAATACCTCCGCGCGAAGACCAAAGTTTGCCTGACGGACGAGCAACGGTCACGGCTCCTTTCCGAGGCTCCGAAAGAGGCCTATGAAAAGTACGCCGCCTGCGAGCAGCGCTACGGCCGCAAGGCTCCTCCCCGGACCCCGAGCTCGACGCTAACCCCTTATATATAGCGCCGGCTCTTGGAAAAAGCAGGGACTTCAGGGACCATCAGGGACTTCAGGGACTCGAAAAAGACCAGAGAACGGAGCTTTCCTCGTCCCTGCTGTCCCTGAAGTCCCTGCCGTCCCTGCGCAACGGTGCTCCCCCGGCTAGTGGCAGGGGTAAGGCCCGATCACGTCATACGGGGTGATCTGCCCCCAGCCCCCGGAATAACCAACGCAGACGAAGCGATATCCCACGACCGTCTGGTGGGCGGCGTTGTTGTAGTAGGTGAAGTCGTGGCCGGTCCTCGTCACCACAGCCTGCGAGGACCCGGGCAGACCGAGCAGCAGCACGGCGGCGAGGGCGCCCACCAGCGCGAGCGCGATGAAGGGACGGCGGTTGGAACGGAGGGATTGGAGCATCGAGTGGCCTCCTTGCGAAAGCGGGCGGAGCCCGCGGGTTGACCTTCCACGAGGCGAGCCTGCAATTCAGACGCTGAAAGGATTCAGACAGTCCACGCCCGTGCGCTCCACGTCCTTGAGATTGCGCGTCACCAGGGTCATGCCACGCACGCTCGCCGTGGCGGCGAGGAGACTGTCGAGCACCGGTAGAGGATCCGGCACGTTGAAGCGTCCCCACTGCTCGGCGATCACCTGGTCCACAGGCAGGATGCGGTCGGAGTGGCTGGCTTCCAGCTCCCGGAACCAAACATCCAAAGCAGCCGCAGACGCCGCGTCCCGGCGCCTGATGTTTTCGATGCCTTTGCGGAGCTCACCCAGGGTCAACGCGCTCAGATAGACCTCGTCGGAGGAGACCTCGGCGAACCAGGAAGCTACGCCCGGATCACAGCGCCGCCCCTTGCGCAGCTCGGACACTATGTTCGTGTCGATCAGGTAGCTCAAAGCTTCACGTCCCGGCCGCTGTCCGGGAGTCGTTCGAAGTCGGCGTCCTCACCGACCTGTGGGATGGCGAGAAGAAGCTCCTTGAGAGACCTTTTGCCTTTCACGGGTACCAGAACCTCGCGCAGGATCTCCCGATGCTCCGCTTCCGCCGAACGGCCATGGCGCGCTGCCCGAAGCTTCAACTGACGAACGACTTCTTCCTCGAGGTTACGCACGATCAACTGGGTCATGGGCTGCCCTTTCATGCTATCAATGCTAGCAGGCCACGCGATTGGGATCAAGGACGGAGCCCGCGAGGTCCGCTCCAGACGAGCAGGAGCTCCGCGCCCCGGCCGCGGGTGGGCAGCGCGACGAGTCGGGGAGTCGCCCGGTCCGGCTCTCCTCCACCCCGCTCCCGATCGTGCTGGCGGAGCACGGCGCTCGTCATGTAGAAGCTGGCCCCGCCGCCGAGGACGACGTTCCAGAGGTAGTGCTGATCCGAGCGCATGCGCTGCCAGCCGGTGACGGCCGGAATGGCGTAGATGCCGATCCGGGCGAGGACCCGCCCCGGGCGGCTCTCGATCTCACGGCTGAGCTCGTAGTCGAGGACCCGCGCCACCGCCATGGCGTTCGTCACGTGCACCGAGGCGCTGGTCCCCCCGGAGTGGAAATAGCTCAACCTGCCGCCCTGCTGGGCCGCTCTTCCGAGAAGACGAATTTCAGCAGCCCGGTGGTGGTCTGGGAGGCCAGGATGGACTCGCCCATGAGCAGGCCCGTCTCCCGCGTCCGCGGCAGGTCCCCCAGGAGACCCACGGTATAGAAAGTCGCCGCCGCCAGCTCGACGTTGCGCGACAGGCCGATCTGGCCTCCGACCTCGGTCCAGCCGGAGTTGCGGAACAGAGAGGATCGCAGGACTTGGCGCCGGAGATCCTCTTTCCGGGTCTCAAGATAGGCCGAGCTGACGGCCAGCCCGCCGAGGTAGGTCCACTGCTCCGCACTGTGGGGCGGCACCTCGTGCACCGCCGCCCCGGCGAGGTCCCTGCCGGCGCCCTTCAGGTCGCTGCCGAGCGTCGCCAGCCGGCCGGGGCGCCCCTGATACTCCGCACAGCCGCCCAGCAACACCAGACCGAGCCCCAGAGCAATCCCTGAAATGAAGCCGCGCCCAGGCACCGGACCTCCCTCCCCTCTCCGTTCAGCTCAGCGACCGGCCCGGACGCCCACCGCATGACGGAGACGCACGCGGATCACCGCGCCGCGCGGCACGACGACGTCCGGCCCCGGAACGTTGGCGGCAATGGCGGAGCCCACCGCCGCGCCGAGAAGGGCGCCGACCAGCGTCCCGCGGGAGCGGTTGCTGTCGTGGACGTTGTGGCCGATGATGGCGCCGCCGGCCGCCGTGCCGCCGACGATGGCCGCGGACCGCCGCGACCGGTTCCGACCCTGCTCCGCGAACGACGCCTGGATGGGCACCGTGCCGCCGGAGGGGAGGACGAGCTCCGTGAACCTCACCCCCAGGATCGCCCGGCCGCCGAGCCGTCGCGGGGACCCGGCCGCGGTGACCTCGCCCAACAGCTCGGAGCCCCGGGGGATGACGACCACCCCATGCTCGGACACGGGAGAGACGACCCGGGCCCGAACCCGCTGCCCCACCCGGCTACCCCGGCTGGTCAGCGTCTCGCCCAGCGCGACCGAGAGGCGGGTGCCGGCCGGTACGATGGCGTTGACCGCACGGGGCTCCAGGCGCGGATTGGCGACCTGCATGGGCGGGGATGGCGGCGCAGGCGGCGCGGTTCGCGCCACGGCTCCGGAGGGAGCGGGCGCCGCCGGCCTTTCGGCCAGCGCCCGCTCGCGGTCCGCGATCTGCTGCTCGCGGGAGCTCAACTCGGCCTGCCGCTCGCCGAGCTGGCGCTCCTGGTCCGCCAGCTCCTGCTCGCGGGCGTTCAAGTCACCGGCAGCGCCGGCAGACGGGGCGTTCCCGACGGCGACGCTCTGGGGAGCAGGGTTGAGCTCATTGCCCTGAGGCGTCGACGCGGGAGCGTTCTGGAGCGGCAGAGCCGAGGTCTGGCGATTCGCCGTGGTCTGCACGGGCTGCGGCTGGTTGTGATCGCGATTGCAGGCGCCGGCCCACAGCGCCGCCGCGCACAAAGAGACGGTCAGGACGTGGCGTATCGGTGAAGTTGGCATGGGTAGCTCCTCGCTGCGTAAGCCCTCCGGAGAAAGGAGGGAGCAACGACCATGCCACCGGCTCGCGAGACCTGGGGATCGAGTCAGGACCCTGGCTGAAACGGATCCATATTCATTGCTGCCGATTGCTGCAGATTCGTTCCTGAGCCAGGGGTCCCACGGCTATTCTGCGGCACAGAACATAACGAACTGCATTACGACAGCTTCGAGCCGGGGACGGCGGCGCAGCTCTCCCGCTTGACAGACCCGCCGCCGGTGGGTTAAACCTCAGCTCGCACCAAGGTGTAGAAATCAGCGGTCCAACGCGGGTGAAGAGAGCCTGACGAAATGTTCACACGCATCCCCAGGCCCATGGCGCCGGCAGCCAGCCCCCTGGCCCCGGGCAGGTCGCAGCTCACCCTGGGGCCGCCGGCCGGCATCCACGAGCGCGCGGCCGAACGGGCGGCCGAGCAGGTGGTCGACCGCCATCACGCCGGCCCGGACCGCACCGACGGCCTGCACGGCTCGCGGGAGCGGCCGAGCACGCCGAGGGCCTCCGAGCCGCGGGCCGCTGCGACGGAGAGCCACGGCGCCGCGCCTCCTGCGGCGTCGACCCCGGTGGCACCGGAGCTGACGGCGGCCATCCGCCAGCAGGAGGGGGAAGGAGCCCCCCTGCCCGCCGCCATCCGCCGGACCATGGAAAGTAGCTACGGGGTGAGCTTCGCCCGGGTGCGAGTGCACGCCGACCAGCGCTCCGCGGATCTCAACAAGGCGCTGGGCGCCGCCGCCTTCACCACCGGCCGCCACCTCTTCTTCCGCCAAGGCGGCTTCGACCCGCAGAGCCGCAAGGGTCAGAAGCTGATCGCCCACGAGTTGGCCCACGTGGTGCAGCAGGGCGCGGCACCACCGCAGCCGGCCGTCGCGGCCGGACCCGATCTCGCGCCGGATTGGAAGGGAGCGGAGGCGGCATCGCTGTCAGCCCTGCCCGCGCCGGCCCCGGACGGCGCGCCGGGTTCGCTCATCCAGCGCCAGTTCCAGGGGCCGCAGTTTCCGCTGAACAAGTACCACAACGGCAACTACCCGGGTCACTCGCTGACCTTCCCCGGCGGAGCTAGACCACAGACAGGTTGCGGCAAGAAAAACGTCCTCAAGACCGACGGGAGCCAATATAGCGCGGGAGCGAAATCGGACCCTGGCGATCCCACCAATTTTCCCCTCTACCGGGATGGTTATTCCCGCCCCGGGGGGCTGGTCAGGGACAAGAACCGCCCTCAAACCTCCACCCGCATGCATCTCATCAATCATCATTTCGATACGACCGCAGGGGCGAACGGTACGCAGCAGAACGCTGAGAACATCCTGCTCGGCTCGCAGCGCAGCAATAAAGCCCACTGCCTCGAAGTGGAAACTCCGGTCAAGAATGCCATCCGCACCCACGGCACTTACAACAACAACCTCTACGAAGCGGCGATGGGGAGCGCCACCCAGACGACCGACGCCGCGACAAAGACGGACAATGTCCTGTTCTGGGGTTTGGCAAACCCACCCCACAACAACGCGGTGAAAAACGCGCAGATCCAAGGGGCCTGGCTGCAGAAGAACAACGCGGCCACTGGGGTGGATGCCAACAAGCAACATAATACCGACGCCAAGGGTTTCGCGCTCAAGGTGGACGCCAACACGCCCGGCCAACACTACCGCCATCTGTGGGTCGAGTACGAGGTGGCCGCCAGCTACACCGGGAGACCCGCCTACGTCAACGCCAATATACAACATGAAACCGATCAGAACACCGATCCGTTGGGGCAGCCGATCGACGCGAACATCGACGCGCACATCACGACGTTCACCAAGAAGTGGTCGAATAACGCCTTTCCTCCCCGCTTCACCTGCAAGGCGAAATACTACTCAGCCACCTACGATCCCTGGCAAAAGATCTATCAGGTCGAGACCGAAAAACATACCATCACTACCGACCAATGACGGTGCACGGTGACATGAGTGCTCGCCATGTGCCGTTCTCCCGGTGCGCAATCTGGCAGCGACAGAAGGCGTTCTTCGAAACGGAAGGGGTCAACGCCTGGAACGGACAGGTGCCGTTCTACATCACGAGCAACCCCTACCTCGCCCATGCCTACGCCACGCTGATCTTCCGCTTCCTGCAAGACTGCCGGCAAAAAACGCGCGGAGCCGCGAGCGGGCCGTTCTACATCCTGGAGTTGGGGGCCGGCACCGGGACCTTTAGCTACTACCTGCTGCGCCGCCTGATGGCGCTGAAGGAGTCCTCAGACGTATTTGTCGCGGACTTCTGCTACGTGATGTCCGACGTCTCGCGCAAAAACCTGGAGTTCTGGCAGGCTCATGCGGCGCTCCAGCCGTTCGTGGAACAGGGAGTGCTCGACTTCGCGCGGTTCGATCTGGACGGCGACGGCACGGTGACGCTCGAGGTCTCCGGCACGGTGCTGGGAGCCGAGCCGGCCACAACTGCTCAGAAACCTTTCGTCGTGATCGCCAACTACGTCTTCGACGCGGTTCCCCACGATCTGTATCGCGTGGAAGAGGGGAGACTGCTGGAGACGCTGGTGCCCCCCGCCCTCGCGGCGCCCCCCAACCAGTCGGCCAACGCGGCCTTGAATCTCGTCACTCTGCTGCGCGACTGCGAGGAGCGCGAGGTCGCATGGCCCCACTATGAGCAGGCGGCCCTCGACGGCGTCCTCCAAGGATACCTGGGCCTCTCCGGCGCGGGGCGTTTCCTCTTTCCCGTGAGCGCCCTGCGCGGGATCGCTCGCCTGCGGGAGCGCGTGTCGCCCGAGATCCTGCTGCTGGTGGCGGACAAGGGGATCCTGCACGCAGGGGACCGGAACGAGGACGGGAGGCTCACGGTCGGCCTGCACGGCGGCTGCCTTTCCGTTACCGTCGATCTGGAGGCCGTGGAGCACTACGCCCGGAGCGAAGGAGGCGACTGTTTTCATCAGGCGTCGGAAGGGATCATCACGTCGCTCTTCACCCTGGGCATGGAGCTGCGCTCCCTGCCCGAGACCCGCCTCGCCCTGCAGCAGTTCATGGGGACGTTCAATCCCGGCCACCTCTACGACGTGCTGCGCTACTTCGACGAGACCAGGCCGCGGGCGCGCCTCGAGACGCTGGTGGCCCTGCTGGAGCTGACGCTGTGGGACCCCTTCGTCTTCAATCGCTTTTTCGACGTGATCCTGGCCAGCCTGCCCTATGCGCAGCCCTACGCGGTCCACCGCCTGGCCGAGAACGTGCAGCAGATCGCCGGCAACTTCTACTTCGTACCCGGGGCCACCGATTCGCTCTTCAACCTGGGAATGCTCCTCCAGGAGATCCGGCTGTACGCGGAGGCTCTGGAGTACTACGAAGCCTCGATCTACTACTTCGGCCGGACGGACGCGGCCCTCTACAACCTGGGGCTGTGCTGTTACGGCCTCGGCCGCCGGGACGAAGCCCTCGCGTGGCTGCGGGAAACCGTGGCGATGACGCCGGAGCACGTCAAGGCGCGGGGCTGGATCTCTCTGCTTCAGGAGCAGTCAGACACGGTTCATCCTTCCGCCATCTCGGCGTCTTCTTCGTGATGCAGCTTCACGACCTTGTCCCGGTGAGCCCCGTCCCCTGCGCCCCAGGAGCCACGACGTTTCTGCCCTACGGCCGGTTGCCCTACGGCCGGTTGGTCGTTGACGGCGGGATCGTCCTCGCAGAACCGTTGCAGAACGGTCTCACGCCGCCGCTGAAGGATGGGGGCCGGCTTGCCGCTGCCGACCGCCTGAGCCACCTGGTGAGCCTCCTTCTCGAAGCGGTCGTCCGCCGGTCCCAGGGCGAGGCCTGAAGGGGACGAAGCGGGCTCTTCGGGTCGCCGCTCGGAGTGATCGGACTTGCCGCACGCGCTGCACGGCTGCGCCACACTCGCCGCCGGCACCTGCCCCGTGCCCTGCTGGACGACGTGGGTCAGCTCGTGGGCCAGGAGCTCGACTCCCTCGGTGCTGCCGGGGCTGTACTCCCCGCTGCGAAAGAAGACGTCGCGCCCGACGGTGAAGGCGCGTGCCTGAACGCTGCCGGCCAGCCGGTCGGCGCGGGGGTCGGCGTGCACCCGGACCTGCGTGAGGGAGGGGCCGAAAGTCGGCGCCAGCGAAGCCTGGACCTTCTCCGGCAGCGGCTGCCCGCCGCCGCGCGCCTCCTCGATTCCCCGCTCCACGCTCGGGGGCACCCAGGAGCGCTGGGTGGCGAACCGCGGCGTGGCGGGCGACGCGGGAGCTTGGGCAGGCGCGCGCTGCAAGGGCATGCGAATCATGGTTCCCTCCCGAGGCAGACTCTGCGAACGGCTTGACTCAGCAAATTATACGAGGGTCCGGCGCCGAGCGCCAGCCCGGTGCTCTCCCCTATCCCCCAGAGTCCCCCCTCCCAAGACCCTCATCACCCCGGCCCTCTTCTCCCAGCCTCCCCCCCGTCCGCCGGGAGAAGAGGGAGTGGTTAGTCTGAAGAAGAAGCAAGAAGAAAAACTGTCTTAGCCCTCTCTCTCCCGGCGGCCCGGGGGGGAGGTTGGGAGAGAGAGGGTTGGGAGAGTGAGGGCCGCCCCGAAGGGGCGCTGACGACGGCTGGATCGGGCAATCTGGCAAAGCACTGGGGTAGCGCTCTCCCTACCCCCCGCTCGCCGCCGCCAGCCGCGGCACCGGGGCCGGCCGGCGCTCGCCCACCTGCTGGCGCCACATGGCGTAGTAGAGACCCTTCTGCTCCAGGAGATCCCCATGGCGGCCGGACTCGACGATGCGGCCACGCTCCAGGACGTGGATGGTGTCGGCGTGGAGGATGGTCGACAGCCGGTGCGCGATGAGGACGGTGATCACCTGGGAGGATGCCACCTCGCGGATGGTGTAGGTGATCTCCTCCTCGGTCAGCGAGTCGAGCGACGAGGTCGCCTCGTCGAAGACCAGCAGACGCGGCCGGCGCAGCAGCGCCCGGGCGATCGACAGCCGCTGCTTCTCGCCCCCGGAGACCTTGACGCCCCCCTCCCCGATCACCGTGTCGAGCCCGCGGTCGGCGCGCGCCAGCAGACTGTCGCAGGCGGCCCGCTTCAGCACCTCCAGGCACTCGGCATCGGTGGCCGTGGGGTTGACGAACAGCAGGTTTTCACGGATCGAGCCGGAGAAGAGCTGCGTGTCCTGGGTCACGAAGCCGATCTGCGCCCGCAGCTCGTCGAGGTCGAGGGCCGTGCCCGGCTTGCCGTTGTAGAGGATGCGCCCGTGCCGCGGCTGATAGAGGCCGACGAGCAGCTTGACGAGCGTCGTCTTCCCGGAGCCCGAGGGCCCCACGAAGGCCACGGTCTCCCCCCGCTCCACCGCGAAGGAGACGTCGTGGAGGGCCGGCGCCGAGGCGCTCTGGTGGGTGAAGCCCACGTCCTCGAAGGCGAGCGAGCCGAGCTCGCCCAAGGGGAGCGGGCTCGCCGGCTTCACCTCGGTGGGGATGGCGAGGATGGCCTGGAAGACGTCGAGCGAGGCTTCCGTCTCGCGGTAGGTGTTGATCACCGTCCCCAGCTCCTGCAGCGGCCCGAAGATGAAGAACGAGTAGATCCAGAGCGAGAAGAACTGCCCGATCGAGATCTGCCGCGAATAGATCAGGTACAGCATCAGGAAGAGGATGGAGGTGCGCAGGGCGTTGACCGCCGTGCCCTGGATGAAGCTCAGCAGGCGCAGCGAACGCACCTTCCGCAGCTCCAGCCGCAGGATCTTGCCGGTGGTGGCGTTCAGCCGCTCGATCTCCTGGCCGGCGAGGCCGAGGCTCTTGACCAGCTCGATGTTGCGCAGCGATTCGGTAGTGGCGCCCGCGAGCGCCGTGGTCTCGGCCACGATCACCTTCTGAATCTTCTTGATCCGCCGCGACAGCACCGAGCTCAGGACCCCGAGCACGGGGATGGTGAGCAGGAAGACCGGCGCGATGATCCAGCTCACGGTGAAGGCGTAGACCATCACGAAGACCACTCCGACCAGGGTGGTGAACAGGGTGTTGACCGCCGTGCTGATCAGCTTCTCGACGTCGGCGCGCACCTTCTGCAGCTTGCCGAGCGTCTCGCCGCTGCGCTGGTCCTCGAAGAGCTGGTACGGCAGCTCCAGGGAGTGGCGGACGCCGTCCGAGTAGAGGTCCGCCCCCAGCCGCTGGGTCACCACGTTGACGAAATAGTCCTGGAAGTTCTTGGCCACCCGCGACACGAAGGCGGCCCCCACCGCCGCGGCGAGCAGCAGGCTGACGCCGCGGAAGAACTGCCCGGTCGTGTACTCGCGGTAGCGGGTGGCGTACTGGTCGATGACGTGGCGGAAGATCAGCGGATCGAGGAGCGAGAAGATCTGGTTGACGGCCGCCAGCACGAGGGCCAGGAGCACGAGCGTCCAGTAGCGGCGGAGGTAGGAGTAGAGGAGTCGCATGGCTCCCCAGTTTACTGGATCGGCGGGGTTCGCGTCTGAAGCAACCGGCCGGGCCGCGCGGCCCGGCCGGGGTGTCGCGACGGGCTAAATCGAGTTGATGAAGGCGATGAGCTGGTTCTTCTGGGTGACGCTGAGGTTGAGGTAGTTGTTGATGACCGGGTTGGCCTCGCCGAAGTGGCGGTTGATTGCGTCGTCGCGCGTCACGCTCAGGAGGTCGTGCATCAGCCGGTCGTGGGTGCGCAGGCCCCACAGCGGCGGCGTCCGCATCTTGGTCCGGGTGCCCTGGCCGCCGTTCTGCACGATGCCGTCGCCGGTGCCCACGTCGTGCAGCATGAAGTCGCTGTACGGATGGATGATCTTGTCGCCGATCGCCGCCGGGATGGTGTACTTGCCGCCGTTGATCACGGTGCCGCCCGGAGAGGTGGTGATCGACGCGACGTGGCAGATGCTGCAGCCGATCTGGGTGAACAGGCTCTTGCCGGCGAGCACGTCCGAGGTGTTGGCCACCGCGGCGTCGGGAGCCGGAGCCTTGGTCGACCGCATGAAGCGGGTGAAGGCGCCGACGTCGGTCCCGAAGGGATCCGCCGTCGTCCCCGCGTCCTCAGGATCGGCTTTGTGGTCGAACTGCGCCGGGATGACGACGCCGTTCGTGGTGTTCTCCTTGGGCTGCAGCGGGCTGGTGATACCCATCTCGTTGAGATAGGCGTCCGCCGCGAAGGAGAGCAGGCTGGCGTGCTGGTTCTTCCAGCCGAAACGGGCGATGCGCGTGGTGCCGGCCGCGGCCTCGCCGACCGGGACGCGGATGATCGTGCCCCCGACCCCCAACTGTGCCTGCTGGTTGGCCTGGGTGGTGGTGAAGAAGCTGTCGGGGATCGCCTCGACGAAGCCGTCGCCCAGGATGTTGAGCGAGCTGCGGAGGTCGACGACGTTGTCAGCGCCCAGCACCCGCTCCTGGATGGAGGCGTCGACCGCGCGGTCGTTGTTCAGCGACCCGCCCGGCGAGTCGGTGAAGGTGAAGCCGTCGAAGCGGCCTTTCCGCAGCTCGGTGATCTGGCTGATGGCGCCGCTCACCGGGTTCTGATGACACTCGGCGCAGGCCTGGGCGTTGTAGACCGGGCCCAGACCGTCGGCGAGCTCCTCGCGGGAATCGAAGTTCGCCCTGTCCAGGTCGAACTGCGCCTGCGACTCGAAGCCGTTCGTCAGGTTGTCGAATCCGGTCGGGGCTGTCGTGGGCGTCACCGCGTACACCAGCGGGACTACCAGCAGTACCAGTACGATCGCATCGGAAATCAGGAACCGTTTGACCCACTTCGTCGCCATGCTCCACTCCTCCTTCAGCAGATAGGGAACCGTCACTCTGGCGGGCCTGAGGGGCCCGATCCAGGGCTAAAACGCCGCGAGACACGTCTGACCTCGAGAACTTCCGAGGAGCAGAGCCAGCACCAAGCTGCCTTACCAACGACTCATACCAGGCTCTACTAGTGAGGTGCACCTAGACGGCCAAAGCGAGCCCTCCAATCCAGATGAACTTGAAACAGTACGTCTACTAGCAGGCAAGGTGTGAGGCGGCGGGCAAACCGGGACACCGGCGGGGGGGTTGGGGCGAGGACGGCAGGCGGGAAAAAGAGCGGGCCGGATGCGCGTGCAGGGCCGGCCCGCTGGGTCAAACGGAAGGATCGCCCGGCTTAGAAGCCGGCGGGCCGCTGCACGTGGCTCTGGCGCGCTCCATGGAGCTGCTGGAACTTCGCGAGCTGGTCCGGGTTCAGCAGGGCGCTGAATTTCGTGTTGAAGTCGTCGTGGAGGGCCTTGAGCTGCTGGCCGGTGGCGTGGGCGTCGATCATCTTCTGGCCGATCTCCGCGGCGTCGGCGTTGCCGCCGTCGAGGAGGGTGTGGATCTCCTGCATCTGCTGCCGGTGCTGCGCCATCAGGGGCTGGGCATTGGTGGCCAGGTCCTGATGGAGCTTCTGGGCGGCGGCCTGCTGATCGGCGGTGAGGCTCAGGGCCTTGGCGAGGTGGGCCTCGTGCTGCTGCATCGTCGCGGCCATCGCGGCCGGGTCGCCGGCCGTCTTCCAGTGGCCGCCGGCGCCCGCGGCGAAGGCCGCGGCACCCACCAGCAGAATGGCGCCGAGGAAGAGCGTGAGAGTCCGTTTCATGGTGCGATCTCCTTTCTGCGCGCCGTGGGGTCCGCGGCGCTGTCCCAACGCTCGCCAGCATAGGCCCGTCGCCGGAGCCCAGTCTTCAGGATGCCGCAAGGAATTTGTAAGGAATGTAAAAACTGGTCAGCCGGCGAAGCGGTAGCCCCGCCGGTGGACGGTGAGGATGTACTCGGGGCGCGACGGATTGCTCTCCAGCTTCTGGCGCAGGGAGGCCACGTGCACGTCCACGGTGCGGGTGGTCGGCATGGCGTCGTAGCCCCAGACCTTGTCGAGCAGCTCGTCGCGGGAGAGCAGCGCGCCGCGGTTCTGGATGAAGTAGGCGAGGAGCTTGAACTCCAGCGCCGAGAGGGTCACCGGCTCCCCGCCCCGGAGCACGTCGGCGCGGCGGAAGTCGACCCGCACGTCGCCGAAGGCATAGGTGCCCGCTGCGGCGGAGGCCGGCGTGCGGGCGCGGCGGAACAGGGCTTCCATGCGGGCCAGCAGCTCGATCATCTCGAACGGCTTGGTGACGTAGTCATCCGCTCCGAGCTTCAGGCCCACCACCCGGTCCACCACCTGGCCACGGGCGGTGAGCATGACGATGGGCACCTGGACGCCCCGGCTGCGCAGCTCGCGGCAGACCTCGAAGCCGTCGCGGCGCGGCAGCATGACGTCGAGGAGGATGAGGTCGAAAGAGCCGTCCAGGGCCCGCGCGAGCCCCGCCTCGCCGTCGCCGGCGGTCTCCACCTGGTAGCCCTCGCTGAGCAGCCGGTCCGAGAGGGTGAGCACGAGGCTGGGCTCGTCCTCCACCAGGAGGATGCGCCGCACCGCCGGCTCTCCGGAATGCGCCGGCCGCTCCGCGATCACGCCGGCTCCTCCTCGGGCTGGCCCGGCTCCGCCGCAATGACCGCCGGCGGCGATGACGGCGATTGCAGCGCCGGAATCTGGAGGGTGAAGGCGCTACCCTCCGTCTCTCCGGTACCGGGGACGCCGGAGGCGACGGTGATCCGGCCGCCGTGGGCCTCGACGATATGGCGCACCAGGCTCAGGCCCAGGCCGCTGCCGGGGGTGCCCCCCAGGGCCGCGTCCCGGCCGCGGAAAAAAGGCTCGAAGAGGTGGGGCAGGTCCTCCCGGCGGATTCCCGGTCCACGGTCGGCGACGGTGATCTCCACCGCACCGGAAGGCGCCCGGCGGGCCCGGACGCCGATCCAGCCCGCCTGACCGCCATACTTGACGGCGTTCTCGATCAGGTTCTGCACCGCCCGCCGCAGGGCGGCCGCGTCCGCCAGCACGGCGGGGAGGTCGCGGTCGACCTCCCTCGCCACCTCGATACGCTTCTCCTGGAGGATCCAGCGGCAGTCCTGAAGCGCGCCGTCCACGATCTCCCCCACCTCCACCGGCCGGGGGTGGTAGACCCGGCGCCCCGACTGGATGCCGGCCAGCTCCAGGGCCTGCCCCACCATGTCGGAGAGGCGGCGCCCCTCGCTCTCGATGAGGTTGCCGTAGCGCCGCACCTGGCCGGGCTCCGCCACCACGCCGGCGGCGAGGTTCTGGCCCGCCGAGCGGATGGCGGTCAGCGGCGTGTTCAGCTCATGGGTGACGCCGGCCACGAACTCGATCTGCTGCCGGGCGAGGCGCTGCGCCCGCTGGGTCGCCACCATCATCAGTCCCATGGTGGCCGCGAGCAGGGCCAGGATGCCCAGGCTGATCGCCAGGTTGCGCCGCCGGACAGCCGCCACGGCTTCTTCCAGAGAGCCGTCCCGGTGCTTGAGGACCAGCCGCCAGGCCCCGCCCTCCCGCCGCCGGTCGCCGGGCGGCTGTCCTCGCATCCGCGGCCGGGGCGGCGACGGCATCTTCCACTGGGCGGCGGCTCCCGGCCCGTGCCCCGCCGACAGCGAGCGCAGCTCGTCGAAGGGCCGCAGCCGGAACATGTCGAGCTCCATGTCGCCAACGCCGAAAGAGGCTGGGGGCTCCTGGGGATCCGAAAGGAAAACAGCCCGTTTGGGGTCGCCGACAGCCTTGACGGCGAGGGCGTAGTCGGCGCCCTGGGGAGTGACGAAATAGCGGCGGGTGAAGGCCGGGAACATCTCGCCGGCGATCGTCTTCAGATCCAGCCGCACCAGCAGGTGGTCGCCGGCCAGCGGGTCCGCGGGACCGCGGGCCGCGGGCGAGGACGGCGGCGCCGGGAACCCGAGGGGGATCACCAGGCCGGGGACGTCCCCCGCCAGCGTCAGGTTGCGGGAGCTCGCGGGCGAGTCCGGCGTGTGGGACGCCTTTTCCAGGCGCTGCCGCAGCCTGGCGAGCTCGGGCGGCCAGGGGCACGCGACGAAGCGATGCTCCGCCGGCCACAGGACCTCGAGCCCGGTCTCGCCGTCGTCGCCGGCGCCCGCGGACCGGATCAGGAAGACGTCGCGGACCAGGCGCGGATAGGGCGCCTCGGCGTTCCAGCGGTCGTACTGGCGGATCACGCGGTCGAGCCTCCCCGCGGCCGGCTCCATGGGGTCCGGGTGGAAGTAGAGAAAGGCCCGGGTGACCTCGCGGTCGAAGTCCTCCGTGAAGTGGGAGCCGGCGGCGAAGAGGCTCACGCGCATCCGGTGCCGATCCATGGCGCTCACCTCGCCGATCCACTGCCACTGCAGCATGGCCAGCACGGCCAGCAGCAGCACCAGCACCGCCGCAATGGCAATGGGCAGACGTTGCAGCCGTTGAGCGAAACTCGGGGATCTCATGGCTCCTTCAGTTTAGCAGCCGGCTCGTCCCCTGAAAACGAGAGTTTACATCCCTTACAAATTCCTTTCGTTTCCCTGAAGACTCGCCTCGGCCGCCGCCGTAGCCTGGGGTGCGACAGGGAGGAGAGGGGACCATGACGAAACGCGCGAAACGACTGGACTGGGCGATCGGGCTGGTGGCCCTCACGGCAGCGGCGATCCTCCTCTCCGCCTCCGCCAGCGACCGGCCCGAGCCGCAGAGGCCCAACCTGCAGGGGACCTGGAAGCTGAACGAGGACCTGACCGCCCGCATGCGGCAGGACGACCGGCCGCAGGGAGGCGCGGAGGGATTCCACGGCGGCATGGGCCGGCGCGGCGGCGGCGGCGGCATGGGGCGTGGCGGTGGGCGCCGGGGCGGCGGCTTTCCCGATGGACCGCCGAATGGCGAATCCGGCACATCGGGACAGACGGAGCGGCAGGGCGGAGCGCCGCCGTCCTTCGCGGCCCTCGACGAGCTGACCATCACCCAGCAGGGCGGCCAGGTGACCCTCGCCGACAAGACCGGGAACACCCGCGTCCTCAAGACCGACCACAGCAAGGTCCGCGACGAAAAGGCCCCCGGCGGCCCCGTGGAGCTGCGGGCGAGCTGGGACCGGGACGGCATCCTCACCGTCGAGGTCAAGCCGGACAAGGGTGCGAAGCGGACCGAGTCCTACATCCTCTCCAACGACGGCAAGCACCTCTACGTCACCCTCACCTTCGATCGCAACGGCCGCGAGATGAAGATCCGCCGCGCCTACGACCCGGCGCCGGAGGAGAAGGCTCCGGCGCCGGAGGGGGACGACGACGACCGCGAGGTCTACGCGTAGACGAATTCAATTCCTTACGGGATCGCCGGGCAGTGCCCGTTCACCGGCGTCAGGCAGGCCTTGCGAGTGCAGTCGAAAGTGCCGCAGGCCCGGCAGCACAGCTTGTCCGGCAGGCACTGGTAATCGCTGGTGCAACTGGTGGTGCCGGACTGCAGGAATTCGGGAGCGGGTGCCTGCTCGCCCGCCGGGACCACGGACAAGGTCGCCAGAAAAGCCGAGACCTCTCCGGTGGCAGGAGCCGGGCCCGCCGTCGCGGCCTGGGCCTGCGGGATCTCAGCCACAGGCGCCTGAGCCAGGCCCTGAGCCATACCGAAGACCACCAGAAGCACAGCCAGCAGCAGGACGCGAGACCAGCAACGGCGGGATTGCAGGACGAAATCGGACCCGTGGCGCATGTCGTAGCCTCCTTATGTTAATTTTTGAATCCTAGCATGAGTCCGCGCTCCGACTCCCCAACCGAGTCCCGCCAACGCCGCTGAGGTGCACTCCTGTTTTGAACGACCTATGGAGGATTCCGAAATGCGCACCTCAACCCGTTTCCGTACCCTGCTGCTGATGGCCCTCTGCGCGCTCTTCGCCGTGGCGGCGGGCCTGGCCCAGACGCCGCAGGCCCCCGCCACGGCGGCGCCCCAAGCGGTCCCCAGCGTCGCGGAGTTCCTGGCGACCTTGTCGAGCGGCCCGAGCGAAGCCCCCGCCACCGAGCTCCTGCCACCCAGCCCCAAGTTCCTCTCGACCACCTGCACCAGCAACGCGGACTGCGGTCCACACGAGCTCTGCTGCTACCCCTGCGGCATCCCCGACTGCAACTTCGTCTGCATGAGGGTGAAGCGCTGCCCGCTTTTCCCGTAGCGGTCAACCGCGTCCGAGCCCCCTTTCCACCTGTGGAGAGGGGGCACCGCTGCTTTCGTTTTCCGATGGGATCACCTGCATGCCTCAACGTGGATTTCGATTTCCGGGGATTGGTGACAGACTGAAGATCCTATGGCGAGGTTCTTCAACACGGCGGGGCCCTGCCAGCCCGAGCTGCACTACATGCTGCCGCCAGAGCGCCGGCTGCCCGAGCTGCGGGGGCTGATCGACCAGCAGTTCTACTTCGTCGTCCATGCGCCCCGGCAGACCGGCAAGACGACCTACTTCCGCTCCCTCGCCCAGTCCCTCACCTCGCAGGGGCGCTACGCCGCTCTCCTCACCTCTTGCGAGGTGGGCCAGGCCGCGGGGGGCGACGTCGAGCGCGGGATCGAGACGGTGCTCGGCGCCCTGCGCATCGCCGCGGAGAACCACCTTCCCGACGCGCTCCGGCCGCCGCACCCCGACCCCGCGACGGCCGCCGGGTTCCGCCTGCTCGAGCTCCTCACCCGCTGGTCCAAGCAGTGCCCGCGACCGGTGGTGCTCTTCCTCGATGAGATCGACGCCCTCTTCGACAACCTCCTGATCTCGGTCCTCCACCAGCTCCGCACCGGCTACGCCGACCGGCCCGGAAAGTTCCCCCAGTGCGTGGCCCTGATCGGCCTGCGCGACGTGCGCGATTACAGACGGCAGGTCCGCCCCGAGGTCCAGAGCCTCGGCACCTCCTCGCCATTCAACATCAAGGTCGAGTCGCTCACCCTCCCCAACTTCACGGCGGACGAGGTCGCCGAGCTCTACGGCCAGCACACCGCCGACACCGGCCAGCCCTTCACCCCCGAGGCCCGGGCGCTCGCCTTCGAGCTGACCCGCGGCCAGCCCTGGCTGGTCAACGCGCTCGCCCGTCAGGCCGTCGAGAAGCTGACTCCGGACCGCTCCGTTCCGATCGACGCCAGTGTGATCGAGGCGGCGAAGGAGGCGCTCATCCTGCGCCGGGACACCCACCTCGACTCCCTGATCGAGCGCCTGCGCGAGCCGCGGGTGCGGCGGGTGATCGAGCCCATCGTCGCCGGCGAGACGCTGCCCCCGAACCTCCTGGACGACGACGTCCGCTTCGCCCTCGACCTCGGCCTGGTGGTGTCGACGCCGCAGGGCCTCGCCATCGCCAACCCGATCTACCGCGAGGTCGTCCCGCGCGCCCTGACCTCCCTCCTGGAGCAGACGCTCCCCCTGCCGCGCCCCTCCCCCGCCTATGTCGCCCCGGACGGCCGGCTGCGCTTCGACCTCCTGCTCGCCGACTTCCGCGCCTTCTGGTGCGAGAACGCCGAGGCCTACCTCGCCCAGGCCCCCTACAGCGAGGCGGCGGCGCAACTCGTCTTCATGGCCTTCCTCCAGAAGGTGGTCAACGGCGGCGGCTTCATCGACCGCGAGTACGCGGTGGGGAGCGGCCGGATCGACCTCTGCATCCGCTGGCCCCATGCAGGCGGCGCCGAGCGCTGGGCCGTCGAGCTCAAAGTCTGGCGCGACGGCCGCCCCGATCCCCTGCCCCAGGGCCTGAAGCAGCTCGGCACCTACCTCGACCGCCTGGGCCTCGACCGCGGAACGTTGCTCGTCTTCGACGGAAGGAAGGCGGCGGAACCGCTGCCGGAACGGTGCGCGATCGAGGAGGTTGAGTCGGAGGGGCGGAAGTTCTCGGTCGTACGCTTGTGAGTGCACCCTGGTCGCCGGAACCTGATCGCCCCTACTCGCCGAGGATGCGAGCCCGCACCAGACGGTCGAGCTTGGGGAAATTCGCATCGAGCCAGGCGTTGCCGACCGCCAGGATCTTTCCCTGCTTGCCGCCGCGCATGCCGCCGCCGGCTCCCTCGCCATAGCCCGAGTACAGCCGCTCCACCACCTCCATGCCGGACGTCACGCGCCCGATCGGGGCGAAGCCCTGGGCGTCCAGACGCGAGTTGTCGCCCAGGTTGACGAAGAGCTGCGCCGAGCGAGTGTTGGGACCGGTCATGGCGAAGGCGACCATGCCGCGGGTGTTGCTCTGCCGGACCGGATCGTCGGGGATCGTCCGCTGCTTCCACGCCGCCGACACCGCGGGGTCGCCGGGGATGCCGAACTGGGCGACGAAGCCGGCGACGACCCGGAAGAAGCGCGAGTCGTCGAAGAATCGCGACACGACCAGTCCAAAGAAGCGATCGACTCCCTGGGGCGCCCACTCCCGGTGAGCCTCCACCACGAAGTCGTCCTGGCTGGTCTCGAACCGCACCCGGAAGACCTCCGGCGCCCGCCGGCTCCAGACCTCATACGATGGATCGAGCAGCGGGGCCGGGGTGGAAGCCGGAGCCTGGGCGAGTGTGGCAAGGGAATGGAAAAGGATCAGGATTCCGAGAGCTGTCCAGGCCGTGACGCGCTGCATGATGCGCCTCCTCCGCAGGCTGAACGTATGCGGTTCAACTCCGGCGTTCCCGCGCGCCTCGGGCGACCCCGGCCTCCATCTCCTCCAAGCTGCGGGATGGGCCCGCGTAACCGGCGCAGCCGATGAGATCCTCCAGAGTGGTCGCAGGGAGATCCTCGGCCCGGCGCAGGACGACCGAATTACCGTGGTCCTCGACGACCAGCTCCATACCCGCGATCCAGCCGTGACGCTCACGAATCTCTTTCGGGATGATGAGCTGTCCCTTGGTGGAAAGGTGGGCCACTTCCGACCGAGCTGCAGGCTTTGACATGAACACCCTTCTTCCCTCTAGCAGAGTAAGACGAGAGTAAGTCGAGGCTAGTCCTTTCAGGACAACGTGTCAACCAGACGCCGCCGTAGCTCCAAGCGAGCAACAGGCCACCGCCAGACCTGCTAAAATCCCTGCGGTTCAACGTCACGAAGCCATGCAGCAGGAGGTCGGGATGCCGCGGGTGCCGGTCCAGTCTCTCAGCGTTCTCTCGCTTCTGATCCTCGCCTGGAGCGCGACGGCTCAGGAGGGCCCGTGGGCAGGGCTGCGGCCTCTCGGCAACGACGAGCTCGTGGTCTTCGTCAAGGTCCAGAAGACGGAAGGTGACGGCCTGATGACGGTGCCGCTGGATCATCGCTTCAGCCCGGACGATCACTTCGTCTTTGAAGTCTCGCCCAGCCGCGGAGGTTATGTGGCGCTCTATGGCCTCGACTCGGGACGTCATCTCAAGCAGCGGATCTGGCCGAGCGAGGCGAGCGGCTTTCCCGTCACGGCCCAGAGCTTCACCCGCCTGCCGCCCGTCCATTCCTTGAGCCTTTCCGGCCAGGGCCCGACCCGGCTGGCCCTCCTCTTCTCGCTCACGCCCCTCGCCGACGGCGGCCCGCCACCGCCATCGCCCGTCAGCGCTCCGGCTTCCCCACGGCGATGGCTGAAACAGATCCGCCTGCGCGACGTCGTGCTCAACCAGGCCTCGCTTCCGGACGTGCCCGCCGCCACCTATCAAGGCAAGCTCGCCGCCGGCGAGCCGGTGGGCATCCAGATCGAGCTCGCCGCCGCGGAGAAACGCCCGTGACGCGCCGCAAATCCCGAAAGCAGCCATCCCGGCGCCGGAAGTCCTGGCTGATCGGCGCGGGTCTCGTCATCGCCATGGCCGCCATCGGTCTCTACTTCGTCTTCCGGCCCAATCCCGAGCAAGACCTCCTCGATATCCTCCGGGAGCGGCACTACGAGCTGAACGAAGGGTTCGTGGCCCACTACCGGCCGGGAACGGTGATCCGGCTTTTCCGGCGCGGTGCCGACGGCAAGCCCGAGGCTCTCCCCCGCCCGGACGTGGCCTTCTGGCCCGAGCAGTGCTTCCCCGGCCGCCAGCCGCGCGCCGAAGCCTTCCTGCTCCCCCGCTCCTCCGGCAAGCGGGCCCTCCACCTGTCGGCAGAGCGGCTGCACAAAATCCTGCCGAGCTTCGCGATCCAGGGCGCCAAGCATTGGGAAGTCGAGATCCTCCACCCGCGCTCCCTGGCGTTCGCGGTCCTGGGCGATCTCTCCGAGCAATTTTCCGAGGAGTGCCTCAACGGTCTGGAGAAGCGCCACGACGCCGGCGAGCCGCTCGCCTGGTACCGGACGATCACCCAGGCCGTGGTCGCCGACGGGCTGCGCATCGCGATCGATTGGCAGTCCGGAGCCAACGCCGAGGTCCGGGAAGCGGCGCGCCAGAAGGTCAAGGAGAGCCTCGCGTCCGTCCCGGCCATCGACGCGAAGTTCACGTCGGAGGAGCGATCGGTTCTCGACGTCAAGGGGGACCTCGTGCTGGCGTATCTGACGGATGCGATGGACCCGGTGACCATGCAGGGAGAGACTCCGGGCGGAGGAAGGAGATGAGCGGGCAAAAAATATGTTTGGCGTGGGGCTTGGCCCTGGCGCTGGTACCAAGCCTAGCTACGGGCGATGAAAAGCCCTTCCTGCGCATTGAAACCGGGATGCATACGGCGGCGATCAAGCAGATTGACGTTGATGCAGCAGGCCGCTATCTGGTCACCGGCTCTGATGACAAAACGGTACGGGTGTGGGATCTCCAGAGCGGCGAGTTGCAGCGGGTTCTCCGGCCGCCTATCGGGGAGGGCAACGAAGGGAGAATCTATGCTGTCGCAATTTCTCCAGACGGGGAAACCGTCGCAGCGGGGGGCTGGACGGGGTACGAGTGGGAAAAGAGCTTCAGTATCTATCTCTTCGAGCGCCAGACCGGCCGGCTCCGGCGGCGGATTTCGGGGCTGCCGAGAGTGATCCGTCATTTGGCGTTCAGCCGTGACGGCGCCCGCCTTGCCGCGACTCTCGGAAAAAGCGGCATTAGAGTCTTCCGGGCCGGCGATGGACAGGAGGTGGGGCGCGACATCAATTATAGCAAGGGCAGCTATGGCGCGGACTTCGATGCGGCGGGCCGGCTCATCACCACTGGCGAAGACTACCAAGTCCGCCTCTACGGCCCCGATCTTAAGATCCTTGCTGAGGTCAAGTCTCCAAATGGCAACGAGCCATTCGGTATCGCCTTCTCGCCGGACGGCGGTCGAATCGCTGTGGGCTATATCTATACCCCTCGCGTCGACATTCTCTCTGGCCAAGACTTGAAGCTCCTCTACAGCGCCGATTCGAAGGGTGCGAACACGGATCTGGCGGCGGTGGCATGGTCGAGCGATGGAAGCGTTCTCTACGCCGCTGGCCACTATGGCAAGAATGGAATATATCCGATCCGCCGCTGGGCCGACGCCGGCCGCGGCGCTTGGCGGGATCTTGACGGCCCGAAAAATACAGTCATGGGTCTCCGGCCGCTGGCGGGCGGCCGACTGGTCTTCGGCTCTGGTGATCCGGCGTGGGGTGTTCTGGATGCAAACGGAAAATTCCTGCAACACCAGCGCCCGGTCATCGCCGACCCTATTGGTCTCGACGGAGGTTTCCGTGTCTCGTCCGACGGCAGAACTGTGGGCTTCGCCTATGAAGAGTGGGGAAAGCGCCCGGCACTCTTCAAGCTGCCTGGCCGCCGCCTTGTCCTCGATCCACCTGTGGATGGCACCCTCACGCCGCCACGCACCGCGGCACCGGACCTCGCGATCACAGATTGGGAAGATACCGTACGGCCTACACTCAATGGCAAGCCGCTGAGCCTTGACCCTTACGAGATATCGCGTTCCTTGGCTATCGCATCGGACAACCAGAGCTTCCTCCTCGGCGCCGACTGGTACCTCCGCTCCTTCACCCACTCCGGCGAAGAGCGCTGGAAAAAAAAGCCTGTCCCCGACGTTGCCTGGGCGGTTCAGATCACCGGTGACGGCCGTCTCGCCGTGGCCGCCCTCGGAGACGGCACGATCCGCTGGTACCGGTACCGCGACGGCCAGGAGCTCCTCGCCTTCTTCCCCCACCCTGACGGCCGCCGCTGGGTGCTGTGGACGCCGAGCGGGTACTACGACACCTCCGTAGGCGGTGAGGACCTGATCGGCTGGCACGTCAACCACGGCCTCGATCATGAAGCGGATTTCTTCTCCGCCTGGCACTTCCGAGATCAGTACCGCCATCCCGAAGTGATCGATCTGATCCTCGAAACTCTCGATGAAGGCGAGGCCGTACGCCGCGCAGGCATCACCCTGCCAAACTCCTCCGCCGTGGCGCAGGCTCCCGCTCCTATCCTCCAACGCCTGCCGCCGGTGGTCACCGTGCTCGAACCTGCCTCCGGGGCCGCGATCACCACCTCCCCGGTCAAGCTGCGGATCAACGTCCGCTCTCCCTCCGGAGCGCCGGTGACCGCAGTGCGCGCCCGCGTCGACGGCCGGCCCATCACCAGCCGGGGCGACGTGCTGTACCAGCCTGAAGCCGCTACACCCTCCCAGGACTTCTACCGCGAGATCGAGGTGCCCGTTCCACTCCACGACTGCATCGTCGAGATCCTCGCCGAGGCCGGGGGCGCCGTCAGCGAGCCGGCGCGGCTCCATCTCCATTGGGCTCCTCCGACGCCCAAGCTCCAGCGTCGGCTCTTCGTCCTCGCCGTGGGCATCTCGAAATATAAAAACCCCGCTCTCAAGCTCGATTATGCGGACCGGGATGCCACAGACGTTGCTGCCGCCTGGAAGCGCCTGGGGGACAGTTCCTATGACAGCGTAGAAATCCATGTCCTTGCGAACGATCAAGCGACCCATGGCGCCGTCCTCGACGCTCTGGACGAGCTCAGCCGGAAAACCTCCCGCGACGACGTGACGGTGATCTTCCTGGCCGGCCACGGCATCAATGACGGAGGCTACTTCTTCCTTCCCTACGATGCCGACCTCCAGCATCGTTACAACACTCTCATCCCTGGAAGCTTCCTCCAGGATTCTCTACTGCGTCTCCAGGGACATGTCGTCCTCTTCCTCGACACCTGCCGCGCCGGCGGCCTGGAGGGCTCGGCCGACGAGCTTCGCCGCCGAGTGGATACGACCAACTTCCTCAACGGCCTCATCTACAGCTCCACCGGGGTCGTCGTCTTCTCCGCCGCCAAAGAGCAGCAACTATCGATTGAGAGCGCGGAGTGGAAGCACGGCGCCTTCACCAAGGTCCTCCTCGAAGGCTTGGCGGGTGCCGCCGACCTGACCAAAGACGGCAAGATCACCCCTTCGGAGCTCGGAGCCTATCTTCAGGACGGCGTTGAAAAGCTCACCCACGATGCCCAGACGCCGGTCGCCAACAAATCGAGCAGCGTGCCGGACTTCGTTCTCGCCCGAGTTCCCGGCGGAAAGTAGTGCAATGAAGCTCGGAAAGGCGGTCTCGATCTCCTGGGCCTGCGCGTTCGCCCTGGCGCTTCTGTCAAGCCCGGCCGCGGCCGATGAAAAACCTTTCCTGCGCATTGAAACCGAGATGCAGACAGCGGGGATCAACTGGATGGATGTCGATGCAGCGGGCCGCTATCTGGTCACCGGATCTGACGACAAGACGGTGCGGGTGTGGGATCTCCAGAGTGGCGAGTTGCAACGAGTGCTCCGGTCGCCGATCGGGGAGGGAGATGAAGGGAAAATCTATGCTGTCGCGATCTCTCCAGACGGGGAAACCGTCGCCGCCGGCGGGTGGACCGGGCATGCTTGGGAGAAAGGCTACAGTGTTTATCTCTTCGAGCGCCAGAGCGGCCGGCTTCGGGGACGCATCTCGGGGTTACCGAACGTGACCTTACATCTGGCATTCAGCCATGACGGCGCCCGCCTCGCCGCGGCCTTAGGAGGTGCGAACGGCGTCCGCGTCTTCAAGGCTGCCGACGGCAGGGAGTTGGGAGCCGACGGCGGGTACGACGACTCCAGCTACGGTGTGGACTTCGACGCGGCTGGCCGGCTCGTCACCAGCAGTTTCGATGGCCAGATCCGCCTCTATGGCCCTGACCTGAAAATCCTTGCACAAGTAGAGGCTCCTGGTGGCCAGGAGCCCTTCGGCATCGCCTTCTCGCCGGACGGCCGGCGGATCGCCGTGGGTTATCGAGACACTCATCGCCTCGACGTCCTCTCGGGCGGAGACTTGAAGCTCCTCTACAGCGCCGATTCGCGGGCTAAGAATCATAACCTGGCCACGGTGGCGTGGTCGAGGGACGGGGCTTTCCTCTATGCCGCCGGGCACTTTGACAAGGACGGAATGCGTCCGATCCGCCGCTGGGCCGACGCTGGCCGCGGTCCCTGGCAAGATCTCAACCGCACGAAGAATACAGTCAGGACTCTCCGGCCGCTGGCGGACGGCCGGCTGGCCTTCGCCTCTGGTGATCCGGCGTGGGGTGTTCTGGACGCGAATGGGAAATTCCTGCAGTACCGACGCCCGACTCTCGCCGACCCTCTGAGCCTCGAAGAAGGTTTCCGGGTCACGGCCGACGGCAAAACTGTAGGCTTCGCCTATGAACCGTGGGGAAAGCGCCCGGCGTCTTTCAAGTTGCCAGGCCGCCGCCTTGTCCTCGATCCGCCGGTGGATGGCACGCTCACCCCGCCACGCATCGTGGCTCCAGGCCTCACGATCGAGGGTTGGGAAAACGCTCAACATCCCATCCTCAACGGCAAGCCTCTACGCCTCAGGTCTGTCGAGACGTCACGCTCCCTTGCCATCGCAGCGGACAACCAGAGTTTCCTTCTCGGCAGCGAGTGGTATCTCCGCTCCTTCACCCGCTCTGGCGAAGAGCTCTGGGAAAAGCCCGCCCCCGATGTTGCCTGGGCGGTCCAGGTCACCGGCGACGGCCGCCTCGCCGTGGCCGCCTTCGGAGACGGCACCATCCGCTGGTATCGCTACCGCGACGGCCAGGAGCTGCTCGCCTTCTTCCCCCACGCCGATGGCCGCCGCTGGGTGCTATGGACGCCGAGCGGGTATTACGACACCTCCGTAGGCGGCGAGGACCTGATCGGCTGGCACGTCAACCACGGTCTCGACCAGGCAGCCGACTTCTTTCCCGCCTGGCACTTCCGGGACCAGTATCACCGTCCGGAGGTGATCGACCTGATTCTCGAGACCCTCGACGAGACCGAGGCCGTGCGCCGCGCGGGGATTCTTTCGAGCTCTGAACCCACCGCACCTGCTCCCGCTCCGCCCCCCATCCTCTCACGCCTGCCGCCAGTGGTCACCGTGCTGGAGCCCGCCTCGGGGGCCGCTATCACGACCTCCCCGGTCAAGCTGCGCATCAACGTCCGCTCCCCCTCTGGAGCGCCGGTCACCGCGGTCCGCGCCCGCGTCGACGGCCGGCCCATCAGCGGCCGAGGCGACGTGGTGTACCAGCCGGCCGCCGACACGCCGCCTCAGGATTTCTACCGGGAGATCGAGGTCCCCGTCCCACCCCGCGATTGCAGCGTCGACGTCCTTGCCGAAGCGGGCGGCGCCGTCAGCGAGCCCGCGCGGCTCCAGCTCCACTGGGCTCCTCCGGCGCCCAAGCTCCAGCACCGGCTCTTCGTGCTCGCCGTGGGCATCTCGAAATATCAGAATCCGGCCTTCAGGCTCGACTTCGCGGACCGCGACGCAACCGACGTCGCAGCCGCCTGGAAGCGCCTGGGAAGCGGCTCCTACGACAGCGTCGAAACCCATGTTCTCACCAACGCCCAGGCGACGCATGGCGCCATCCTCGACGCTCTGGACGAGCTCCACCGCAAGGCCACCCGTGACGACGTGACCGTGATCTTCGTGGCCGGCCACGGCATCAACGACAGCGGCTACTTCTTCCTCCCCTACGACGCCGACCTCCAGCACCGGCTCAACACCCTCATTCCCGGTAGCCTCCTCCAGGACACCCTGCTGCGCCTCCAGGGCCACGTCGTCCTCTTCCTCGACACCTGCCGCGCCGGCAGCCTGGAAAGCTCTACCGACGAGGTTCGCCGCCGCGTCGACGCGACCAACTTCCTGAACGGACTGATCTACAGCTCCGCCGGTCTGGTGGTCTTCTCCGCGGCCGCCGAACGCCAGCTCTCGATCGAAAGCGCGGATTGGAAGCACGGCGCCTTCACCAAGGTCCTCCTCGAAGGCCTGGCCGGCGCGGCCGACCTCACCAAAAACGGCACGATCACACCCTCGAAGCTGGAAACCTATCTCAAGGAAGGCGTCGAAAAGCTCACTCACGAAGCCCAGACGCCGGTGGCCAACAAATCGAGCAGCGTGCCGGACTTCGTCCTCGCCCGGGTGCCGGGCCGTGAATAGCACGGCTCAGAGATCAAACTTAATTAAAAATGATTTACGATCTCATTTCTGACACAACGTTCGTATCGACGACGATCATGCGTTGCGAGCCGCCGAGAGGAGCGGCGGCGTCGGCATGCAGGCCGTGCAGCTCGCCCGCCTCGACGGCGGCCGGGTGATCGCCGTCACCTCCAGCGCGGCCAAGGCCGACATCCTCTTCGAGGCCGGCGCGCACGAGGTGATCGTCAGCCCCGACCTCGGTTTTTCCAAAGCAGTCCGCCGCGTCACCGGCGGCCAGGGAGTGGACCTCGCCCTGGAGATCGTGGGCAGCCTCACCTTCGGCCAGACGCTCAAAGCCCTGGCACCCGTCCTGCCCCTCGCCGACGCCGCCCACGCCCACGACCGGCTGGAAAAAAGAGAAGTCGCCGGCCGGCTGGTGCTCGCGCCGGTGCACTGAGGGAGGAGCTGTAAAAGGTCGGGGCGGACCGGGCCGATGGATGGGCGCGCAACGGGTATTCCCTTAGATCGAGAATTGTGTTAAAATTTGCTCCTAAACTCCTGCCGATCATCGGCGACTCGGAGTCACCCACGGGAGACCCTCGAATGAAAACGCGTCTCAAAAAGCTCCAGTTGCATCGCGAGACCCTTCGCAACCTCGGGGCCACGCAACTCCGGGTCGCGAATGGCGGAACCGTCTATAACGTCAGCGAGTTCGAAACCCAATGCCCGGGCCTCTGCCAGACTGGTAATGGTATTTGCGGCCCAGTCAATACCGGGCCCTTCATGGGAGGAGGTTGCCCTTCCTACAGCGACTGTGCCGGCCACTGTACCTTCGCATCCTGCGATTGTTGATCAGGGACTCGGGAACAGCATCTAGCGCGGGCGCTGCCCAGACGCTCAAAGCCCTGGCACCTGGAGGGCGCCTCGTCACCGTGGGCAACCTGGAGACGGGGATCGTGGACCTGAACTCCGGCCTCGTCATCGTCAAGGAGCTGGAGATCCTGGGCGCCGGCCGGCTGGTGCTGGCGCCGGTGCACTGAGGGAGGGGATAGAGCCGCCGAGGATCTCCCCGGAGCCGCCGTTCCCTGGTATACTTCGTCAGGGAACAAATTCTCTTGGGACAACACGACCTCAGCTACCGTCTCTTCTTCAGCCATGTCCGCATGGTCTGCGACCTCCTGCGCGAGATCGTCGGCGAGGCCTGGGTGGAGCTCATCGACTTCGGCTCGGCGGAGCGGGTTGGAGTGGGAAAGCGGCGCGCGTCGGAGTCGCCCGCCTCAAGGAACACGTAGGGCTTGAGGAAACGGGGTTGCGACGGACGTCTTCAGCGGCTAGAGAGCCTGCGCGGCAGAAAAGCTCGTAGGCAGCGTTGGTGCAGGACAACAGGGACTTCAGGGACAACAGGGACGTGAAATTAGTCGAAACCGGAGATTTTTCGTCCCTGCTGTCTCTGGTGTCCCTGCTGTTCCTGTCTTCGGTTTTCTGCCGCGCAGGCTCCTAGAGCTCAGCGCCCTCGCCGCGCCTCGGGAGCCACGGCGCGATAGAGGCGCCGCCACTGGACCTCGGTCTCCACGTCCGGCCGGATAGCCTGGCAATCATCAGGCACGTCCTTGATCGTCGCGTAATCTTTGCCGCGGAAGGTGATCGAGCCGTCGCGATGGACCCGGCCGACGACGCCGGTCTCTTTCGCCGCCGGATCGACGAACGGCAGGATGTTCGACCTTGGGTATGCCATCCGGCGCCCCTCCTGTCTGACCTCCTCCATGGTACACCCGGCCCGGGGATGAGATCCCGGGCGGCCGGTTGCGCGGCCATCGAGGTTCGTCTACCCTCAAAGCATGACGTTCCTGCGCCGCTCGATCGCCCCGCTCCTCCTCAGCGCTCTCGCCGCCGGCATGACGGCGTCGGCGATTCCGGCGGCCACGGTCCGCCCGAACATCGTCTTCATCCTCACCGACGACCAGGACCTGGTTCTCGGCTCGATGAGCTACATGCCGCAGACGCGGGCGCTCCTCGCCCAGCAGGGGATGACGTTCACCCAGGACTTCGTGCCCCTGTCGCTCTGCTGCCCGTCGCGCTCCACCATCCTGACCGGCCTCTACCCGCACAACCACAAGGTCTACACCAACATCGCGCCGGATGGCGGCTTCGCCAAGTTCGCGGCCCTGGGCCACGAGGAGAACACCGTGGCCACGGCCCTCCACGCCGCCGGCTACCGCACCGCGCTGTTCGGCAAGTACCTGAACGGCTATCCGGACGGCGCGCAGATCAATCACGTGCCGCCGGGCTGGGACGCCTGGGCCAGCCCCGTGGCCGGCGACGCCTACAACAACTTCGACTACACCCTCAACGAGAACGGCACCCTCGTCCCATACGGCAGCAGCCCGCAGGACTACCTCATGGACGTGATCGCCGGCAAGGCCACGCGGTTCATCCAGAGCTCCGCAGCCAAGAATCAGCCGTTCTTCCTCTACCTGGCCGCCTACACGCCGCATAAGCCGTCCGTGCCGGCGCCGCGGCACGCCGCTCTGTTCCCCGGCGTCAAAGCGCCCCGGACGCCCTCGTTCAACGAGGCCGACGTGAGCGGCAAGCCGGTGAAGATCCAGCATCTGCCGCTCCTCTCCGCCAAGAGCATCGCCGCCATCGACCAGCTCTACCGCCAGCGGCTGCAGTCGCTCCAGGCGATCGACGAGGCCGTGGCCGCGATCGTCCACACCCTGGAGGCCACGGGCCAGCTCGGCAACACCTACGTCTTCTTCACCTCGGACAACGGCTACCACATGGGCCAGCACCGTCTGCAGCCGGGCAAGTACACGCCGTACGAGCCGGACGTGCGCGTGCCGCTCCTGGTGCGCGGCCCCGGCGTCGCGGCCGGCAGCTCCAGCGGCGCGCTGACGGTGAGCGTCGACTTCGCCCCCACGATCGCCGAGCTGGCCGGGGCGCGCCTGCCGATCGAGCCCGACGGCCGGTCCCTGGTGCCCCTGCTCAACGGCCCGACGCCGGCGGACTGGCGCAAGGTCGTCCTCCTGGAGCAGTTCGCCTTCAGCCCGCCGGACCATCCGCCCCATAACACCCTCGAGCCCCCGGACCCTCAGGACGCCGGGGTGGTCGAATACCCCTCCCATCTCGGGCTGCGGACGCCCGGCTTCAAGTACGTGGAGCGCCAGAGCGGCGAGCAGGAGGTCTACGACCTGCGCGCCGACCCCGACGAGCTGAAAAACCTGGCCCGCCGTCGTCTGAACGCCACCTGGCTGGGGAAGATGAAGAGCCTCGTCCGCCGGCTGGGAGCCTGCGCCGGCGAGAGCTGCCGCCAACTCGAAGCGCAGCCGGTACCGGCGTTGCCGGCGGTGCGTTGAGCGTCCTCTTCGAATAGCACCGCCTGAAAATCGCTCATTCCCGAAAGGTGGGCAGCGTTGGCCCCGATGAGGGCAGCCTTGGCCCCGATCGGGGCAACAATGGCCCTCAGTTGGGCCGCGGCGGCCCTCATCGGGGCAGCCGCTGCCCTCACTTGGGCAACGACTGCCCTCATGAGGGCCATCGCTGCCCTCACTTGGGCCAAGGCTCCCCTCATGAGGGCTACGGTTCCCCTCACTTGGGCTACGGCTCCCCTCACTTGGGCAGTGGTTGCCCTCATCGGGGCAGCGGCTGCCCTCATCAGGGCCGAGGCTGCCCTCTCTTCGGGAGAGCACCACGAAGACGCCGGAGAGAGCCGTCGTGAAGAAGAGGAGATCCGCGCCGCGATGGGCGCGGCTCAGGGCTCGGAGGGAGAGTCGCCGTCCCGGCTGAGGGAGACCGCCGCAGTGTCGGGAGAGGCGCCGAGAGTCCCGGCGGCCCCAGGCGAGGCGGCGGGAGGCTCGGCCGGGAAGGGCATCGCGATCCCCACCCCCTCGGGAGTGGCCCGCGAGCGCCGGCGGATCGGCCGGATGTGGAACCGCACCAGCACTTCGTTGCGGTGGCCGTAGTGGGAGCGGATCGCGGCGCGGGTCTTGACGATCAGGTCCCGGCCTTGAGCTGTCAGGATCCGCAACTGCTGGGTAACCGACTGGCGGCGCGCCGTCAGCGAGCTCTGCTCGGCGGCCAGCGCCTTCGTCCCCTGGAGCATGGTCGCGACCTCGTCCCGCAGCGGCCGCAGGTGGGGGACGTCAGCCAGCCGTTCGTCTATACCGCTGAGCAGGTTCTCCAGATCTCCGAAAAAATCCGCAAGCGAGTCCTTCGGCATGGTCAAGCCCCGGTGGTATCGAGCCTCTGGAGGCCCAAGGTTTGAGGACGGCGTCGCGATCGAGTGGCCCTATTCTTCTACGAGCCCCGCCTGCGCGTCAAGGTTGGCGATCTCCAGCAGGTACGGTAAGCTTCACTCAGTCCAGTCCAGGAGGGTGAGCCGCTTGCCGGGACCGAAGGTCTTCGTCAGCTACAGCCACAGGGACGAGAAGGCGCTCGAGCAGCTCCAGCGCTTCCTGCGTCCTCTGGAGCGCGACGGTCTGCTCACCGCCTGGGCGGACACCCGCCTGGAAACGGGCGACGACTGGAAGAAGGAGATCGACCAGGCCCTGGCCGAGGCCACGGTCGCCCTCCTCCTGATCTCCCAGGACTTCCTCAACTCCAGGTTCATCACCGAGGAGGAGGTGCCGCGAGTCCTGGCGCGCGAGGCGTCTGGGAAGATGACGGTCCTCCCCGTTTTCCTGAGCCCCTCCTTTGCGGAGGAGACTGGCTATCCCGACCCGCGCACCGGCGGCCGGAGCACGGTCCTGCTGACCAGGTTCCAGGGCTATGGCAAGCCGGATCACCCTCTCTCCGAGCTCGAATGGTCCGCGCGGGACCGGATCTACCTCGAGCTTGCCAAACGTCTGCGGACCCTCTCCGGCGTCGCCCCGGCGCCAGGTCCCACAGCCGGCTCCCCGGCATCGCCGGTCGCCCCAGCCTCCTCCGGCCCGGCGCGGGCCTACGAGCTGACGATACAAATCGAGGAACGCGGGGAGAATCTCCTCGTCACCTATCATCTTCCCGGCCGGGAGCCTCTCGCCTCGGTAAGCCTCCCCAGGGACGAGGTGAGAGCGCGGGTCGATCCCATCCAGAGGACGCTCGACACAGCCCTCAACCGCACACTCCTGCAACAGGTTGGAAATTGGGGAGAGATCCTCTTCGACCTTCTCTTCGGTCCGGTGGAGAGATGGGAGCCGATTCTCCGGGCCGTGTTCGGCAGGTCCGGGGGCACCCCCAGGCCCAATCCCATCTTCGGTCCGGTCTGCCTGCGCATCCATGCCGAGGAGCCTCGCCTTTCCGGCCTCCCCTGGCGGCTCACCTCCTGGAAGGGCCAGCCGCTCGTCGACGCCGGCTGGACCTTCACCACCACCCACGTGGTGGACCCCGTCGAGGACCGCCTCACCACGGCCCCGACCAACGTCCTCGTCTTCGCGCCCCTGACCTCCGGCAACGACGGCGGCCCGCACGATCCGGAGCATGCCCAAGCCGTACGCGACGTCCTGAACAAGGCCTGGCCCACAGGGCGGGACCCTGGCTACGTGCAGACCGCGCGCACCCGGGCGGAGCTCGAGAAGGGCCTGCGCGACCTGCGGCCCAACATCCTCTATATATACGGGCGTGGAACCGTGGCAGGCGGGCGTCCGAGCCTCCTGTTGGAGGGGACGCACGGCGCCGAGCCCCTGCCTCTTGCCGAGCTGCGCCGTCTGTTCGCGGAGCATACTCCGGCGGTCCTCTACCTCAACCTGGAAGGACTGACTGAGGAGGCCGGCGTCACGCCTGATCAGATTCTCGGCGACGACGTTCCGCTCCTCCTCTGGCGAAGGCGGCCTGAATGGTCGGCTGAATCCACGACGGTGGCCCTGCACTGGCTCAGCCGCTGGCTTACCCGGGGGGAAGACCCCGTCGCCTCTTTTCACCAGGTGCAGCAGGACTCCTTGCCGCCGAGCTGCGAGGCCTACACCCTGGCGATTCACTCCAATTACAGGACTTGGCGCACCTCCACGTATCAGGCATCAGCGCAGCGGCACTACCCCTCGCTGCGGCTCGACCGCAACCACCAGAAGTCCCTGGTGCGCAAGTACCTTGAGGAGCTGGTGCGGAGCGGCAGCCGGCGCGTCATGGCGCTCGTTCCCTACGCGGCCCCCAGCAACTCGATCCCTTCGCTCTCGGATCAGCTCCGGCACGATCTGGAGCTTTCGCTCAGCCACCTTGCCGAGATCGCCCGGGTGCGGCTCCAGTTTCCGGAAGGCCGATCGAATCTCCGCCATGACCTGGAAGAGGAGCTGAAGCTCCAGCTTGGCGCCTGGCCGAACGAGCCGGTGCCGTATCTGCTCCGCCGGTACGCTCCCAAAGCCGTGGCCCCAGGCAAGAAACCGGTGCTCTGGCTGGACTGGGGGGCATTCGGCGTTGCCTCGGGCCTGCAGGCTGAGCTGAAGGATGACGATCTGGAGGCTTGGCTCCGTTTCTCGAGCGAGTATCTTGGCACTCACTGCCCAGACGACCTGCGAATCGTCTCCTACGTTGCTCTGGAGATTCCCGACGTCAGGTACGAGGAGCTCGCCTATAAGCTCCAGGCACAGCGGCGCCAGCCCTGGTGCCGGACACCCGTCTTCCGGCTCAGCGAGTTGCCGCCCCTGGGCCAGGTCGCCGAAACGGACCTCCTGGATTTCTTGGAGGATCCGGCCAACTCGAGCTGCGACCCTGGAATACAAATAGAGATCGCGGAGCGGATCATCACCCGCACGAAAGGCGCCTTCGAGGAGACCGTGGCCCTCCTCCAGAAAGCCGAGAACGGCTCCTGGTACGATGTGCTCGCGGACCTCCGCCGCGAGCAGGGTGGCACCCCATGAACGATCATAGCTTCGAGCTGCTGGCCCCCGACGACCGCCGGCCCGAACGCCGGGAGGCCCTGGCGCAGCGCGAAATGCCCGCCAGCCTCGGCAACCATCGCGAGGCGGCTCGCTTCTTCCAGCCGGACGCCGATCTGGTGGACGCCGTGAACGTGGCACTCGCCGTGGGCGCTCCCCTCCTCCTCACCGGCGAGCCGGGGACCGGCAAGACCCAGGTGGCCTTCTATCTCGCCTGGTACTTCGACCTTGCGGATCGCCTCTTCTCCCTCTACGTGCGCAGCACCACCACGGCCGAGGACCTCCTCTATCGCTTCGACGCTGTGGCCTACCTCCAGGCCGCCAACGATCCGGCTCACCATGGCCAGTCCGTGAACAAAGCGGATTTCGTCGAGCCCGGACCGCTGTGGAAGGCCTATGACACTCCAGGACCGTCGATCGTCCTCCTCGACGAGATCGACAAGGCGCCGCGCGATTTCCCGAACGACCTGCTGAACGTCCTCGATCAGCACACCTTCCACGTACCCGAGACTGGACGACTGGTGAGCCGCGGCGAGGGTCCTCCGCCCATCGTGGTGATCACCAGCAACAGCGAACGCCGTCTGCCCGAGCCGTTCCTGCGCCGCTGCATCTTTCACCACATCGAATTCACCGAAGATCTGCTCCGCTGCGCGGTCGAGGCCCGGGTGGGCGACTTCCCCAACCTTGCTACGGACGTGGTGGAGGCGGCTCTCCAGCGCTTCCTGGAGCTGCGAGGGCGCGATCTGCGCAAGAAGCCGGCCACGGCGGAGCTGCTCGTCTGGCTGACCATCCTCTCGGCACGGGGAAACGTGACCGCGGAGGACCTCCGCGTTCCCTTCAAATCGCTGCCCGCACTCTCGGCTCTGATCAAAGACCGCGACGACCTCGCTCTGCTGAGCTGAGAGACGCCCATGAGCGCCGCCCTCGGCCTCGATCCCCTGCTCGCCGCCCTGCGCCAGGCCGGGCTGCCGGTGGGCGTCTCCGAAATGGCGCGGCTGCAGCAGGTTTTTTCGCTGGGACCCCAAATCAGGAATCCAGAAGATCGCCGGCTGAAAGCCGTGCTGCGCGCCGTCCTCGTCAAATCGGCCGAGGATCGCGCCCGCTTCGAGCCGGTCTTCGACGCCTGGCTCGGCCGTGCAGGCCAGGAGGTGAGCCTGCGCGAGGCGCCGAGGCCCTCTCCGGTGCCGGAGCCAGAGCCGCCCCCCAAGAGGTCTATCTGGCTCTGGGTGGCCGTTGCGGCTCTGGCGCTGGCGATCCTGATCCCTCTGGGCCTCGCACTGTTCCGGCGCCAACCGGCGGTGAGGCCGAATCCCCATCCCGTTGAGGTCACCCCGACACCCACACCGGTCGAACCCACGCCGCCCCCTTCTACCCAGGCCATCTTCTGGGTGCCCACCCTTACCGTCACACCGGGCAAGCCGGTCTGGCAGGGCTGGCCGGCCATCATCCTCGGCAGCCTGGCGCTCCTTGCCTCAGAGGCCCTCTGGCTCACGCAACGCCAGCGGAGCTGGCTGCCGGAGCCGGCGCCCGATCCGGTGAAGAAGGGGCCGCCGCGGGTGTTCCTCACGCCGCCGCAGCTCTCAGGTCCACAGCTCCTGGAGCCGCGGGAACAGGAGGCGCTCGTCTGGGGGATCGGTCACTTCGTCACGGACGAGCCAACCCGCCGGCTCGATCTGCCGGCGACGGTGCGGGCGACCGCGCGGGACGGCGGCATCCCCCATCTGCTCTTCCATCAAGCCCGCCATCCACGGGAGGTGTGGCTGTGGATCGACGAGGCGGCGGACGATCCCGCCATTCCGCGGCTCGCCGATGAGATCGAAGCAGCCCTGAAGACCCACACCCTGCCCGTCGAGCGGGCTCTCTTCCGCGGTGTGCCCGACTGGCTGGTCAGCTCCGCCGGCCAGGCCTTCGCGCCCAACGAGGTCGACGAGCGGCGGGATGCGGCCCTGGTGGCGATCCTCACCGACGGGCGCGTCCTCGCCCGGCAGTACGCGGCCGACGATCGACGGGTGCGTCTCGACGCGCTCCTGCGCGGTCTCTCCCATTGGCCGCGGTTGGCCTTCGTGGATTTTGCCGCGGAGCCGGGCGACCTGGCGGCGGTCCTGGGAAAGCACTCGCTTTCCTGGATCACCCCTCCTGAGCTGGCCACCTTCCTGGGAAGCACCGAAACCGCGAAGCGGAAGCCGCCGCTTGCCGCCACCGGCGACGCCGTCTGGGCCGCCGCCTGCGCGCTCGCCCCGGCCTCCGTGGATGAGCTGAGGGCGTTCCAGCTCCGCAAGCGGCTGGGACTCGCCACCTCACCGTGGGCTCTCCGCCAGATGCGCACCGAGGCCCCGGGCCCTCTCGGACGTCTTCAGTGGCAGTCTCAGGATCGCGCCCGGCGGGTCAACTGGCTGCGCCAGGCCGAGGCTCAACCCACCCGCGAAGTTGCCGCTGGAAGCCTGCTGGCCCGGGCGCTCGATTTCTGGGAGGAGGTCTATGACCGGGAGCTCAAGGAGCGGGACCAGGGAGAGGCAGGAGATCCCTGGCTGGACACCCCGGCTCATCAGCACCTCGTCATGGAGCGCGCCCTTATCGGTCTGTGGCGCGAGGCTCCGAACGCCATCCGCGACCTCTACCGTCTGCACGGCGGCGGCCTGCGCGAGCTGATCGAGGGGCAACTGCACACCATGGCACCCGCGGACTATGGAGTTCCGGAGGAGCTCCACCTTCCCTGGGCCTGGGCGGAACGCTCCGGCACCGAGCAGGTCATGCTCGGGGAGATGAAGCTCGGGGGCGGCGTGCCCGCGGCCACGTTGCGGCGTCCCGGTCGTCTCTTCGCGGGGCTCGGGCTGTGCCTGGGCCTCGCCGCAGGAGCACTCATCGCGGCGGCCTTGAGCGGACGGCGCCCTCCAGGGGGACCGCCAAGCCTCGTCCACGGACCTGGGAAACCCGCGGATGCCTTCCAGGAGATCACGAAGACCTCCGCCGGCCGCTGGCGGGTAGCCGTGGCCACGCCGAGAGCCCGGACCGCTCAAGAGGTCCCCGCAGGCTCTGTCGTTCAGGTGCGATGGGAGGAGAAGAGCCTTCCTTGCAGGACCGGCGAATTGGACGAAAAGGACGGAATGACGTTCGTCCACGTCTGCCCAGGTACCTTCATCATGGGCTCAGCCGACGATCCGCAGGCTGATTCTGACGAAAAGCCGGCGCACGAGGTCACTCTCAGTGAATTCTGGATCGGCCGGACGGAGGTGACGAGCTCCCAGTACCGGAGGAGCGTATCCAACCGCGTGGCCGACCTTCCCGCCACAGACGTGACCTGGAACGAGGCGAAGGACTTCTGCGAGAGTCACGGCTGGCGCCTGCCCACGGAAGCCGAGTGGGAGTACGCGGCCCGCGCCGGCACCCAGACCCCCTGGTCCTTCGGCACGGATGAAAAGCAGCTCGGCGACTTCGCCTGGTTTGAGGGGAACTCCGGCCTTGAGCCACATCCCGTCAGAACCAAAAAGCCGAACCCATGGGGGATCTACGACATGCATGGCAACGCGTGGGAGTGGGTGGCGGACTGGTTCGGTCCATACAAGCCCGGCCCGCAGAGAGATTCCAAGGGGCCTGATACCGGTGTGTTTCGTACGGTGCGGGGGGGCGCCTTCAACGTCCCGCCCAGGTACCTGCGCTCCGCGCTCCGGTTCAGGGACCTGCCCACGTACCGGGGCAGGTACATCGGCTTCCGCTGTGCCCGCAGCCCCCGCAGCCAGCCTTGATCTTTGTCCCTTGACGTTTTCTGTCCGACCCCGCGTAGCGGGGACCGCCTCCTTGCCCGGGATTGAAATCCATGCCCTTACACACATCTCGCGGCTGGGATTCGCGACGCCCGGGGTACGAGTCGACCGGACCGGCATCGCCGCATCGGAGACGACCCGCCGTCCCCGGGGCCTCCGAAAGGAAATCGTATCGGGGTCTGTGTCGTCTCTACGGAACGTCGGAGACGCGGCCAGAGAGAGGGGTTCCGGAAGGGTTGGGAGATACCGCTTCGCGATGCCCCCGGAATCGCATCCTTTTGCTATCGCGAGACCGGTCCGTAGAGACGCCCCAGACCCGTTACGAGACCTTCGGCAGGCCACGGGGACGGCGGGGCGTCTCCGCCGCGGCGATGTCGCTCCGGTCCTCCCCCACCTCCAGCGTCGCGGATCCCAGAGTGAAGATATGTGTAATGGTATGGATTGAAATCCCGGGCGAGTCGAAAGCGTTAAGCAGACAAGGATCGAGGCTGGAGACGAGGAAGAAACGCCAGACACCTACCTATCTACCTCTTGGAGGAAAGTCAAGGGAAGGTATTATATAATGAGGTTCTGGCTGGCGGCGGGGACTGCGGGCACAGCGGAAGCCGAAGTTCCAGAACCGGCCCGTGGGCTGGTCCCAGAACCGGAACGCGGAGCGCAGGTTCCTGGGCGGGAGGTTGAAGCCGCCTCCCCGCACGACACGCCCAACTCCTTCTCCAGGACCTGCTGGGTCACGCAACGGCTCAGCCCAATAACTCTCAAACCAGTCCCAACACCATTCCCACACATTGCCGTGCATGTCGTGGAGCCCCCAGGCGTTGGACAGCTTGCGCCCCACGGGCTGGGGCTCGTCGTTCGAGTTGCCGTCAAACCAAGCGTGGTCGCCGAGACGCTCCTCGTCGTCGCCGAACGACCACCGGGTCGTCGTGCCAGCCCGGCAGGCGTACTCCCACTCAGCTTCGGTGAGGAGGCGGTAGCCGCCGGCCGTCCGGTTCCACGAGACTTGTTCACCTTCGATCCGGTAGCAGGGATCGAGTCCTTCCCGTTCCGAAAGGCGATTGCAGAATGTGATCGCGTCGAACCAGGACACGTTGTTGACAGGCCGGTCGTCCGCATCGCCCTCGGGCCAGCCTGGGTCCTGCCCCAGGATCTCAGCGTAAAGACGGCGGGTCACAGGAAACCGCATGCAGGCAAACGGAGAGATCTGAACCTCGTGGACCGGGCCCTCATCCTCCAAACGATCCCTTTCACTCTCCGCGCTGCCCATGCGAAACGAGCCGCCGGGGATCTCGACGAGGCCCACCAGAGGAGACGCCAGCGGCTGCTCACGAGGCGGCACGGGGGGAGCTTCAGCCCGCTCCACCACCGCGATCGGCTCGCCGCTCGCCGCCAATCCAGCCGCGGCGCCCAGGAGCGAGAGGAAGCCGAGGACGCCAGCCGCGCCAGGCGCCGCTCCCGCCAGCGCGGCGCCGGCCAGGGCTCCGCCGCCGAGGCCGAGCGTCCAGGCTCCCCAGGGAGGCAGGAAGTCCAGCCGGCGAAACCAGGAGCCTGGGGAGATCTTCGGCGTTCGATCGTGCGACATGTCCTCTGAAGTCTACTGGATCAGCAGGGATCAGAGCGTCCCCGAAGGCGCTGCCGCGATTCGTGCTATGACATCCCACGATGAAGATCTTCTGGAGCGCCAGCCTTTGCCTTCTCCTCGCCGCCTGTGCGCCGCCGGGCCAGCCCCGGCCCGCGGACGGTGCGCGTCAAGCCTCCGACCTCGACTCCTTCGCCGCGACGCTCGACGCGCTCCGCGTCAAGGCGCACGTCCCGGGGCTGTCCGTGGCCGTGCTTCAGGACCGGCGAGTCATCCTCGCCCGCGGCTTCGGCTTCGCGGACCTTGAACGGCGACTCCCCGCGACGCCGGAGACGCCCTACAACATCGCCTCGGTCGCCAAGCCGATCTCGGCCGTGGTGGCGCTGAAGCTCGTCGAGCTCGGTCAGCTCGACCTCGACCGGCCCATGACGAGCTACCGCGGCTACACCGAGTTCTGCGACGAATTCCGCAAGGGCCCCGGCATCTTCTCCCGCAACCTGCACTGCGACAGCGAGCCCCTGACGCTGCGCAACATGCTCTCTCACACGGTGAACGGCAAGGCCGGCGAGAGCTTCCTCTACAACCCGCCCTTCTACTCCTGGGCCTCGCGCCCCATGGCCGAGGTCACGGGCGTGCCGTTCTCGACCCTGGTCGAGCGCTACGTCTTCGTGCCGGCGGGGATGGCCCGGTCGGCCCGCATCCACCGCAACCTCCCCCTGCGCGCCGATCTGGCGCCGGCGCTCGCCCGGCCGTACCACCTGGACGCCAACGGCGCCCCGGTGCCGTCGCCGGATCCGGATCCTCAAGGGGATGGGGCTGCGGGCGGGGTGATCTCGACCGTCCTGGACCTGGCGAAATTCGACGTCGCCCTCGACCAAGGCAAGCTCCTCTCCCCGGGATCGGTCGAGCGGATGATGACGCCCCAACGCAACGCGGCCGGCACTCCCCTTCCCTACGGCCTGGGATGGTTCGTCCAGGAGTACCACGGCCACAGGCTCGTCTGGCACAGCGGCCTGTGGGAGGAAAAGTACTCCGCTCTCTATCTCAAAATTCCGGACCGGCGCGTGACGATGATCCTGCTGGCCAACAGCGACGGGTTGCGATGGGACAACCCGCTCGACAAGGCCCAGGTGGAGAAATCACCTTTCGCAACGGCGTTCCTGACTCGGTTTCTGGGGGAGTGACGGGCCTCATCATAGGCCAACTTGGCCTCAGAGCGCCCCCGCCCCGAAGCCCTCACCCCTGTCCCCTCTCCCGCCCCCTCCCAACCCCCCTCACCGGGAGAGGGGAACCCGGTTGGAGCGCTCTTGCTGGTCTCC
>JAJKHS010000105.1 GCA_021154885.1 Thermoanaerobaculum sp.
GCTGGGCGGGGACTCGATCCTGAGCCTGCGGGTGCTGGCGCTGGCGGGCGAGCGGGGGATCGCGCTGTCGCTGCCGGACCTGTTCCGCCACCAGACGGTGGGGGAGCTTGCGGCGGTGGCCGCGTCCGCGGCGTCCGTGGCATCCCCGGCCGGCCTCGCCCGGCCGGTCACCTATCCCTTCTCGCTGGTCTCGCCCGCGGACCGCGCGCTCCTGCCCGCCGGCGTCGAGGACGCCTACCCGGTCACCCAGCTCCAGGCGGGGATGCTCTACCACATGGAGCTCACCCCTGACTACCCGCTCTACCACAACGTCGACAGTTGGCGGGTGCGCGGCCGGCTCGTGCCGGAGACGCTGGACGAGGCCGTGCGGCGGGTGGTGGCCCGCCACCCCGTGCTGCGCACCTCGTTCGACCTCACCCGGTTCGGCGAGCCCCTGCAACTGGTGCACCGCGAGGCGCCCTCGCCGCTGGTGGTGGAGGACCTGCGCCACCTCCCGGCCGGCGAGCAGGAGGCCCTGCTCGCCGCGCGCCTGGCGAGCGAGAAGCGGCAGACCTTCGACCTGTCGCGGGCGCCTCAGCTCCGCTTCCTCGTGCACCGGCTCGACGAGGAGCATTTCCAGTTCACCCTGGTCGAGAACCACGCCATCCTCGACGGCTGGAGCCTGCACGCGACGCTGTCGGAGATCTTCGCGCTGCACTACGCCCTCCTCCGCGGCGAGGCGCCGCCGGAGCCGGAGCCGCTGGCCCTCACCTTCCGCGACTACGTCGCCCTCGAGAGGCAGGTGCTCGCGGCGCCGGAGGCCGAGGCCTATTGGCAGGGCGTGCTCGCGGACCTGCCGCCGGCCGAGCTGCCCGCCTGGCCAGGCGGCGCCCAGCCGGGGCCGCGCATGCGCACCCTGCAGGTGGTGATCCCGCCGGCGGTGCAGGCCGGCCTCCGGGACTTCCGCCACGCGGCCTCGGTGCCGCTCAAGAGCGCCCTCCTCGCGGCTCACCTCAAGGTGATGAGCCTGGCCCACGGCCGGTCCGAGGTGGTCCTCGGCATGGCGTCGAACGGCCGGCTCGAAGAGGCCGGCGGCGACGACGTCCGCGGCCTGTTCCTCAACACCCTGCCGCTGCGCTTCCGGCTGCCGGAGGGCTCCTGGATCGACCTTGCCCGGGCCGCCTTCCGGGCCGAGCAGGAGATGCTCCCCTTCCGCCGTTATCCGTTCGCGGCGCTGCAGCGCCGGCAGGGCGAGCAGCCGCTGTACGAGGTGGCGTTCAACTACATCCACTTCCACGTGGCGCGCGATCTCATGCGCTCGGGTGACCTCGAGGTGCTGGACTTCCGCCGCGCGGAGGGGGCGAACTTCAAGCTCCTGGCCGGCTTCTCGCAGGACCTCGAGGGGACCCAGGTCTCGCTCGACCTCGACTACGACGCCGCGGCGCTGCCCCCCCTCCAGGTGGCGGCGCTCGGGGAGAGCTTCGTCGCGGTCCTGGACGAGATGACGGCGCACCCGGAGCGCTCGTGCCAGGACCTCGCGGCGTTCGGCGAGGCGCGGCTGCACCAGATCCTGTGCGAGTGGAACGATACGGCGCGCCCGCCGGTCTCGGCCACGCTCGGCGAGCTCTTCGCCGCCCAGGTCCGCCGGGCTCCGGAGGCAGTGGCCGTGGAGGCCGACGGCAGGCGGCTGAGCTACGGCGAGCTCGACGCCCTGGCCAACCGCCTGGGGCACCGGCTGCGAGAGCTGGGGGTCGGGCCCGAGGTGGGCGTGGGGCTCTGCCTGGAGCGCTCGCTGGAGATGGTCGTGGCCACCCTGGCCACCGTCAAGGCGGGAGGCTTCTACGTCCCGCTCGATCCCGCCTACCCGGCCGAGCGCCTGGCGCTCATGCTGGAGGAGACCGCCGTCGCGGTGCTGATCACCCGGAGCCGCTGGCTGAGCGCCCTGCCCGCCCACGGCTCCCACGTCGTCTGCCTCGACCTCGAAGCGGCGGCGATCGCGCGCCGGAGCGCGGCGGACCCGGCGGTCCGCACCTCGCCCGACAATCTGCTCTACGTGATGTTCACCTCGGGCTCCACCGGCAGGCCCAAGGGGGTGGCGGCGGTCCACCGCGGCGTCGTCCGCCTGGTGCAGGGAGCGACCTACGCGGAGCTCACCGCCGGGCACGTCTTTCTGCAGCTCGCGGCGACCTCCTTCGACGCCGCGACCCTGGAGATCTGGGGGAGCCTCACCAATGGCGCGCGCCTGGTGGTCCCGCCGGCCCCCCGGCCGAGCCTCGAGGAGCTGGGGGAGATGCTGGCGCGGCACGGGGTCACCACCCTCTTCCTGACCACGGCCCTGTTCCACGCCCTGGTGGAGGAGCGGCTGGAGTGGCTGCGCCCGCTGCGGCAACTGATGACCGGTGGCGAGGTCCTCTCCCCCGACTCGTTCCGCAGGGTCCTGCGGGAGCTCCCGCAGCTCCACCTCATCGCCTGCTACGGGCCGACGGAGAACACCACCTTCACGAGCTGCGATCCGGTGATCACGGCCGGCGGCCTGGGCGCCACGGTCCCCATCGGGCGGCCGATCGACGCCACCACGATGCTCCTGGTGGATGGCGACTTCCGTCCCGTGCCGGTCGGGGTCCCCGGGGAGCTGGTCACCGGCGGGGAGGGTCTGGCCCGCGGCTACCTCGGACGTCCGGACCTCACGGCCGAGCGCTTCGTCCCCGCTCCCTGGGGCCGGGGCGAGCGCCTCTACCGGACGGGGGACCTGGGGCGCTACCTGCCGGACGGCCGAGTCGACTTCGCCGGCCGCGCCGACCATCAGGTCAAGATCCGCGGCTTCCGTGTGGAGCTGGAGGAGATCGAGGCGGCGCTGCGCTCGCACCCCCGGGTGCGCGAGAGCGTCGTCGTGGCGCAGCAGGAGCGCGGGGATCGGCGCCTGGTCGCCTACGTGGTGGCGGCTGCTGCGGCGGCGGGGGAGGAGCTGGCGGCGGGCCTGCTGCGCGACTTCCTCAGGTCGAAGCTCCCGGACTACATGGTGCCGGCGGCGTGGGTCTTCCTCGAGGCCCTGCCGCTGACCACCCACGGCAAGCTCGATCGCCGGGCCCTGGCGCAATGGGCTCCGGCGCCGCCGGCCCCGGCGCGCCAGACCTACCGCGCGCCGCGCACCCTCGCCGAGGGGCTGATGGCCGAGATCTGGGCCGAGGTGCTCGGCGTCGAGCGGGTCGGCGTCGAGGACGACTTCTTCGAGCTGGGCGGGCATTCGCTGCTCGCCACCCGGGTGGTGTCGCGGGTGCGCCACGCCTTCGCCGTGGAGCTGCCGCTCCAGGCGCTGTTCGAGGCGCCCACGGTCGCGGCTCTGGCCGAGCGCCTGGCGCTCCCCGCCGCCGGGATCGCCACCGGCCTGCGGCCGCCGCTCGTGCCGCGGGCCGGCGGCGGCGACCTGCCCCTCTCCTTCGCTCAGCAGCGGCTCTGGTTCCTCGACCAGCTCATGCCGGGCAGCCCGCAGTACAACATGCCCATCGCCCTGCGCGTCCATGGCCCGCTCGCGGTCGCCCCGCTCGCCGCCGCGCTCGGCGAGATCGTGCGCCGGCACGAGGCGCTGGGCACGGTCTTCGTCGCCGGCCCCGAGGGGCCTCTGCAGCGTGTGCGTCCCGCGTCCGCAGTCCCCCTGCCAATGGTCGACCTGGGCGGCCTGCCGGCGGCGGTCCGGGAGAGCCTGGCCCTGCGGCTGGCCGGCGAGGAGGCGGTCCGGCCCTTCGACCTGGGGCGCGGCCCGCTGCTGCGCGCCGGCCTCCTGCGGCTGGGGGAGTCGGAGCACGCGGCGCTCCTCACCCTGCATCACGTCGCGAGCGACGGCTGGTCGATGGGGGTCCTCGTGCGCGAGGTGATGGCCCTCTACCGGTCATGCGCGCTGCGCGAGCCGTCGCCGCTTCCCGAGCTGGCGGTGCAGTACGGCGACTTCGCGCTCTGGCAGCGGAACTGGCTGCAAGGCGAGGTCCTGGAAGGGGAGCTCGCCTACTGGCGTGCCCAGCTCGCCGGCAGCCCGGCCGTCCTGGCCCTGCCCCTCGACCGGCCGCGCCCGGCCGTGCAGACGGCGAACGGCGCCCTGTGTGATTTCGCCCTGTCCCCGGCCCTGACGGCGGGGCTCCATGCTCTCGGGCGCCGCGAGGGTGCGACCCTCTTCATGACCCTGCTCGCCGGCTTCCACGCTCTTCTCGGGCGCCAGAGCGGCCAAGACGACGTCTGCGTCGGGACGGCGGTGGCGGGGCGGACCCATCTCGCCACGGAAGGCCTGATCGGCTTCTTCGCGAACACCCTGGTCCTCCGGCTGGACCTTGCGGACGCGGCGCCGGACGGCCCGGAGATCCGCGAGCTGATGGCGCGGGCGCGGCGGGTGGCGCTGGACGCCTTCGCCCACCAGGAGGTGCCGTTCGAACGTCTGGTGGAGGAGCTCGCTCCCGAGCGCAGCCTCGCTCATTCGCCCCTTTTCCAGGCCATGCTGGTGCTCCAGAACGCCCCGGAGGAGGAGCTGGACGTCGAGGGCCTGACCCTGCGTCCCATGCCCTCGGGGCAGGTGGCCGCGCGCTTCGACCTGACCCTCACGCTCTGGGAGCGCGCGGGCGGTTGCGCGGGACAGATCGAATACAACACGGATCTGTTCGACCGCACGACCGTGGCCCGTCTCGCCCTTCAGTTTGAGCGACTGCTCGCCGCGGCGGCCGGGGAGCCGTCGCTGCGCGTCTCGGCGTTGCCGCTCCTGACCGCCGCCGAGGCGGCGCAGGTCGGCGCTGAGTGGAATGACACGGCGGCGATCTACCCCGCGGCCCAGACCCTGACGGCCCTGCTGGCGGCGCAGGCCAGGCGCAGCCCGGACGCGGTCGCGCTCTCCTTCGTCGGGGAGGAGCTCTCCTACGGTGAGCTCGATGCCCGCTCCAACCGGCTGGCGCGCCACCTGATCGGCCTGGGGGTGGGGCCGGAGGTGGTGGTGGCGGTGTGCCTGGAGCGCTCGTTCGAGATGGTGACCGCTCTGCTCGCCGTGCTCAAGGCGGGGGGCGCCTACCTGCCGATCGATCCGGATTACCCCGCGGAACGGCAGGGTCTGATGCTGGCCGACTCGGGAGCGCCGCTGCTGATCGGGTCGCGGCATCTGCTGCGCGCCGTCGATCTGATCGATCTGGAAGCGGAGGCGGAGGGGATCGGTCGTCAGAGCGCCGCGCCGCTGGCGGAGCGCGCCGAGCCGGACAATGTGGCCTACGTCATCTACACGTCGGGCTCGACGGGCCGTCCGAAGGGCGTGATGAACAGCCACCGGGGGATCTGCAACCGGCTGCAGTGGATTCAGGCGACCCA
>JAJKHS010000106.1 GCA_021154885.1 Thermoanaerobaculum sp.
AGGGGGGTGGCGAGGGGGCGGGAGAGGGGACAGGGGTGAGGGCTTCGGGGCGGGGGGCGGTCCGAGGCTAAGTTAGCGCCTATGCCCCCGGCCCCTCTCCCGGAGGGAGAGGGGAGTCTCATGCGAAGGAGGATTGCCGGTAGGGTACGCTGTACGCACCATCACCGGTCGTGGTGCAAAGAGGATAGCCTTCGGCAATCCCCCTCAGCCAAGTCCCCCCTCTCCCTCCGGGAGAGGGGCCGGGGGTGAGGCTTCGAAGCGTACCCGGCTCGGTAAACCCAGAAGCCTCTGGGCCGAGCTTTCCTAGCTCACTTCCGACTCGTCGTCCTCTTCCGCCGGCACGCTCAGCTTGGTGAACCCCCGGGTGACCATCTGATAGGTGAGGGCGGCCATACAGCGGCGGGCGACCTTGCGGACGCTGGAGGGGTGATAGCCCATGCGTTCGGCCACTTCGCTGGAGTCGTAGCCCAGGCCGTAGCGCAGTCGCAGGAGCTTGCGGCAGCGCGGGGGCAGGTCCTCGAGGAGGTTGTTGAGGTCCCACAGCAGCTCCGCCCGCTCCTGCGGGGCCGCCACGGGCTCGGAGAGCAGCTCGAGGATGGCCGTGTCCACCGAGTTGTAGAGGTTGTTGCGCCGCTTGCGCCAGTATACGACGCAGCGGTTGCGCAGGGTGACCAGCAGCCAGGCCTCGGGGTCCTGGATGACCTCCCACTTCTGGATCGTGGAGATGAGGGCCTCCTGGACGAGGTCTTCCGCGTCGTGGGCCGGAATACGATACCGGCCGAGGACCTGCTTGAGCCTCGGGCGAAGCCGTCGCAGGAGCTGGTCCAGCGACTCTCTTCCTACCGGTTGATCCGACACTGCCATTTGCCGTTCTTTCCCTGCTGCGAAGCTCTCGCTTCTGTCGCGTCCGGCAATGATAACCCGGAAGGGCCGTCTTTCCCACCCGGGCAGGGATTTCAGTCTTCAGCCTTCTTCCTTCTCAGTGCCGCCAGAGGGGAAGAGCGGGGCTGGCAGAGGGAATGATAGACTCCACCCCCGCATGGCTACCATGATCCAGACCCGTTCCCGCGTCGCCCTGAGCGTCCGCCGCTCACCCGTCATCGGAGTGGTGCGCACCCACTCCCGCGAGGAGGCCGCCGCCCAGGCACGGATGCTGGCCGCCTCCGGCCTCGAGCTCGTCGAGATCACCTTCACCGTGCCCGGCGCTTCCAGCATCCTCCGGGAGCTGCTCGCGGTCCGCGGCTCGGAGGGCCCCCCCTTCTTCGGCCTGGGCACGGTCACCACCGCCGCCCGCGCCCGGGAGGCCGTCGAGGCGGGCGCCGAGATCCTGGTCAGCCCCAACGTCAACGCCGAGGTGGCGAAGGAGGCGCGGCGGGCCGGGACGTTCCTGGTCATGGGCGCCCTGACGCCGAGCGAGATCGTCACCGCTCACGAGCTGGGCGCCGACCTGGTCAAGGTCTACCCCCTGCCGCCAGTCGGCGGGCCGGCCTACCTCCAGGTCATTCGCGGTCCACTGGGAGACATCCCCATGCTGGCCGCCGGCGGCTTCGGCGCCGAAGAGATCCCGGCCTACCTCCGGGCCGGCGCCTCCGCCTTCAATCTCGCCGCGCCCCTGCTGGGCGTCGGCGCCAATGCCGGCGACAGTGCAGGCGAGGTCCGCCGGCGCGTGGCCCGGGCCCTCGCCCTGGCCCGGGGACAGGACCCCGCCCACCCTGAGGAGGTCCACGAGGAGGCCCACGAGGAAAACCGATGAACTCGACGACGCCCACACCCCCCCGGCAGGTGATCTTCGACCCCACACCCGAAATCTTCGCCACCGACAGCGCGGGCTCCTTCACCTTCCCGCTGCTGGTCGCCGGCAAGGCCTTCCTGGGGACCAACGCCTACGACGAGGTGCGCTTCGTCTTCTCCATCTGGCACCCCTCGGGCCAGCGCACCATCGACCTCGACCGCGCCTACGTGGAGCTGCGGGCCGCGTTCGATCCGGACGAGGACCACTGGACGAAGATCGCCGAGATCGAGCCGGTCGTCCCCCCGTATGCCGGCGGCGAGAGCTTCGACGGCTGGATCGTGCTCCCCATCCTGGGCAGCTCGAGTGCCTTCGCCGTCGTGGGCAGCGGCTTCGAGCCCCGCGCCCGCCTGCAGATCCGCGCCAGCGCCTATTTCGTGGCTTGAGGGAGAGAGGAAGAGAATGAGCCCGAAGCGGTCGATGCGAGCCTACCTGGTCTTCACCGGCAGCGGTCCCATCCTGCTCCTCTCGACCTACCCCAAGCTGACCGACGAGCGCCTGGTGGACAAGCTCCGCTACAAGGGGATCGACAAGTTCATCGCCTACGAGGTCGACCTCGACGCCGTCCAGCGGCGTTACGAGCACTCCTTCGAGACCGTGGCCAGAGATCTCGAAGGCGTCGAAGACCTCCGCGTCCTCGACTTCAACGGCCACCAGATCATGGCCAACTTCTCGCTCGACAGCCTGGGCGACCCGATCAAGTTCGGGTAGCCCTCCCTCAGGGCCTGAGGGTGAGCCGGTGCACCGCCTTGCCCGGCAGGAACGGCGTCGCCCTCCCCTCTTCCCAGGCCTCGTGCCCCTTCTGGTAGTAAGGCGACAGCGGGTGCCCGCTCTGGCCCACCGGCATGTGGAAGAGGCCCGTCTCCTCGTGCCCCGGTGAGACCACCAGCCGCTCCGAGGCGCCGTTGGCGCGGCCCTGGACGCGGGGCATGTCCTCGTCGCCGGGGAGCTCGCGGGCCGGCATGTCGAGCCAGCGGGCCAGGAAGGGAACGGCGAGGCTCAGGGGGTGCTGGATGCGCGTCGTGTTCCGCTCTCCCCAGGTGCGGCGGGCGAGGACCGGCCCGTCCTCCTTTTCGGAGGCGGCGATCAGATCGTCCACCGCGGCCAGCAGCTCGTCGTCCCAGCTCTGAAACCTGGAGTCCAGGAGGTGGGCGGGCCGCTCGGCGACGAGCCGCCAGAGCGGACCCTCGAACTGCGGCGTAGGCCGCCCGGTGAGCCCGGTGACGGACAAGAACACCCGGTCGAGCAACCGCATCCGAAACTCCCGCGTCAGCCGGTAGGCCACCGAGTCGACAGAGGCCCGCCCCGTCCAGGTCGTCGCCACCAGCCGCCGCAGCTCGGCCCGCCGGGCGTTCCCCTGCGTCGCCGCGGGCGTCAGTGTCTTCAGCAGCAGGTCCCGCCACCGCGCCAGGAACCGGGCCTGGTCGTCGAGCTGGATGGCCAGCAGGTCCTTGGGGGTGGCCTTCTCCAGGGCCATCAGGTCGTCGCGGATCTGCTTCGCCCTAGCACCCAGCATGTAGCCGCCATCCCCGAGCTTCGCCAGCGCGTCGCCGTTCGCCGTCCGGGCATTGGCCGTCCAGATCCGCCCGGACGGGGGATCGACGACGCGCGGGTGCTCCTCGGGGGTGAGCCAGCCGTCCCAGCGCCGCGAGCCGTCGGCCCACGAGGTGGGGAGCCGGCCGTCGAAGCCCACCCGCCGGGGGATCTGGCCGATGATCGTCCAGCCGACGCGGCCCGTCTCGTCGGCCGCCGTGAAGTTCTGGGGCGGGATGCCGGCGCGGTTGGCCACGGCCATGGCCTCTTCCAGGGTGCGCGCCGTCTCCAATCCCTCCAACTCGAGGTTGACGGCTTCGGGGTGCTGGGCCGTCCAGGCCAGGGCGCGGGGGCGGCCGAGGTGGTCGTGGTCGATCACCGGTCCCCAGACCGTCTCCTTCACCTCCAGGGTCTCGTCGGGACGGCCCTTCACCTTGAGGACCTCCCTCACCGTCGCGAATCGCTTCGGCCCCTCGGGCGTGCGGTAGACCTCCGGGTCCCCGGGGTCGGTCTCCAGCACCACGAGATCCGTCCAATCGCCGTAACTGTTAGTGTAGCCCCAGGCCACATGGCCGTTGCTGCCGACCGAGACGAGGGGCGTGCCAGGGAGAGTCACCCCGGTCATCTGGACCGTGCCGCCCCGGCCGTCCGGATGGACGATGGAGACCCGGTACCAGGTGTTCGGCACCCGGATGCCGAGATGCATGTCGTTGGCGAGCAGGGCCCGGCCGTCCGCCGTGTGGGCGCCGGCCACCGCGAAGTTGTTGCTGCCGGCGGTGGAGACCTCCTCCGGGAAAGGCTCGGGCCGCAGCGACGCGGCCGCCGGCAGGGCCGGCCGCGTCCTGAGGTCGAAGACCTCCGGCCCCGGGATGGGCGCGGTGGCAAACGCTTCGCCCAGGAGGGGCGCGTCCCATTCCGTGCCCACCGGCGCCAGGAGCGCGAACAGCGGGGGCGGCAGCCGATCGTGCAGCAGTCCCAGGTTCGACTCCCGGGATCCCGTCGAGTCGTTGAGCTCGAAGAACATGGCATGAACCGCGAGGATGGTGTCCTCGGGCCTCCAGGGCGCCGGCCGGGCGCCCAGCGCCAGGTACTCGAACGGCTTCTCGCCCAGCGCCGCGAGCCCCGTGTTCACCCCCGCGGCATAGGCCGCCAGCAGGGCACGGTCCTCAGGTTTTGCCGCCGCCACGATCCGCCGGGCCACGTCGCGGAAGCGGTGCACGCGGTGGTCCCGGTCCACCTTCACCACCGCGGGACCCACGAGCTCCGCCAGCTCCCCCGCCGCCTGCCGCCGCAGCAGGTCCATCTGGAAGAAGCGGTCCTGCGCATGGAGGAACCCCAGGGCCCGCACCGCATCCAGCCGGCTCCCCGCCCGGATCGTGGGCACTCCCAGGTCGTCCCGCTCGACCTCCACCGGCGCCGAAAGCCCCGCCACCCGCCGCTCGCCGTCGAGCTGAGGGAGGCTGGCCGCCAGGCGGTGATGGAACCAGAGGACGAGGACGGCCAGGATAGCGAGCAGGAGGGTGAGGGAGAGGAGGATGCGGCGGCGAGGTCGGTTCATGGGCAGGTAGTATGATCGAATCCTTCCTCATGGACCTCCACCCTCTAGCCTGCACCCTCATCGATATCGACTCGACGACAGGCCGCGAGGCGGAGATCGGCGACTTCCTTTTCCGGTATCTGGAGGAACTGGTCGACCGGATCGGCGCTGGCGCGGTCGAGCGCATGCCGGTCGAGGGGGACCGCTTCAACCTCTTCGCGGCCTGGGGAGAGCCGGCGGTGGTGCTCTCCACGCACATGGACGCCGTGCCGCCGTTCTTCCCCTCCTCGGAGGACGACGAGCACATCCACGGCCGCGGAGCGTGCGACACCAAGGGCGGCATCGCGGCCATGCTGCGGGCCGTCGAGGAGCTGCTGGCGGAGGGGCGGCGCGGCTTCGGGCTGCTGCTGGTGGTGGGGGAGGAGACGGACAGCGCCGGTGCCCAGGCGGCCAACCGTCATCCACGAGGCTCGAAGTACCTGGTCAACGGCGAGCCCACAGAGAACCGGCTGGCCCTGGGCTCCAAGGGAATGCTCTACCTGGCCCTGGAGGCGGAGGGGCGGGCGGCTCACTCCGCCTACCCGGAGCTGGGGGACAACGCGATCGACAAGCTCCTGGACGCGCTGGCCCGGCTGCGGGGCCTGCCCCTGCCCGCCGACCCGGTCCTGGGCGAGACCACCCTCAACGTCGGCACCATCGCCGGCGGCCGGGCGGCCAACGTGGTGGCCGACCACGCCCGCGCCGAGGTGATGCTGCGCACCGTCGGCGAGACCGCCGAGCTGCGGCGGAAGACGGCCGCGGCCGTGCACGTCGTGCCCGGGGTGCGGATCGCCGAGATCCGCGAGACGCCGGCCATCCATCTCGGTTCCCTCCCGGGGTTCGAGACCACGATCGTCAAGTACACGACCGACATTCCCCGCCTGGGAGCCTGGGGCGAGCCCTTCCTCCTCGGCCCGGGGAGCATCCACGTGGCCCACACCCCGGACGAGAGGGTGGCGAAGCGAGAGCTGGAGGAGGCCGTCCGCCTCTACAAGGAGATCGTCTGCCGGTTGCAGGATCGCTAGAAACGTTGCGCCAGCCTTCGCTGCCGAGCGCGTCATCTACAATGGAATCGACCTCTGGCAGACCAAGGGGAACGGGTCGACCTTTCGCGACTTTTCCAAGGCCCCGATTCCCGCGGGCTTCTTCTGCACGAAGTCCGCGCCCTTCACCGGCAAGATCGTCTTTCGCGGTGTCCCGGTGGCGACCAACGGCTCGCTCGGCGTCACCGACACCATCGTCCAGCGTCTCGACGACGCCGCCTTCAACGAAAAAGGCGTGGCCGTGACCCGCCTCCAGGTCCGTGCCCTGTCGTTCGAGGGCGCCGCCCCGATCAAGACCTCCTGCGGCCTCTTCAAGGTTCGCGTGACCCTCGATGGCGAGCAGCCGGTCACCCATATGCGGATCATCCGGAACGACGAGAACGGCGGACATTTCCTGTCCCCGATCTGGGTGAACGTGAAGATGATCTTCACGCCGGTCTCCGGGCCGAGCCGGGAGTCCCTTGAGCTGTCGCGGAAACTCCGCTTCGCCGCCGATCCCAAGGCCGTGTGGTCGGACAAGCCCGAGTTGCTCAACAAGCGCACCGCGAGCGTCGTCAAGGTCGACACCGACGGCGACCGGGTGCCGGACACGTTCCTGCCGGGTCCCTCCAACTTCATCGCCGGCCTGCGCACCCCCGTCGGCCAAGCCATCTCCACCAAGGCGGCCTCGACGGCGGATGCCATCTGTCACTGCGACGAGTCCTGCTACTACCAGCATTGCACTTACTTGGTGGTTCTTCAGTAAGTTGAAAGCCTAGATCACGGGACGCGAGCTCCAGGGGATCCGGACCGGTAGGGGAGACAAACCCTTCCGGTCACCGGCGAGAGAGACAGGAACTCGCGGCCCCGCCCCTGGGTGATACCTCCGTCCCAACATCGGTTCGGCCTGTAACAAGGGTACCAGTGCCGAGGGTGGCGATGATAGCGCCGGAGCTGAAAACCAGATCCGCCCGATCGGGGCTCGGGCGAAGCATTCGCCGGCAGCGGCGGGCCCTTCGCCGGCTCCGGCGAGAGGTTCGCCGCCAGCGGCAAGGCTGCGGCAAACACCGGCGAGCGTCCTCCCGAGACTGGCGAGCCCTACGCCGCCAGTCGAAATAACTCGCCTCGGAGTCAGCCTACGGACAAATATGCTGCCCGCAAAGGCAAACCTCACCCGGGTAATCGGGGCAGCCCTGGCTGGAGATGCAGCTTCGGCAACTCTGACTGCAAATACCCACAACTCTGCAAGTGGCCTTCGGATTGACGGTCGGTTTCCGCCGAGCCGACGCATTCGCGAATGGAACGCTATAGAGGCTCAGCGCCAGAAGGAATCCCATACAGGTCATACGTACCAACTTTTTCATTTCGAGCTCCTTTCAAGCAGTGCGACACGCATGGGCACGCCGGCTTGGCCGGCCGACCCGCATTCAGGAATCTGACGTCTGGCGCTGCGGTGCGCAGTCGTCTCATTGAACAAGGGTGCTGCGGGCAGCCGATCCCGAGCCCAGGAACCGGCGTCGGCTCCGCCCTTGCTGAGGTCAAATCGGCTCGGGCCTGCGATAAGCGCCCGAGTCGTCCCACTCTCCTGGTGTCCGGCAGATCCCCAGACGGATCTGCCAACCTAAAGCCTGAACCGAAAAGGAGAGTCTCATGTCCCAGCAGCCCGTCGCTTCCGTCGCGTCCGCCCAGGGTCCCATCAACGGCAACGAAAACAACGCGAGTCCCGACTTCGGGTTCCTCGAGCTGCCCGCCAGCGGCAGTCTCACGGTGCAGATCGACGACAATCCCAACGCCAGCTCCATCACCTTCGCGCTCTGGCACCAGAAGAACAACTGGCCGGACAGCGAGGTGCAGAGCGGGCTGAAGAACGGCTCCACGGTCCCGATTTCAAAGGTGGAGGTGGGGGACACCTACTACATCGGCAACCCCAGCAACGCGGGCAGCCAGAGCTTCGTGGTCACGTTCGTCGCGGGCTGAGCCGCTGCCTTTCGCGACCTTCTAGCGGTGGGCGGGCCTTCGGGCCCGCCCACCCGCCACGGCGGTCCGTTTTGATACGGTACCCGTCATGAGAAGACCGTCCCGGCTCCCCGTTCTCCTTCTGGTCTCCTGGAGTCTGTTCCTCTTCCTGCCCGCAGTCCGGGCTGCCGAGCCGCCCGCCGCGCCGGCCAGCGAGAGCGAGAGGCTTCACCGTCTTTTCGACCTCGCCTGGGAGGACAAGCTGCGCCAGACTCCCGAGTTTGCCACCTACATCGGCTTTCCCGGCCACAACGACCGGTGGTCCGACTTCTCCCAGGCCGGCATCGAGAGTCGTCACGCCCTGGCGCGCGAGCAGTTGAAGGCCCTGCAGTCCATCGACCGCAGCCGGCTGACGGCGGTGGAACAGGTCGACCTCGACCTCTTCCGCGGGCGGCTGGAGAGCCAGATCGAAGGCTTTCGCTTCCCCGTCGAGCAGACGATGCTCACCCAATATGACGGTATCCAGCTCGAGGTCCCGCGTACCCTGGCCACCGCCCCCGCCGCGACCACCCGCGATTACGAGGATCTCCTGGCCCGGCTGAACGCTCTGCCGGTCCTGGTGGACCAGAATATCGCCCTGCTGGAGAAGGGGCTCGCGGCCGGCGTCACTTCGCCGAAGAGCCTGATGCAGGGCGCGCCCGGCCAGGTGCGCGCTCTGCTGACCGACGATCCCTGGCGCAGCCCCCTGCTCACGCCGTTCCGGCGGATCTCAGCCAACGTGTCGCCGGACGACCAGGCGCGGCTCAGCCGCGCGGCCCTGGGCGTCTACAAGGAAAAGGTCGCCCCCGCCTTCAGCAAGCTCCTGCGCTATCTCACCGAGACCTACGTCCCCGGCGCCCAGGAGAGCATCAGCCTCGGGGCCCTGCCCGGCGGCGCCGCGTGGTACGCCTACGCCGTGCGCAGGGCGACCACCACGGACCTGACGCCCCAGCAGATCCACGAGATCGGCCTCTCCGAAGTGAAACGCATCCGGGCGGAGATGGACAAAGTCATCGCCGGCACCGGGTTCCAGGGGAGCTTCTCCGAATTCGTGCGGTTTCTCCATTCAGATCCGCGCTTTTTCTATGACAAGGACGCGGACCTGGTGGAAGGCTACCGTGCGATCACCAACCGGGCCGACCTCAAGCTCGCCTCACTTTTCGGCACCCTGCCACGTCTGTCCTACCGTGTGATCCCCATTCCGGCTGACGCAGCCCGATCAAAGGCCACGGCCTACTACGAGCCCGGCTCGGTGACCGCAAGCCGCCCCGGCTCCTGCTTCGTCAACACCTATGACCTCAAGGCGCGGCCCAAGTGGGAGATGGAAGCGCTGGCCCTGCACGAATGCATACCCGGCCATCACCTCCAGGTTTCGATCGCGCAGGAGATCAAGGGGGTCCCCAGAGTGCTGAATTATCACGACTACACCGCCTTCGTCGAAGGTTGGGGGCTCTACGCCGAGACCCTGGGGGACGAGATGGGTTTCTACCGCGATCCCTATTTCAAGTTTGGCCAGCTCACCTACGAGCTGTGGCGGGCCATGCGCCTGGTGGTCGATACGGGGATTCACTCCCAGGGTTGGACGAAGCAGCAGGCGATCGACTATTTCCGGAACAACACAGCCCAAGATGATCGAGCCATCGAAGCCGAGGTCAACCGCTACATCTCCAGTCCCGGCCTGGCCCTGGCCTACAAGATCGGGGAGCTGAAAATCAAAGAGCTGCGCGCCGCTGCACAAAAAGAGCTGGGACCGGCCTTCGACCTCCGCGCCTTTCACGACGAAGTCCTGCGGCACGGCGCGGTGCCGCTCGATTTGCTGGAGCAGAACATCAAAACGTGGATGGCAGCGGTGAAGACGGGGCCGCGGCCGGAAATGGGCCTTTACCCCTTCGGGAGGAAGCCTCACGACCGGCCGGCGAATCACGCGGCTCCAAGTCTTGAGTCTCCCGGCGGCGGTGGCGAGGCCTTCGCCGATAGCGGCACGGCAGTCGCCGACGGGGGTGGGACTCTCGCCGGTGCCGGTTACGGAAAAGACGCCCTCCGATGTAGGATAGGGTGAACGGGTACCTGGATTCCAGACCCCGAGCCGCAGGGGTATCACGGGGCGTTGCTGGAGGCGGCGGAGAAGCAGGAGACAACGTCAGAGAGACTGCGAGGCGCGCGTGAAGAGAATCGATCGAAAGCGATGGGAAACACTTCTGAAGGTGCAGGAGATAGCTCAGGGCCCTACCAAGGATCTCGAGATTGCTGCAGCGCAATTGGCTGATGCAGTCAAGCGCTCTAAACCGAGTAAGGCCATCGACTGGGATCTGGCCTTTGCGGGAAAGACAGCACTGCACACTCTTTTCAGCCACGTCGACGGCTTGGCCTATGCGATGCGCTCTATTGCCGTGGAGATGGCTGAGGAGCTCGGAGTCCAAATTCCTGACCAGGAGCGGCTCGATCTGCAGGCGCGGCGAGCCGTGAAAGACGGGAGGACGGATCAGGCCCCTCTCAGTCCTGTCGAAAGCCTCAAGACAGCCTTCCAGTATTTCCCGGCCCTCTTCGGGGTTGAGCCCAAGCTCGACCTGTCGGCCGAGCACGGCAAGGCCTTCCTTTCCCTGGCAGACATCAGAGACGAAATCGCCCATCCCAAGACGCTGGAGCACCTGTCCGGCAAGGACCTGCAGTCCTTCTGGATTCCCGGCTATTCGTGGTATCTGTCGCAGATCACCGATCTGCTTTCCCTTTGCGCCCGACAGATTCCCGACGTCGCGCTCCCTAATCAGAAACATGAGCTGCCGGACTATGAGCATCCGGAGCGTGCCGAGTCATCTTCGAACGAGCCGGCCTCCCTGCGGACTCTGGAGCAGGTCAAGCAGGCGTTCGACGTATTGATGGCTGACACCTCCTCGCGGGCCATGGGGCATTCCACGAGCATGGCGGAGAAAGACGGCTTGCTGGGACTACATGGCCAGTTTGGGATCCGGAACCTCCTGCGGACGTTGTTCGCTGAGGTCGAAGGAATGATCGCCATAACGTCGGTTTTCGTTTCCGCCTCTGCCGAACGGAGTGAATCCGCCATGCCGGACTTGGACGCCGGCAATCTTGAAGGGAGAGGCGACCTCGACCAGAAGCTGGTGGAAGTGGTGAACTTCTGGTTAAGGGAGCTCGGCTACCAGGAGCAGAAAAAGATTGGCGGCAAGAGATGGGAGAGGTTTCGACAGGCGGTCAAGTACCGCGACCGCCTTACCTATCCAAAATCGCCAAAGGATCTGCGGGTCAGCCTGGATGAAATGGACGTCATCCTCAGAGCGCAGGATTGGGTCCGGGACACCTCGGATCTGCTTTATGTCGACCCGGAGAAATGGGTCACCCGCTCGCCGGCGGACGCATCAACCGGCAGGAATAGCGAAAGCGACGGCTCGGCCCAGGCTCACGAGCCGCCGGCGACTTTGAAAGAGAAGGTGTAGTCCGCTGCCATGGTCTGGCCGAAGCGGGGATCGGAGACCTGCGCGGCCACGACCTTCAGCTTGCAGTCGGCGCCGGCGGGCAGGCTTCTGGCCGGCCGGAGGAGGAACGAGCTGTCGTCGGACAGCGGCTCGGGCGTGGCGGTGACGGCGATCGGCGTGCCGGCGGGGCATTCCAGATGGAAAGTCGAAGGGGTGACGGTAACACCCTCGTTGAAGTGGACGGCGATCCCGCTCGCCGGCGGTACGCGGTCCTCCGGCGCGGCCGGGTGGGCCGCGCTTACCGCCGGTACTTCAGATTGCCACTTCTGGGCGATCACTCGTTTCCAGCCCGATCCGTCGTCGGCGAAGACCATGGTGAAGAGGGCGCGGGCAGCCTCCGATTCACCTTTCTGATCGACGGTCTTCACGTTCGCCCAGCCGGTGAAGACGGCGGCGCGGTCGCCGATGGGGAAAACCTCCCACCGATCCCACTTGAAGTCGAGGACCTTGAGCGACGCGTAATATTGCCCGAGAGTCTCCGCATACTTCCGGCCGGTGATCGGATGGCCGTTGCTCACGTAGGCCACCCGATCGGTCTGGGGAATGAGCTTCTCGAGGCTCTTGACGTCCCGGCGCGACGCCGACGCCGCCATCTCCTGCGCCAGGCGGAGCGCGATGTCCGCCGGCCCCGCCGGCCCCGGCTCAGCGCTCTTCGAGACCCGGCCGACGACCATCCCTGCCAGAGCCACAGCCACGATCACTGCGAAGCGTCGAAAGGGAGCGCGCATCAGATCCTCCTCCGGAATCCGGTCGATGGCCAGCGTGAAACGTCGTTGCGAAGAGTAGCACGGCTCGCGAACGCGAGTGGAACGAAGCTCTGGCATAGCTCCCACGATCGGGACGGCCGCGTCTGCTGGTGGGGGAAGTAGGCCCGCGGGAGCTCCGGGGAGGACTGGATCTGGACGAGTTGCCCGCGGTATACTCGCAGACACGAAACTGCGGCGAGGCCTTCGCGTACCCCACGCGAGGGAGCTTGTCCGAAGATGAAAGGAGACGCTATGAAGCTGTCAGCGCTACTCTGCATGACGCTGGTATCCGTTTTTACGGTCTCGGTTCCTGCTGCCTCTGCGGAAGAGAGGCCCGCCCAGCTTTGCTCGGCCGCCGACATCAGCTTGATCCTGTCCGCGCCAGGTAAAGGGGAGCCGGGCGTCGAGTCGAATCTTATTTCAGCGCTTGGAAGCGGAGGTGTGCAATATAAGGATTTCGGCTGCACGGCCTTCTATGATTGTCCTTCGGGCCAGAGGATCACCTGCTCAGGGGCCAACAATTGCGGCACGACCACGACGACGTGCTCTGGTCAAGGCTCGACCTGCCCTGATCAGGATGCGCCTGTTGGGGCGGTTTACTGCAACGGCTCGGTTCAGGCATCATGTCCCTGTCCTGACGTCTGCTTTGGCTGCGGTCACTCGTGCACGACCGACGCGAATTGTGCTTCGGTGTGTACATGTGGTGGCGGTCGTTGCTCCGTAGGGAAATGCAGTTGCCTGTTCTAGGTGCTCGCCAGAGTCTCCAAACCCGGTGATAGGAGCCCCATGAAAAAGAATACCAAGAAGCTGCGCCTCCATCGTGAAACGTTGTCTCTCCTGGACTCCAAGAGTGTCTTCGTTCGCGGAGCCGCCCAGGCGGCCATCGTGACCAGTTGCACCTACCCGTGCGGTTGCCCAACGGGCTGTTCAGACGAACAAGCCTGCATTGAGACAGTCCTGGCGTAGGACTTCTCGTCCAGCAGGCCGGAAACTAAGGAGCCCGGCACTCGATTTCCTCTGCTGGCGGCTAGCCCTATTTCGCGGAGGCCCTTCAGCGAAAATAGTGGGGGGCCTTGTTTTAGCCTCCGCAAGCAAGGCTGTCTCTTGTTTTCGGCAGGGTATCTCGGCGATAATAAGGGCTGGCGCTCTTTTCGTCGGTACCGAGAGGAGTCAAGTTGACCGGACCCCACAAGAACAGGACTCCCGGCCGATACGTCGCCGGTCCCGAGGGACTTCGCGCCTTCGTGCCGGCGCCGCTTCCGCCGTCCTTCCAGTGGACGCCCTCGCTGGTCCGGGCTCTCTCGGACGCTGACCGGGCGGTCGGAGAGCTGGCGGGCGAGGGGAGGCGGCTTCCCAATCTGCATCTGCTGATCCGTCCCTTCCTGCGCCGGGAAGCGGTCCTCTCCAGCCGGATCGAGGGCACCCAGGCGACTCTGGGCGAGCTCCTCGCCGCGGAGGCTGGAGCGAGCGTCGACCGGAGCCCGGCAGATCTGAAGGAGGTGGTCAACTACGTCGTGGCCCTGAAGTACGGAATCGAGCGACTCGCCACCCTCCCGCTCTCGCTTCGCCTTCTCCGCGAGGTCCATGGACACCTGATGGCTGGAGTCCGTGGCGGGCAAGCGACTCCAGGAGAGTTTCGGCGCATCCAGAACTGGATCGGACCACCCGGCTGCAGTCCGGTCAACGCCACGTACGTCCCCCCGTCTCCCGGCGAGATGATAGAGGCGCTCACCGAATTGGAGCGCTTCCTTCACGACGCCTCGCTGCCACCCCTTGTCCATGCGGCGCTGATCCACTATCAGTTTGAGGCGATTCACCCTTTCCTGGATGGCAACGGGCGCGTCGGCAGGCTCCTCATCATTCTGTTCCTTTTGGAGCGGAAGGTTCTCCCCTCGCCCCTCCTCTACCTGAGCGCCTTTTTCGAGGCCACCCGGCGAGACTATTACGCTCTCCTGCGCGGCATCACCGAAGCCGGAGAGTGGGAAGCCTGGATCGAGTACTTCCTGAACGGCGTTTCGCGTCAGACCGAGGACGTCCTCAGTCGGGCGAGCCGCATCAACTCCCTTCTGGATCAATGGCGGCTCGCAGTCGCCGGAGCCTCTCCCACGGCACCTGAGCTCGTTGCGCTCCTGGGAGAGAACCCCTACTGGACGATCCCTGGCATCTCCACCCGGTTGGGCGTGGCCTATACTACGGCGCAGAGAGCGGCCAAGAGGCTGGTGGATGTCGCCGTTCTCACTCCGTTGACGGACGCCAAGAGGAATAGGGTTTACTGCGCCCAGGCCATCCTGGAAATCCTGGAAGAGCCGGCGCGACTGGTTCCAGAGGAGACAACAGGGTAGGTCATGAATCTCAACACGACCAAAACCAACGTCAAGCAGGCCGTGCCGTTTTTCGCGGTGTCGAACATCGAGGAGTCCGTCCGCTGGTACGTCGACGGCCTCGGCTTCGAGATGACGAAGAAGTGGATCGACGAGGGCAAGCTCCGCTGGTGCTGGCTTCAGATCGGGGATGCGGCTTTGATGCTGCAGGAGTTCCGGAAGGAAGGGCACGATTCGTGGGTCCCCGAGGGAAAAGTTGGTGTGGGCGTATCGATCTGCTTCAACTGCGAAGACGCCTTGGCCATCTACCGCGAGGTCACTTCACGGGGGATCAAGGCATCTCGGCCCTGCGTTGGGAACGGTATGTGGGTCACATCGCTGTCGGACCCCGACGGTTACAGGATCTACTTCGAGAGTTACACGGACGTCGCTGAGGAGACGGTGCTCTCAGAAGAGGAGGGATGAATCCTGAGTGATACGGCTCCGATGCCAACCCGTCCCGCACGGATAACGCGGCCCTTCAGGCCGCACCGGGATTGGTGAACGGCAGGTGGAGGGGGTTCAACGGCCCCAAACCCAGGGCGTTGCCCTGGGCTCAGGGAGGACGGCCCGTTGGGCCTCCGTGCGCGGGTGCCCTCGATCAGATGCCCTCTTGCCATCGCTGGGCACGCTGGTATAAGCTGTTATATTATGATTGTTAAAAAATCTCAGCCCGCTGTTGCCCAACCGACGATAAACCTTGTCGGTACCAAGATCGACAAGATTTTTATAAGTGCTGAGGCCGGAAAGTGCCCAGAACTGATTCGCTACTTCTTCGAGCGGGTCCAAACGAACTATGACGAGGCTATTCGGATGGCCAGCCGCCTTTTCCTGTCAATACTGGCCGTATGGTTCCTGACCTATGCGCTTCATGCTAAATGGATTGAAAAAATAGAATTCTTGGCTGATCTCAAAGTGGAAATGATCGTAGCATCCCCATTCCTCATTGGTATGTTGAGCTATGGACTGCTGTCAGCTCTTGCCGGAGCAGTGGTCCTCTGGGAGGCGGTTAGCCGAGGTGTCGGCCACATGCTGCCGACAGCGTGGGAACAGGGTCTCGATGACTTACTTGCTCCGCCAACGTTTTCCAATGTTGAGCGTATGCTCGAGCCCAGCCCCAAGCACAAGCTTCAGACGCTGTTCTCTGGAGCATGGTTCATGTTCATCACTATGATAATGTTTGGTGGGAGTCTTGCTGCATTTACACATACGACGTCTCTACTCGTCCAATCTCCCCTTAGGTTTTTTCAATCTCCCCTTAAGCTTTTGAGTGTGTCTTTGGGTGCAGCTGCCTGGGTTAGGGGTGTTGTGCTTTTCGCGTCCGCGATAGAGGCAACCGGTGGGTTTAGTCTGGGACACCATCGAGGGAGCGCCAAAGACCGCGCGATAAAAAGCATTACCTGGCCGTCTTAGGATCGATCGCAACTTCGTCACCCCGGAGTTCTGGTTCGATTATCGCCGTTGCCGGCGGAGACCCGCGCGTTGGCTCGCGTCGGTCTGCGCATCCGTGCGCTGGCGAGGGATCGTCCCGAGGGCTTGGTCTGGTTCTGGATCGGTCCCCCACCATGTTTACGAGCAACTGATCGCGCAGTGACCGTCATCACGATTCGCTCGCGTTGAGCCGCCCGAAGCGGACCTCTCACCCCTTGGGCCAAACTTGATGCGGGCCGTTCCACGCTTGCGGCGGTCCATCCGGAGCTTGCGGCATCCTTCACCAGCCTTGGCGCAGTCCCTTCCGAGGTTGGAGCGTCCGGGTCCAGGCTTGATCCGCGACGCTGCAAGTTGGCGCCGGCTCGTCCAGGCTTGGGGCCACTCGTCGCAAGGTTGTGTTGATCCACTCCAGGGCCGGCGTGATCCGTGGCGAGCTTGCGTCGAGTCGCGCCAAGGTTGGAGGAGCCGCATCGAGCTTGCGGAGGCTCCGAACGACCTTGCGGCGAGTTGTCTCAAGTTCGGGACTGGGTGGCGCGAGGTTGAGAGGAGTGCGAGCGAGCTTGAGACGGTCCGCGGAGAGGTTGATGCAGGACGTAGCAAGCTCGGGACGATGCACGCGGAGCTCGGCGCGCATCTCCCAGGCTTGGTGCGCCTCTCCTGAAGCTCGTTCCGGAGCGCCGCGAGCTTGAAACGGCCGGTTCAAGCTCGCTCGCGGCCGGCAGAAGCTGCCACAGGCACGTCACAGGCGGTTTTCAAAGTCCTGCTACACTACCCCGCCCGCCGGAAAGCCTTTCCTCCGGCGTCGAGGAGAAACAGCATGTCGATTCAACTGGACCGAGAGATCACGCAGGACTTCGCACGGGCCGCGGGGCTCGAGTGGCTGGAGACCAACGGCCTGGGCGGCTGGGCAGGGACCACGGTCGCCGGCCTTCACAGCCGCCGGTACCACGGCCTGCTGGTGGCCGCCACGCAGCCGCCCGCCGGGCGGACCGTCCTGCTTTCGCGATTGGACGAGACCCTTCACGTGGAGGGCGAGAGCTTCGATCTGGGGTGCAATCAATTCCCGGGCGCCGTGGCGCCGCGGGGCTATGAGTATCTGACGTCGTTTCGCAAGGACCTGTTCCCCGTCTTCGAGTACGAGGCCGGCGGCGTCAAGCTGCGCAAGACGGTGGCCGCCGTGGACGGCGAGAACACCACGCTCGTGCTCTACGAGGTGGTGGAGGCGCCGGGACCGTTCGTCCTCTCGCTGCGGCCGTTCCTCGCCGCCCGCGATCAGCACGCGCTGGCCGCGGCCAATGGCGCCCTGTCGCAGGAGACGCCGTTCGCGGACGGCGTGCTGCGCCTGCGGCCATACCCGGAGGTGCCTGAGCTGTTCGTGGCGGTGCCGGGGGCGGAATTCCGTTCCAATCCCCATTGGTGGTATCGCTTCGAGTACGAGTTGGACCGCCGGCGCGGCTTCGATTTTCAGGAGGACCTCTGGACGCCCGGCGTCTTCGGTCTCGAGCTCGCCCACGGCGACCGGCTGGGGGTGATCGTCTCGACCGGGAATCCGGCCCGGCGAGACGCCTTCGCCCTGTTCGACAAGGAGCGGAAGCGGCGGGAGAAGATCCTCAAAGCCCTGCCGGTGCAGGACGAGCTCGCCCGCTTCCTGGCGCTCGCGGCGGACGGCTTCGTGGTGCGCCGCGGTCCCAGCCAGCGCACGGTGGTGGCGGGCTATCCATGGTTCGGCGAGCGCAGCCGCGACACGATGATCGCCCTGCCCGGTCTCTGCCTGGTCACCGGCCGCTTCGAGGACGCGAAGAAGATCCTCCGCGCTTTCGCCAAGTCCCTCCACAAGGGGCTCCTCCCGGACCAGTTGTCGGGAAAGAGCGCCGAAAAAGGCGGAGAGCCCGAGTACACGTCGGTGGACGCATCTCTCTGGCTCTTCGTGGCCGCCTGGAAGTACCTCCAGGCCACGGGCGACGAGGCGTTCGTCCGCGATACGCTCCTGCCGGCGCTGCGCAAGGTGATCCGCACTTATGACCGCGGAACGCTTCACGGCATCCGAATCGAAGAGGACGGCCTGCTGGCGGCGGGGGAGGGCAACGTGCCCCTCACCTGGATGGACGGCCGGATCGGCGGCCGGCCCATGACGCCGCGTCACGGCAAGGCCGTCGAGGTCAATGCCCTGTGGTTCAACGCCCTCTCCATCCTGGCCGGGATCGAGGCGCGCCTGGGCGACGCCGCCGCAGCCAGGACGCTGACGCAGCGGGCGGGCCGCATCCACCGGCGGTTCCAGGAGGTGTTCTGGAACGAGGAGGCGGGGTATCTCTACGACGTGGTGAATGGCGATGAGAGAGACGCTGCCCTGCGGCCCAATCAGATCTTCGCCCTCAGCCTCCCGTTTCCCGTCCTCCCCAGGCCGAAGGCGACGCGGGTGCTGGCGGCGGTGGAGGAGAGGCTCTACACGCCGGTGGGGCTGCGCACGCTGGCGCCGGATCATCCGGACTACCACGCCGCCTACGAGGGGGACCCGCAGTCGCGCGAGTCCGCCGATCACCAGGGCACGGTCTGGTCCTGGCTGCTGGGGCCCTACTTCACGGCCCTGGTGCGGGTCCAGGGCGCGGCCGGCCGCAGGAAGGCGCTGGCCGCCCTGGCGGAACTGCGGCCCCGCCTCGGCGACTGCATCGCCCGGGCGTGGAGCGTGGCCGAGGTGCTGCGGGCGTATGTGGAGGATCTCCAGGCCCTGGCTCCGAAGAGGAAACGGCGCTGAGTCCAGGAAAGTCGTAGAAGTCGTAGAAGCTTGGAGGCCTGCTCGTCGAGATCGCTCTTGGCCCGGTCCCAGTCAGCCTGACCCATCTCGTCGGCCTCGCCGTCCAGGGCTGCCAGCAGCTTCCCCTCGAGCTCCACCCTATCCTTGGGTCCTGAGCCTCGCGCAGCAGGGAACGGATGTAATCGCTCGGCGTAGGGGTATCCGCCGAGGGCCGCCTGCTCCTCGACGAAGTCGTTCAGACTGTCTGGCAACGAGATGTTTAGGGTGGTCATGGGTTTCCGTCCTTGAGGCGAGCGTAGGAAAGGCCAGCCCATGTCAAGCACCTCACCTTACTCCCGGAGGAGGCCCCGTCGGTTACAATAGCCTCCTCTTCAGCTCGGAGGTGTCCGCTTGAACGCCCGGGAGCCGGGGTCCATCCTCGACGGCAAGTACGAGATCGTCCAGCGCCTCGGCAGCGGCGGCATGGGGGAGGTCTACCTCGTGCGGCACGTCCACCTGCAGGAGTTGCGGGTGGTCAAGATCCTGCGCCAGGACCTGGCGGCCGATCCCTCGGCGCAGAAGCGCTTCATGCGCGAGGCCCGCCTCGCCACCCAGGTCAAGCACCCCAACGTCGCCATCCTCTACGACTTCGCCACGCTTCCCGACGGCAGCTTCTACATGGTCTGGGAGCACATCCAGGGACAGGACGTGGGCGACCGCCTCCGGCGCGTGGGCCCGTTCCCGGTGACGGCGGCCGTCCAGCTCGGCATCCAGGCGCTCCACGGCCTCGAGGCCGTCCATGCCACCGGCGTCATCCACCGCGACCTGTCGCCCGACAACCTGATGATCACCGAGGACAAGGCGGGAAACCTGCGGATCAAGATCATCGACCTCGGCCTCGCCCGTACCCTGGAGGCGGATGCGAGCTTCGAGATCACCCAGGTTGGCATGTTCATGGGCAAGCTCCAGTACTGCTCCCCCGAGCAGGCCGGCGTGCCCAGCGGTGTGGTCCTCGACCACCGCAGCGATCTCTACTCCTTCGGCCTCGTCCTCTACGAGATGATCGCCGGGCTGCCACCCTTCGACTCCGAGAACCAGCACGGCTTCATCTTCAAGCGGCTGTCCGAGGATCCCCTGCCGCTGCGCGGCCGCAACCCTCACGTCGACGTGCCGGTGGAGCTGGACCGCGTGGTGCGGCGGGCCCTGGAGCGCGACCGCGAGCAGCGGTACCCCGACGCCCGCGGCTTCATTGCCGCCCTCGAGCGGGTGGCCAAGGGGCTGCACGCGGCGGAGACGCGGGAGATCCCTCTCTCGGTCGTCGCCGAGGCCGCTGCCGCGCCGGCGCCGCCGCGCCAGCGCAGCTCGGGCGAGCTGTCGCGGGCCGAAAGGCTCGACCTGCTGGCCCAGATCGAGCGGGCGTCCAAGCGCGTCCAGGAGAACACCGTCGACCTCTCCCGCGCCGAGGCCGCCGTCACGGCGGGCCGGCTCGCCGAGGCGCAGCGCCTGATCGCCGAGATCGCGGCCGCCAATCCCCGCGCTCTCGGTCTCGACCGGCTCAAGGAGCGGCTGGTCCAGGCGCGCCAGCGCGAGGAGCAATTGCAGCGCCAGCGGGAGGAGCAGGCGCAGCATCGCGAGGAGCAGACGCGCCGCGCCGCCGAGACCGAGCAGGTGCTCGGCAATTATCTCCAGCGCAAGCAGCTCCCCCTGGCCCGTCTGGCCCTGGAGACGCTCCTGGAGATCCAGCCCGACCACCCGCGGCGAGCGGATTTCGAGAGCTGGCTCCAGGGCCTGGGCGAGGAGTCGGAGCGGGGCAAACGCGCCGAGGCCGCCCTCACCGCAGGCCGCGCAGCGCTTGCCAACGGCGACCTCAAGGCCGCCCGGCGCGAGCTCGAGACCGTGGCCCGCAACGATCCCACGGGACAGCGGGCCGAAGCTTTCAGCCATGAGCTGGAGGAGGCCGAGCGCGGCGCGCAGCAGTCGGCGGAGATCGAGCGCCGGCGCCGCCGCTTCGAGGAGCTCCTCGCCGGCCAGCGGCTGGTGGAGGCCAGGGAGGAGCTGGACGCCCTGGCCAGGCTCGACGTCTCCCGGGTGACCCTCGACTTCTATCGCGAGCAGTGGACGGAGGCGCGGGCCGGCATCCAGGTAGAGGAGCAGACCGCCGTCTTCGAGAGCCGCTACCGCCAGGCTCTGGCCGGCCACGACTGGTTCGCCGCCCGCGAGGTGGCCCAGGAGCTGGGCAAGGCCCAGCCCGCGAGCCCGCGCGTGGCGGCCATGTACTCCGAGGTCGAGCGTCTGGAGACCGTCGACCGCCGCCAGCAATCCCTGGAGCAGGGCGTCCACCAGGTGGAGACCTTCATCGCGCAGGGCGACGCCGCCAAGGCCGAGCTGGCGCTCAAGATCCTGCTGCAGATGGACCCCGAGAACCGGCATCGCAAGCGGCTGGAGAAGCAGGTGGGGGCGCTGCAGCGGAAGTAGCCTGGGAGCGCCGGCGTCCCGCCGGCCACTTACTCCGCTTCTTCTTTAAAAACAGGAGTTAGAAGGCCGGCGGGACGCCGGCGGTCCCAGGGGGTCCCTTGATACACTTCCCCACATGACCGTCCATTCCCCTGAGACCGCCGCAGTCGCTGCTCCGGCCAGCCGGGAGCGGCTGCTGCGCTACGCCTACATGAAGCTCACCCGGGACTTCGACGCCCGGTTCGAGGCCCTGCTGCTCACCGGCCGGGTCTCCAAGTGGTACAGCGAGGTGGGCAACGAGGCCACCACCATCCCGGCCGGCCTGGCTCTGGGGCCGGGCGACGCCCTGTGCACGCTGCACCGGGATCTCGGCGCCATCCTCGCCGTCTATCTCGATCCGGCCCGCGCCTTTCCCGGCTTCGGCTTCGGCGAGCCGGACGGCCGGCGGCCCGAGCCCGATCATCTGCTGAACCGCCTCGCCCTCCAGCTCCTGGGCAAGGGCGACGGCTTCTCGCAGGGCGTCGAGCGCTCGTTCCACTACGGCTACCTGGCGCCGGAGCACGGCATCCTCCACATCGGCATGATCAGCCATCTGGGCTCCATGATCCCGGTGGCCGCCGGCTGCGCCTTCGCCTTCCGGCACTCGGGGAGCGACCGGGTGGCCATCAACTTCATCGGCGAGGGCGGCACCTCGACGGGCGACTTCCACGAGGGGCTCAACATGGCCGCCGTCTGGCGGCTGCCGCTGATCCTGGTGATCGAGAACAACCGCTACGCCTTCTCCACCCCGGCCCACCTCCAGTACGCCGCCGCGCGCCTCTCCGACCGCGGCGCCGGCTACGGCATCGCCGCCGAGACGGTCGACGGCAACGATCCCGACGTGATGGCCGAGGCTCTCCGCCGGGCCGTGGACCGCGCCCGCTCCGGCCAGGGCCCCACCCTGATCGAGGCCATGCTGGGCCGCATGCGCGGCCACAGCGAGGGGGACGACTCGCTGAAGGTCGTGCCGCCGGACGAGCTCGCGGTCTACCGCGCCGGCGATCCCGTGCCCGCCTACGCCCGCCGGCTGGAGGAGGCGGGGATCCTGGACGCCGGCACCCGCGAGCGCCTGGAGACGCGGATCGCGGCGATGGTGGAGACCGCCATCGCCCGCGCCATCGACGCGCCGCCGCCGGCCCCGGAGGTGGCCCTGCGCCCGGTGTTTGCCCCGGTGCCGCCGACGGCCAGGGTACCCGAAGCGCCGGCGGTCATCCGCCGGCGGAAGCAGACCGGCGAGGTCACCTACGTGGACGCCATCAACCAGGCCCTGCTGGAGGAGATGGAGCGCGACCCGTCGGTGGTGATGATGGGCCAGGACATCGGCGCCTTCGAGGGCGCCTTCCGCACCACCCGGGGGCTGCACTCGCGCTGGCCCCACCGGGTGCTGGACACGCCCATCGCCGAGAGCGGCACGATCGGCATCGCCATCGGCGCCTCCCTGCTCGGCTACCGGCCGGTGGTGGAGATGCAGTTCGCCGACTTCATCTCCTGCGGCTTCAACCAACTCGTCAACGTGGCGGCCAAGCTCTACTACCGCTGGCAGGTGCCATGTCCCATCGTCGTGCGCCTCCCCACGGGCGGCGGCGTGGGCGCCGGACCCTTCCACTCGCAGAACGACGAGGGATGGTTCGCCCAGACGCCGGGCCTCAAGGTCGTCTGCCCGGCCACGGCGGAGGATGCCATGGGCCTGCTCAAGGCGGCCATCCGCGATCCCAACCCGGTGATGCTCTTCGAGCACAAGTTCCTCTACCGCCGGATCAAGAGCGTGCTGCCCGCCGGCGACGCGGTGGCGCGGATCGGCGAGGCCCGGGTGATGCGGCCGGGCAGGCACCTGACGCTGATCGCCTATGGCGCCGCCACCTGGACGGCGCTGGAGGCCGCGGAGGAGCTGACGAAGTCGGGCGTCGAAGCGGAGGTGATCGATCTGCGGACGCTGGTGCCCTACGACGAGGAGACCGTGCTGGCCTCGGTGCGGCGGACGGGCCGGGCGCTGATCGTCCACGAAGCGCCCATCACCCTCGGCTTCGGCGCCGAAGTGGCCGCCCGCTTGGCCGACGCCGCCTTCCCCTGGCTCGACGCCCCCATCCGCCGCGTCGCCTACCCGGACCGCCCGGTACCCTACGCCAAGAACCTGGAGAAGGTCCTGTTGCCGGACAAGGAGAAGGTGCTGGCGGCGGCGCGGGAGCTGGTGGCGTACTAAAAGAGCCTGCGCGGCAGAAAAGCCGACCAGGGACATCAAGGACTACAAGGACAGCAGGGACAATAAAAAACCGTTCTTGGCATCATCCTTCGTGTTTTTGAAGTCCTTGTCGTCCCTGATGTCCTTTACGTCCTTGCTCTTTGTTTCTGCCGCGCAGGCTCCCAGGAGGTCACTTCCGCTTCTCGAGCTGCTTCTGCAGATCGTCGATCCGCTTCTCGAGCTCCTTCAGCCGCTTCTCCAACTCGGCTTCGCGGCCCGGGCCGGGGAGGCGCTGGATGCGGAGCTGCTTGCCATCGGCCCCTTCCAGCCATTTGCCGTCCCACTTGCCGTCCTTGAGCAGCTTCTCCCTATCGAGGTGGAGCAGCAGGTGGTCGGCGCCGGGGCCGTCTTTGCCGAAGAAGGGGGCCATGTCGAGCTCCGGCCGTTCGCGCGTGACGATGGGCGCGGTGACGTTCTGGGCCTTGCCGTTGCGCCAGATCTCGATCGGCACCTGCTGGCTGTTATCGTAGGTGCGGACTTTGCCCATCACATCCCAGCTCGATTTCATGGCCTTGCCGTCGATCGTGGTGAGGACGTCGCCGACCTTGATCCCGGCCTTCTCCGCCGGGCTCCCGGCCTCCACCTTCGAGACCATCACGCCCGAGTCCTCGGGCACGCCGAAGTGCGTGCGCAGCTCCGGCGTCAGGTCCAGCAGGGCCACGCCGAGATAGCCGCGGCTGACGACCGGCCCTCCGTTCTCGTAAACCACCGGCTTGCCGTCCTTGACGATGACGACCTGCCGCTTCTCGATCTTCTTTCCGTCGCCGTCGCCCTCGTCGGCGCGAACGGCGCTCGCCGCTCCGGTCCAGACTGCGAAGCCGAGGGCGAGGCCCCAGGCCAGGGCGTGGAATCCCTTTCCATTGCGCATTGCGATGTTCCTCCTGTCGTTATCAAACGGTTTTCAGAACGTATTGACGTGATAGGCCACCGGCGTCGCGGATGTCGCGGACGCCCCAGATAATTCGACCTCGGCGTTGCCCATCTTTCCCAGGTCGAGGACGTAATCGACTTTCTCGTCGCCGCCGAGGTAGACCACGGGCGGCGCCGAGATCTCCCGCAGCTCCTGCTCCAGGCGTCCGTGCTCGGCCCGCAGCTCCTCCAGGGTCTGCCGGGCCTGGACGGCCTCGCGGTGTTGCCGGGCTCCTCCTCGCAGCGCGCCGGCCGAGATCGCGACCGCTACGAGGGTGGCCGCCGCCACGGCCGTCGCGAGGCGAAAGCTCCAGCGCGGCGCCATCCGCCGGGGTGCGTCGAGAGGCTCCAGCACGTCCAGCACGCGGGCGGTGAAGCCCGGACGGGCGTGCTCGCGGGGCAGCTCGCGCAGCAGGTCCGTTAACCGCTGGTCTTCCATGCCGCACCTCCAGTCCAATAGGGCTCTAGCTTCTGTTTCAACTGCTGGCGTCCGCGATGGACGCGCGACTTGACGGTGCCTTCCCGGCACCCGATCTCCTGGGCGATGTCGACGTAGGACCAGCCCTCGATCTCGTGGAGGACGAGCGCCACCCGGTAGCGCAGCGGCAGCTTCGCCATCGCCGCGGCCATCTCCCGGTGGAGCTCCCGGCGGAGCATCCCGCCGGGGGCCGCCGGCTCGGCGTGCTCCTCGCGGGGGAAGAACGGCAGCAGCAGTCGCAGCCGCCGCTCCCGCCGTTCCTCCGAGCGCACCAGGTTGGTGGCGATGCGGAAGAGGTAGGCCCGGAGATAGCCCTGCTCGTGGTAGTCGCGGGCGGAGCGGAACAGGCGCAGGAAGGTCTCCTGGGCCAGGTCCTCGGCGCGGTCGCGGTCGCCGGTCAGGCGGGTGAGATAGCTCACCACGGCGTCCTTGTGGCGGTCGACCAGGTCGGTGAAGGCCTCGCGGTCCCCCTCCCGCACCCGGGCCATCAACTCCGCGTCGCTCGGTTGTTTCAGGACCATCGGCACGCTCATGGCTGGCTCTCGTCTCCAGACAACCATAACGCGGCAGGCGGGGAAAGGTTCCCGGCGCCCCTCAGCCCGGCTTTGTGTATGGCCCTACCACGGCCGCGAGATCACGCACGCGTTGATCCCGCCGATCCCCATGGAGAGCTTGCCGGCCGGGCCTTCGGGGGGTGCGCAGGGCTCGTCGAAGACGTAGACGCTGTGGAGCTTTTCGATCTCCCGGTTGAGCTCCGGCTGGTGGAGGGAGGTCGGGTAGAGGCGGCCGCGCTCGTAGCCGAGGTACTGGGCCGTCAGCTCCCAGCCGCCGCCGGCCGACATGCCGTGGCCGAAGGTCCCCTTGCGCGCCGTCACCAGCACCGAGTCGGGCAGGACGCCGCGCAAGGTCTCGATCTCCCGGTAGTCGCCGGGCGTGGCGGTGGCGTGGAGGTCCCAGGTGGCCATCTCCTCCGGCCGGGCTCCCGCCTCGGTCAGGGCCTGGTGAATGGCCCGGGTGGGCCCCTCCACTGAGGGGGTGATGATGTGGTCGGCGTCCGAGCTGACGCCCACGGCCACCGGCTCCATGCCCAGCGGCTTGAATCCCTTGGCCGTCATGTGCTCGAGGTCGCCCAGGATCCAGACGATGGCGCCGCCGGCGACGTGGGTGCCGCGCAGGCCGGTCAGCGGCTTGGAGACCGAGGCGTCGGCCGAGATCACCCGGGCGGAATAGAAGGCGCCCACGGAGATCGCCAGCGGCGGCGGATCGGTCGCCCCCACCACCACCGCCTTGGCCTCGCCCCGGCGGATGGCGTCCATCCCCAGCTTGAGGCAGACGCCGAAGGTGGAGCACGCGGCTACCGGCGCGAAGGCCAGGCCGGTGATATGGCCGAGCATGGAGATCTGCGAGGCCGGCGTGTTCCAGATGTTCCACACCAGGTTGGCGGACACCGAGCCCCAGGGCGGCTGGGGCTCCCGCCAGCGCTCGTGGAGCTGGCGGAGCTGGCGCTGCTTCTCCTTGAGCACGCTCACCTTGCCCCGCTCGATCTCGCCCTGGACGTTGAGCGACTCGATCGCGGCGAGCTCCCGCAGGTAGACCTGGAGGTCGGGCGAAGAGGCGGCCCAGTGGTGCCACCAGGCGGCCTCGGCCTCGTAGCGGTCCTCGGGATCGGCCACGGTTGCGGGATCGGGAGGAGCGCCCTCCGGCGCCTCGGCGCCCCGCGACCGGTGCTCCTGGAAGGTGGGGTTGCGCTCGGCCCAGAAGCGGTCCCACCGTCGCTGGGCGCGGTCGAGCGCGCGGGTCTGCCTGGAGACGGTGTCGATGCAGCCGATGCCGGTCCCCATGTAGACGTGGGCGGCGGTGCTCAAGGCCCGCAGCTCCTGGTCCAGGCCGGGGTTCTGTCCCAGGGCCTGGATGAAGGAGCCCACGGCGTATTGCACCGGCAGGTCCATCTTCTCCGTCAGGGAGTGAAAGCGGGACGGCGGGAAGCGCTGGGCGATCCAGCCGCGGTACTCCTCGAAGGAGAACTGGGGGATGCCCACCAGGAAGTTGTCCGGACCGAAGCCGTTGAACGGCTCCAGCCAGCTCTCCGTCGATGCGAGGTTTTCCGCGAAAGCGGCGATATTGGGCGAACGGGGCGCGACGATGCCCCAACCGAAGATTCCGACTCGACGCAACAGAGGGCCCTCCCCTTCAGAAACCCGGATTGTGCCACAGCCGGCCGATGGGAGGGAGGAAAACCGTTCAGGAGCTTCAGGCTGAGGGGGACCGGCGACGCGGCCGGTCCCCTCAGGGGTGGTCTTCAGCGGTGCTCGCAGCGGCTGCCGCGGCGAGAGGTCCGGTGGTCGTAGCGGTAATTTCGGTTGGAGTCGCGGTAGTCAATGCGGTCGCGGGTGGCGTAGAGCCCGTTCCGGGAGTCGTATCCATCACGGGAGTAGTAGCCGTCCTGATAGCTGCCGCCGTTCTGGTAGGCGTACCCGTCCCGATTGTAGGAGCCGTTCTGGTCGTAGTAGTAGCCGTCCTGGTTGGAATAGCCATTCCGGTCGTAGTAGCCGTCCCGGTAATACCGGTCGCGCTGAGCCTGCCGGGCGACGCCGACCACGGCGCCGACCGCGCTGCCGGCGATGGCTCCCTTGAGGATCTGGTGCCCCTGGGTCCTGCCCGAGAGGATCTGGACGAAGGTCCCAACGGCGGCGCCGATGGCGGCGTCCTTCGCCACCCGGTCCCCGTTCCTGTATTCACCAGCCTGGGCCGCCACCGCACCGAAGCACAGAAGCCCCATCAGAATCATCGGGATGAAGACCCGCTGTCTCGACTTGCTGAACATCTCTCGGTCTCCTTTCTGACAACGGAGATCGCCCCCGTTGCGGTCGTCCCGTGTCTCTGCCCGGGCGACTATGACAGCCTATAATCCAAGAGCCATGCCATGGCTGGGCTGATGAGCCAAACCCTTAATTCCATGGGGCTTAGGAGAAAGGCGAGAAGTCCGGCCGATCCGGAATCGTCCTCTTCCGAGGACAGTTCATCCTGAAACCGTCTTGCCCGGTTGGACGCACGCCCCAGCGTCTGGTCTCCTGGTCTTCGCCGTGCATCTGGCCTACAATTGAAGGCATGAGAAGGGAGGAGATCATGAAACTACTTCGCCTCGCCGCCGCTCTCGTCCTGCTCGCTGTCGTCGGGCTCGCTACGCCGATCAGAGCTTCAAACAGGTGCCCGACCTTCTTTTGCGCCGTATCTATTGAAGGAGACTGCTCCTGCGATTGGATCGTCTGCCCCGACGGCAGGGTCGTCTGCGGGGTCTACTCCGGCTAATAGAGGACGCGCGCGGCGGGCGCTCGTCCGGGCTCCTCGGCGTCGGTTCTTACCAGTTGCTTACCCTTCCTCACTGCCAGAGGCTTTAAGGTTTAAGAGGAGAGGCGCCCGGCTGGGCCGGACGCCTCGCGGAGAGGGCGAGTTGGGTGGCACTTCAACTGGCTTTGTAGTTGGCAGGCACGGGTATGTCACCTCCCTGCCCCCACGGTATATCGCTTTGCCCCCTGATATACCAGACGCCATCCGATGGCCGCCAAACTGCCAACTCCGTTTTGCCTGAGCCGGAGTAGTCCCCAGGCACAGGTATGTCACCTCCCTGACCCCACTGTATCGCGGCTTGATCCTTGATGTACCAGGCATTGCAGAAGACGCACGGCAAGCCTGAGCGAGTGCTCCCGCAGCACGCCTGGCGAGCCACCTACCTGATATCCAAAGTCTGCAAAGATCGACGGCGGCGAGCATTGTGGCCAGGGCGCCGACCTGTAGGCGAGTGGCAGTACCCGTTTCCGGGCAAGGTTCCAGTCGATCCCCCTTTCTTTGGCTCTTTGAAAGCGGTCATGGTACGTAGTTTTCAGCTTCAGATCATCAGGCAGCTTCAGGAAGGGGAGCGCGGACCCATCGTGGATCCATGCCATGACTTCGTTGACCGCGTCGTCGACGTTCCAATCTGAGCTCATGTCATCCTCTCTTTCTCATCGCCGTAGTTGCTTGTGATGCCATCGCCGCGGGCTCGGAGGGAGAACCGAGTCTCTACCGCCAAGCGGCGCGAGCACTGCCATTTCCAGAGAGAACGAGCGAACCTCCCATTTCGAACAGGCGAAGCCGCGCGCCCACGGCTCCGCCCTGGCGAGAGAGCCGGGCTTACGAGAGGACCGCGAGGATATTGCCGATCGCTTCCCGGACCGCCCGCGCCGAGGAGAGGCGGCGTCGCGGGTTGGGATTGAGCCCGCGCAGGAGGAGCTCCGCCACGGGTGCGGGGCAGTTCAGACGCACACGCCGTACATCGGGCACCTCTCCTGCCGCAATCCTGCGCAACGCGGGGGCGAGCGCCATGCCGGTGGCCTGGCGCGCAGGCCACCGGTCCGTCGTGTCAAGGCAGCGACGCCGGGCGGAGCTCTTGTTTCTCAGCAGACCTCAAAGGACGGCTGACCAAAGATCATCGCAGGCGGTTCGATGCCGCCCTGGAGCTCACTCGAAAAGTTGAGCGAAGGGAGCGCTCCCCGCACGCCTTTTGCATGGAATTCTCGTACCGGCGACGGTGCCCGCCGGCAAATGCTGACGGGAGCCCCGAATCGGGGCGCCCCAGAGGAGAACCATGAAAAGACATCTCGCTTGGTTGCTTCTACTTACGGTTCTGGGAACGCTCCCTTTGGCCGCACAGCGTGGCCCCGAGCAGCACGCGCGACCCCGCGCCAACCAGGGCCATCCGCCGCCACCCCCTTCGGCGCGGAGAGGCCCGGGCGGACAGCCGGAGGCGGAGCGCTTCGATGGTGGGCGGGTGAACGCCATGCCGCACGTCAACCATGACCGCTGGTATGGCCACGACCGGCCGGACGATCCGCGCTTTCATCAGACGCGGGCGTTTGAGCACGGCCGTTTCGGCAACGTTGGGCCGTCCCACCGGTATTTGGTCTCTCGCTTCGATCGGGTGGGCCACCGCTTCTGGCTGGGCAGCTCCGCCTTCTTGATCGCTCCTTGGGACTGGGCGCTCGCCGCGGACTGGTGCTGGGATTGCGGCGACGACTTCGTGGTCTACGATGACCCGGATCATCCCGGCTGGTATCTGCTCTACAACCTTCACACGGGCGCATACATCCACGTCCAGTATGGGGGCTAAGAGCAGCCTGCGACTGGAGCTTTCTCGTCTCGGCGGCGGCGCGGATTGCTCCCGCAACGCGGCGGACCGCTGGCGAGACGGCGCGGAACGTTCCTGATCGCAAAGGGAACGCTCTTGAGACGCTACGGAACGCTCGACCTCGTCCGGAACGTTCCGCAGCGTTGCAGGAGCATTCCGCAGCGTCTCTTCAGTGATCCGCGGCCTTCCCGGAGCACTCCCTGGCAGGTTTCAACCGCTCCGCCGCCTGGCAGGAGCCTTCCGGAAGGCTCCTTGACCGCTCCGTAGCGTCTCAAAAGCACCCCATCGTCTCATGAGACGCGCTACCGTCCTCCGCGTCGCAGGCCACCGGTCCGTCGTGTCACGGTCATCGACGCCCGGATGGAGCTCCTGTTTCTCAGCAGGCCAAAAGAATGGCCGACTGAAGATGGCTCCAGCTTTCCGATGCCGCCATAGTCCTCACCGAAAAAGGTTGAGCGAA
>JAJKHS010000107.1 GCA_021154885.1 Thermoanaerobaculum sp.
CTCCAAGCCGTTACCCGCGAAAGCCCGAGGCCGCCCCTACTGAGCGCTCCGGCCTACCAGAGGCTCCCACTACCTGCGGAGTAGGCCGGTAAACAGATACTCTGGAGAAGAGAGAACGGACTGGCGATGCCTCAGCCTGCGGCCGTTCCTCGCTGAGCCATACCCGAGCGATATTTATCAGACGGGGATCGGTAGGGTAGTATTGTGCGAGAAATCGCCATACAAAGTTCCACTCTGTTCGCTTCTCGTGCCCCTCCAACCAATTAAGTCCAACGTTATAGAGGTCCCCGGGCTCCTTTGTCTTCGCCGACTTAAGAAGGTGCTCCCAGACATAGCTCCAATCGGCACGATCCTCACGGCCAGACAGCCAACTCCGCCCCAAACTTCGAAGTTCTTCCACCTCCTCTTCCGAAGCGGCAAACTTCAGAAGGTGCTCCCAGACATGCGTCCACGCGGCACGATCCTCACGGCCGGGCAACCAACTGCGGCCCAACTCTCGAAGCTTTTCCCTCTCCTCTCCCGAAGCGGTCAACTCCAGAAGGGGCTTCCACACATAATTCCAATCGGCACGATCTTCACGGCTAGACAGCCAACTCCGCCCCAAACCTCGAAGTTCTTCCTTCTCCGCTTCCGAAGCAGCTGTCTCCAGAAGGCGTCGCCAGACATAGTTCCAATCGGCACGATCCTCATGACCCGACAACCAACTTCGCCCAAAACCTCGAAGTTCTTTGCTCTCCTCCTCTTCCTTCGAAAACAGCTGCCTCCATACGAATGTCCACTCGGCACGATCCTCACGGCCAAGCAACCAGCTTCTCCCAAGCTCTCGAAGCTCTTTCTTCTCCTCTTCCGAAGAGGCTATCTCCAGAAGACGCTGCCAGATATAGTTCCACTCGGCACGATCCTCGCGGCCAGACAGCCAACTCCGCCCCAAAGCTCGAAGCTCTTCCTTCTCTGCTTCCGAAGCAGCTGTCTCCAGAAGACGCTGCCAGACATAGTTCCACTCGGCACAACCCTCGCGGCCTGATAGCCAGTTCCGTCCGGCAGCCCACAATTTCCAAGGAACGGATGGAGTGAAGGCTGTTACGAGACCTTGCCAACATCGGCTCCAACTCGGGAGATCTTGTGAGTTCTTCTCTTCCAGGGCTTCCACCAAAAAGGCGAGGTTCTCCTCGGCCTCACAGAGCGCCTCGATGAAATCGGCAAATTTTTTGCTTAATTTTTCTATTCTGCATCGACAGTACCGCATCACCATCGTTTTGAGGAAGTCTTCCAGAGGCGGCCCTAGATTCAGCACCTTAATCCAAATGTAAGGGTCTGCCATGGTGACCGGGCTGTGTCTGAGTCCCTCCAAACCAATCTGAGCCAACTCCGGTCCCTTTCGACCAGAGTAGACCAGTGCTTGAAACACGTAGCTCCACCCAGGATGCGACGGTTCGAGTTCTAGCCAGAACTCTGCTATCGTAGCCATCTCATCGTCCTGCTCGCTATGCTTCCAGAGTCGCTGCCAAATGTGGTTCCAAGGTCCGAGATCCGGGTTTCTCAGCAGCCATTCCCGGCCCTGCTGCACAAGGTGCTTCGACGGTGTAGGCAGTGCGGCGTCCCAGGCAATCTCCCACAATACACCTGTACCTATCTCCTCATTTTTTGGCGATGATAGCCAAGTTACAACCTGCTCTAGAACGCGACCGGCCAGATCCGGAGCCACGGAGTGCGCCACTATGTGCCAAGATCGGATCAGGCCGAGTTCCAAGTCCGGTGGCTCCCGCTCGGCCAGGGCTTCCCAAATCCTCTCTAAAAACAGCCGTCGCTCTCGAACTGAGATGTTGGGGTGCTCGGGAAGGTGTAAGACGGCTTGCGCCCGGACACGCTCGGATCTGACAGCCTGAAAGCAGCGAACTAGGTAGTCTACTCGGCGATATTCCGACTCCCTGGGGACAAGATGATCGAAGATCCTCCTCGCCAGCTTGGGGTGGAGAAAGGTGATTGTCTGCAGTCCCTCTTCCGCAGACTGAACCCGCAACAGATCCTCCTGGAGCAGCGCTCCACGGGCATCCTCTTTGCCTGAAAACAGACTAGCCGGCAACGGGAAGCCGAGCGATGTTCCCACTATTACAGTCAGCACCTCGTCAAACACGCCAAGATTCTCCAGTCGGTCACCGAGGCGCTGCGCGAACTGTCCTAGGTCCCCGGGTTTCCCATCCCGCTGAAGGCCATATAGAAAGGAGACGGTGGCGAAATTGCCCTCACTGATAGCGCGAACAGCAATTCCCGTCCGCTCCGCGTACCAGGCAGCGTAGTCGGAGCGCTCATCCCCTTCGAGTTCGGTCAGCGGCACCGAGATCAACTTAAGCCCGCCACCGCGCCGGACCTCCGCTTCAAAGGCACTCCGGTAATCCGAGGGGCCACAGGTCAGTATTATCGGCGGCGCAAGCCAATTCTCTTCGAAGCTCAGTTCCTGGACCCGGCCCCAGACCTCCCTCTGTCGATTCTCCGGGGCATAGACATCATCCACCGCGATGAGCCCTTTCAGACCCGCCCGGCGCCAGAATGCTAGGGCTTCTGGAAGGCGCTGTGACGAGGGAGGCAGGAGATGGACGGAGACATCCCACTCGCGGACCAAGCGCTCCAGAACCTGGAGCAGGAGCACGCTTTTGCCGCTACCCGACGTTCCGTCGAGCCAGACGACTGGCAGCGCCCGTTTGGAAGCGTCCTCTCCTAAGCCACTCAAGAGCGGAGCGAGGACTTCTAGAACTCTCTGAACGTGCCCGCCTCGCGGCATGAAGCAGCCGTCAGCCAAATCTTCGAGTCGGGGCCGATCACCGAGCAGGATCTGAGTACTCGCCGTACCGGCAGCGAGGAAATCCTCTGGCTGCAACAGCCTCCCAGGAGTCGAAGCCTCGTGCGGCCGCCTGGCATCACTCACCAGTCGGAGGAGTTCGAGGGCGATCTGATCAGACGCCGTGTCCTCTCCTAGCAGGCGGAGCAGGGACCCGCGCAGGGCCTCGGCCAGACCAAACGGGTCCTCCGCAAGGGGAAAGAGCCGGAGGACGATGCCTAGGTACGGATCGGGCCGGATCTCGACAGGAAGAACGCGGCACCGTAGCTCCTCCCACCGATCCGCTTCGGCGCCACTCAGCCCCAAGTCGCGCGCGGCCAACTCGCGGGGCTCGACTGTCCCTTCCCGATGCCGGCACCAGACGCCGAACCGAAATGCCTCCCGCAAGACCGGGTACCGCTCGGCTAAGAATGCGTCGACGGCCAAAGCCTCGCGCGCGACCTCGGGGGCCCGCTCCTTTCTGAGAGTGGCTTTTACCTGAATCAGGTAAGGAGCCCTTCCCTCGAAGCTCGTCAGATCGCCAAGCGAGTCGAAGATCATCTCCGTCCGAGGGGAGCCGTTCAGGGCGGTGGCGAGGAATAGGTCAAGGCTGAGCGCGAGCTGGTATGAGAAGCCTGTGAGAGCCCGCCTCCCGCCAGCGCCTCGGTTCCGACCTAGCGGATGAGCCCGCCAAGCATCTTCCAGCTCGATTAGGGAAACAGAGTTCTGCATTCTCTACACTCGCGAGACAAGGTCGAAATCTCTAATAGTCTATGACAACTCCGTAGGTGTTGGATGACACCGCCACGAGCGCCTGGGATTTTCCTCGTATCAAGGAGAGCGGTGCGGTAGCGTCTTACAGACACTGGAGGAGCGTGGCAATATCCGTCAACAGATCTGCGGGACGGCCACTCGACGCCGCTCTCTGCCACATCTGGAGCAACAATGCTGGAGGACGACCCAAGTCCTGACGCGAAGAGATATAATCCCCACGTTCGAATGGCCGAGATCTCAAGAGGCACAACGCATGAAGCCCGCCCCGTTCGAGTACCAGGCACCCGCGTCGCTGGACGCCGCGCTGGATATCCTCGCCCATCGTGTCGGCGATATCGGCGAGGCCAAGGTCCTGGCCGGGGGCCAGAGCCTGATCCCGGTGATGAACTTCCGCCTCGCGGAGCCGGCCCTGCTCGTCGACATCAACAAGCTGGCGGAGCTCGACTTCATCCGCCGCGGCGACGACGGGGGCTTGAGGATCGGCGCTCTGACGCGTCAGCGCCGGCTGGAGCGGGACTTGTCTGTAGCCGAGGTCGCGCCGCTGCTCCACGAGACGATGCCCTTCATCGCCCACCCCCAGATCCGTAACCGGGGGACGCTCGGCGGGAGTCTGGCGCACGCCGATCCAGCCGCCGAGCTGCCGGCCATCGCCGTGGCCCTGCGCGCCCGCTTCCGGCTGCGCAAGGCCGGCGGCGAGCGCTGGGTGGACGCTGCCGATTTCTTCCGCGGCCTGTTCACCACCCTGCTCGAGCCGGACGAGATCCTGGTCGAGGTGGCGATCCCACCCCTCCCCGCGCGCACCGGCTGGGCCTTCCTGGAGATCGCCCGCCGGCACGGCGACTACGCCCAGGTCGGCATCGCCGCCCTGGTGACGCTCGACGACGCCGGCCGCTGCCGCGAGGCGCGGCTGGTCTACCTGAGCGCTGGCGACCGGCCCATCGTGGCGCGGGAGGCGGCGCGGCTGCTGGCCGGGCAGGAGATCTCGCCGCAGGCGATCACGGCCGCGGCGGACAAGGCGTCGCGCGACGAGATGGAGCCGTTCGGCGACGTCCACGCGACGGCTGAATTCAAGCGCCATCTGGCGCGCGTGCTCACCGGCCGCGCCCTGCGCAAGGCCGCCGAGCGGGCCGAGCGGACGAAGGGGAGGGCAGCATGAGCGGGCTCTACAAGGTCTCCGTCACCGTCAACGGCCAGGCGTACGAGCGCGAGGTCGAGCCGCGCCTGCTGCTCTCGGACTTCCTGCGCCACGACCTGGGCCTCACCGGCACCCACGTCGGCTGCGAGCACGGCGTCTGCGGCGCCTGCACGGTGCTCTTCGACGGCGAGCCCGTCCGCTCCTGCATCCTGCTCGCCGTGCAGGCGGACGGCCACGCGGTCACCACCGTCGAGGCGCTGTCCCCGAACCCCGATCAGCTCCATCCATTGCAGCAGGCGTTCTGGGAGAGCCACGGCCTGCAGTGCGGCTTCTGCACGCCGGGGTTCCTCATGACCCTGCTCCCCTTCCTGGAGGAGAACGCCGATCCCAGCGAGGAGGAGATCCGCCACGCCATCTCCGGCAACCTCTGCCGCTGCACCGGCTACCAGCACATCGTGGACGCGGTGAAGCTCGCCGCCGAGCGGCGCCGGGAATCCGACGGATGAGCGATCTCGCGGCGTGCTTCGCCGAGCGCGAGCCCGAGGTGCGCGCCTTCCTCCCCGAGGAGGGGCGCTTCGAGCGGCTGCGCCGGGAGGCGGAGGCTCTCCAATCCCGCTGGCCCGATCCCAAGCGCCGGCCTCCCCTCTTCGGCGTCCCGGTGGGAGTGAAGGACGTCTTCCACGTCGACGGCTTTCCAACCCGTGGCGGGAGCCGATTGCCGCCGGAGACCCTGCGCGGCCCCGAGGCGGCCAGCGTGGCTGTCCTCCGCGAAGCCGGCGCCCTGATCCTGGGCAAGACGGTCTCCACCGAGTTCGCCTTCTTCGCGCCCGGTCCCACCCGCAATCCCTGGAACCCGGAGCACACGCCGGGGGGATCGAGCAGCGGCTCGGCCGCCGCGGTCGGCGCCGGCCTCTGTCCGCTGGCCCTCGGCACCCAGACGATCGGCTCGCTCCTCCGCCCCGCCGCCTTCTGCGGCGTGGTCGGCTTCAAGCCCAGCTACGAGCGGATCTCCCGCGAAGGCGTCATCCCCCTCGCTCCGTCCCTCGATCACGTGGGCTTCTTCACTCCCGACGTGGCCGGCGCGGAGCGGACCGCCGCCGTGCTCTGCCGCGACTGGCGCAGCGTGAAGCCTGGGAGAAAGCCCCGGCTTGGCGTCCCGGAGGGCCCCTACCTGGAGCGCGCTTCGGGCGAGGGGCTGGTCCACTTCCGCCAGGTCTGCCACCGGCTGATCGACGCCGGCTTCGAGGTCGAGCACGTCTCCGCGCTCCCCGACTTCGGGGAGATCGTGGAGCGCCACTTCCGGATCACCGCTGCCGAGGCCGCGCGGGTGCACCGCGACTGGTTCGCCCGCTTCGGCGACCTCTACGCTCCCGAGACCGCCGAGCTGATCCGCCGCGGCCAGACCGTGACGGACGACGAGCTGGCGCGGGACCTCGACGGCCGGGAGGAGCTGCGAGATGTGCTGACCTCCCTGATGGACGCTCACCAGCTCGACCTCTGGATCTCCCCGCCCGCCCTCGGCACCGCGCCGCGGGGGCTCGACAGCACGGGCGATCCGGTGATGAACGTCCCCGCGTCGCAGGCCGGAATGCCCGCCGTCTGCCTGCCCGCGGGGCGCAACGCGGCCGGCCTCCCCTTGGGACTCCAGGTCGCCGCCCGCTGGTGGGCCGACGAGGCGTTGCTGGCGTGGGCGGCCAATCTGGAGGACGCGCTACACGCATGAGCGCAGATTCCACCGTCCGCGTCGCCGTCCGCCTCGGCGCCTACTACGACTCGGTCGTCCTGATGCAGCTCCAGCGCGCTCTGTCCACCCTGCCGGGAGTGCTCGATGCCGGAGTGGTGATGGCGACGCCCGCCAACCGCGAGATCCTCGCCGCGAGCGGCCTGACCCCGAGCGAGGAAATCAATGCCGGCCCCCACGACCTGCTGATCGCCGTCAAGGCGGAGAGCGACTCGGCAGCGGGCGAGGCCCTGGCGCGGGTGGATTCGCTTCTCCAGGTGCGCCGGGGCGGCGGCGAGCAGGAGTTCCGGCCACGCAGCCTCGCCTCCGCCTTGAAGCTCCTCCCCGAGGCACGCTGGGTGCTGGTTTCGGTGCCTGGCCGGTACGCCGCCGGAGTGGCCGACGAGGCCCTCGATCACGGCCGCAACGTCTTCCTCTACAGCGACAACGTGCCGATCGAGCAGGAGGTCGCCCTCAAGCGCAAGGCACTCGCGAAGGGGCTGCTGGTGATGGGCCCGGACTGCGGCACGGCGATCGTCGGCGGCACCGGGCTCGGCTTCGCGAACCGGGTGCGGAGGGGAAACATCGGGCTGATCGGCGCCTCCGGCACCGGGCTCCAGGCGGTCACCAGCCATCTTCATCAGCTGGGAGCCGGGATCTCGCAGGCGATCGGCACCGGCGGCCGTGACCTCTCCGCCGAGGTCGGCGGGATCACGGCGGGCCAAGCCCTCGATCTTCTCGGACGCGACCCTGAGACACGGGTGATCGTCCTCATCTCGAAGCCCCCCGCGCCCGAGGTCGCCGCCCACCTTCTGTCCGCCGCACGAGCGACGGGCAAGCCGGTGGTGGTGAATTTCCTCGGTCTCGTTCCCCCGCTGCGACGGCTGGGATCGATCCGCTTCGCCGCCAGCCTGACCGAAGCGGCCGAGCTGGCGGCGGGCCTCCCCCGCCCGAGGGCCCTCACCCCTGTCCCCTCTCCCGCCCACTCCCACCCCCCACCCCGGGAGAGGGGAACCCGGTTGGAGCGGTCCTGCTGGTCTCCCTCTTCTCCCGGTGAGGGGGGTGGCGAGGGGGCGGGAGAAGAGGGCCGGGGTGATGAGGGTCTTGGGTGGGGGCGCTCTGAGGCTAAGGTAGCGCCTATGGCAGGCTTCGTCCGCGGCCTCTTCGCCGGGGGCACCCTGGCCTACGAAGCGCGACTTGCACTCCGGACGTTCCTGCCCGGCGAGGGAAACACCATCCTCGATCTCGGAGATGACGAATTCACGGTCGGGCGTCTCCACCCGATGATCGATCAGGACCTGCGCCTGCGCCGGCTGCGCCAGGAGGCGGCCGATCCGCAAGTCGGAGTGATCCTCCTCGACGTGGTGCTGGGCCACGGCGCCCACGCCGATCCCGCGGGCGAGCTGGCTCCGGTGATCGAGCGCATAATCGCCGACCGCGGCGGGAGTCTGGACGTCATCGCCATCGTCGTGGGCACGGACGAAGACCCCCAGAACCTCGCCGAGCAGATCGCCACCCTCCGCCGCGCCGGAGCGCACGTCCACCGCACCGTCTCCGAAGCCGTCGAAGCCGTCTGGCCTAGGGTAGGGGCGGGTCTGGACGGCCGGGAGGGGGCTCGACCCGCCCTGGCGGTCTCCCTCGACGCCCTCCAATCCCCTCTCGCCGCCGTCAACCTCGGCCTGGAGTCGTTCTACGATAGCCTCCTCGCCCAGGGAGCCCGAGCCGTGCAGGTGGAGTGGAAGCCCCCCGCCGGAGGCAACGAGAAGCTCGCGGGAATTCTGGCGCGAATGAAGACCCTCTGATGGATATCGACAAGGCCAACCGCACCGCCGTCGAGCGCATGACCTCCGCGCGGCCCATGCTCACGGGCATCGCTCGGGCGCGGGACGTGATTCCTGGCCTGCACGACGACCTCCTGCTCCACGCCGGCCCGCCCATCGCCTGGGAGCGCGCCTCGGGACCGCTGCGGGGAGCGGTGATCGGCGCCCTGCTCTTCGAAGGGCGCGCCCGCAGCGAGGCCGAGGCCGTCGCCCTCGTCGAACGGGGCGAGGTCCGCCTCGAGCCCTGCCACCACCATGCCGCGGTCGGCCCCATGGCGGGGGTCATCTCCTCCTCCATGCGCGTCTACGTGGTCGAGGACGCCGTCCACGGCCATCGCACCTTCTCGAACCTCAACGAGGGGTACGGCAAGGTGCTGCGCTACGGCGCCTTCAGCGATGAGGTGCTGGCGAAGCTGCGCTGGATGAACGATGTCCTGGCCTCCGTGCTCGCCGAGGCGCTGGCCCTCGCCGGCGGCATCGACCTGCGCGCCCTCCTCGCCGAGGCGCTGCACATGGGCGACGAGGGGCACAACCGCAACAAGGCGGGCTCGCTCCTCTTCTTGAAGCTCCTGGCGCCCCACATCGCCCACGGCAAGTCCGGCGCGGACGCTCAGTCCGAGGTCCTCAAGTTCCTGGGCGACAACCCGCTCTCGGTGCTCAACCCGGTGATGGCCGCCTGCAAGGCCATGGCGGACGCCACCCACGGCGTCGAGGGGAGCACGATCGTCAGCACCATGGCGCGCAATGGCACCGACTTCGGCATCCGCGTCAGCGGCCTGGGCGACCGCTGGTTCACCGCTCCTGCCCAAGTGCCGGACGGCCTCTACTTCCCCGGCTTCACCGCCGCGGACGCCAATCCGGACATCGGCGACAGCACCATCACCGAGACCGCCGGCATCGGCGCCTTCGCCATGGCGGCGGCGCCGGCGATCGTCACCTTCATCGGCGGCACGCCCCAGGACGCCGTTCACGCCACACTGGAGATGTACGAGATCACCGCCGCCGAGCACAGCCAGTTCACCATCCCCGCCCTCGGTTTCCGCGGCACGCCGGTGGGGATCGACCTCCGCAAGGTCGTGGAGCTCGGGATCACGCCGCGCGTCAACACCGGCATCGCCCACCGCCAAGCCGGCGTCGGCCAGGTGGGCGCCGGGCTGGTACGCCCGCCGATGGAGATCTTCGAAGCGGCGCTGGTGGCGTTTGCGGAGCGATATTTGGAGTGAAGGCGATGGATCGAAGCGACGCTTTGGAACAATACGCATCCCTAGAGGAAACGCTCGAAATCTTACTGGATAACGATTTCTTGACGGCCTTAAGGACGAGCTTGAGGGAGGCTGAGCGGGGAGAGCTCATACCTTGGGAGAAAGTCAAGGCCGAGTTGGATTTACTTGAATCAAAATAGAGGAGAGCCATGTACGTCCCCTATGACATGAGCAAAGTGAAGGTCCTCGACCTGTCACAGAACTTCAGCGCCGATTCCCCCTCGTTCGCGTTCTACGAGGGTCCGACCGTCAAGTGGGTGAAGCGGCTCGCCTTCGAGGGGGTCAACGCGCAGTTCCTCTCGACGACCAACCACATCGCGACCCACCTCGACTCGCCCATCCACTTCTACGATCCGGGACCGGACATCTCCGGCATCCCGCTCGACAAGCTGGTGGGCCCGGCCTGCATCGTGGACCTCGCGCAGTTCGGTGTCGGCGACTACCAGATCTATGGGCCGGAGCACTTCGAGCAGTGGGAGGCGAAGACCGGCATCAAGATCGAGCGCGGCGACATCCTGGTCATCCACACGGGCTACCACCACTTCTACAACGAGGACTGGTACAAGGTCCACAACCAGGAGAAGGCGGACCTGCCGCGCTGTTTCCTGAAGCACCCCGGCCCGCAGAGCCGCTTCGTGGAGTGGGTGCTCGATCGCGGCATTCGCTGGCTGGCGGTCGACTGCATCGCCGCCGACCACCCGTTCAACACCAACGTACGCAAGGCGCGGCCCGATCTCATCCCCGAGGTCGAGGCGGTGATCGGCATGCCGCTCGACGAGGCGTTCCCCTGGCCGAAGGACTATCAGTGCATGCACGTCAAGCTCTTCCCGCACGGTGTCTTCCACGCCGAGAACGTGGGCGGCCAGATCGACGAGGTGCTGAACCAGCGCGTCTGGCTCGGTTGCTTCCCCTTCCGCTTCCGCGGCGGCGAGGCGGCGTTCGCGAGGATCGTGGCGTTCGTGGAGGAGAGGTGAGGCGCTTCAGGTATATTGATCAACCGAGGCCGAGCCGCAGCGCCACGTCGTCAAAGGATTCGCCGCGCTCGCCACGAACAATCGCAGATCGTTGGAGCTCAAGGCGCTCGCGTAAGGGTTCCCTTAGGCTGAGCAGCTCATCAGGGTCTCCCAGGATCTCTATGAGCTTGGCCTCGATCAGTTCGCCAAGCATCTCCTTCAGCTCTTCGGGGCTCATTTCGCCAACTGTCTTGTGCATCTCAATCTCCTTGGGAGAAGGGCGATGACGGCACAGCCTATCGGCCAACGCACCAAGCGCAACGAAGACCCCCGTCTCCTCACCGGGCGGGCGCTGTTCGTGGACGACCTCGAGCTGCCCGGCATGGCACACGTCGCCTTCCTGCGCAGTCCCCACGCTCACGCGCGCATCCGTGGCATCGACACCTCGCGAAGTCGGCGGCGCGAGGGCGTGTTCGCTGTGTATACGGCCGAGGACCTCGGAACGTACTGGCAGCCCGGTCCCCTCCTCGTCCCGCCGCCGCCCGTCGAAGGCATGGTCTTCCACCAGCGGACCCAGGTGCCGCTCGCCAAGGACAAGGTGCGCCACCTCGGCGAGCCCATCGCCGTGATCGTAGCCGTCTCCCGCTACGTCGCCGAGGACGCCCTCGCGGATATCGAGGTCGACTACGAGCCGTTGCCGGCCGTGGTGGATATGGAAAAGGCGCTCGCGCCCGGAGCCTCGCTCGTCCACGAGGACGTCGGCTCGAATCTGGCCGCATACGTGCCGCAGAAGAAGGGGGACTACGAGGCGGCGAAGGCACAGGCGGACGTCGTGGTCCGCCGCCGCTTCTCCTACGACCGCGGTGCCTCGGCGGCCATCGAGAACCGCGGCGTCGTCGCCCAGTGGGACCCCCGCGCCCAGCGGCTGACGATCTGGGACACCACCCAGGCCCCCATTCCCGTGCGCAACGGCCTCGCGGCCATGCTCGGCCTCTCCGAGCACCAGGTGCGGCTGGTGGCGCCGTTCATCGGCGGCGGCTTCGGCCCCAAGATCATGATGTTCTATCCCGAAGAGGTCCTCATCCCCTGGCTCGCCCTGCAGCTCCAGCGGCCCATCAAGTGGATCGAGGACCGCGCCGAGAACTTCGTCGCCACCACCCAGGAGCGCGGTCAGATCCACGAAGCGGAGATCGCCCTCACCCGCGACGGCCGCATCCTCGGCGTCAAGGACTCGTTCCTGCACGACACCGGCGCCTACGACCCCTACGGCCTCACCGTGCCGCTCAACAGCCAGTGCACGCTGATGGGACCCTACCGGGTGCCCGCCTACGCCAGCGAGTTCCGCGCCGTCTTCACCAACAAGACCATCGTCACCCCCTATCGTGGCGCCGGCCGCCAGCACGGCGTGTTCGTCATCGAGCGGCTGATGGACCTCGCCGCCCGCGAGCTGGGGATCGACGGCATCGAGCTGCGCCGGCGCAACTTCCTGCGGCCGGACGAGTTCCCGCACGACCACGTGATCATCTACCAGGATTTCGCCCCCCTCTACTACGACAGCGGCAACTATGCGCCGGTGCTCGACAAGACGCTCGCCATGATCGGCTGGGACGGGTTCCTCCGCGACGAGCAGCCGCGCCTGCGGGCCGCGGGCAAGGCGGTGGGGATCGGCCTCGTCGCCTATGTGGAAGGCACGGGGATCGGTCCCTTCGAGGGAGCGCGGGTGCAGGTCCAGGCGAGCGGCAAGGTGAACGTCGTGACCGGCGTCGGCACCCAGGGACAGGGGCACTACACGGTCCTAGCGCAGGTCGCGGCCCAGCAGCTCGGGGTCGAGGTGGACGACGTCGACGTGGTCACCGGCGACTCCGACCAGTTCCACTGGGGCACGGGCACCTTCGCCAGCCGCGGCGCCGTGGTGGCCGGCAACGCCACCCACGAAGCGGCGAAGAGCGTGCGCGAAAAGGCGATCCGGCTGGCGGCCGAGCGCCTGGGCGTGGCCGAGGACAGGATCGAGCTGGCGGCGGGCTTGGCCCGGGTCGTCGATGAACCTGGGAAATCGATCTCCCTCGGCGAGCTCGCCACCCTCGCCAACCCCATGCGCGGCGCCGTCAAGCCGGGCACCGAGCCGGGCTTGGAGGCCACCCGCTACTTCGGCCCCCACCGCGGCGCCACCGCCAGCGGCTGCCACGCCTGCATCGTGGAGGTGGACCCCGAGACGATGCAGGTGAAGGTCCTGAAGTACGTGGTGGTCCACGACTGCGGCGTCGTCATCAATCCGCTGATCGTCGACGGCCAGGTGCACGGCGGCGTGGCGCAGGGGATCGGCAACTCGTTCTACGAGCAGCTCGTCTATGACGACAACGGCCAGCTCCTCAACGGCTCCTTCATGGACTTCCTCCTCCCCACCGCCCTCGACGTGCCGCGGGTCGAGGTCGGCCACGAGGAGACCGCCTCGCCCCTCAACGCCCTCGGCACGAAGGGCGCGGGCGAAGCGGGAGCGATCCCCGTCGGCGCCCTCTTCGTCCAGGCCGTCGAGAACGCCCTCGCCATCCCCGGCCTGGAGATCCTGGAGATCCCCCTCAAACCGAGCCGGCTGTGGGAGATCGCCGAGGAGGCGAGGGCGAGGTGAAATCCCGCTTCGGCACTCCGCTCAGATCCACCACCGGCGTCCCTCGCATCAGCGCCCAGTACAGCACGAACGCCACGGCGAAGCCCACGAACCAGGCATAGTCATAAAGGACGCGCAGCCCCGGCACGACCAGGCCAATCAGCGCCGCAGTGACCCCCGCGATCAGCGACACCAGCGCTTTCCAGTTCCAGCGGCCGTAGATACCGTCCGACATGTAAAGGTCCGCCAGCGACAGGCGTGCCTTGCGGATGAGCCAGTAATCCGCGATGAAGATGCCGGCGATGGGACCCAGGAAGCTCGAGTAGCCCACCAGCCAGCCGAAGATGTAGGTGCCGTAGTCGGAGAGCAGCCGCCACGGCATGATGACAATCCCCAGAATTCCCGTGAGCACGCCGCCGATGGCGAAGGTGATACGCGACGGCCACAGGTTGGCGAAATCATTGGCCGGCCCCACCACGTTGGCGGCGACGTTGGTGGTGATCGTCGCGACCAGCAGGGCGAAGAGTGAAATCAGGATGACGAACGGATTTCCCAACCGCGAAAGGAGGACCACCGGATCCCAGATCGTCTGGCCGAAGATGAGGACCGAGGCCGAGGTCACCGCCACGCCGATGAAGGAGTAGAGGGTCATGGTCGTCGGCAGACCGAGCATCTGACCGCGGATCTGGGCCTTCTGGTCCTTGGCGTAGCGCGACAGGTCGGGGATGTTGAGAGCGAGCGTCGCCCAGAAGCCCACCATGGCGGTGAGAGACGGGACGAAGAACGCCAGGAAGGCGCCCGTCGTCCTGAACCTGCTCGGCTGCGCCAGGATCGGTCCGAAGCCCTTCGCCCGCAGGGCGGCCCAGCCGAGCAGGGCGAAACCGGCCACGATCAGGAACGGCGCGGCCCAGGCCTCCAGCCGCTTGATGGCGTTGCTGCCTCGTACCACGATGTACATGTTCCACGACCAGAAAGCGAAGAAGGCGATCCAGGTCCCGCCCGGCACCCGCTCCCAGGCCGGAAACGCCGTCTTCAGCATGGTGTGGATCGCCTGGCCGCCGATCCAGGTCTGGATGCCGAACCAGCCGCAGGCCACCAGGCCGCGGAGGATCGCCGGCACGTTGGCGCCCCGCGTGCCGAACGACGCGCGGGCGAGGACCGGAAAGGGAATTCCGAAGCGGGTCCCCGAGTGGGCGATGAGGACCATGGGTACCAGCACGATGAGATTCCCGAGCAGGATGGTGATCATGGCCTGCCACCAGCTCATCCCACCCTCGACCAACCCGGCTGCCAGCATGTAGGTGGGAATGCAGACCGACAGGCCGACCCACAGCGAGGCCATGTTGTACGTGGTCCAGGTCCGCTGCTCGACACGGGTGGGGGCCAGGTCCTCGTTCCACAAGCGCGCATCGGAGGACGGCTCGCCGAGCTCGTACAGGTCGCCGCGGGAACGGCGCATGACCTGCAACCGAGCCGCCGCAGAGGGGGCAGGGGTGGAGCCCATCGGATTATGGAGCATGCCGGGGAATCTTACACGGTGACATGCCCCAGCGGAGCCCCCTCGGCCGAAAAAGCGAAGGCACGGATGATTACTCTCTTTTCTCCCATCCTTCTTTGATCACTGACTGTTTCCTCTCCAGGCTTGTGATCGATGGGATTGCTCCTGCGTTGTGATATGACGATTGCGGGGCGCCGGCTGTAACGCCGAGCCCCGCCGCCACGACTAATATCGTGTGAGAGAAGGGGGTGTCATGGCGCAGAGCTCAGTACCACCCCGGCCCGGACCCTGGCTGGAACGAATCGCGATGGCCTATTTCCTGGCGCTTTCTCCGCGACTGAGCAAGGTGCCCCAGCCGGAGCTTCCGGAACGGCTGGCACCGTTCGAGAACCTCGCCGTGCCGCGGCGCCACGGGCACGGCACGCTCGCGGCGACCTGGTTTCCGGCGGAGGGCCGTCCCCGCGGCGCCGTTCTTCTGCTCCATCCGTGGCTGGTCTGGGGGAGGGCCTACTTCCACCTGCGGGGTCGCATCCAGGCCCTCCGCGCCGCCGGCTATCATGCCCTGACCTTCGACTTCGGAGGCTTCGGCGACAGCGGTCCGCCCCAGTTCTTCTTCGACCGCGACGTGGAGGCGGCGCTCGAATTCCTGCACCAGCGCGCCGGCGACCTCCCTCTCCACGTCTGGGGTGTCAGCGCCGGCGGCTACTGGGCCCACCCCGTCCTCAGCCGGACGAAGGGGGTGACCGGCGCGTTTTTCGAGGACGTCTCCCCCCACCTCATGGAGTGGTCGTGGCGCATGGCCCCCCTGGGCCGGCCCGACTATCTGTTGTATCGCGTCTGTCTGCCAGCCGCCTATCGCTTCCTGGAGGTCCGACGGCACGCTGCCGCGACATCCCTCGGCGCCGTGACCTACGTCAGCGGCGAGCGCGATCGCGGAATCCGTCCCGAGGACACGCGCGAACTCGCCAGGCTGGCCGGAGGCCACTATTACCTGGTGCCCGGAGCCGATCACCTCGGTTCCATCAAGCTCGCCGGCGACGAGGTGATCGGCATGGCGCTCGACACCTTCCAGCGAGCCGAGGAGAAGACCCTCGCCGTCAGGCCCGAGCTTCGATCGCCTGAAGGATCGGACGCGCCAGATAGATCCGCCCCCAGCTCCTGCCGGTCATTTCGCCGAGCACCCCTTCCGCTTGGAGGAGAGAGATCGCATGCCGGGCGGTGGGCGCGGAGACTCCGAGCACCCGGACGGCACGAGAGGTCGTGACGTAGGGATTCACGAACAGCTCGTCCAGGAGCTTCAAAGAATTGGGCTTGCGCCCCAGACGCTCCGGCCGTTGCCGTCCAGGAAAGGGTGGATCGCCTCGAACTGCTCGTGCATCAGCGCGCACTGGATGAGGTCGGGGAAACGGTCGCGCTCATGCAAAAACTCCTCCCAGTTGCCAAGCGCCTCGATCATCTCAGGATGGGGCGGCGGCACGTAGGGAGCCGTTGCCGGCGTGCTGTTCGCCGGGCCGATCCAGTTCTGGGACCGGCGGAACTCTCCGGGCGTCGCCTTGTCGCCCCGCACGCCACGCATCAATCGCTCGTGCAGCTCGCGGACGAGGCGCAAGGAGAGAGGAAGCTCCCGCAGACGCTCCAGGCCATACTCCAGAGCGTCGACGTAGTTCCTCACCTCCTGGATATCAGCGTCCTGAGTCCGCTCAGTCTCCACCTCATCCAGCAGAAGGTCTGAGAGACTGGTCCGGGTTCCCTCGATCCGGGAGGAGAGCACAGCCTCCCGCCTCATATAGGGGGCGATCAGCAGATGGGGATTGGGGAGCTGGCGGCCGAGCCCGGAGAGCTCGCTCAGAGCCGCGTCGGCCCGGGAGAGCGCGAGGACCAGCGCCCCGTCGTACGTCAGCTCGGGAGGAAGCGGCGCGGGAATGAAGGCCGCGTACCCGCCAGGGGCCTGGAACACTCGTTCGGCGCTGGGAGCATGGAAGTCGGCGGGATTCACAGGCGGCTCCTCCAAGAGCTTGGAAAGAAATCGCCCTGATTCTTTCAAAGCTCCAGGAGCTTGGAAAGAAATCGACCCATTCCTTTCAAAGCGCTCCAAACTTGGAAAGAGAGCTTTCAAAGCTCCCCGCCGCCGCCAGCCCCTTCGCCCGGCACAGCTTCGCGAGATCGCCGCTCCGGTAGCCCATCTTCGCGAGCTGCTCGACGGCCGGACGCGCTTCGTCGATGCGGTCGAGCCCGAGGAGCGCCTGCGTCCAGGGGACGAGGACCTTCCAGTGGATGAGCGGGCGGGCGCAGGGCGCGAGGATCGCCAGCGCCCGTTCCCAGGCCGCCCGCGCCTCGTCCCCGGCGCCGAGGGCAGCTTCGATCCGCCCGCGGGTGACCTCCGCGTCGGCGATGAGCCCCCGGGTCGGCTCGTCCGGCTGGCCCCTGAGGAGCGGCGCCAGGACGTCCAGGGCGACCCGCGCCTCCGTCCGCGCCCGGCCGGAGTCCAACCGTTCGAGCGCGGCGGCTGTGCGGCTGTGGCAAACCCCGAGCTGGAGGCGCCAATCGGAATTCGTGGAATCCTTCGCCACCAGCGCTTCGAGGATCCGGCGCGCCTTCCCCAGCGGCTCAAGGGCCGACGCGGGATTTCCATCCGCGACCGCCAGCGCGCCGGAGGCGGAGTGGAAGGCCGCCAGCCAGCGCTGCCAGACCGTGTTCTCCGGGTCCTGCGAGGCGAGCGCCTCCAGGGTCTCGAGGCCACTCCCATAGAGGCTCCGCGCGTCCTCCCTCTTCCCCAGCGTCACCAGGAGATTGGCGATGAAGCCGCGCGCCACCGCCGCATCGAACCGGCGGGCGGGGTTGCCGGGCTCCGTCTCCGCCAGGCGTTCCTGAATCGCGAGATAGTCCCGCCGCTCGGCCAGAGCGCCAGCGAGGTCCCCCTGGCGCTCCAGGCAGTTGCTGACGAACGCGAGGGTCCCCGCGATCTCCGACTGGAGCTCGACGTTCCTGCGATCGGTCGCGGCCAGCTTCCTCTCCAGCGCCAGGCTGTCGCGGTAGGCCCGCAGGGCACCGGCCAGGTCGCCGCGAGACTCCAGAAGGGTGCCCAAATTGTGATTCTCCACGGCGAGCCGCTGCTGCCACTTCTTACTGCCGGGGTGGAGCCGGACCTGCGCCTCGGTCAGCCGCAGGCTTTCCCGCCACACGGGCAGCGCCTCGTCCAGCTTGCCCTGATCCAGCAGGATCTGGCCGATCCAGGAGTAGGTCTCCACGTACCCCTCCTGCCATCTCTCGTTGGACGGGTCCCGGGCCACCAGGCCGCGGCCCAGCGCCTGGGCCCGGCGGAACGCCGCCATCGCGGCCGGCAGCCGCCCCTGGGTGTGGCGCACCTCGCCGATCTGCACGATGGCGTCAATGCGGTAGGCCAGCTCGTCGTCGGAGAGCTGGCTCTCCGGCAGCTTGTCGAAGTAGGCGAGGGCGCGGTCGCCCGCCGCGTCGAGAGCATCCAGGCGATTGACCGCCTCCAGCCTCTGGTGCAGATCGCCCAGCATGAAGCCGATCAGCGATTCCGCCTGCTTGCGCCGCTGGTTCGCCTCCCGCCGCGCCCTCTCCGCCCGCACCGCCAGCCAGGAGACCACCGCCAGCACGATCAGCAGGAAGGCGAAAGCCCCCGTCACCGCGGCGACCCACAGGCGTCGGCGGCGCAATCTCTGGGGCTTGTCCAGGATCCAGCGCAGCCGCTCCGCCGCCGCCTCGGCCGTGGGCCGGCGCCGCGGGTCCAGGTTTTCGAGGTCCTGGATCAGCCGGGTGAGGTCGGGATCGAGCCCCTCGACCGGCCGCGTCCGCGCCCGCGTCACCTGCCACAGCAGCTCGGCCTCTCCCATCCCCTCGTAGGGGGACTCGCCCGTGAAAAGCTCCTGGAGAAGGATGCCGAAGGAATAGAGGTCGCTCGCCTCCGTGACCTCCCCTTGCGACGCCTGCTCCGGGCTCATGGCCTGGAGTGTGCCCACCACCGTGCCCAGGCGGGTCAGCCGCGTCGCATCCTCGACCTCTGGCGCGGCCGCCTCGTTCCACATCCCGGCCGGCCTCAACTCGTGCGTGTCGTTCTCGCCGTCCGGCTCGAAGTCCGGCAGGGGAGGCGGCGGCTCCAGGCGCAGTCCCGGCTCCGAGACCGAGCGGGCGATCCCGAAGTCGAGCACCTTCACCCCATCCTCCGGGGTGACCATGATGTTATCCGCCTTGAGGTCGCGGTGGACGATCTTCTCGCGATGGGCGGCGGCGAGCGCCGTGGCGATCTTCTCGCCGAGCCGGAGCTTGCGCTCGAAGGGGATCTCCTCCCGCTCGGCCAGCTTCCGCAGCGTCGTCCCCTGGACGTACTCCAGGATCAGGAAATCCGCCGCAGGCGTCTCGATCAGGTCATAGACCTGACAGATCGATGGATGGCCGAGCTTCGACAGCAGCCGCGCCTCGCGCAGGAACCGCGCCTTCAGCCGCGGACTCAGCCGCTTCTCGGGCCGGATCGTCTTGACCGCCACCCGCCGTTCCAGCCGCGGGTCATAGCCGAGATAGACCTCGCCCATCCCGCCCACGCCGAGCCGGGACTCGATGCGGATGCTCCCAATGCTCGAGCCGACGTAACTCACCGAATGCTATTCCCAAGGCGCTTGCCGTGCCCCGAGAATATCACCCCTGCCAAGCTCGAGCGGATCCCAGCCAGCCCCTTGCGAGCTCGACTCCGGAGCTCGCGGATTTTGTTGCGAAAATCGCGAGCCCTGCCGCAAAGACCGCGAGCCCTGGTGCAAGATCCCGATCTCCCGTTGCGAGCTCGCGAATTTTGGTGGTGGCTCGCGAGCTCGGGTCCGGAGCTCGCGAGTTCCGCAGCAGAGCTCGCGGATTCGCTACCGAGATCGGGAGCCTTGCAGCAGAGTCCGAGAGTTTCCAGCCCGAGCTGGACGCGGGCCCCAAAAGGCTGCGGAGACCGCCCTCCGAGCTCGGGCGTCGGACACCGTAGACTTGTTAGTACCGTCCGCCGCCGTAGCCGCCGCGGTCTCCGCCGCCACCCCCACGACCGCCGCCACCACCACGGCCGCCGCCGTAGCCACCCCCACGACCGCCGCCGCCACCCTCTTCCTTGGGCCGCGCCTCGTTGACCGTGAGGTTCCGGCCCTCCACTTCCTTGCCGTTGAGCGCGGAAATGGCCGCTCGCGCCTCCTGGTCGGTGCTCATCTCCACGAAGCCGAAGCCCTTGGAGCGACCCGTGTCGCGGTCCATGATCACCTGAGCGGTGTCCACGGTGCCGTGAGCCGCGAACAGCTCTTGCAGGTCACTGTCCTTGACGCCGTAGGCCAGGTTGCCGACGTATATCTTTCTGCCCATTGCCCAAACTCCTTACTTGTCCGTCGTCGGCCTGTCTGGTCGCGACGCCGCGAATGCGTGACTCCTGGAGTCCTGACGCCGGACCGGACCGGCGTCCAAAGTCTCCAGTTGACGATCTTAGCATCCCCGGTTCCCAGGTCTAGACTCCGGAGCGCAAGTGGGCTTCTTCCGGCAGGATTCATCGGGCCGGCCCGCAGCTTCCGGGCACGGAATAGACGACGCGGTCGGGGGGCTGCTTGAGCCCGGCGGCGATGAACATGCCGGCGAGAGGGCAGACCATTTCGGTGAACAGCAAGGACGCAAGTCCCCCAAGCGGGTTCCTGGTCTGGTACCCGTTGGCGACCCCGTAAGCGATCGGAGCGCAGACCAGCAGGCCCCAGGCGTACCCTTTCCCCGCCCGAAACCGGACCTGACGGATCACTTGGCAAACCTCCGCCGTGGGTACCGTCCGGACGCGGCCGTGGTTCACCAGCCAGGAGGTGGATTCGGCCGTCATCACCACCCCTTCGACGTCCTCGACGACCTCGCCGCTGGCGAGCCGGATCTTCACCGGTTGGTCCTCGATCGCACGGTTGACCGCGGCGAGGGGTGCCGGGTCCAGGGAGGTCGCCGGGAGTGGCGGCCCTCCGCTCGCGCAGGCCTGGGCGAGGATCACCGGAGGCAGCAGCAACGCGACCAGTCTTCGCATGTTTTTCTCCTTGAGAAATGAGGATCGGCCGAGGCGATCGAGTAGGCAAGCCGGCGGTCAAAATTGCGCGACTGCTCCGGTTCACTCAGGCTCCAGCCGGGCAGGACGTTCATCACGGCCGGGAGCCACCCGACGCCGAGGCTGCCGAATCCTTTGACCACCGACGCCTGGGCCGCGGTGAGGGACCTTGGCGGGAGACTCGAACCGCAACCCGCGACGACGCTCCCTCCCAGGCAGACGGCGAGGACCAGGACGACCGAAGCTCGTGATCGCATAGCACCTCCTCCTCGAAACCGCACTTTCCCGCAGCGGTGTTGCCGAAAGGCAAGAGCGACGGCCGTGCCAGCCGGGGAGGCGCGATAGAAAACCTTGAGAAGAAAGGGCTTAGACGAAAGAGGTCAGCGAGCGTGGCCGTCTTTCGTGGAAGTCGCTGGACATCCGATGTATAGGAGCGCGCACCGGATGTCGCGCGGTGCGGAGATTAAGCCCAGATAGGCTGTTCTGCGGAGCTTGGTGCCGACAATCTCGTGTGTTTTGTCGTGCACTCCGTTGGTACGACATGCGCGGCGGATCGGAGCGTGGCAATGATGCGCTCTCAGATCTCCTCCGGCCCCAGTCCCACCAGCTCCATCAGCTTCAAGGCGTTGACGGTGGTGGCGACTCCGGGGTGCATCTTGTAGTCGAAGGTCATGGGCGGATCCTCTCCCGGGTGGAGGGTCTCCCGGAAGTGGACGGGCACGCAGACGGCCGCGATCTCCGGCACCTCGGCGAGTTGGAGGTCGTGGGTGGAGACGGCGCCGAGCGCACCCTGCTTCAGCAGGTGGAGCACCACCCGGCGCACCGCCACCTGCCGCTCGTAGCTGTTGGTCCCCCGCAACACCTCGTCCAGCAGGTAGAGGAGGACGCGGCCTTCCGCATGGGCGCGGTCCGCCTCTTTCACGATCCACCGGATGCGCTGCAGCTCGGCCATGAAGAAGGAGACCCCCTCTGCCAGCGAATCCTCCACCAGGATGCTGGTGCCAAGCGTGACCGGCGGCATCCGCAGCGACTCGGCGCAGACCGGCCCGCCAGCCTGCGCCAGCACGGCGTTGACGCCGATGGCGCGCAGCAGCGTGCTCTTGCCGGACATGTTGGAACCCGTCACCAGCAGGAAGCCTCCGGCCGGGCCGAGGGTGACGTCATTCGCGACTCGCTGCCCATCCCGGATCAGGGGGTGGCCCAGCCCGCGGCCTTCACAAAAGTCCTCCGTCGCGGCCACGACAGGGAAGGACCAGCCGGGATTCTCGAAGCGGAGACTGGCGAGCGCCGCCAAGGCCTCGAAGCGGCCCAGAGCGGCCAGCCAACCCCGGACCCGCGGGCCGGCCTCCCGCTGCCAGCGCTCCAGCAGCGCCAGCACGTGGAGATCCCAGCAGAGGAGCGACTGGAGAATGAGGTACAGGTAGGACGAGTGGCGGACGTGCGAAAGCTCCACTCGGGCGTGGAGGAGCAGCATCCAACGATGGGCAGCCTGCCCCTCGACGTTGAGGTCGCCGGCGATCCGCTGCAGCTCGTCCGCCGAGTAGGGACGACCGGCGATCCGCTCCAGGGCATCGGCGTAGAGCTGGAAGTCCCCCTCCGGAGCCTCGATCCGGTTGAAGCTGCCGTGGGTCCGTTCCCGGAAGCTGTAACCCAGGGAGATGTTGACCATCGCCAGGAAGAGGAAGATCTTGATCGGCAGGATCGTCCCCATCCACAGGAGGAGGGCCACGGGTGTGGCCACGGCGAGCAGCCGGGCGAGCCAGATCAGCCGCGGCCGATCCAGCAGCCACGGCTTGTCCTCCGCCCATTTCAGGAACGTCTCCAGGTCCGGCGGTGACTTCTCCATGGGGCGCACGCCCACCTCGAGCTGCTGCCGCAGGTCGATCTCCGGCGCCAGCTCGGCGACCGCCGCCTGCCGGTTGGCGATCTCCTGCGAGGAGGCCGGGCGTAGCAGCCAGCTCGCCAGGTCCGCCTTGCCCGGCGGGGTGTGAGCCGTCCCCAGGAGTTGGGCGATGGAGGCGCGGCCGAAAAGATTGAGGTCCCGGGCCACGGCGCGGTCGCGCTCTCCCGGCTCGGGGAGCGTGGGGAGAGGCAGGCCGTCCCAGTCCCGCTCCAGGCGAAGCAGCCCCTCCTCGTTGATCCGCCGCAGCTCGCCGTAGCGCCGCTGCCGCTGGACGATCCGCTCGTGTCGAGGCAGCACGCCCAGGAACGCCACCAGCCAGAACCCCGCCCCGGCCCACCATTCCCATCCCGGCCGGCCGCCGCGGACGAGGATCACGATCAGGCAGACGACGAAGGCGAGGAACAGGGCGCCGCGGAGGAGGGAGAAGCGGAGGGAGATGCCAGCGAGGCGGTGCTCCTCGGCGGCGAAAGCGTCGCGGCGCTGTTGGTAGGTCGAATCCGGTCCCCGAAGCTCTGCCATAGCGACGGAGTATAGACGAAACCACAATCTACGAGGATTGCTCATACCCAGCAGCAACGGCGTTATATCTGTAGACGACGGCCTATATCTCTAGCTATGGTTCAAGGAGAGGAGGGATTCGGCTCCACCCGCACGACGCGGACAAAACGTTTCAAGCCCTTCTCGGATTCCGCGCAGGAGACCAGGCTCTCGTTCGCGAGAGACCTGGACGATGCAACGGCAATCAGTTCGTAGGTCTGGCCGGGGTTTCCCGAGAAGTGGGCATGGACGCTCCACCGGCCCCTGTGGTCCGGGATCAGAGGCCCGTTTGTCTGCAGCCAACACCTTCTCGAAGGGTCTCGAACGAGCAGGTAGTAATGGAGATTGGGATTGGTCGCGGTCCCTGTGACCGTCGTTTCGGTTCCCACGATCGCACCGTCCTGGAGATCAAAGCTGAAGATCGTGGTCTGCTCCGGAGGTCCGAAGAGTACAAATAGTGACAGCCCGGCTACGAGGATGAGAGAGCCGGCGGCGATTCGTGACCAGGCGACTCCTGGCCGCTGGGCAGTGCGCAGGAATAACACGGGGACTTTCCACTCGACGGAGGGGAGCCTTCGTATCGCCAGCCGCCCCTCGGTGACCGCCTTCTCAAGGGGGTAACCCTTGGCCAAGCATTCGTAGAAACTCCCGCTGAAGGCGATGGCCGCTTGGTCCGAGACCCTGGATTGCATTGCCAGGACAGCGGGGAATCCTCGCAGGATGAGGGCTTCCGCTACCCCTGCGTAAGGGTTTTTTGCTCCCGGCATGCTCACGCCGGTATCGCAGGCATTGAGCACGATGACCTGGAGAGTCTTGAATCGCGCCACCAAGTCTGCGAGGACGAAGGCGCCCACCGGGTGCCCCAATCCGTCCGTGCTTTCGAAGAGGAGATATCCTTGCTTTGCTGCAGCCGACCAATTCCCGTGTCCCGCAAAATGGAGAACGTGGAACCCTCCTTCTGCCTCCGAGGTTAACAACGCGCGCCGGAGCGCCGCTATGGTCGGCTCTTTCAAAAAGGTTACCGCAACTCCGGAGACCCCTTTACAGGCATCCTCAATCTTGCGGCGCTCGAGGTCGACGTCGAGAGGAGTCGCGTCCCTGGGATTCGAGATTACGGAAAGGATGCGAATAAAAGACGGAAACTTCAGCGTCCGTCTGTGAGCAGGCGCATCGAGCTCACGCACAATGCAGTGATTATCGCTTAGACTCAAGAATAGATGCCTCATCGGATCGAACAGAGTTTCCCATTCCAGGCTGGCGATTGGAGCGAGCTTCGGATCCTCGGGATCGATGCGGAGTTTGATGGAGAGCAGATTGGCGGGGCATCCAGACAACATGCCTCGGCTCTCCGCAAAGAGTTCACCAACGCGCTCCTTTAGCAGTTCGCTGTACAGGTTGGCTCCTGTCACTTCCGGGTCGGGATGAAGCCTCCTCGTAGGGATAGCGAAGGTCCCACTACCTTCCCCTGCTGGCGAACTCAGTACTTGGATTCTGTAGACACCACGCCTCGGAGGGCAGAACTGGATGACGAAGTCCGCCTGCTTTGTTATCTGCCGCCGCCGAAGCCGGCTCCCGAAGATCTGATGATTTACTGGCACGGTAGCTCCCTCTACACCCGGATGTCTTCTCAGACACCCTGGGAATTTTTTTGTTGAGCGCCTCTCAACAAAATGGCGAGCAAGGGGTCTACTCAGAGAAGTAGGAGTAGGGTGGGAAACCCAAGAATGGAGGAAAGAGCCATGCAATCGAGTCTCAGACGAGTGCTTACTACTGTGATGCTTCTGTTGATGATGCTGGCTGCGCGGGGGCATGCGGCGGCGTTGCGGGTCGAGATCACGTCACCCGCGGAAAGCGCAGTCGTGGATGTCGAGGCAATGGTGAAGGGGAAGGTGTCAGATGCCAAGACACGGGTTTACGTACTGGTCCGACCATTGAAGACAAGGTATTGGTGGGTGCAGCGCCTGCCCGCGCCCCCATCTCCCGACGGGACTTGGCAGACACTCTGCAACTTTGGCACTCCGTCCGAAGGCGTTGGTGAGCCCTATGAGATTATAGCGATCGCATCAAAGACGCGCCTGAACCTCATCGAGGGAAAAACGCTAGAGGACGTGCCGGATTCAGGCACGACCTCGGCGGTGGTCACTGTCAAGCGGAGCAAGTAGATAGAGACGAGAAGTTCTGGGGCCCGGCTATGGTGTGTCGGGCCCGCTCATCGACAGTCTAAGAAGATCCGAGAGTTGGCGCGCGAGCGCCGCTCAATCGCCAAGCAGGTGATTCGCCTCCTCACCCAAGCCCTGGAAAGGGAGAAGACCTTCTCGATCTTGGAGCTGCGCGGGCTTGGCAAGGAGCTGGGAGGGGATCGATCCAGCGGCCTACATCAGGGAAGAGCGGGACTCGTGGGACCGTAGAACCCCCTACTCCACCGTCACACTCTTCGCCAGGTTCCGCGGCTGATCCACGTCCGCCCCGCGGCGCACGCCGATGAAGTAGGCGAGGAGCTGCAAGGGCACCACGTTGACGATGGGTTGGAGGTGCGGCGAGAGGGAGGGGACTTCGATGACCTCGTCGGCGATCCCCCCGAGCTCTTCCGGGTCGTGGTCGGTGAGGGCGATGACGACGCCGTCGCGGGCCTTGACCTCCTGCATGTTCCCCTTGACCTTCTCCGCCACGTGGTCTCCCGTGGCGATGGCCACCACCGGCAGGTTCTCGTCGATGAGGGCGATGGGGCCGTGCTTCATCTCGCCCGCCGGGTAGCCCTCGGCATGGATGTAGGAGATTTCCTTGAGCTTCAGCGCCCCTTCGAGGGCGATGGGGTAGTTGATGCCGCGCCCCAGGTACAGGAAGTTCTGCGACTTGTGGTACCGCCGGGCCAACTCGTCCATGTGCTGCTCCTGCCGCCGGACGACGTCGTCGACGGCCTGGGGAAGGCGCGACAGGTCGTCCAGGTAGTGCCGCTCCAAGTGGCCCTGGCGGACTTGGCGCAGGTAGAGGGCCAGCAGGTAGAGGGCCACGAGCTGGGTGGTGAACGCCTTGGTGGAGGCGACGCCGATCTCCGGGCCGGCGTTGGTGTAGATCACCCCTTCGCTGATGCGCGTGGCCTGGCTCCCCAGCACGTTGCAGACGGCGAAGAGGCGCGCGCCGCGCTCCCGGGCGGCCTCCATGGCCGAGACGGTGTCCGCCGTCTCCCCGGACTGGGAGATGCCCACGGCCAGCACCCGGTCGGAGACGATGGGGTCCCGGTACCGGTACTCGGAGCCGTAGTCCACTTCGACCGGCACGCGGGCGATGTCCTCGATGAGGAACTTGCCCACCAGCGCCGAGTGCCACGAGGTGCCGCAGGCCAGGAGGTGGAGGCGCTCGACCCGGGCCAGCTCCTCCTTCGTCACTTTGACCGTGTCGAAGAGGATCTCCGCGCGCTCGAAGTCCACGCGCCCGGCGAAGGTGTCCTGCACCGCCTGCGGCTGCTCGTGGATCTCCTTGAGCATGAAGTGCTTGTAGCCCCCCTTCTCTGCCTGGATGGGGTCCCAGTTGAGGTGCTGGACGGCCCGCTCGACGCGCTGGCCTTTGCGGTCCCAGGCCTCGACGCCCGCCGGCGTCAGCCGCGCGATGTCGCCGTTCTCCAGGAAAATGACGTCCTTGGTGTAGGCGAGGAGGGCCGCCGGATCGGAGGCCAGGAACTGCTCTTCCTGCGCGAGGCCGATGACCAGGGGCGGACCCTGCCGGGCGGCCACGATCTCCTGGCCATCGGTCTCCGTGCTCACCACGGCGAAGGCGTACATCCCTTCGAGCTCGGCGACGGCCCGGGCCACCGCGGCCTTGAGGTCGCCGTCGAGGTAGGAGGAGACGAGGTTCGCCACCACCTCGGTGTCGGTGTCCGAGCTGAAGGTCCAGCCCTCGGCGATCAGGCGCTTCTTGAGCGGCAGGAAGTTCTCGATGATGCCGTTGTGGATGAGCGCCAGGCGCCGGCGCGAGTCCACCACGGGATGAGCGTTGCGTTCGCTGGGCGCGCCATGGGTGGCCCAGCGGGTGTGGCCGAGGCCGTAGTGGCCGGTGAGGGGGTGCTTCTCCAGCTTCTCCTTGAGCCGGTCGAGCTTCCCTTCGGCCTTGACGGTCTGGAACTCGCCGTCCTGCACCGCCACCACGCCCGCCGAGTCGTAGCCCCGGTACTCCATGCGGCGCAGCCCGTCCATCAGCAGGGGCACCACTTCGCGCTGCCCCACGTAGCCCACAATTCCACACATGGCTCAGCCTTCCTCTTGCGGATCCTTTTGGGGATCAGATTTTCCGGCGGTGCAGACCGCCGGCCCGGCCTTCCAGATTCTTCTGCCGCACCCGGGCCACCGCCAGCGCGCCGTCGGGGACGTTCTTCGTGATGACCGAGCCTGCGGCGGTGGAGGCGCCCGCTCCGACCTTGACCGGCGCCACCAGCATCGTGTCGCTGCCGATGAAAGCTCCGGCGCCGATCTCCGTGGAGCTCTTGCGCACGCCGTCGTAGTTGCAGGTCACGACGCCGGCGCCGACGTTCGCGCCCGCGCCCACCGTCGCGTCCCCCACATAGGACAGGTGGTTGACCTTGGCCCCGGCGCCGATCTCCGAGCCCTTCACCTCGACGAAGTTGCCCACGCGGGCTCCACCAAGCAAGCGCGATGCCGGACGCAGCCGGGCGAAGGGTCCCACCCGGCAGCCGTCCCCCACCTCGGCGCCGTCCAGAACGCTGTAGGGCTCGATGATCGCGCCGTCGGCGACCGTCGAATCGCGCAGCCACGCGCCCTGATGGACGACGCACTCGCGGCCGATCGAACTGTGGCCCAGAAGGGACACTCCCGGGTGGATCACCGTGTCTTCTCCGACACGTACCCCGGGCTCGATCACCGTCCGCGCCGGCTCGAGGACGGTCACCCCCGCCTTCATCAGCGCCTGGAGGTGGCGGTCCAGGAGGAGGCGGTGGACCTTCGCCAGCTCCACCCGGTCGTTGACCCCCAGGGCCTCGTCCGGGTCGGGCAGGTCGACGAGCCGCACCGGGTGGCCGTCCTGCGCGGCTATGGTCACCGCGTCGGTCAGGTAGAGCTCCCCCTGGGCGTTGCTCGCCTTGAGGTTGCGGAGATAGGTGAAGACGTCCGGCGCCGGGAGGGCATAGAGTCCCGCGTTGATCCGCCGCACGGCCAACTCCTCCAGCGCGGCGTCCCGCGCTTCGACGATCTCCCGGAAGGCGCCGGAGCCGTCGACCAGCACCCGCCCCAGCGATCCCGGGTCTGCCATCTCCGCCACCGCCATGGCACCCCAGCCCTCCTCGGCGCCGCGGGCCAGCCGGTCGAGCGTCGCCGGATTCACCAGCGGCACGTCGCCGGAGAGGACGAGCACCGTCGCATTCTCCGCGACGTCGGAGATCTCCCCCTCGGCCTGGGCCAGGGCGTGCCCGGTGCCCCGCTGCTCGGCCTGGAGCACCCAACGCAGATCCGCACCGCCGATGGCCTCCCGCACCCGCTCGGCACCATGGCCCACCACCACGAGGATGCGCTCGCAGCCCGCCGCCCTGGCCGCGTCGATCACCCATGCGAGCAGCGGCCGGCCGGCGGCCTCGTGCAGGACCTTGGGGAGCGACGACTTCATGCGGGTCCCCTTGCCGGCCGCGAGGATCACGGCGACGCGGGGTCGGGGGGCGGGGTTGGGCATGGGCTCTCCTTCTACACCTTCCCCCTCTCCCGGGGAGCGAGGGCGGGAGAGGGGGCCAGGGGGTGAGGGTCCAACCCTAGCACCGCCCCCGCCAGCTTCGCCGGGTCGTGGCGGACCAGGTCGCCGTCGGCGGCCAGGAGGTCGGCTTCCAGGATCTCGACGCCCATCTCCTCCAGGGCGGCGCGATCGACCGCCACGGGCTCGGACCCCGTCCCGGCGTAGTGGCGGATCAGCGACTCGGGGATGGGGGTCGAGTTGACGAGGACGGCGTCGATGAGCCCCGCGCCGGCGTGGCGCACCAGGGCGCGCAGGTGGTCGGCGCCCATCATGCCGTCCGTCTCGCCGGGCTGGGTCATGAGGTTGAGCAGCAGCACGACCGGCGCCCTGGCCTGGGCCACCGCCTGGCGGATACCGGGGATCAGCAGGTTGGGGAGGATCGAGGTGTAGAGCGAGCCGGGGCCCAGGAGGATCAGGTCCGCCCGCTCCAGGGCCGCCACCGCCGGCGGGAAGGCCGGGGGCGCCGCCGGATCGATCTCGACCGCCGCCAGCTCCTCGCCCGACATTCCCACGGCCGACTCCCCTTCATAGACACGCCCCGAGACGCCGCGCCCCCGCAGCCGCACGTCCGTCAGGGTGGCGGGAAAGATCTTCCCGCGCACCGAGAGGATCGACTCGGCGGTGAGGATGGCCTGGTGGAAGTCGCCCGTAATGCCAGTCAGCGCCGTCAGGAACAGGTTGCCGAAGGAGTGGCCGAGCAGACCGCCGCCGTTGGGGAAGCGGTACTGGAAGAGCCGGGTCAGCAGGTCCTCGTCGTCGGCCAGCGCGGCGATGCAGTTGCGGATGTCGCCCGGCGGCAGGACGCCGAATTCCTTGCGCAGCCGGCCGGAGGAGCCGCCGTCGTCGGTGACGGTGACGACCCCCGCGAGCTGGCGCAGGCGGTCCGTGCCCACGTGGTGCTTGAGACCGCGCAGCAGCGCCGACAGGCCGGTGCCGCCGCCGATCGCCACCAGGGCCCTGTCCGGCGCGGACACCGGCTCAGGAGAGGCCGAAGAGGTGGCGCTGGTCGCGGTTCTTGCGAAGCTCGGCGAAGTCGGCGTCGTGAAAGGCATGGATGCGATTCTTGGGGTTCAGCTCGACCGCCTTGGTCAGGGCCTGGACCGCCTCGTCCAGCCGGTTCTCCACGGCGTGGATCGAGGCCACGAGATAGGCGAAGCGCTCGTCCTGCTGGTCGCGGCCGCCCTTGCGGGCGATGTCGAGCGCCGCCTTGAGGTCGCCGCGGTTCCTCTCGAAGACGGCTTGGAGGAACGGATCGGTCTCGGGGCTCTGGGCCTTGTCCTTCGCCGGTCCGCCCTTCTGGCGGGCGGCGCTCAGGAATTGCCGCGCCCGGTCGCGCAGGTCGGGCCGGTCGGCGGTCTCGACGGCCTGTTCCAGGTGGTCCACGGCCTTCTGCCAGTCCTTCGCCTGCAGGGCGGTGAGCCCTTGGGCGAAGTGGTCGAGGGCGGGATCGGCCTGGGCGGCCGCGCCAGGCGTCGTCTTCTTCGGGGTGGAGGTCGGGGAAGTGGGCTTGGCCTTGGCCATGGCTGTGTCTCTCGGGCTGCCTGCGGGTGGCTCCGGGTTATCGTTTCTTCAGCTCGATCAGGATCTGCTTGGCGACGGACTTCAGGGTGTCGAACACGCCCACCCCGGTCGTCGCCACGGCCTCGAACGTCGGCTCGCGCTTGTAGTTCAGGGTGCGGTACATCTCCTCGACCGGGATGACGTTCGGGATGTCCCGCTTGTTGAACTGCAGGGCATACGGGATCGTCGCCAAGTCGAAGCCGTGCTCTTTCAGGTTCTGTTCCAGGTTGCGGATGGATTCGATGTTGGCCTCCATCCGCTCCTGCTGGCTGTCGGCGACGAAGATCACCCCGTCCACCCCTTTGAGGATGAGCTTGCGGCTGGCGTCATAGAACACCTGGCCGGGCACGGTGTAGAGGTGGAACCGGGTGGTGAAGCCACGGATGCTCCCGAGGTCCAGCGGCAGGAAGTCGAAGAACAGCGTCCGGTCCGCCTCCGTGGCCAGGGAGATCATCTTCCCCTTCGACTCGGGGGCGGTCTTGTTGTAGATGTACTGCAAATTCGTCGTCTTCCCGCACAAGCCGGGACCATAGTAGACGATTTTACAGTTGATCTCCTTGCTGGCGTAATTGATGAAAGTCATCTTCGGTGCCTCGCTCCGTCCCGAGCCGTCCGCCGGGGCTGGAGAACACGCCTCCCGGTCCGCGGCGCCTCCCTTTGGGCTCGGCGCCTCCGGTCATTCGCCGAAAAGCGCGTCGATGTCGTCGTCGGTGATCTCGGAAAAGGGACTCGCGTGGGCCGCTCCCTGGGATCCCCTCTCGCCCTTCTGCGCCATCACCTCGAAGATCTTCTCCAAGTCCACGTTGGCCCGCTTCACCCGCAGGCGGACGAGGCCGAGGGACGACCGGTCGTCGAAGATGACGACCAGGATGGCGCGCTTGGCGACGATGGAGATGTGGATGTGGTCCTGCTGGCCCTCATGGAACAGCACCGAGAACTCCCGCTCGCCGATCAGCTTGGCCAGGCCGTCCGTCGCGGCCACGTTGCCCGCCGTCAGCGAGGCGAGCGAGGTCGTGTCGAACTGCTCGACCTCACCCGCCGAGGCGATCTGCTGGCCGTTCTTGTCGATCAGGAAGACAGCCTTGGCATTCGCCTCCTGGCGCAGACGGCGCAGGGCCTCCTCAAGGTGCTTGAACTCCTCCTCGTAGAGCACGAAGTCTGCGCACATGGCTACCCTTTCCGGACCGCGCGAAGATACAACATCGCGGGCTGGGCCGTCAAAGCTCTGATTTCACGTCAGTTGTTTCTGCCAGTTGGCGGCCGGAAGGGCGGCTCAATGGAACAGCCGCCAGCCCGAGATGACGTCGTTCTGCGCCAGCAGCAGCTCGCTGCCCTGCACTTGGTGATGCAAGGGAACGGGCGTGCACCCTTCGCCCCCGGACTTGATCTCCGAGATCTTGAAGGCCTTGTCGCACTTGTTGCACACCACCCACTCCCCCTCGTGCCGGAAGCCCCGCTTGGCCTTCGCGCAGGTCTCGTCGGCATCGAAGGCGACCTGCACTTCGCCCTTCCCGTCCTTGGCAACGAAGAAGCGGACCTCCTGGTTGCTGGAGTTCAGGAACTGGTAGAAGCGGACGTCGTTGGGCTTCAGCCCCGCCAGGTCCACGTGCACTTGGCCGTCCTGGCCCGGCGACACCTTCTGGAAGCCCGTCGGATTGAGACGGCCTTCGAGGACGGTCTCCGCCGCCCAGACCGTCCCGAGGAAAAGGACGACGATCAGGATCCCGTGAACCGGTTTGAAGCGACGCATGGTCCGGCTATTGTGGACCAAGCTCCCGGGAACGGCAAGGCCCCCGGGACCCGGCTTGGCCCAAGAGAGGGACTCCAAGGACTTCAGGGACACCAGGGACAGGGAGAGAAATCGCCGGGGCTTTCCCGTCCCTGTTGTCCTTGGAGTCCCTGCTGTCCCTTCAGGTCTTAGAACAGCGTGTAGATGAACGGCGCCGTCGCCTGGCTGGTGACCACGAGCAGGATCACGAGGCCCAGGATGAGCACCAGGGGGACGATCCAGTACACCTTGTTCTGCTTGGCGAACTGGACGATCTCCCCCAGGATGGAGCCTAAGTAGCGGAGTCTGCGCATGGGTTCTTTCCTTCCTGACCCTAGTCTAACTGGAACTCCTGCCGCCAGTCCCCCTTCTCCTCCAGCTTCGGCTGCGCCTTCTTGTCGAGGAGGAACGGACCCAGCACCAGGTAGTCCATCTCCGTGCGCATGAAGCAGCGGTAGGCGTCCTCCGGCGTGCACACGATGGGCTCCCCGCGCACGTTGAAGCTGGTGTTGACGATCACCCCGTAGCCGGTGAGCTTCTCGAACTCGGTCAGAATGGCGTGATAGCGCGGGCTCTCCTCGCCCACCGTCTGGATGCGCGCCGAGTAGTCGACGTGGGTGATGGCCGGCACGTCCGAGCGCGGGCGGTTCACCCACTCCAGGAGCGGCAGGTCGTTCTCATCCCCCCGCTTCGGAATGCGCCGCTTCGCCACCACGTCCGCCACCAGCAGCATGTAGGGCGAGGGGCAATCGAGCTCGAAGTAGTCGGACACCCGCTCCTCCAGCACCGAGGGGGCGAACGGCCGGAAGCTCTCCCGGTACTTGATCTTCAGGTTCATCACCGACTGCATCTTCGGCGACCGGGCGTCGCCGACGATCGACCGGCCGCCCAGCGCCCGCGGCCCGAACTCCATCCGGCCCTGGCACAGGCCGATGACGTTCTCGCCCGCGATCAGCTCCGCGATCCGCCGCGCCCAGTCCCCCTCCGGCAGCTCCTCGTAGGGGAGCTTCTGAGAGTCGAGGTACTCCTGGATCTGCTCGCGGGGGAACTCGGGACCCAGCAGCGACCCCCGCATGGCGTCCCGCCGCCGCCCTTTCGAGATTGCCACCGTTCGCGGGTTGCCCATCGCGTTGTGCCACACCGCGAGCGGCGCGCCCAGAGCGCCGCCGGCGTCGCCAGCCGCAGGCTGGATCCAGATATCGTCGAAGATCCCCTCCCGCAGCAGCACGCCGTTGGCCACGCAGTTGAGGGCCACGCCGCCGGCCATGCAGAGGTTGCGCTTGCCCGTGAGCTCGCGGGCGTGGCGGGCGAGCTTGAGGACGATCTCCTCGGTGACCTCCTGGATCGACTTCGCGAGATCCATCTCCCGCTTCGAGATGGGCGACTCGGGCTTCCTCGCCGGACCGCCGAAGAGCTGAGCGAACTTGGCCGACGTCATCTCCAGGCCGTCCAGATAGCCGAAGTAGTCCATGTTCATGCGGAACGAGCCGTCCTCGCGGACGTCGATCAGCTCGCGCTTGATGGCTTCCGTGTACTTCCCCTCGCCGTAGGGGGCGAGGCCCATGAGCTTGTACTCGCCCGAGTTCACCCGGAAGCCGGTGAAATAGGTGAAGGCCGAGTAGAGGAGGCCGAGCGAGTGGGGGAAGGTGATCTCCTGGATCAGCCGCAGGCTGTGCCCCTCGCCCACGCCGATGGTGGTGGTGGCCCACTCGCCCACGCCGTCGAGCGTCAGCACCGCCGCCTCGTCGAACGGCGACGGGTAGAAGGCCGACGCCGCGTGCGACTCGTGATGTTGGGTGAAGAAGATCTCCCTGGGATCGCCCACCCCGCACCGCTCCAGGGCCTCCTGGATGTGGGGCGGGATCCACAGCTTCTCGCGCAACCAGAGGGGGAGGGCCATGACGGCCGACCGCAACCCCTTGGGCACCACCGCGAGGTAGGTCTCCAGGATGCGGTGGAATTTGAGCAGCGGCTTGTCGTAGAAGACGACCCCGTCCAGCTCCCCCTGGCCCACGCCCCCCTCCGCCAGACAGTAGCGGACCGCGTTGTAGGGGAACCCCTCGTCGTGCTTCTTGCGTGTGAACCGTTCCTCCTGGGCGGCGGCCACGATGCGCCCCGCGTCCACCAAGCAGGCGGCCGAGTCGTGGTAGTAGCAGGAGATGCCGAGGAGCTTCACGGTCAGAACTGCCGGCGGTAGGACTCGAGAGGAGTCTCCCGGCCCTCGGTCGAAATCCAGTAGGACGGCAGCCGCCGGTCGGCGCCCTTGGTGATGGCCAGCTTCTTCCCCGCCCGCAGCACGAGGCCGATGGGGAGGAAGACGACATAGAAGAGGAGGGTCATCAGCACCCAGGTCACGGCCGTGGCCAGCCCCCGGGCAAACACCTCCAGGACGTGGTTGATCCTCTTGAACACCGTGAGGGGGGCCGCCAGGGCGAGCAGGGCGAGGAGGACCGCGATCCCCGCCACCACCTCGGCCGACCGCACCTTGTGCCCGACGAAGTAGAGGAGCGCCGCAAAGGCCAGGCCGACCGCGCCGCCCACCACGCCGCGAATGCGAAGCGACCGCGCCTCGCGGGCCCGCGCGTCCCCCAAGTCAACGGCCTGATCGCGCCAGCTCCAGGCCACGGCGGCGGCGTCCGGGCGGGTTTGGGTCGAGGGGTCCATCGCGAGGTCAGACATTCCTTAGATATACCGGGAGCGCGAGCGGGGGTCCTTGAAGCGGGAGAGGATAGACGGGAATGGCCAAAGCCGCAAGGGGCCTACTGGTACAAACGTCCTTGCCGGTCCATGCGGTTTGCCCTCTGAAGCCTCACCCCCGGCCCCTCTCCCGGAGGGAGAGGGGGGACTTGGCTGAAGGCTTGGAGCTTTGCGGGCTGCTCCACACGTACCAACGCCGGCTGTGGAATGAAAAACGCATCCTATTGGCAATCCCCCTTCGCATGAGACCCCCCTCTCCCTCCGGGAGAGGGGCCGGGGGTGAGGCTTCGAAGGGCAGGTCCTATCGCCGGGCAAGGGATCTATGCGCACGAGCCACTACAATCTCCCCATGCCCTCTCCGCCTCCCGCCCCGCCCCCCCTTCCCCAGCCCTCCCGCGTCCTCGACCTCCCCGGCTTCAAGATCGGCCACGGCTCGGACCGGCAGGCGTTGACCGGCACCACCGTCATCCTCTGCCCCGAGGGGATGACCGCCGCCGCCGAGGTGCGCGGCTCGGCGACCGGCACCCGCCAGTTCGACTCCCTGGTCTCGGTGCAGCACCTGGGGAGCAAGGCCCACGCCGTGGTCCTCTCGGGAGGCAGCGGCTTCGGCCTCTCGGCCGCCGATCCCATCGTGGACTGGCTGGCGCGCCAGGGCTTCGGGTTCCAGACCGGCGTCGCCCCCGTGCCCCTGGTGCCGACCGCGATCCTCTTCGACCTCTTCCGCAGCGATCCCCTGACCCGGCCCACCCGCGCCCTCTCCGAAGAGGCGCTGGCGAACGCCGCCGCGGGACCGGTCGCCGTGGGGAGCGTCGGCGCGGGGGTGGGGGCCACGGTGGGCAAGGCCCTGGGGCCGGAGTGCGGCATGAAGGGGGGATTCGGCTTCGCCAGTCTTACCGTACCGGATGGCCCCACGGTCGCCGCCGCCGTGGCCGTGAATGCCTTCGGCGACGTCCGCCGGCTCGATGGCACCCTCCTCGCCGGCTGCCGCACGGCGCCGGACTCGCTGGCGCTGGCCCACGCCGAGCGGGTGATCGCCAACCTGCCGCCCGAGGCGACCAGCCCCTGGGAGGGGAACACCACCCTCGCCGTGGTGATGACCGATGCCATCCTCTCCAAGCCCACGGGCCTCAAGGTCTGCGCCATGGCCTTCGGCGGCTTCTACCGCACCCTCTCGCCCGCCCTCTCCCTCTTCGACGGCGACCTCGTGATCGTCCTCTCCTCCAACCAGCGCCGCGCCCACGTCAACCAGATCGGCATCCTCGCCGAGCGGGCCGTGGCCGAGGCGATCCTCACCGGCGTGGCCGAGGCGGACGGCTTCGGCGTGCTGCCGGCGGCGCGGGATCTGGGGAAAGGCCGTGATTCAGGGGGTAGAGGTCTTTGAGACGGCCTGCCCTTCGGAGCCTCACCCCCGGCCCCTCTCCTGGAAGGAGAGGGGGGACTTGGCTGAAAGGATGGAGCTTGTAGAGAGCGCTTGGCGTTTCAACACCGGACGTGGAGCGTACAGCGTGCCCTATTGGCAATCCCCTTCGCAGGAGACCCCCCTCTCCCCCCGGGAGAGGGGCCGGGGGTGAGGCTTCGAAGGGCACCCCCCATCCTCTATATATAGGCGTCTGGAGTGGTACCATCCCCTCAGACTGACCACCACCGCCATTCCATGAAGCGCTCCCGCTCGCTCCGCGACCTCTGGGCCTCTCTGCTGCCCATCGTGGGCGGCGCCGTGGCGCTCGCGGTGGCGTTCGAGGTCCCTCGTCTGGTGGCGGGGCCTCCCGTTCCGGCATGGCTGCTGGTGACCCTGCTCCTGGCCGGGGCGGCTCTGGCGTGCCACCGGCCGGCGGTGGGAATCACTACCCTGGGGCTGGGGGTGATGGTCCTGCCGGTCGCCTTCCGTCTGGGCGGCGCCGCCCGCGGCGCCGCCCTCGCCGCGGGGGCGCTGATCGTCAGCGACCTCTGCCTGCGCCTGATCCGCAGCCTCGCCGCCCTCCAGCCGCCCGAACGCCGGGCCCTCCTCCCGCGGGTGCTCGAAGACGCCGGCCGCACCGCCTTCGCGGCCCTCGCCGCAGGCGCGGTCTGGACGTGGCTCCTCGGCCGGTGGTCCCCCGTGGCCGTGCTGGCAACCGCGGCGGCGGTCTGGTTCCTGATGGAGATCGGGCTCGACGCGGCCGACCACAAGATCCGCCGGCCCGAGGCGCCCTTGCGCTGGCGGCAGATGCTCACGCCCCTCTCCCTGGACCTCGGCGGCTGGATCGCCGGCGCCGGCCTCCTCCGGGTGGGCGACGCCGCGGGGTGGACCCTCACCGCCTTCCTCGCCCTCTGCTTCGTGGCCCTGGCCGTCGAGACCATCCGCCACGGGCTGCTGCGGGAGAAGGCGCAGTTCCGTGCCCGCGACCTCGAGCGCCTGCGCCGCGCCGCCCAGCGCATCAGCACTCCGGCGGGGGAGATGGCGTCCATCGCCGAGCGCATCCGCGTCGAGTGCGAGAAGGTCATCCACTTCTTCTGGTTCCACTTCGAGGCCCTGGCTCCGGGGAGCGAGTTCAAGAGCTGGTGGTGGGGGCCCGAGTCCGAGATCCTGGAGGACGGCGTCCCCGAGCCGGACCTCTACCCGCCCAAGCTCCCCGGTTTTCACAAGCGCACCTCCTGGCAGATCGTGGAGCGCCAGCTCCGCTCCCGTCCGGACGGCACCATCCTCGGCCGCATCCGCCTCTGGTGCGACCCGCGCCGCATCGACGAGCGCAAGATCGAGCTGCTCGACCGTCTGCTGCCGCAGATGACCCTCTCCGTCCAGCGCTGCCTCCTGGACCGCGAGGCGCGGGAGGACCCGCTGACCGGCGTGGCGATGCGGCGGGTGCTGGAGAAGCGGTTGCACGAGGTCCACACCCGCGCCTGCGAGACCGGCGAGTCCATGGCCGTGATCCTCTGCGACCTCGACCACTTCAAGCGCATCAACGACACCTGGGGCCATCCGGCGGGGGACGCCGCCCTGGTGGCCGTGGCCGGAGTGCTCAAGCAGCTCCGCCGCGGCGAGGACCTCTGCTGCCGGTACGGCGGCGAGGAGTTCGTCCTGCTGATGGAGGGGACCCATGGCGAGGACGCCCTGGCGGTGGCCGAGCGCCTGCGCTATTCGATCGAGGCCTTGGACTTCAAAGTGGACGAGCAGAGAGTGCCGCTCACCTTGAGCGCCGGCGTGGCCTCCTTCCCCGACCTCTACGTCAAGACCGCCGCCGAGCTCATCCTCTTCGCCGACGAAGCCCTCTACGAAGCCAAGCGCCGCGGCCGCAACCGCTGCCTCCTCGACATCGGCCAGGGCCGCTACCTGGACGTCGAGGGGGAGGTCCTCACGACGGAAGAGGTCCACCCGGCGGCGGAGGTGCCGCGGATTTTTGCGTAAGGGCTTCTTGGCCGGCAGTAAGAATATAACCGTAGCTGCTCAATCTTCGGGAAAGAAGGAAAACAAATGTCGAGCACGGAAGATCGTTACGCAACTCCCCGGTTGCTTGCAGCCTACCTTGAGGCAGAGTGGTCGGATTTTCTCTGGCCTGATCCTGGTCGCGGGGAACCTCAACGGACAACAGGGAGGCCGGAGTTTTACAAGAAGATCCCCAAGCTTCTCTTCGACAGCCTTGGGGGAGAGCAGCCGGGAAGATACTGCGACATCGGTGGGGCGACCGGAAGAACGACCTACGAAATGTTCCATGAGTTTCCGAGCTTGACGGAGCTGGTCTTGGCAGAGCCTTCTGCCCAGTTCTGTCTCTGGGCGAAGAGGCTCCTCTTGGGCCGCGTCCTTGAGGAGGGTTTATACGACTGGGCCCCAAGGGTGGGCGATCTCCATCGGCCGGGGTTTCAGAGAGTCGAGTCCTTCCCTCCTGTTCTTCAAGAGAGCGGGCAGAAGAAAATCTATGTCTACGAAGCTCGGGCTGGTGAAGTCCCTCGCCCTCCTGGGTACTTCGACATAATGACGTGTTTGAACGTCGTCGACCGAGTGCCCGACCCGGCGGATTTTGCGAAAGCCGTCGGAGACCTGCTGCGGCCGGGAGGGACTTTGGTATTTGCAAGCCCCATGGAGTACGAGGAGGCGACGACGCCAAGAAAGGAGCTCTGGGTCCGCGATCTAAAGGACCTCTTTCCTCCGGATAAGTGGGAGGTTCTGAACGAGGTGGATAGGGATTACGAAGCTCGGCCCTACAAGCGGAAACGTATAATCTATGCCACACAGGTTCTGATTCTCAGAAAGCAGGGGTCAGGGGATTGACCTATGGATTTTGCCATTCGGCCAGCAGAGGAGAGAGACCTGTCGAAACTATTCGAGATCGAGAGCAGAGTCTTTGGCGAAGGGGGATACCCTTACTTCTTGTTCAGGCAGGCGCTCGATGCTCTGGGCGATCTGTTCTTTGTGGCTGAGTCTGAGATGACAGGAGTCCTGGGGTTCACGTTAGGATCTCTTCAAGCGGGACGTATCGACGGTTGGGTACTTGATCTTGCAGTTTTCCCTGAAGCACAAGGCTCTGGAATCGGTCGGCGCCTCGCGAGGGTCTTGATCGACACCATGTTTGAGAAGGGAGCACGTACGCTGTACCTACACGTAAGGCCTTCAAATTTGAAGGCAATCAAGCTTTACGAAGGCTTTGGTTTCTTTATGGTGCGAAGTGCTCCGGATTATTTTGGTACCGGAGCTGACCGGCTTATCATGCGCCTTGATCGAGCGAAGGCATGACGGGGCGGCGACTCTTCTCTTTTGAGAGCTGGTGCCCAGATCTTCGGAGGCGCCGCGGACTTTTGTGCAGGAGATTTCAAATCCATCCCTGATTCCGGAGCTGGGACCGCTGGAGCTCTGACCCTGCGCAAGACCAGGGGCTACGGCTTACGCATACTGCAAGCGTCGCCCTTTGGGTTCCGGAACAGCTCTTCCGAACTCCTGCGCTGTATCGAGCCACAGCGAGATCGCATCGTGTGCGTTGCTCAGGGCCTCCTCTGGCGAATGACCGTGAGCCGCGCACCCAGGAAGCTCAGGAACCTCGACGATCCTGATCCTCCTCGCTCCAGTAGATGATCACCTCGTATCTATACATCGTCAGTTCCTCCAAGCACTGTAGCGAAGAACGATTGAGCGAACCTGGCGGACTCTACCAGAGGGCGCTCGCTGCGCATGGAGGTGGGTCCGGCTCGACTCGCGGCACAGCCCTGCGAAGTTCGGGGTTCGGTCAACCCCCTTGGACCATTTCGCCGCGGAACGCTGGGCTGAGGCTGCGGAGTATCCGGCTTCCTTCACGGAACGCTCCTCCTCTCCGCCGGAGCGCTCGACCTCGGCCCGGGAATGCTCTTCCTGCCCTCTGGAGTGTTCTTCCAGAGCCGCGGAGCGTTCATCCTCGGTCCTGGAATGCTCCTCCTCGCTCCCGGCGCTCATCCTCCCCCGCGGAACGCTCCTCCTCGGTCCTGGAATGCTCATCCTCCCCTCCGGAACGCTCGACCTGCCCCTTGGAACGCGCCGCGGGCGCGGAATACAGACAAGCCCATTCGCAGATAGATGCCTAAAGAGCTTGAGCCGGGAACGAGGTGGCCGACTTCGATGGTGCCGCCCATTCTGAAGTCAAGCCCTAGGAAGGCAGGTCTGATCGAATCCTCTGAGGGAGCCGCCCGGCTCCCTTTTTTCAGGCTGTGCGGGCATAGTCTGTCGTGGCGTTATCAACAAATGCGTAAAACAATGTTGTGTGGATCGCCGCAGGGTAGTAGCCTCAAGCTCCTTCAAACCTCAGGGAGGTCCATCATGGTCAGGCCCCTCACGCTCGCGCTCGTCCTTGGTCTTGCCGCCCAGGTCGCGATGGCGGTCCAGATCGATTCCGTTCTGCTTCCCAGTGCGCCGGTCAAGGCGGCTGAGCCCCGGTCGCTACGGTTGGCGGAGGCGGTTGCCGTGCCGCCCCTGGCTTCGCTGCGGGCCGCCAGTGTGGGGGCCGCCGATCAGTTGGATGCGATCGCCGCCTGGAACCGTTCGGGGTCGAGGCCCGCGAAGAACGGCTTCGCGCGGCCCCTGGCCCTGCCCAGGACCGTTCGGTTCACCTCGGACCTCCTGGCCCGGCAGCCGGGCCGGCTCGCCGGCGGCGCGCTGCTGGTGCCGCCCACCGGAGGTGTGGTCTGGGGCACGGAGGTGCGAGTCGAAGGCTCGTACCGCGTCCGGCTGCACCTTTCCAACGTGAACCTTCCCAAGGGCACGCGGCTCTGGGTCTATGGCGAGGGGACCGAAGAGGCTTCCGTGGCGGCCGAAGACGTGACCTTCCAGGATGGGTTGTGGACGCCGAGCGTCGGCGGTCCGGCTCTCCGCCTCGAGGTCCGATTGCCAGAGGAGGGGCTCGACGGCTCGCAGTTCACCATCGATCAGGTGCTCGAGACCTTCGAGCTCGACAGGGAGGGCGCGCCGCGGGCGGGATCGGCGCCGGAGAAGGTCGACTCGAGCTGCTTGCGCGACGCGGCCTGCTACAACAATTCGAACCTGAGCACCATGGACCTCTTCAAAAAGGCCGTCGCCTATCTGGAGTACGTCAGCAATGGCCAGAGCTTCACGTGCTCGGGCGCGCTGATGAACGACACCGACGACGCGACGACGATCCCCTACCTTCTGACCGCGTATTCGTGTTTTTCCACGCAGGCCGAGGCGTCGAGCCTGCAGGCTTTTTTCGACGTCATCGACGCGGGCTGTGGCGGCCCGGCGCCGAGCCTGGCAAGCGTGCCCAAGACGACGGGGTCCACGCTGCTGGCGACCAGCGCGACGACGGAGTTCACGCTCGTCCGGCTTTCGAGCCTGCCGGGGGGGCGTGGTCTCCTCGGTTCCACCTCGCAAGCGGTCACCAACGGGACGGTTCTGCACGGTCTTTCCTTTCCCTTGGATCTGGCGATGGGGTACTCGAAGTCGACGGTGTCGACGAGCGCTGCCACGTGCTCCTCTCTGCCGCGACCCACCTTCATCTACAGTGCCCTTTCGATCGGCGGCCAGTTCACCTCGAGCGCAGGGGGGCCGGTCGTCAGGGAGTCCGACGGCAGGGTGGTCGGCCTGAACTGGGGCGTTTGCGGACTGAACCCCACGGAGCATTGCGACCGGAGCAACAGCGAAATCGACAGCGCGCTGTCCGAAGCCTGGCCGGCACTGGCGCCGTTCCTGACTCCGGCGACGACCCCCTTCCTCTGTACGCCGACTACGACGGCGCTGTGCCTCAACAACGGCCGTTTCAAGGTCGAGGCGACGTTCAACACCGGCACGCAGAGCGGGCAGGCGCAGGTCGTGAAGCTCACGGACGAGACGGGCTATCTCTGGTTTTTCAGCGCCACCAACGTCGAGGCGGTCGTCAAGGTGCTCAACGCCTGCACCTTCAACCAGCGGTTCTGGGTGTTCGCGGGAGGTCTGACCAACGTGCAGGTGACCCTGACGGTCACCGATTCGAAAAACGGGACGGTGAAGACCTACAACAATCCCCAGGGGGCGGCGTTCCAGCCGATCCTGGACACGTCGGCCTTCGCGACCTGTCCTTGAGGGCTGAGGGGCAGACCACCAGGCGGAGGGCGGACCCGGGCACGAGCCGCCTCGGGTAGAATGGGCGGCCGTAGAGCTCTCTAGCGACTTCAGGGAGGTCCCGCCAATGGTCCGCCGTGTCTTGCTTGCCTGTGTTCTCGGTCTCGCTGCCCGGTTGGTGATCGCGGTCCAGATCGACTCACTCCTCCTGCCCGATGAGCCGCTCCAGCGGGCCGGCCTCCCTGCGTTGCGGCTGGCCGAGGCGGTCGCCGTGGCGCCCCTCGCGTCGCTGCGCCCGGCCAATGTTGGGGCGGTCGATCAGTTGGACGGGATCGCGGCCTGGAACCGGTCCGGCGCAGTGCCGGAGAGGAATGGCTTCGCGCGGCCGCTCCCCCTTCCGAAGTCGGTCCGCTTCACGGCCGACCTCCTGAAGAGCCAGCCCGGCCGGCTGGCGGGGGGCGCTCTGCTGGTGCCGCCGTCAGGTGGATTGGTCTGGGGTGCGGAGGTGCGGGTCGAGGATTCCCATCGCCTTCGGTTGCATCTTTCGAAGGTGGATCTTCCCAAGGGTGCGCGGCTCTGGGTCTATGGAGAAGGAACGGAGGAGGTCTCGGTGGCGGCCGAGGACGTGACGTTCCAGGGCGAGCTCTGGACGCCCAGCGTCGCCGGGCCGGCGATCCGGCTGGAGGTCGGGCTGCCCGAGGAGGGAATCGACGGCTCCCGCTTCGTGATCGATCAGGTTCTGGAGAGCTTCGAGCTGAAAGCCGATGGGTCGCCACGGCTGGCTGGAGAGTCGAAGGAGGACCTGAGCTGTCTTCAGGACGCCGCCTGCTTCGACAACTCGGCCCTCCCCATCATGGATCTCTACAAGCGCGCCGTGGCGCGCCTGGAATTCGTCAATGGCGGCCAGGGCTTCCTCTGCTCCGGTGGACTGTTGAACGATGCGGACACCTCCACGGTCATCCCCTATCTCCTCACGGCGAATCACTGCCTGAGCACCCAGGCCACGGCTTCGACCCTGGAGGCGTTTTTCGATTACATCGACGACGGGTGCCACGGCGCGGCGCCGTCCCTGGGCAGTGTGCCGCGGACGAACGGCGCCACACTGCTGGCCACGGGAGAGGGGAGCGATTTCACCCTGGTCCGCCTCTCCAGCCTGCCTGCCGGCCGCGGCCTCCTGGGCTCCACCTCGGAGACGATTGCGAATGGCACGGAGCTGAAACGGCTTTCTCATCCCCAAGGGATGCCGATGGCCTACTCGCTGACCACGGTGACGGGAAGCGGTCCGCATTGCGACTTGCGGCCGCGGCCGAATTACCTTTATAGCAGCCATACGTTCGGCGGCATCTTTGGTGGGAGCTCCGGGTCGCCGGTCGTGCGGGCGTCGGACGGCAAGGTGGTCGGCCAGCTCCTCGGCGAGTGCGGTACGGCGTCGAGCTCGGGATGCGATGCTGTGACCTCGGTGTTGGACGGCGCGCTGTCCCAGACCTGGCCGTCGATCTCGTCCTTTCTGACCTCGCCTCCGCCGCCGCCTCCTCCTCCCGTCGTGTGCACGCCGACCTCGACGGCGCTCTGTCTCAACGGCGACCGTTTCAAGGTCGAGGCGACGTTCAACACCGGCACCCAGCACGGGCGGGCGCGAGTCGTGAAGCTCACGGACGAGACGGGTTATCTCTGGTTCTTCAGCAACACCAACGTCGAGGTGGTGGTGAAGGTGCTCAATGCCTGCACCTTGAACCAGCGGTTCTGGGTTTTCGCGGCCGGCCTGACGAACGTGCAGGTGACTCTGACCGTCACCGATACGAGCAACGGGACGGTGAAGACTTATGACAACCCTCAGGGCGCGGCGTTCCAGCCGATCCTGGACTCGTCGGCCTTCGCGACCTGTCCCTGAGAGGCTGCTGCTACAATCGGTTCGAGGAGGCTGTGATGACCTTGAGCCTGGCTGAAACCACTGCTCCCGCGGCCGAAGTCGAGCCGCTGACCATCGCGGGCCGGACGTTCCGCTCGCGCCTGTTCCTCGGGACGGGGAAGTACCCCGATTTCCAGACTATGGCCGCCGCCCTGGAGGCGTCGGGCACCGAGGTGGTGACCGTTGCCCTGCGGCGGGTGAACCTCGACGATCGGGGCCAGGGCTCGCTACTCGACTTCGTCGATCCGGATCGCTACCTGCTGCTGCCCAACACGGCCGGCTGCTACACCGCCGACGAGGCCATTCGCACGGCCCGGCTGGCCCGCGAGCTGGGGGGCTGGGACTGGGTGAAGCTGGAAGTGATCGGCGACAAGAAGACCCTCTTCCCCGACAACGTCGAGCTGCTCAAGGCCACCGAGCGCCTGGTGGAGGAGGGCTTCATCGTCCTGCCGTACACCAGCGACGACCCGGTGACCTGCCGCAAGCTGGAGGAGCTGGGAGCGGCGGCGGTCATGCCCTTGGGCGCGCCGATCGGCTCCGGCATGGGCATCCGCAACCCGTCCAACCTGCGGATCATCCTGGAGCAGGCAAAGGTGCCGGTGATCGTGGACGCCGGCGTGGGCACGGCGAGCGACGCCGCCCTGGCCATGGAGCTGGGAGCCCACGGCGTGCTGATGAACACCGCCGTGGCCGAGGCGAAGGACCCCGTCCGCATGGCCCGGGCCATGAAGCTCGCCGTCGAAGCCGGCTGGCTCGCCGCCAACGCCGGCCGCATCCCGAAGAAGCTCTACGCCTCGGCCTCGTCGCCGACGACCGGGCTGCTCGAGTAGTCCTGGGAGCGCCGGCATCCCTGCCGGCCACTTACTCCGTTTCTAAGCGGACAGGGCACAGTCCGAGGTGCTTCTGCTATAATCTTATTTAAGCCGGCATACCGCATTTGCTCACTACGCCTTGTCGGCATTTCCTCCAGAGGGGGGCCCGACAGGCTTTCAACGGGAGCGAATATGAACATCGCAACGGCAAGAAAGTGGTTGGTCGTAGCGAGCCTTTCGATTACAGGCTTCATGCTCCTCTTTTGTGTCACGGCTCCGGCCCTGAGCTACCCGTTGGAGTTCGCCCAGTCTTTACGTCTGGTGGAAATCGTGGTCCCCGTGTTCTTCGGCTATCTTGGAACCGCCACCCACTTCGTCTTTAAAAAGACCAGAAAGGTGCCGCTGGCGCGCCCGCAAGCGAGGCCCTTGCTCGGGCTCCTGATAAAAGGCCCGCTACTTGTCTACAGCGTTACAACCCTGGCCGCGATTCTGGCTTTTGGCCTCACCAACCGGAGCGGTGCTCCCCCTGGCTCGGGAATGAGCGTCGACGAGCTCGCAATGAGCTTCTCCATCCTCCTCGGCTTGTTGACCGTCACCACCACAGTCCTGGTGTCATACCTCTTCGCCGCAGAAGAACGATGAAAGGATCCTCCTGGATCTTGCTGCTGCTCGTTGCGGCCGCTGTTCCTGGCTGCTCGCGTCCGCGGCCGCGTGTCGAAATCTCCAGCGAAGGCTCGAGGTGGGATTTGGTTGCGGCGAAGAACGGCTTCGCCGCCAGGACGGAGGAGCTCAGCAAGCTTCAGCGCGAGCTTCAGAAAGGGATAGGGGCATCAGTCCAACCCTTGCCTTGTACATTCCGGGCCAAGACCCGCTACCGCTGCTATCCCGAAGACTTCCAGGCCCATGGATTTCGCATCAAGAAGCTCTCGGTCGACTTCTTTCCTCCATTTCCTACCTTCTACACCTCAAATTTCACCGAACCCAAGGACGATCCAGGCCTACGGATTTCGTGGGTGCCAGTGGACCGCACCCTCGAAGGGAGTGAGTTGTTGCGCAGGTTGAAAGACGCCGCCGAGAGTGAAAAGCCTTTCCAGTGCGCCGGCACTGATTGCCGGATTGTGGAGTGGACCTACATTAAAGGAAAAGAAAAAGAGGAGCACCTGTCGATCTGCAGTGCCGCCGTGATCCGCGAGGTCGCTGGTGCCCCGTATGCGTGCAGACCGGTTGTGCTATTCAGCAAGGACGCAGCCTGGATAGAGGCGGTGACAGGCCGTTGGGGGGGAGGGTTCGTTTTCGACACGCCATTAAAGACATTGAATGCGATTGGAGTTGCAGACTTCGGGATCAAAATTGCGAGTGAAGTCCTGCCCAGCCAGGAATCGATCTTGAGAACCCTCGAACAGTCCATGGCTGCGCAGCCACTGCGTTACGTCGTCACCCGCAAGGAGGACTATGTTCTCGCGGTTGATCGGTACAAGCCCTCTCCCGTCATCGCGGGTTACCGTGAGATCGCCACGATTCGTATCGATGTGGCCACGTTCGACCGGCCGGATGGACCTCATGTCAAGCTCACGGTCACGACCACGCTGCTGCTCAATCGGCAGAACACCGGGAACACGGCGGATTATCGCGGCGCCTCGGACGCGGAGTCGGACGTCTATGTCGAGAAGATTCGTTCTCTCCTCTGGAAGGCCATCGAGAAGTTTTGCATCGGCAATCGAGAGTGCCGCAACGTTGCCCCGTGAACGGCCGGCCTGGTCAAGTAGCCCCCCTCTGGGCCCCCTTGAAGCGTCGGCGTCCCGCCGGCCGAGCGTGCACTCTCGACCGCGGCGGCATCCCTCGACTTCGGAGGGATCGCCGCCTGTCGCTCGGTTGCTCGTGCGGCGGTGGGCGCCCGCCACGCTGGGGCTGTCCTGGGCCTCGGCGCGGCGGTCGCACTGAGCCGCACCCTGGCGAGGCTGCACGGAGTCGAGCCCACGGATACGACGGTCTACGCCCTGGTCTCCTGCCTGCTGCTGGCGGTCGTCCTGCTAGCAGGCCACCTGCCGCCGCCCGCCAGGCCACCCGGATCGACCTGACGCGCTCCCTCCGCTGCGAGTAGGGGTTGCGCCGCGCGGCCGGCTGCTCTACAATCCCCCTCCGCACGTCGGTGCACGTGCAGCCATAGCTCAACTGGATAGAGCGACAGACTACGGATCTGTAGGTTGGGGGTTCGACTCCTCCTGGCTGCACCACTTAACCCCCTCAAAATCAACAACTTAGCGCAGCACCCTCCGGCAGGCTTCCGGCTGGTCTTTTTTCGTGGACCACTGGTGGACCACTGGTGCGCTCGCTTTGGTCCACGGCCCGCGAGCCGGCCGGCCCGCCCCACCCTCGCACCACCTCTCCCAGAAAAGACGACCGGCGCCGCGTGGGCGCCGGGTTCAACCTCCGTCTCCCGTCAGGGGAGCGGACCAACAAGCGGCCCGGCGGGGTGCTTCCCACACGTCCGCCGGACCTGACCCGAGCAAGGAGTATCAGTCCATGCACGAGCTAGCGAAGAAGTCTACCGCAGCACCCACCCCGCCCCCGCCGTCCGGTCCCGCGGTCTCACCGCCCATCATCCGCCCGGAGGAATTCGAGGAGTATCCCGCCTTCCGCGAGGTGTTCCTTCTGCTCTTCTCCGATGCCAGGGCCAACACCGCCATGCGCGAGTTTGGGCGGCTCCTGCACGAGCTGGTCCTGGAGTTCTGGGGCCACTGGCCGCCGCACCCGGAGGGGCTGTTCCCGGCCGAGCTGCGGGCGGCGGTCGCAGATCTTCGCCACGTCCAGGGATGCCTCCAGGAGTGGACCGGCCCGGCCAACCCCGTAGACACCGAGCACGAGCGCCGCCTTGCCGAAGTGGGGGCCGACGTGGCCCGGAGGTTGGGTGACTTGGCGTATGGCCTGGAGGTGGAGCTGAATTCGTGGCGCGAGGGCGGGGTGTCATGAGCCCGCAATGGAGCTGGCCCCCGGACGCGTCACACCGGCTCGAAATCCGGGCCACCCCCGAGCAGCTTGACGCGTGGACCGCAGCGGCGCGCCTCTCCGGCGTTGCTGTCGAGCTTTGGCTGACTCAGGCCGGAGATGCCCACGCTCGGAACCTGAAACGCGCCGTAAGACGGAAGGGGGTGCGATGAGCTGGCCCTCACGCCACCCGACGCCGCCCGCCACCACGACCTACACCGTCACGGCCCGGCGGGAGCAAGCGGAGCGATGGGAAGCCGCTGCCGGGGAAGTGTCGTTGCCGGTTTGCGTATGGCTCGGCGAGACGGCGGATGCCTACCTGCGGGAGCTGGTGCGGGCCGGCCGTGCGGCCCCCCTGTCGTGGTATCAGGGGAGCTTCCGGGTGCTCATAACAGACACGACGGCCCGGCCCGAGGTGGCCCGCGAGACGGAAGTGCGCGGGCCGATAGGCGATCACTTCGGGATCTTCCGGGGCAACGGCCGGGGGGTGGGCGAGCCCGGCTGTTTCTGCTACTCCCTGGTCCATCGCCCAACGCGGCGAATCATCGCCACGCTCCCCCTCCGGAAATCCTGTATGGCGCTCGCGGCGGAGCTGGCCCCGCTCCGGGTTGACTGGCGGGAGACCGATCCGGAAAAGGTGCTCGGGGAAGCTCCGGACCGGGTGAAGGCGCAGGAGGTCATCCGACTCTTCGGAAAGCTCACCTAAAGGTAGCAAGTGTGGGGCCGGTTCCGAGAGGGGCCGGCCCATTTCGCGTCTGTGGTCTGTCGGGTCATCCGTACAGCGCCAGCGCAAGACGGACGCCGAAGTTGCCGCCTTCCCAGCCTCCCACGATCAGGGCCGGACACGAGAAGGGGCCGGTCAGGCGCTCGCGGGCGATGCGATCTCGGAAGGCCTTCGCGTCATCCCGGGGGAGATGCCCAACCTCTCGGCCTTGGATCTCGACGCGAACAGCGTTGGCGTCGTAGGGGGAGTTCTCAGGGATGAGCTGGGCCACCTCTTGCCGTTCGACGCTCTCGTCGGTCCGGCCGCCGCATATCGCCTCCAAGGCGCCCTGGTAGTGCGAGGTCCCGGTGACCTTGAAGCCGTAATCAGGGGCGGAAAGCCAGGAGGGGCCAGGGAGGCGCGGCGGTCTGGAAGCGTGACCTCCTATGGAGACCTTGAGTTCGGCTCGGAACTGAGGCGGAGGGGGTGGCGGTGGTGACGCGAGGTCCGTGCGGTAGGGACGGAAGGGATCGTCGCCTCCCAGGATGGCGGGCTTTGGCGCGGGCGGCTTGCGCTTACCTACGGCAACCCTGACAGCGAAGACGATGCCGATGATGACGAAGCACCCCAGGACGGTGAAGATGAAGATGGAACAGGAGTTCATTTAGCCCTTCTTCCGCTTGGGCTCCGGGTGGGCGGCTCGCCACTCCCGGGCCTGTCTCACGAGGGCGCGGAGCTGGCAGACGAACCCCTCCGGCGCTTGGCGCTCGTTGTTGCAGATCCGGAACTCGAACTTCTCGAAGTCGGCCGGGAAGTCGGCAAGACGGAGCGGGCTCGCCACCGTCTCCCGAAGGTGTCTGCTGTCGATCACGTCGCCGTCGTGACTGCTGGCGCCTGCCGCTACCTTCTTGCCATCGACCAGTACGGCTATCTCGTGGCACTTCGTATACGCCCAATCGACGGAGTAGAGGCTGACCTGGAAGAGCACGAGATCGGGTAGGGTGGAACTCCAGGACGCGTTGGGCGTCGGTTCCATGTAGAGGACGGCCCCGGTGTCCGACGTAGGCATAAGGAGATGAGTTGAGCCTCCCGTGGCTCCCGTGAAGCGGTCGACCTTCAGCGAAACCAAGCCGGAATCGCAGGCCGAGAGCGCGGGTTGGGCCGCTGCGCATGCAGTCAGGACGGTGCCTGAGAACGCGAGAGCCCCCGCCAGCGCGAAGAGCGATTTACGCATAGCTCTACTCTCCTGAATTGATACCTAAACTATCTCCCGGGCCTGGCTCCCATGTCCACCCGCCGCCCTTACGCCCGCACTGCGGGCCGAAAGTCCTGCATGCCGGGGGAGAGGCCCCCCCCACCCGCGAAGTGGATGCACGCTTATTTGCCGAGCACGGCGGTAAGCGGGACACCCGCCGGAAAGATCGGAGGTCCCCCTACCCCTTAGCAAGCCCGCAAGTATGTCGCGCACCCGTGGTGCCACAGTTCCGGCGAATCCACAAGTACCCCGCGCTCGGCGCCCGTCATCGCCGCACCCTTTGCGGAGCGCCGCCCGTGCCGCCGCGAGGTCCTCAGCCCGGCCCGCCCCGCACGTCTTGCGCCCGCATCGGCCTATTCTCCTTTCGCCTTAAACTCACCAGCGCCCGCCTGAGCCCCGATCTCCGGAGCCCTCTCCCGGTATACCGCCCCACCCTCTCCCCTTGCGGCCCCGGCGGCGCCGTCCATCCCGGCGACGCCTTCCCGCCCCGAGCCCGCGCCCATGCGCTCGCTCCCGCACTTCGGACACCGCGGGAGGGGATCGCCCGCCCGCACCATGGCCACGCCGTAGCAGGTGGGGGCCGCGCACACCTTGACCGCCAGCGCTCCGCCGCCGGGGGTGGGCAAGCGCTTCGCCGTCATGGCGCGGTCCGTCTCGGGCCTCTCATGCCGCCCTCCCTTCGGGTTCCTTCGGCATCGCCGCCGGCTGCCGGCCCGGAGCCGTTGCCGTCCAGGGCGGGAACGCCGTCCGCTGGCCCCGTGGTGGTGGCGCCCGCGCTCGGCACTTCGCCCCCGATGAACCGCCACGCCTTTGCCTGCCGGCGGACCCGGTCTTTGGGGCTGTATTCGCCAACAGGTGCAAGGAATTCCAATTTCTCCGCTCGTCTGAGGAGCTGACTTGCGGTTGTAGCACTCACCACGAGCACGTCCCCCGCGTCTCGGCACGATAGGAAGAACTCACCATCTTTTGCGAGTTGCCCAAGCCAATAGCAGACAGACAAGAGACGTTCTAAGGTCGCATCCGCGGCTTTGAATCGCCCATTGAAATCGAGGGGTTTCTCGTCTGCAAGCTTCGCCGCCTCATGAACAAAAGAGCCAGGCTTGAAAGGCGTTGAGATCTCATCCCATACCGTTAGGAAGTCGGTTCTGGGATCACACGGCTCCTCCCGCGAATCATAGTCAGGGAGCCCAAGCGCAACCCAAGGGGCCGGGTGGCCGGGGAACATGGCGTCCAGCTCGTCATCAATCAAACTTGTCGCTGACTCGGCGTCGAGACCGGAAAACTCGGGGCGACCTTTCAGACACCGCGCAAATAGCAGGGCAGGGCTGCGGAAGTCCCTGGGATCGGGGGAGCCTCTATGTTGGATGACCTCATCCGCACTCCGTTCGGCCGCCCTCTTGAAGAATCGCCGGAGGTCACTCACCGCGGTGCCCTCGGTTTACACAAGAGACACAAGAACCCGCGTCCATCTCTCTGTAGAGCCCGGTCCTCACTCGCTTGCAGTAGCTCCTCTGGGGCTCCTGCTTATCCTGTGCCTCCTGTGGCTCCTGAGTCTCTTGCGCCTCCTGTGTACGCTCTTCGAGAGCCGCGGTGCGCGGGCCGCTGAGAAAAGCGGCTCGGGGAAGCCGTCTCACCGCCACCCCTTCAACCCTTCGCGTTGGTAGCGCCGCCCCGTGGCGCCGCTGCGATGAAGGCCGCGAGATCCTCTTCCCGCCAGCCGCTCGTACCAGGGCCAAGGATTACGCGGGGTGCCAGCCGGCCGGCGGCCTCCCAGCGGTAGAGCGTTGCTCGTGAAATTCCGAGCAGTCGAGCGGCCTTAGCTGGCCGGATGATCGGGGAAACGGAACCGGACATTCTGGCGCCTCCTATCTTGCGCCGTGAAAGGGCACGGCACTGCCTAGTGTGGCGCGATGATTAGGGCTGAGTCACTGTCAATGAATCGGGGTCATTCACTGACACTGCCATTGAGCCCGGGTTTTTCACTGCCAGTCAATCGGTCTTTCCAATGGCGCCAAGCGCGCCGAATCGCTTGCTTAGTAGCGCCTGTCTGAACCGCTATATGATCTACTGCCTGTTCGATGTCTTGGCCATCTCTTGTCTGAATCAAGACCCATTCAGCGAGCAACAGGCCCTTATTACCATGGTACTGATCTCTCCATTCCCAGGCTCGGGCAACAGTGCTCTCAGAGACTCCCTCTGATTTCGCCACATCGGCAACCGCATCCTGAAATGTCTTCCCGCTTTCCATTGCGGCCTTGACGGGAACATGGAGCAGAGCGGCCTCAAGGTGAAATACGTCCAGCGAGCGAAGTCGCTTCCCAGGCTTAGGCTTAAGGTTGAGTGCCTCGTTAGCATCGCCGATTAATTCAGCGGTTTTCTCTTCAACCTTTTTGGCGTGAGCCAGCAAATCGCGGAGCACAGCCATGGTGTCATTAACCGGAGGGGGCTGGACGGCCCTTTGCTCCTTCGCGTCTTCGCGTAGAAAGCGCTGTAGAGGCTCTGACTTTGTAATCTTGCGGAATGCGTCCAGCAAGTAAAGCCGCAACGGTTCGGGGAACGGCGTGCCCTTTTGCAGGCAGTATATTGCTTGATTGAGCAATAAGATGGCGCCGCTTAAGTCCCCGCCGCGCGCTCTCTCAACGAAGCTATTAAATATGGAATTGTTGGGGTCGGTACCGTCTGCCGATATTATGGAACTTGACCGCCTAAGCATCATCCGATCCTCACCACGTTGGACCGCTCCTCACCCGCAAGAGCGCCGTCCACGAGATCGCCGAGCAGAATCACAGCCTGCCGCTTCTCCGCGTCGTATCCCGCGCGGTTGTAGGTGCGGGAGATTCGGCCCGTGGCATGGTTCAGGAGCTGGTCAATGGTATCGGGCCGGACACCGGAGCGGCCTAGCCACGTCGCCGCCGTTCTCCGGAGATCGTGTGGTGTGAAGTGTTCCAAGCCGGACCACTCCCGCAGACGGGCCGCGCTGTGGGACAGCCACGTCAGCCGCTTGCCATCGGCGCGGGAAGCGAGCACCCATCCGGTAGACTCCGTAAGGGGGCGGAGCGCTTCGATGATCGCGAGGGCTTGCGGCGACAACGGCACGCGGTGCGCGCGGTTGGTTTTCGTCAGCTCGGCCGGAAGATTCCACCACCACCCGCGGGAGTCGCGTTCAAGGTCGCACCAGCGCATAGAGAGCACCTCTCCGGGCCGTTGCGCCGTCAACACGATCAGGCGCCACGCGGCGGCGACGGCCGGCTGTAGGCGATCGAACAGGGACCATAGAGCCTGGATCTCATCCTCTGACAGCACCCTTTCGCGGGGCTTCTCAGCATGGAGCCGCTTGAAGCCGTGTACGGGATTCGTTTCGACGCGTTCTTTCTCCATTCCAAAGCTGAAGACCCTGGACACCAGGGCTCGGGTGCGGTTGGCGCAAACGCCTCCCCGTTCCCTTGCGATCCTTTCGAGCAGCTCCCGGACATCCGTCCGGCGGATCTCTGCGGCCGGCCGGGAACCCCACACGGGCAGCACTTCAACCCGTAGTTTCCGCTCGTCTTCCTTCCACGCGCGGAGCCGCTTGTTCCGCTTCGCGTGCTCTTCCAGGTAGAAGGCGGAGAGGGCTTCAAACGTCTCGCTTCTGGCTTTCCTGCGGGCGACACGTTCGGCCTTCCGCTCGGCCATCGGGTCGCGGTCGTGGATCTTGACGCCCGCGAGAAGCTCCCGGGCCTTGTCGCGTGCCTTTGCCAGGCTGAGGGCCGGGTACTCCCCGAAGGTGATTCGTCGCCGGCCAGCCCGCGGGCCGTAGCGCAGAAACCAGAATTTGCGACCGCTCGGCAGGACGCGGAGCCCGAGCCCCGGGACGGCACTGTCCACGAGCTCGAAACGGGTCCCTTTGCTCTCGGTGCGGATCTGAAGATCGGAGAGGGAAGCAGATGAACGCCTCATGGTCGGGTGCCTCCGGTTTGACGGGTGGGCCTCAAGGCCCGCGCTGGGGAGCCGTGGACCACTGGTGGACCACTGGTGCGCGCGCTTGCATGGGTCGGCATGATGCCGTATGATACAGGCAATGTCGGTCAAAGTCCATGCTTGCAGTGCTTTACCGGGACAAGGCGAGAAGCTATGAAACACACCTGCGGCAGACTACGGATCTGTAGGTTGGGGGTTCGACTCCTCCTGGCTGCACCACTTAACCCCTCTAAGATCAGATAGTTACGGGCAGGGCTCGAAAAGGGCTCCGGAATCCTCCTTGCTTCGGAGACCACTGGGGTGACCACTGGTGCACGCGCGTTGGCTTGTGGCTCGCCGAGACGGCGGTCACCTACCTGCGGGAGCTGGTGAGGGCGGACCGAGCGGCCCCCCCTGACGTGGCTCCGGGACCGGTTCCGGGTGCTCATAACGGACACGACGGCCCGGCCCGAAGTTGCCAAGGAGGTTGAAGTTGCCGGGATGGTTTCCGGCCCCTTCGGGAGCTTCCGGGGCGACGGCCGGGGCGTGGGCGAGCCCGGCTTTCCCGCTACTCCCTAGTCCACCGCCCCACGCGGCGGATCGTCGCCACGCTTCCCTATCGGCACGCCTGCAAGGCGCTCGCGGCGGAGCTGGCCGCGCTTCGCATCGACTGGCGGGAGACCGATCCGGAAAGGTGCTCGGGGCGGCGCCCGACCGCGGGGCGACGCCCTACACGTAGACCTTGAGCAATACCATTGAGGAGCCGGCCATGCCTGAGTATTCCGCCAAGCAACCACCCAAGATGGAGCCTACCCACCCCGGGGCGATCCTGCGCCTGGACGTGCTCCCGGCGCTCAACCTCACCGTCTCCGAGGCGGCGCGGCAACTTGGCGTCTCCCGGCAGATGCTGCATTCGATCCTTGCCGAGCGCTCGGCCGTATCGCCGGAGATGGCGGTGCGCCTTGGGCGGTTCTGTGGGAATGGGGCCGGCTTCTGGCTTCGCATGCAGACGGCCCACGACCTGTGGCACGCCGAGCGAAAGCTGCGCGACGAAATCCGCAAGATCCCCGAGCACGCCGCCGCGTGATGAGCGGTGCCGTAAGAAATGACAATCTGTCGCGAGCTGACAATCTTTTCCGGCGTAGAGATGAGTCAGAGGAGGTGGCTTCGGATATTCTGCGCGCGGCAGTCGTCTTTCTACATGCAACAGTGGAGGATTTACTACGGTCGATAGCAGTGTTCTGCTTCCCTACTGTGACGAAAAGACTCTAGACAAAAGGCGTGGTAGAGGGTTGAATCTCTACCCCCCAAAGACCGGTGTATCTGTTAGTGATAAGCCAACACGGCGGATCACACCGACCAAGGGTCGACGAGCACCAAGCCGCATCCCTCGAAGTGGCGGGTGTTGTGGGTCGCGAGGGTCGCCTTGCGCACATTGACGATACCGGCAATCTGGACATCACGAATCTCGATGGTACGGCCAGCATGGCGTCGCTCCGCAGCGATGCGACCAGCCGCCTGCGCCGCAGCCTGGTCGAAGGGCAGAATTCGGCTTTCGAGATCCTCTTCGAGCGCCTTCGCGAAGGCCTCCTCCAGTTGACGCCGGCGCCGGCCTGCCGTCAGGATCTCCAGGCCCAGACGGACCTCGAAGACGGTGATCGAAGTCGTCCATACGGATTCAGGTGGCAGGCCGTCGAGCCACGCCACCACGACCGGATCGGGCTCGCGCCGCATCAGGGCCGAGACCACGTTGGTGTCGAGCACGATCACGATTCGAGGTCGGCTGGACGGGCCTGCTCGCCGCGCAGTTCGGGAACGTCCTGTGTGAGACCCAAACCGGCGAAGCGGGAAGCGAACCGCGAGCCGAGCGGTGCCCGGGTACCGCCCTCGTCCCTGACCGCGTTGCGGAGGATCTCGCGGACTTCCTCTTCAGTGCTGTGGCCATGATGGCGCGCGCGGCGCTGAAGCTTAGCTTTCACGTCATCATCGAGGTGTCGGACCAGGAGTTGAGCCATGGCGCCATGATAGCACGATATCGACAGAGTGCCAGGAGTCAGTCCGAGTCCGGGAGCGGCCGGCGTCGCTCAGCGCACGAGGGCCTGGATTCTCTTCTCCACGAAGCGCTTTTCGATCTCGACCAGCTCCACCTTTCGAGCGTCGAGAGATGGGAGGAGAGGTTCCCCTTGGTGAGGCTGGTGATCCGCAGCAGGAACAGGAAGTCGGCCCGCTCGCAGGCCGAGAGCGCTGTCAGGATCGCCAGCCGGGCGGGATCGTGAACCCGCCGGTCCAGGTTCGCGAGTTGCTCGAAGGGTGTCGTGCTCATGGCCACCGCGGGGCCTGCCCAGCACCCGCGCGAGCTGCCAGTGATCGAGCAGGCCGGCCAGGATCATCGCGGCGCCGCAGAGGGCGCCAGAGGCCTCAGGAGGAATGCGCAAAGAGCGCTAAGATGACGCTTGTCGATCTGTCTTGCTCCGGGAGGCATCTTGGCAGCAGTGGCGAAGAGGCTGTTTATCTCCTATGCCTGGGAGAGTGAAGAGTACTGTCTATGGGTACGGCGGCTCGCCGCTCGTTTCCGCGAGGATGGCGTCGACGCCCGTCTCGACCACTGGCACCTGAAGGGAACCGACAACATCCCGGAGTTCATGAGCCGCGAGGTGCGCCTAGCGGATTGGGTCCTGGTGCTCTGTTCGCCTGCCTACCAGAGCAAGGTGCGCGCGGCCGAGGAAGGACAGCCCGTGAGCGGCGTGGGCTGGGAGACGCGGCTGCTGACCGGCCGCATGCTTGGCAGATCCCAGAACAAGACTCTGGCTGCGCTCGCTCGCGGCTCCTGGGCCGAATCCTCGCCCGATTTCCTGGCTGGGCAGCTCTACTAGGACCTTTCAAACCAGAGCACCTTCGGCCGGGTCTACCGGGAGCTGCTGCAGCGCATAACGGGGACACAAGAGACCGCTCCGCCTCTGGGCAAGCTGCCCGCCGACCTTCGGGAGATGACGACGGCCAAGGGACTTGACCTGAGCAAGCCGGCGAACGCCACGCATCCGCTGGACCGGGAGCGAATCTTTACCGCGATATCCGCCGCCATCGGTGGTACGTTCGTGGTCTCTGTGGCGGTGCCCTCCGCTCTGCTCCGCGCCGGACGCAAGCGGCCCGAGATCGCCTACCAGGCCTTGTGCAGCCTGTTCCTCGTCCCCTTGGTGGAGCTCCACAAGAAGCTCGAGATGCAGGAGGTGCATCTTCGGTTGGTGGGCGTCGGGAGCTGCACGCCCAAGTTGGCGGCGCTGGCCCGGGCCGCGCTGCGCGAAGGCTATCCCAAGAAGAGCGGGTCCACCGTCGAGGTCATCGAGGATGGCCAGCCTGAGCTGGCCATCCTCGGCAAGATGGCGCGTTACCTCGCCTGGGCCGTGGAGCGACTCTACTGGCGGCTCTCGGCGTGGTTTCCAGGTAGTGCCAGGCGTCCTCTTCGTCAGGCGAAGAGCGACTTGAGCCATTGCCAGAAGGACTGCAGCATGGGCCGGATCTTCTGGAAGATCGCGTAGGCCACGTTCCGCAGCCATTCGGCCAGGGCTTCGAGAGATGCCAGCACGATCCGCCGTACGCGGTCGTCCAACTCGTCCAGCATCTGGATGACGAGCTCTTTTTCCACTTCACTCAGTGCCATCTTCGTTCTCCTAGGCAAATGCCTCGCAGAGCCAGCCCCAGAACCGGCTCAGTTGTTCTTTGACCTTGACGTAGACTGTATAGAGAGTGCTGCTCAGCCAACTGGTGAAGGCCTCGAAGGAAGAGAGGATGTTCTGCCGTTTCTGGCCATCCAGGCGATCCAGCAGGTCGATCACTTTTGCGCGTTCGGCATTGGTCATCGGCATGATGCACCCTCCCGTTACCGCTGCGGAACGGGCGCATCTTCGAGCCAGTCCCGCAGCTTGAGAATGATTTCCTGGTCATCCGCGAAGTCACGGGAGTCGGCCTGCACGACGAGAAGGACGAGGTCGCAGGAGGGGATCAGGTCCCGGTAAATCTTCTCGTACTCCTCGTCCTCCCGGAGGGTCCGGCCATAGCCGGGCAGGTCGACCACGGTGAGAGTGCCGCCGCTTTCGAGCTCGAACTCCTTGGCCTGCGCCTGGGTGGTGCCGACCAGGGTATGGCTGGTCCGCCATTGCGCGTTGAAGAGGTTGTTGATCGTGGTCGTCTTGCCGACTCCCGCCTTACCGAGGATCGCCACCTTGGGAGGCTGGCGCATCTCCCGTTTCCACTCCGACGTCAGGTCGTCCATTTCTTCCGGGGAGAGGATCTTCTTGATCTCCTCAAAGAGCTTTTCCCGCATCTGCTGCCCGTTTCCCCTGCCGTTGCCCTCCCCCCGGCGCACTCGCTCCTCGCGGACGAACTCCTGGACCTCGGCATGGGCCAGCCCGAAGGGATCGGCCGGCTGGACCTGGTCCAACTTGAACCCCGCGTGAGCGTGCCCGATCACCTTGCTGAGCAGGGGCAGGAGCCGGTAGCGCCGCAGCGCGGAGTAGTATTCGATGTGCTCGGGAGAGATGTCTGCGAAATCCGACAGCTTGTGGACGATGTCCTGGGTGCGGCGCCGGATCTCCTTCTCCGCCGCTTTCGTGGGAGCGTTCAACCTTTCGTCCCATCCTCCAGGACACATCTTATCGACCTGGTTCAGGCCAACCACCATGCGGAGCCGCTTCTTGCGCTTCCCGCGGAAAAACGGGATCATCGTTCAACCCCCTTTAGAATGGCAATTTTTAGTTTCTCAAGTCCCCAACCGTAGCGCGCCGTGTACGGCACGACGTGGGACCTGTCGAAGGGCACCGCTTCCCCGAGGATTTCCTTGAATACGCCGTAGACGTCCGAAATCTTCTCGGGAAGGACGGCGAGCTGTGCTGCCGAGGGCCTGCGCAACGCCGTGTTGAAGGATTCGTCCCCCTCGTCGACTCCCAGGTCGTCCACCCGGTTCAGTGCCACGATCAATTGGAGACCCGGCCGAAGCAGGGGAAGGAGCTTCATCAGGTAGAGTTGATCGCGTTTGTAGGCCCGGGTGTCCGCCTGGGTCACCCAGACGAGCGAGTCCGCCTGCGGGACCCACTTCTCGTAGTAGGGCTGGTAGAGATCTTCGGCCCGGAGGCTTTCGGCGATGCCGGGCATGTCGACCACCCGGACGGGCTCGTCCGGAAGACCCGAATCTTCATCCGGATCGAGAAGGGTGACCTGCGGCTTGGAGGTGCAGGCCACCGCGGGATCGGTCGCCAGGGCGAGGCCGAAGAGAGCGTTGAGAGTGGAGCTCTTGCCGGCGCCTGTCTTGCCGAAGAAGACCACCGTGAGCATCTGCTCGGGTCGGATCTCTGCTCGGATCGATGCAACGGGTTCCGCCAAAACCGGGCCTCCTCACAAGGGCTCGAGCTCCCGCGATCCACTCGCGAAGCTCGTCGATCTTCGAGGAGACACCCGGCGGATGGTTTTGTTTAGTGGACTCCTGCCGGCTGCAACACTTCTTAAATGACACTCTCCGTGCGGCGCGGCCAGCAGAACGACGAAACTTTCCGGCCGCTCCGCGGTATAACTCGGGATGCGCACCTCGACTCGCACCCTGATCGGCATCGCCGGATTCGCTTTAACGCTGCTCGCGACCGCTCCGGTGAGGGGCGACGAGGTGCCACCTGTCGGCCCGCCGTTGGTGGTGCCGCGGGCGGCCGGCAGGATCGTCGTCGACGGCAGGCTCGACGATGCCGCCTGGCAGCAGGCGGCCGTCCTCGACACCTTCTATGAGACCTACCCGGCCGACAACACCGAGCCGAAGGCGAAGACGGTGGTCTACCTGACCTACGACGAGCACGATTTCTACGTCGGCATCCACGCCTTCGACCCGGAGCCCGGGAAGATCCGCGCGCCCTTCGTCGAACGCGACAAGATCATCGGTACCGACGACAACGTCGCCGTCTTCCTCGACACCCGCAACGACCGCCGCTCGGCGGTCGAGCTGCGCGTCAACCCCCGCGGCAACCAGACGGACGCGGTCTACAACGACAGCAGCGGCAACGAGGACCTGTCCCCCGACTTTTTCTACGACACCGCGGCGCAGCTCACCGCCGACGGCTGGACCGCCGAGATGCGGATTCCCCTGTCCTCGCTGCGCTACCCCAAGCAGGCGGAGAATCACTGGGGCATCCTGGTCTGGCGCAACTACCCGCGCGATCAACGCTACGCCTTCCACAGCAGCCCCATCGCCCGTGGCAGCAACTGCTGGATCTGCCAGTCGCGCGAGCTCACCGGCCTGACCGGGCTGCCCGGCGGCGGCCATTTCGTGGGGGCGCCCTACGTCACCGGTCAGCGCCTCGGCGTGCCCAGGAACGGGCTCGGCTCGACCCTTGAGGACCGGAGCCCCAAGGCCGACGCCGGCCTCGACGTCAAGTGGACGCCGAGCGCGAGCAACGCCCTTGACCTCACCATCAACCCCGACTTTTCGCAGGTGGAGTCCGACGTCGGCCAGATCGCGGTCAACAACCAGTTCGCCATCTTCTTTCCTGAGAAGCGCCCCTTCTTTCTCGAGGGGCTTGACCTCTTCGATACCCCGATTCAGGCGGTCTACACCCGCACCATCACCGACCCCAAGTGGGGTCTCCGTGATACCGGCAAGCTCGGCGACTCCTCCTACACTCTGCTGGTCACCCAGGACCAGGGCGGCGGCAGCGTCATCATCCCGGGTCCCACCGGCAACGGCTTCGCGCCGCAGGACTTCTCGTCCAAGGTCCTGGCCGGCAGTTTGCGACGGGACCTCGGCGCCTCCTATCTCGGCCTGCTCGTCACCGACCGCGAGAACGACGGCGGCGGCCATCAGGTCGCCGGCCATCAGATCGCCGGTCATAACCGCGTCGCCGGCCCCGACTTCCTCTGGCGGCAGAGCGAGGCCGATCAGGTGACGGGACAACTGCTGGTGAGCGACACCCAGACCCCCAACCGTCCCGACCTCTTTCCCACCTGGGACGGCCGCCAGCTCACCTCCCACGCCGGCCACCTGGAGTGGCTCCACACCGGTCGCGACTGGACCTGGCGGGCCACGGTGCAGGATTTCGGCGAGGACTTCCGCGCCGACGAGGGGTTCGTGCCGCAGGTCGGCTTCCGCGCCGGCCGCTACGCTCTTTTCCGCAACTACTATCCGCAGAGCGGCCTGTTCCGGCGCGTCCAGCCGTACGCCGTCGTGCGCTACATCGAGAGCCCCGACGGCGAGCTCATCCGGCGCCAGACCAATCCGGGCATCCAGATCCAGGGGCAGCACAACATGGCGACCGGCGTCGAGGTCGCGGTGCGCGAGCGGCTGCGGGTCGGCAATCAGGTCCTCGAGCGCAGCAACGTCAACGGCTACTTCCAGATCGATCCGGGCCGCCGCTTCTCCCGCGTCGGCGGCAACTTTACCCTGGGAGATTCGATCGACTTCGCCAACGGCCGGGTCGGCCAGGGGGGCGACCTCTCCCTCTTCGGCACGCTCAAACCCACCGACCACTTGGCGCTCGACTTCAACGCCGACCGTCAGTGGCTCGACGTCAACGCCGGCGGCTCCGGCGGGCGATTGAAGGGGCGTCTCTTCACCGCCCAGATCGAGCGCCTGAAGGCCACCTACAACTTCAGCGCCCGCGCCTTCCTGCGGTTGATCGGCGAGTACCTCGACGTCAACAGCGACCCGCGTCTCTACACCTTCCCCGTGCCCGCCAGGAGCGGCTCGTTCGCGGGCTCGGCCCTCTTCGCCTACCAGCTCAACTGGCAGACGGTGCTCTTCGTGGGCTACGCCGACGACCGGCTCCAGAACCCCCTCGGCGTCCTGCAGCGAGCGGATCGGCTGGTGTTCGTGAAGGTCTCCTACGCGTTCCAGCGGTGACGGCGGCCGCACGCGGCATGCCGAGTGCGCCAGGAGTCAGCGGCTCTGGGGGACCTCTTGCCTGGCGAGATCGAGGAGGAGGCGGAGAGCCCGATTGACCAACTCCGAATCCTTAAAGGCCTGAGCCACGTCGGGATCGAGCAGGATCACGTTCGTACCCTGCTGGTAGCGCTGGTAGTAACTTGCCGCGCACCGCTCCCGAAAAGTCGTATTCCGGTTCCAGATCGTCGTCTTCAGGTTCCTGACTCATAGCGCCGCAAACGCATCGCCGAACACGGTGCTCGCCTCGACGAACGAGACCCCGTGCTTCCGAAGGTTGCGGACCTCCTTCTCAGGGTCCTGTTCGAATCTCACCCTCGAAGTATACCGGCCAAATGAGCGAGCGGCGCCCTTCTCGCCTCTCGCGGATCGGTTTCAGCGTCGGCGCTCGACTTCAACACCGACCGCCAGTGGCTCGACGTCAACGTCGGCGGCCGCCGGCAGAGGATCGCGGGGGCGTCTCTTCACCGCCCAGATCGAGCGCCTACCGCTGCCGGGAATCTGGCGCGGATCGCCGGGCTTGTCGAGGAGAGCTTCGCCTCGGCCGCAGCCCGAGGGAGCCTGGGCTTATGGGCTGAAATGGCCCGCGGTCTGCGTGCAGAGATTTACAAGGTCCTAAATTCGGAGTAATCTCTTATCCGACGGTAGGGGCCGTGATTAGACGGCGGACTCAGGAAAGGAGACTCTGATGAGCAAAGCCACTCTCGTACGGACCTTCTTGATCTGTTCTCTCGCAGTCGTCGCGGCGAGCGCCGCATGGGCTGGACAGGCGCCTGCGGTCGACTCCGCGCCGATCCCGGCGGTTTCGCAGCCGGTCCAGACGGCGACTACTCCCAGCCTCGACAATCTCCGGTGGCTCATCTTCCAGCCCCCGTCTACAAACCAGGCCTCCTGCAACTGGGACTGTACAGCGCTGTATGATCAGTGTGAGGCCGGTTGCGAGGGCTGTGCCCCCAGGGTATTCAGTTGCAATCCCGGGACCTGCTACTTCAGGTGCGTCTGCTGGTATCCGTACGCGTGCCCTTGATCTACCTCCGGGCATCGCCCGCCGCGTCAAGTCGCTCGCGAAGTCGAGCCAGATCGATCCGGGCCGCCGTTTCTCCCGCGTCGGCGGCAACTTCACCTTAGAGGTTGTCTCGAAAGCGCTGATTTCCGCCTGACCGTCCCGGGCGCCATCGGAGCCGCTGACGTCACCTCTTGAGACACCCTCTTAGGGATTCGATCGGCTTCGCCAACGGCCGGGTCGGCCAGGGGGGCGACCTCGCCCTCTTCGGCACTTTCAAGCCCACCGGCCATGGAGATAGGATGCGCTGGTTCACGGCTCTCTCGGTTCGTCTCCTAAATCGCCGGAGGATTACGCATGCGTCGATTCGCCCTCGCCGTTCTTCTGCCCGCCCTCGGGCTGGCGGCTCCCATGGCTCCCCTCACTGCCCAGCCCCGCGTTCCCGCCGAGCTCAAGCCCAGTCTCGAGCAGCCCATGGATGCCGATGCCACGGCGCGGATCCGCAAGTACACGACGGCGCCGGAGTTCAACTCGCCGCTCACGGACTACCTGCCGGCGTCCACCACCGTGCCGAGCCCGAGCGCGGTCCTCGGCGACGTCGCCGGGGCGCCGGGCATCCTGCCGTATGTAGCGGACGTGAATCGCTACTTCCGGATGCTCGCGGCGGCAAGCCCCCGGGTGAAAGTGATCTCGATCGGGACGAGCGAGGAGGGGCGCGAGCGGATCGCGGTGGCGGTCAGCTCGGAGGCGAACCTGGAGCATCAGAAAGAGAACGACGCGCGGCTCGCCCAACTCGCGGACCCGCGGCTCCTGAAACTCGATGACGCGCGCGCCGAGGGCCTGATTACCGCGAGCGTGCCGGTCTATTACGTTACCGGCACGATCCACTCTCCCGAGACCGGCGCGCCCACCGCGCTGATGGAGCTCGCCTACCGGCTGTCGGTCGACGAGAGCCCGTACGTCCGGGCGATTCGCGAGCACGTGATCACGCTGATCACGCCGGTCGTCGAGGTCGACGGCCGCGACCGCATGGTGGACGTGTATCGCTGGCATCTCGCTCACCCCAAAGCCATCGCGCCCCGCCTGGTGTACTGGGGCCACTACGTCGCGCACGACAACAACCGCGACGCCATGGGGCTGACGCTCTCCCTGTCCCGCCAGGTGCTCGACACCTATCTCGGCTGGCACGCCCAGGTGCTGCACGACCTGCACGAGTCGGTGCCGTTCCTCTACGACAACACGGTGGGCGACGGCCCCTACAACGCCTGGGTCGATCCCCTGCTCACCAACGAATGGCAACTTTTCGGGTGGATGAACGTGGCTCAGATGACGAAGTTCGGTATGCCGGGGGTTTTCACCCACGGGGATTTCGACACCTGGAGCCCGGGCTATCTGATGTTCCTCGCGGCCATGCACAACGGCGTTTCGCGGCTCTACGAGACGTTCGGCAACGGCGGCGCCGATACCGAGACGCGCGAGATCGATCCGAGCCGGGCGTCCCGCACCTGGTACCGCCAGGACCCGCCGTACCGCACGGTCTCCTGGTCGCAGCGCAACAACAACAATTACGAGGAGACGGGTCTCCTGGTCTCGCTCGCGTTCGTGGCCGAGAACCGCGAGCTGCTGCTGCGGAACTTCTGGGAGAAGAGCAAGCGTTCGATTGTCAAGCCGGAGCGGGAGGGGCCGGCGGCGTACGTCCTGCCCGCCGCCGACCGGCGGCCGGGCGCTCAGGCCGAGCTGCTCCGGGTCCTGCAATTGCAGCACGTCGAGATCTCGCGCGCCGACAAAGCGTTCACGGTGACGGTGCCGAGCGAGGGCGGGAAAGGCGCGGAGTCGAAGGACGGCGGCAAGGACAAGGATAAAGACAAGATCAAGAACGACAAGGCGCCGGCGACGCGAACGTTCCCGGCCGGCAGCTACGTCGTGCGCATGGATCAGCCCTTCAGCCGCGCCGCCGACGCTCTGCTCGACCGCCAGTACTGGAGCCCGGACGATCCCCAGAAGCGGCCGTATGACGATACCGGCTGGTGCTTCCCCGCGCTGTTCGACACGGAGGCCGTTCGGGTCACCGATCGCCAGGTGCTGGCGGCGCCGATGAGCCGTGTCGAGGCGCCGGTCCAATCGCGCGGCGGCGTCACCGGCAGCGGCCCCGTGTTCGTCGTCGCCCAGCGTGGGGACGACGCGATGCTCAGCCTTCGCTATGCGCTTGGGGACGCCAAGGTCGAAGCCGCGGCCGAGTCGTTCAAGGCCGCGGGGCGCGACTATCCGCGCGGCACCTGGCTGGTGCGCGGCATCGCGAAGGATGCCGTCGAGCGTGCCGCCGCGGAGACCGGCGTCGCGGTGGACGCGGTCGCCGCCCCGGCGAACGTCGCGACGCGGCCGGTCGCGAAGCCGCGCATCGCGCTGTTGCACTCCTGGCTCAACACCCAGACCGAGGGCTGGTGGCGCCAGCGTCTCGATCTGCTGAAAATCCCTTATAAATACATCAGCACCCAGGATGTCGCGGCCGACTCAGGGCTCGCGACGCGTTTCGATGTCATCCTCTTTCCACCCGTGGGGTTCGGGGATCCGCAGCGCATCGTCAGCGGTTTGCCCATGTGGGGCGAGCCCATGCCCTGGAAGACGACGCCGGAGACGCCGAACCTCGGGAAGATCGACTCCACCGACGATCAGCGGCCCGGCCTGGGATATGCCGGGCTCGACCACCTGCGCCAGTTCGTGGAGCAGGGGGGACTGCTGGTCGCCGTCGACGATACGGCGCGACTGCTGATCGCAACCGGCCTGGCTCCCGGCGTGCGCGTCGCGAGCCCCAAGGGCCTCCGAGTGGTCGGCAGTGTGCTCGACGCGCGTTTCCCCGATCCCACGTCGCCGGTCGTCGCCGGCCTCGGCGATCGCCTGTCGGTCTACAGCGCCGACGGGATGAGCTTCGAGCTGAGCAATTCGGCAGCGGGAGGCTGGGCCCAGGAGGAAGAGGATCGTCCGACCGGCCGTGGCGGTCCCAAGGATGCGGATACGCCGCAGGGGCGGCCCCTGCAGCCGGCGCCGCCAGCGCGGGCGAAGGTCGAGCGCTGGGAGGCGCGGCCGCTGGAGACCGAGGAGCTGCGCAACAACCCCGCGGTGATCCCCGAGGCGCTCCGTCCGCGGACGCTGGTGCGTTTCGGCGACGCCGGTGACCTGCTGGTTTCCGGCCTGCTCGAGCACGGAGATCAGTTGGCCCGCCGCGCCGCGGTGGTCGAGGTGCCGGTTGGTAAGGGGCACCTGCTGCTCTTCGCGATCAACCCCATCTGGCGCGGCTCGACGATCGGCAGCCATCCCCTGGTGTGGAACGCGATTTTGCAGTACCAGTTGTTCGGGGCGGCGGCGCAGGCGCCAGCGCGAAGCGGAATGTGATTCGTCGACTCCGCGTCCTGTCAATTTTCGGTCTGGCCGGGAGGTGCTCTAAGTCAGATCCTCACCGCCCACGAAGCTTCCCCCATCCTCCGGGCAGCCTGCCACCCGGTGAGGCTCCTCGGGATCTGACGGCGGGGACGAGAGCTTGCGGAGGGTCTCCTCGTAGCGCTCCAGGACTCCCGGAGGCGGCGACGCCACGCCGGGCACATGGCTGCGCGCCCATTCCATCAAGGCACGCAGCACCGGGAAGAGGTCCCGGCCCTTCGCCGTGAGTTGGTACTCGTAGCGCGCCGGGTGGAGCTGGTAGGGGGCCTTCGCCACCACGCCGCTCTCCTCCAGGCGGCGCAGCCGGTCGCTCAGGATGTTGGTCGGAATGCCCTCCGGCGAGGTGAGAAAGTCGCCGAAGCGGCGCTTGCCCGCGAAGAGCAGGTCGCGGATCACCAGCAGCGTCCACCGGTCCCCCAGCAGATCCAGAGCGTTGGCGATCGGACAGGCCGAGCGCGGAACCGGGCGGGAGGAGGGAGCGGACGGCGCCATGAGAGGAGAGTATCACCAACAGGCTTGCAAATTGAAAGTGACTGAGCTAAAGTCTACTCGCTTGCAGAATGCAAGCCACTTTCTCACGAGGAGGAGAACCCATGCCGAATCCCACGCAGGCCCTCGCCAACGAGCTGGAACGGGAAGCTGTCTCCACCCGCCGCCTCCTGGAGCGCGTCCCGGCCGACCGGTTGGACTGGCAGCCCCACCCGAAGGCCATGACCTTGGGCCAGCTCGCCCTCCATCTGGCCAACATTCCGGGCAACATCTCCCGGCTGGCCGGTCTCGACGGCTTCGACGCCTCCACGGCGAATTTCAATCCCCCCAGCCCGCCCGGCGCCGAGGCTCTCCTGCCGGCCCTGGAGAGCTCGCTGGCCGAGGCGCGGTCTTTCCTCGGCGGCCTCGACGAGGAGACATCGGTCGCTCCCTGGCGTCTGAGCGCCGGCGAGCGGGAGGTGTTCACCCTGCCGCGGGTGGAGGTCGTGCGCACTCTCATGCTCAACCACTGGTATCACCATCGCGGTCAGCTCTGCACCTACCTGCGCTTCCTCGACGTTCCAGTGCCGGCGGTCTACGGGCGGAGCGCCGACGAGAACCCCTTCGAGACGGCCGCCTGAGCGGAATCGCCAGCGATCTGCAGGGGTCCGGAGCGGTCCGCCCTCCCTCGCGGCACTCTTACTCTACAGAGGCCGTCTCAGGGCGTGCCGGAGGTGGCCGAGTCACCATCAGTTCTTTCCGAGAGGAGCCTGCGATGAAGAGAAAGAAGACGAGCGATACCGGTCTCAAGCTCAAGCTCCACCGCGAGACCCTGCTTGCCCTGGAACCGCCCGACCTCGCCCGCGTCGTCGCCGGCGTCACTTCGGCCTGTCGCTCGGGGAGGACCTGCTGCAACGCGACGTGCAACGGCACCTGCTGACTCCGCCACGGCGAAGCCGTCAGCGGGTGCTGCTCAGCATGACCGGAGCCTCGCGATAGAGCTCCGGGTAGACCCGCTTCAGGGCGTCGATCTTGGGGAGGTCGTTCCGCATGATGTAGGGGTGGTTGGGGTTGTGGATCAGGAAGTCCTGGTGGTAGTCCTCCGCCGGATAGAAGCCTTTCAGGGGCTCGATCCTGGTAACGATGGGGCCCTTGAAGACCTTCCCCTTGGTCAGTTGCTCCACGTAGGCCTTGGCGATGCGCTCCTGGGCCGGGGAGCTGAAGAAGATCTCCGAACGGTAACTGGGGCCGGAGTCCGGACCCTGTCGGTTGAGCTCCGTGGGGTCGTGGGCGACGGAAAAGTAGAGTCGCAGGAGCTGCCCATAGGAGATCCGCTTGGGGTCGAAGGTGATCTCCACCGACTCGGCGTGACCCGTCCTCTCGGTGCCCACCATCTCGTAGTGGGCGGTCTCCTTGTTGCCTCCCGCATAGCCGGCGACGACCTTCGTCACTCCTTGAGCGTGCTCGAACATCCCCTGCATGCCCCAGAAGCAGCCGCCGGCGAGCACCGCGGTCTGAAGCCCGGTCGCTTGGGCGGCGGGCGTGTCGAGCGCCGGAGCAGGGATCGCGGTGCTGATCGCATCGGCCCCCACCTGGCAGGCCCATCCGCAAGCCGCGAGGGCCAGGGCCGCGGCGGTGGTCTTGAACTTGGTGTGCATCGAAAGTCTCCCTCTGAAGAGCGCGGGCAGGCACGCGAGTGCGCCTTCCTGCAGTCTTATACGCTTACCACGAGAGCTGCGGATTCGGGCGAGGGTCGCGCGAAGCGCGCCGACTTCGCGCCCTGGACTCTCCTCTCCCCGGGTTCTACTATGGCGCCAGTCTCTTTGGTTCTCGCAACAGGAGGTGAGGCATGAACGCAAAGCGGATCTGGTGGACAGTGACTTGCGGACTGCTGGCACTTGGGGGGCAGGCCGCAGCAGCGGGGGGGCTGGGTGACGGCCGAGGCATCGATCATGTCGCCTCGCTGGTACGTCTCGAAAACTTCGACGCCGCGGCGAACGTCTTGACCCATCAGCTCGGCTTCTCGGCCACACCCGCGTTGCTTTCCCCCTTGGGGGCCAAGAACCGCCTGATCTGGTTCGGCGATCGCAGCTACCTGGAGCTCTTGACGTTCACAGAGCGGAACGACTTCACTGCACCGTTCGTGGACTTTCTGGACCACCACGAAGGCGGCAAGTTCTACGGCACCGAGGTGGTCGACGCCGCTCAGGCCATCGCTTTCCTGACCGGGGCCGGCTACCCCAACGCCGGCCCGATCCCCGCGCCGCCCCTCACCATCGAATCAACCGGCCAGGTCGTCGGGCTCACCCCTCTCTGGAGGTCGATCATCCTCACCGCTCGGCTTGCCCCCGACAACTCGAACTTCTTCCTGGATTACGACGAGGCCCAGGTGAACCAGATGTTCGTCGATTTTCCGGCTCTGGCGCCCCGACCGCACCCCAATACGGCGCAGAAGATCGACACTCTCTGGCTGGTGGTGTCGGATCTGGACGCCGCCATCGAGTTCTACGAGGGCCTCGGCCTGGAGGTGCGCTCCAAGCACAAGAAGATCCACTACCTGGGTGCTCGCGGCGCGGAGGTGCGGTACAAGAACAGCACCTTGGCTCTCTTGGAGCCGGATGGTCCCGGTCTGGTCGCGGACTTCGCGGCGGAGCGCGGGGAAGGGATCCTGGGGGTGAGCATCAAGGTCGGCAATCTCCACGCCGCCCGCTCCCTCGTCAACCGCAACACCGGCCTGAACCTGCGGACCTTCGAGTACAAAGACCGGGATCGCTTCTTGATTCCGGCCTCCCTGACGCACGGGTTTTTGATCGAGATGGTCGAGTAATCGCGTGCGGCGTTGATCGCGGCTAAGCCGCTATTTCCGCTGAAAATGCTGGCGGTGGCGGCATCCCAGAGAAAGATTTCGGCCGCCTGGGACCGCGGGGTGGCGCGGTTGATCTCGTCGGCGAGGAGGACCTGGGTGAACACCGGCCCGGGATGGAACTGGAATTCGCCGGTCTTCAGGTTGAAGACGCTGGAGCCGGTGACGTCCCCCGGCAGCAGATCGGGCGTGCCCTGGAGACGGCGGAAGGTACCGCCCAGGGTCTTGGCCAGCGCGCCTTGGCGAGCAGGGTCTTGGTGGTGCCGGGCACGTCCTCCAGGAGGAGATGTCCGTCGGCGAACAGACAGGTGAGGACGAGCTGGAGGATCGGGCGCTAGCCGTAGATTGCCTTCTCAAGCTGCTGGATGATCTGCTCGGCCGCCTGCCGCACCTGTTGCATTCGCTCCTCCGTCGCGTGGAAGCTTCGTCATTCTATGATGGGCGCCCTGAGAGCGCTGGGCGTTTTCGCGCAATATCTGTTATGCTAGCTCCCATGCCGCGCCGAGCGATCGTACTCGGACACTCTTCCTGCGCCAGCCGACTATGACGGCGACGGAAAGGCAGACATCGCCGTTCTAACAAGCGACGGCAGGTGGCTCATCGACTACGCGTATAACGGCTTCGGTTACTTTGACCAGACAGTCACTCTTCAGTAGGAGGTGCGGGCGGTGATCCGGCATGGCCGCCGTGAGATCCGCGTCCACCGCGACGGCTGCCTTCGCGTTCAATCCGGTGGTCCAGACGGCCTCCCCGGCGGTCAATGCTCCGGCCTCCGCGCCAAGGTGACGCCTCGTCGATGAGGAGGGAGGGACGGACTCGCCCTGGGGTCCGTCCCTGACAGAGGTTGCGGCCGGGCGGCAAGTCGGTAAGCCCATGGACTGCACGCGCCTCGGCTCACGAGACTGTCAACTCGGGAGGGAAGGACTGGTCCCGGCTGAGTTCATGAGGTCTGTTCCTCGCGGTGCAACCGCCTTCCCGCTTTCCTGAACTGCCTTCTCTGGACCCCTGAAATCGAAGGCGAAGCCTGAGTAAGGCAGCAACCAGGAGTTGTAACCAAATGTGTAGAGACCGGCCCTGTACTCTTCGTTCAACTCTTCGCGATCAAAGCCGAATACTTCTACGTGATTATTGAAATCGGAAGGAAACCTTACAACGCCAGTTACATTCTTGGAAGGATGAGTCATCCTCCAGGTGATCATTCTACCGGCAGGTATGTTGTACCTGACGCTTATCTTCACATACAAGCCATCGATTTCTTTGAACTCAGACAGATCGAGAGTATATCCATGACCATCCTTAGCGGGGACCAGCCGCTTCTGGGATGCGTCATTCCTGTCGAAGATTGTTTCTGCCAACGAGATGGAAGGATATCTGGTCTTGAATTCAGGAGATTGAAAGAAGTTTTGGGGTACCCTGATCTGCACCTTGAAGTCGTCCAGTTTGTCTATCTCGTCTTTGCTTGCCGACCACCGAACCTGGTCTTGTATGTAGTCGCCGACCTTTCTGCAGGTATAAGAAACTATGTCATCGACAACGTAGGTCGACTCTTTGTCAGAGGGAACTATGGACAGAGTAGCATGGACGTTCTCTCTATATGGACTTCCGATGTGACTATTAATCTTAACGTGAAAGAACTCCAGCAAGCTTCCCGCGCGATCTATGTCGTCTAGGCCAAAAAAGGCTTTTAGAGTATCGGTTTGTAGATCTATTAACTGCGGCTTGCTCAGCGTTTTAAGGTAATTACGGTGTATGATCGTCTCTGCCACGCGCGCCTGAAAATATTTCTGCCAGTCAGGGAAGTCCACAATGATGCCGACGATGCCGATAGTTATAAGAGCTATGCCCATATGTTCCATAAGCTTAAGCGCCAATGCGACGCTCGAATTCGCCTTGCCCGCATCTTCCTTGATGAGGGCCAGCAGCACGAGAATCATTCCGCTCAAAATCGAGCCCGTACCCCAAGTCCAAACTTTCTTAGCAGCAGTGTCTCTGTGGTCGGTCGAGCTCATACTGCACCTCCTGTGCTGGGTTGGCTAATTGTCTATTCTCCTCTTCCTCGCTTTAGTGGCCGGCCTCTCTAACATTATAACGCGCTTATTGACAAAGCAGGTACAACTCTGCTCGGCGAGATCGCCGGGAACTTCCCGGGCCCACCGGGAGTCTGAGTCAGAGGACGTCATCTTCCCCGGAGGATCTCTATGAAGCTCCGCGCCTCGCTCCTGCTCCTGCTCGCCCTCGCCGCCACCACCTTCGCCCTGGCCTCGGAGACTGCGCCGGCGAGTCCGGCGGACCTCGTCGGCTCCTGGTCGCTGGCTCCTGTCCAGAATGAGGAAGCGGCGTCCGGCCCGGGCTCCATCACCCTCGTGCTGACCTTCGATCAGGGCAAGCTGGCGGGTGTCGCGATCGTCCCCCTCCAGAATGGCGAGAAGCGCTGGCCGCTCGTCAATCCCACCTTCGACGGCAAGACCTTCTCCTTCCAGGTCGACAACGGGGAGAGCCTCCTCGCGGGCGAGATGAAGCTCGTGAATGGGAAATTCGAGGGCCGCTGGTCTTCCGGTGGAGGCGAGGAGGCCGGTCGCCTCACCATGAGGCGGAAGGCCAGTTGATCCGAGTAGGGGAGCCGACGCCGCCCGACTCGCCGCTGCGGGCGCGCCCACCAGGAAGCGGTCGTGGCCTAGACCAGCTCGGCGGTGGCGGCGCGGATCTCCTCTTCATCCGCCCCCGCCCGGCTTCCTCGTGTACAGCGCTTCGTGGGAGGCCTTGCCTTTGCGGACGAGCTCCAGGGCGCCTTCGGCGAGCAGCCGCCGCAGGACGTCCGAAGCGGGTCGGGGACCGACAGGCTCCGGCAGACGGTCGTGGAAGCGGCGGTTGACCTCTGCGGCGACGGCCGTCGGGCCGAAGGGCTCTTCCAGGCCCGGGCTCTCGACCACCAGCCGCAGCAGCCGGCTCACCATCAGCCGGTTGAGGGGTGGCAGCGTCGTCTCGTCCAGCGCAGAGGGAACGGATTCCGGCGCTGGCGGCAGGGCGAGGTTCGCCGTCGACGCGATGGCCGTGCGGAAGGCCTCCACGTTCTGTAGCACCGTCTCCAACTCGGCGGCGTAAGCGGCCCGCTGCTCGCGGTGATGGACCTCCTGCTGCGCGTGGAAGGCCTGTCGTTCGCGCAGGAAGACCGCGCGCGCCTCCAGATTGGTCAAGACCTCGTCGATCGAAAGCTTCGAGCTCATTCCACGCCTCCGCTGTGTGGAACCGAGATGATATCAGGCGAAATTGCGGTGTACGGCGCGAAGTTGCAGCGTAGCTTCGGAAATTGCGGTGTAGCCGGAGAAGTCGCAGTGTGTCCGGAGAGCTTGCGCCATGGGTGCCAAGACCGAGTTGCATTGCCCGAGATTGCGACAAGGCAGCCGGTCTTGCCGTGTATTCAGAGAGATCGCGGTGTAGTCGTGGAATTTGCGGTGTAGCCAGGGAGATTGCGCCGCATCTCCTGAAATTGCGGCAGATCCGGCAATTTTGCGGTGTCGCTGGAGAAGATGCGGTGTGTGTCACCCAGAGCGAGAGAGGCGCGGCCGGCCTCTCGTCGGACCGGCCGCGGGCGGGGCGGCTCTCCGCGTCTATTCGTGGTTCGGTCCTATTGAGGACAGGTCCTGAAAATGCAGTGGCAGTGATGAACGCACGTCGTGTCGTCGCACGTGAAGGTGTAGTCACAAGGATTGCAACTGAACGCGCAGGCGTCCTCGAAGCTGAAGCAATCACAGGCGGGAGGAGGGCAGGGCGTGGGGCACGTATAGGTGGTGCCATCGCAGGTGACATGCCCTGGCTCGGTCCCACAGGCGCCGTCCACGGCCGTGCAACTGGTGGTGCTGTTGTTCCCGTTGCAAGTGACGGTGCCGCCATTCCAGCAGTTCGCCGTGGCGCTGCAAAGGCCCTTCTGACCGATGGGTGGGCGCTTCGCTGCGAGCTCCGGGGCCGGAGTCTTCGCCGGTACGGCGAGGGAGGCGAGGAAGGCCTGATCCGCGGCACTCAGCGCCCGCGCGACCTGTGGCGGATTCGTCGCCGCCATCGCCGGAGACATGAGGAAGCCGAGAGCGGTCAGGGTCAGAGAGAGCCCAAGAACCATCCTCTTCATAACGATCTCCTTTCTTGAAACGAAGCTCGTCCTTCGCGGAAGCCGCCGCGCGATCTTGAATGCAGGATTTGCGCCATAAAAGCAACGACGCAGAGGCGAGATCGCGCGTGCCGGAGAGCGCCGGGCCCAGCGCAAGATAGGAGAGGCGGGAGAGAGCCGGCGAACGCCCTACGGCATCCGCCCGTCCAAGCCGGAACAGGTGTCAGGGAACTTCGCCAAGGGGGCCGGCGGGGGGAGTTGGGGAAGTCTCCCCCCGCGCTCCACCTTCTCCTCGCCTCAACGCATCGGTCCAGGTCCGTGCGCAGGGGAGACACATCCCTACAGCCGGCAGAGATGACTAGTGCCCGACAAGAGCTGGGCCTATACAGTGCATACAGTTGGGGTCGTGCGAGTGGCACTCATCTACTGGTGGGCAGCTCTCTGATTTGTTTAGGGAGCCGTTCCAGCCCGCAGCGAAGTTCGAGGTTCCTGACAGGAAAGTGTCCGGTATGGAGTCGAAGTTGGTATCGACAAGCACGCCTCCCTTTTTCTCCATGCCTTTCAACCCCGGCCGGAAAGCCCAGGTGAATCGAGGGTTCACAGGGAAGCGGATTTCGTGGGGCGGGAGCTCAAGTTGTCGGCCGTTGCCGGAGACCGGCGTGAAAACGAACTTGGCACGGAGCGCGAGTGGAGCCAGGAAATGCCCACCGTTCTTGCCCTGTCGCACGATCTCCATGCGGGTAATTGGCTGTGCCCCATCGAGCATCACTCGGACATTGAAGCTCCCGCAGGCGGTCTTGATCGGAGTAACACTCTCGAGCTGCAGGACCCGGAACTGGACACGGGTCGTGGCGACCCCCTTTTTGTTGAACACCCCATCGTCCAAGCGTTCGACGATGGTGTCGGTGCTGCCCAGCTCTCCGCGTATGCCGGTGGCCACCGGCACACCTCTCCAGTGGACGACCTCCGTAAACGCCTGAGACGTACGACAGAAGAAGCCGGCAGGGATCGGCTGAGTGGAGAAATCCATGAAGCTTGAGAGGCTATTACTAGTATGAAACAGATCAATCCCCTTATAGACGACCCCGTCGCCGGCCGCGCCGATGACGGCGACAGGCAGGGCGATCAGGGCTGCGATAAGGCCCAACCAGAGCACTCTTCTCATGGTGACACCTCCGACAAGGATTAACAGGTTTTTTCTCTCTTACACGGGATTGGCAGTCGCCGGAGCCTGGAAACCGGGCGGAGCGCGCGCGGACGAGGAGACACTTGCGGAGTGCATGGGTTAGTCACCTGAATCACAGAGACGGCATGCCTCGTCCCCCTCCGAGCCACGGCGCCAACGAGGAATCTAACATTCAAACTTGTACTCCTTCTAAATAGCGCTGTCAACAGTCCTCTGCCGGGCTGGTCTCCTCCGCACGTCGGCTGGTGGGGCGTTCGCCCTCTATTGGGCGCTTGATGCGGGGGCGCGGGTGTGGACCTCAAGGCATGCTTGAGATCGATGCCTGAGACGGATTCAGGGCATCCGCCCGTCCAGGATGGCGCAGAGCTTGGCGGCGTCGATATTGCCGCCGGAGATGACGCAGACCACCTTGCGCGCTTCCGGCACGCCGGCCAGGGCAGCGGCGACGGAGGCGGCTCCGGCTCCCTCGACGATGACGCGGTGGCGCTCGGCGAGGAGGCGGACGGCGGCGGCCACAGCTTCGAGGGAGACGACGCGGGCACCGGCGAGCAGCGAGCTCGCGAGGGGCCACATCTCGGGGAGGAGGCTCTTGCCGCCGATGCCGTCGACGAAGCTCGGCCGGTAGTCCACGGTCTGGGGCGAGCCGGCGGCGAGGGAGGCGGAGAGCGGCGCGGCGGTCTCCACCTCGCAGCCGAAGACACGGGCTTCCGGACGCAGAGCGGCGAGCGCGGCGGCGATGCCGCAGGAGAGCCCGCCGCCGCCGAAGGGGACGAGGACGGTGTCCACGTCCGGGAGGTCTTCGAGGATCTCCAGGGCGACGGTGCCGTTGCCCGCCATCACCGCCCGGTCGGCCACCGGATGGATGAAGAGGCCGTCGAGCCCCGGGAAGGAGTGCTCCATGATCACCTGCCACCAGCGGTCGAAGGGCACCTTCACGATACGGCCACCCAGCCGCTCGATGGCCGCCAGTTTGGTGGCCGGCGCGTGGTCGGGCACGACGACCGCGGCCGGCACCCCGAGCTCGCGGGCGCTCCACGCCACCCCCTGGGCCATGTTGCCGGCGCTCGCCGTGTAGACGCCTTCCCGCAGGCCCGCGGGCCCGGCGAGCCGCATGGCGTTGGCGGCGCCGCGCAGCTTGAAGGAGCCGATGGGCTGCAGGTTCTCCAGCTTGATCCAGACCTCCCCCGGCGCTCCTTCGGCGTTCAGCCGCAGCAGGGGCGTGCGCACGGTGACTCCGGCCAGGCGCTCGCGGGCGGCGCGGATCTCGTCGATCGAGGGAGCGGTCAGGGAGTGCATTTCGGCGGAGCGTATCGCAATCTTCGGCAGGGAGCGAGGCCCTGTCTTTTGATATGCTCTGGCGCCATGAATCCAGAAGTCACCCGCAGAACGCTCGCTCCTCTCGTTTGGGTCCTGGCGTTCCTCGCCGCCGCTCTGGCGACTCCGGCGGCTCTGGAAGAGCGGGCGGAGCTTGCCGGCGGCGACGATCCCGGGGCGGCTCAGGCCTGGTTCCTCGCCCGCCGCCTGCCGGCGGTGAAGGCGTCCAGACCGCCGTCTCTCGCCGCGCAATACCTGGCGGCGCAGGCGCACGTGCGCCGCATGGCCCACCATGCGCTGGCCTGGAAATCTCTCGGTCCGGGGAACCTCGGCGGGCGGACGCGGGCCCTCGTCTTCGATCCGGTCAATCCCCGGACTCTCTATGCCGCGGGCGTCGACGGCGGGGCGTGGAAGACGCTCGACGGCGGCGCGAGCTGGCGCCCGCTCGACGATCTGATGCCGAGCCTGGCGGTGACCGCGCTCGCCATCGATCCCGGCGACCGGCGGGTGCTCTATGCCGGGACGGGGGAGGGCTTCTTCAACACCGACGCCGTGCGCGGCGCCGGCATCTTCAAGACGACCGACAGTGGCCGCCGCTGGCGCCAACTGGCGGCCACCGCGACGCCGGACTTCTTCGCCGTCAACCGCCTGCACGTCAGCGCCCGCAGCCGTACGGTCTACGCCGCGACGGGCACCGGGGTCTGGCGCTCGCGGGACGCCGGGGTCTCCTGGGAGCAGGTGCTCGATCCGCAGGTGCAGGGCGGCTGTCTGGACCTGGCGCTGCGCAACGACAGGGACGGGGCCGACGACGTGGTCTTCGCCGCCTGCGGCACGATGCAGCAGGCCACCGTGTACCAGACCCTGCAAGGCCAGAAGGATGGGCCGTGGGTGGCGGTGCTTCGGGAGCCGGGCATGGGGCGGACTTCGCTCGCCATCGCGCCGTCCGATCCCAACGTGGTCTATGCCCTGGCAACGAGCAACCTGGCCGGCCCCAACGGCCACTACTTCCAGGGGCTCCTCGCCGTCTTCCGCTCCACCACCGGCGGTGGCCCGGGCAGTTGGGTGGCGCAGGTCCGCAACACCGACCCGGTGCCGCTCAACACTGCCCTGCTGACCAGCACCCACTTCGCCTATCAGCACACGTGCGGCTCGCCCTTTCCCGACGCGTGGAGCGGGCGGGGGTGGTACGACAACGTCATCGCCGTCGACCCCAGGGACCCGGACCGCGTCTGGGCGGGGGGCGTCGACCTCTTCCGCTCCGACGACGGGGGCCGCTCCTGGGGGCTGGCCAATTATTGGTGGCTTGGGGAGGAGGGGAAAACCGGCTTTGCCCATGCGGACCAGCACGCCCTCGTCTTCCATCCGCGCTATGACGGCACCCGCAACCAGACGCTGCTGGTGGCCGGCGACGGCGGCATCTACCGCACGGACAACGCCCGCGCCGCCGTGGCCCGGGATGCCGCGGCCCCCTGCGATCCCGCGGGCTCGGCCGTGCGGTGGACGAGCCTCGATCACGGCTACGGCGTCACCCAGTTCTATCAGGGCGCCGTCTTCCCCGGCGGCCGGGCCTATCTGGGAGGCGCCCAGGACCTCGGCACGATCGTGGGCGGGGACGCCGCGGGGCCGGAGGGCTGGCGGCAGGTCCTGGATCGCGACGGCGGTACAGTGGCCATCGATCCCGCCAACTCCCGGATCGTGTATGCGGAGTCGGAACGCCTCTCGTTCGTCAAGTCGACCGATGGCGGCAAGACCTTCACGCCGGCCATTGCCGGCATCGACGGCGGTTCCTTCCCGTACATCTCGCCCTTCGCTCTCGATCCCGGAGATCCCCAACGCCTCTGGCTCGGCGGCGACTCGCTGTGGACCAGCGACGACGGCGCCGCCCACTGGCATCGTGCCAGCTCAGCCCTCGGCGGCAACGCCCTCGACCTCGTCAGCGCCGTCGCCATCTCGCCGCACGACGGCCAGCACGTCCTCGCCGGCACCAGCCAGGGCTTCATCGTCCGCAACGACGCCGCCCTTGCCGCGGTTCCCGGGACTCCCTGGCTGACGGCTCGCCCGCGCGACGGCTTCGTCTCCTCTCTCCTCTTCGATCCGCAGGACCCCGCCGTGGTCTATGCCACCTATGCCACCTTCGGCGGCGGTCATGTCTGGAAGAGCCTCGACGGCGGGACCACCTGGCAGAGTGTTGATGGCATCGGTGGTGCCGACGTCCTGCCCGACCTTCCCGTGCATTCCCTCGTCGTCGACCCCCGCCACCCCCAGCGCCTCTACGTCGGCACGGACCTGGGCGTTTTCGTCTCCCTCGACGGCGGCGCCACCTGGGCGGTCGAGGACAGCGGTTTCGCCAACGTCGTCACCGAGTCGCTCGTCCTCTCTCCTCCCTTCCTCTTCGCCTTCACCCACGGCCGCGGTGCCTGGCGGGCCCGGTTGCCGGACTGACTGGGACGGGCCCCGCCGGTGATAACCTTCCGGCCAATGGCCCGCTACGACTTCCTCCTCGAGACCTACGACACCGAGCGTCTGAAGACCCTCTCCGTCTGGTCGCAATTCCGGGACGAGGATCTGCGCTTCCGCCCGGAGCCCCGGGCGCGGACGCCGCACGAGCACATGGTCCATCAGTGCATCAGCGAGGACACCTGGATGAAGAACATGCTGGGAATCGACCTCGGCGAGCCGCCGCTGCCTGCCGAGGAGACCCGCCTCGCCTTCCTCCGGAAGTACGCCGGCGCATCGGCCAAGCGTGTCGAGCGGCTGCGCGCGATGCCGGACGACTGGTTCGAGGGCCTCACCCGCTTCTTCGACGTCGAGCGCACCCGGGCCTGGGTGATGACGCGGCGGATCGCCCACTCGGCCCACCACCGGGGCCAGCTCACCGCCTACCTGCGCCTGCTGGGCCGGAGCCTGTATTCGACCTACGGCCCCACCGCGGACACCGGCGGGCTGGCCCAGAATGGCGCGCCCACTCTCTACCGCTACCCGGATCTCGAGCACCTGCTGGAAGGCGAGGCCCGCGGCGGCGACTCCCCGCCGCTGCCCGGGCCGGGCGCCAAGAGCCCCACCGAGCGACGGGACTGAAAACCCGATGAACGCGACGACGCGACGCCCTCCGGAGGAGCGCGGCAAGTGGCGGCACGTCTCGCTGCTCGCCCTGGCCGCGCTGCTCGGAATGTCCGTCTGGTTCTCGGCGTCGGCGGTGGTGCCCCAGCTCACCGTGGAGTGGCAGCTCTCCGGCGCCTTACAGTCCTGGCTGACGACGAGCGTACAGGTCGGCTTCGTGGCCGGAGCCCTGCTGAGTTCCCTCTTCACCCTCTCCGACCGCCTGCCGGCGCAGCGCCTCCTGGCGGTGAGCGCCCTCGCCGCCGCGGCGTTCAACGCCGCCATCCCGCTGCTCGATCTCGGTTCCGGCCCGGCTCTCGTCTTTCGTTTCCTCACCGGCTTCGCCCTGGCCGGCGTCTACCCGCCCGGAATGAAGCTCGTGGCCTCGTGGTGCAAGGAGGACCGCGGTCTCGGCATCGGGCTGCTGGTGGGCGCCATCACCCTGGGCACGGCGATTCCCCACCTCCTCAATGCGTCGCCCAGCGGCATGCCACCCTGGCGCAGCGTGCTCCTGCTGACCTCCGGACTGGCGGTCGTGGCGGCGCTGATCGGCGGCCTCTTCGTGAGGCCCGGCCCGTACCTCGGCAAGTCGCCGCCGTTCGACTGGCGCGCGGCCGGCCGGGTGCTGGCGGAGCGGCCAGCGCGCCTCGCCAACTTCGGCTATCTCGGCCACATGTGGGAGCTCTACGCGATGTGGGCCTGGGTTCCTCTCTGTCTGCTCGCGAGCTATCAGGAGGCGGGCTGGAGCGTCCGCGCCGCGCGCCTGGCAGGGGCAGCCGCCATTGCCGCCGGCGGCCTCGGGAGCCTCCTGGCCGGCAAGCTGGCCGACCGGCTGGGGCGCACGCGGATCACCGTCGTGAGCCTGGCCGCTTCCGGCGCCTGCGCCCTGGCCGCCGGCTTCGTCTTCCACCGCCCGGCCCTGCTGACCCTGCTCTGCCTCGTCTGGGGATTCGCCGTAGTGGCGGACAGCGCGCAGTTCAGCGCCGCCGTCTCCGAACTGGCCGATCCGCGCTACGTGGGCACGGCGCTCACCGTGCAGACCAGCCTCGGCTTCCTGCTCACCACCGTAACCCTCCGCATCGTCCCGCCGCTGCGCGATCTCCTGGGCTGGGAGCGGGCCTTCATCCTCCTGGCCCTCGGTCCGGCGTTCGGCATCTGGAGCATGCTCCGTCTGCGCCGGCTGCCGGAGGCGGCGCGGATGGCGGGGGGGCGGCGGTGACGACGACCTCCCCCTTTCCGAGGCGGAAAGGGGGAGCCTGGAACGGGCTTCAGTGCGCTAGCACTCCCATCTGTGGGTCGTGCGATCACAGAAGCAGGCCCCGTTGCCGCCTTGCCTCCAGAGGCACGGGATGGTCTTGCCGGGCACGGAGCAGCCATTGCCGTCGAAGCCGTCGCAGAGGGGCAAGGCATAGGCGACCTTGGGAGCCGAGGACCAGCAGGCGAGGAACGTGAGGCCGAGCAGCAGAGCGAGACGGATCACTTTGTTCATGAGGATCTCCTTTCACCCCTAGAGACGGTCGCCGCGCCTCGCGGTATTAGGGTCTTCCCCGTTGTTTCCCCGAAAAGAGTTGTTCCCGCGACGCCTCGGGCCTGTCTACGAGAGCCACCGGCCAGGACGCTCACGGCTTCGAGATCAAGCTCGAAGGCGCGGTGCAGAACGACCTTTACTACACGGAGAGCTCGGGCAGCAATATGGCGCGGCGACCGTGGTGCCGCGACCTTCCTGCCGCAGTACACCTTGTCGATCGGCCCGCAGCAATTCGGGAACGGTGACCGGCACTCCGACGGGAAACAAGTAGCCCAGGTCCAGGTGGATCGGGAGCCTTGCGCCGCGCGCCGGCCGGGGCTCCCGCGACTGTATAGAACCGTTGGACGGCGAAGGGGGACATACCGATATGACGCCGACAAGCTCCTCGACCGCCAGGATGACCCTCGGACGCTCGGCGCGGTCTCTTCACCACTCCTCGCCCCAGGATTCCAAGCCCATTCTTCCACCTGTCGAGACCCCTGAGGGAGCCCCCGGCCTCGGCTTCTTGATCGCCTACGAGGAGCCCGAAGCGCCGGACGGCTGGGCCGCCGGGGTGGTCAAAGCCATCGACGACGGCTGGGACGGAAGGCACTTCACGGTCGAGACCGGGACGGGGGAGCGCGGAGTCCACCGCGAGCTGGTGTTCTATTGGTGGCCCCTGGACTAGCGTCGCCTGTGGCTTTTCCGACTGCGAGGCCAAGGCTTGCTTCCTGAGCAAAATCGACGGGCTCGCAAGGAAAACCGTTCGTGTCATTTTCCCGCCCTCACGAATTTCGTAGCGCCCTCGCGGAGGCGCCAACTGAATTCGCGAGCGGCGGAGGAGAATTGGCGAGGGGAGGCCGCTGGCGGGGCGCCACCCGGAAGTAGCGCCCCGCATTCCTGTGGAGACCTCAGTGCCCGCCGGTCGTCTCGACCGGGATTCGCATGCCGTAGAACGAGCGCCAGACGAAGACGGTCGAGATCACGAAGAAGACCGCCGCGAGGCTCACCCGCAGCGTCGGCTGCATCCCGACCGCCAGCTCCACGGCCAGCAGGCCGAAGAGGGTGGTGAACTTGATGATCGGGTTCATGGCCACCGACGAGGTGTCCTTGAACGGATCGCCCACCGTATCACCCACCACCGTGGCCGCGTGCAGCGGCGTGCCCTTCTCGTGCAGCTCGACCTCGACGATCTTCTTGGCGTTGTCCCAGGCGCCGCCGGCGTTGGCCATGAAGATGGCCTGGTAGAGGCCGAAGACGGCGATCGAGATCAGGTATCCGATAAAGAAGTACGGCTCCAGGCAGGCGAAGGCGAGGGTGCTGAAGAAGACCGTCAGGAAGATGTTGAACATTCCCTTCTGGGCATAGGTGGTGCAGATCGCCACCACCCGCTTGCTGTCCTCGATCGAGGCCTTCTCGGCTCCCGCTTCCAGCCGGATGTTCTGCTTGATGAACTCGACGGCGCGATAGGCGCCGGTGGACACCGCCTGGCAGGAGGCGCCGCTGAACCAGTAGATCACGGCGCCGCCGGTGATCAGGCCGAGCAGGAACGGCGGGTGGAGGATCGAGAGGTACTTGACGAGATCCGGTTTCAGCCCCTGGGTGAGCACCACGATGATGGAGAAGATCAGCGTCGTCGCGCCCACCACAGCGGTGCCTATGAGCACCGGCTTGGCCGTGGCCTTGAAGGTGTTGCCGGCGCCGTCGTTGGCCTCCAGGTGGTGCTTGGCGCGATCGAAGTCCGGCGTGAAGCCGTAGTCCTTCTGGATCTCCTGGCTGATGCCCGGCAGCGTCTCGATGGTGGACAGCTCGAAGACCGACTGCGCGTTGTCCGTCACCGGGCCGTAGGAGTCCACCGCGATGGTCACCGGGCCCATGCCCAGGAAGCCGAAGGCCACGAGGCCGAAGGCGAAGACCGCGGGGGCGATCATCAGGCCGTCGCCGAGGGTGGTGCTGACGCCGTAGCCCGCACCCATCAGCGCCACGACCGTCAACCCCAGCCAGTAGGCGCTGAAGTCGCCCGCGATCAGGCCGGCGAGGATGTTGAGCGAGGCGCCGCCCTCGCGGGAGGCGGTCACCACCTCCTTGACGTGGGACGACTCCGTCGAGGTGAAGACCTTGACGAGCTCGGGGATCAGCGCGCCGGCGAGGGTGCCGCAGGAGATGATCGTCGACAGCTTCCACCACAGGGTGGGGTCGCCGTTGAGGTTCGGGATCATCAGGTAGGAGATGAGGTAGGTCACGACGACCGACAGTGCCGAGGTCAGCCAGACCAGTGAGGTCAGCGGCGCCTCGAAGTTCATGGTCTCGGCGTTGCCGTAGCGCCCCTTGGCGATCGTCTCGTTGATCAGGTAGGAGACGCCGCTGGTGACGATCATCATGATGCGCATGACGAAGATCCAGACCAGGAGGTCGACCTGCACCGTCTTGTTGCTCACCGCGAGCAGGATGAAAGTGATCAGCGCGACGCCGGTGACGCCGTAGGTCTCGAAGCCGTCCGCCGTGGGGCCCACCGAGTCGCCGGCGTTGTCGCCCACGCAGTCGGCGATCACGCCGGGGTTGCGGACGTCGTCCTCCTTGATGTTGAAGACGATCTTCATCAGGTCGGAGCC
>JAJKHS010000108.1 GCA_021154885.1 Thermoanaerobaculum sp.
AGCGTGTTGACGAAGAACCCGATCAGCGGTTCGAGCTCGCGGTGTGTGCGTCCGGCGACGGGTGAGCCCACCGCGAGATCGTCCTGTCCGCTGTAACGCGCGAGAAGGGCCTGGAAACCGGCCAGGAGCACCATGAAGAGGGTCGCTCCCTCGCGCCGGGCGAGAGCCTCCATCTGCCGGGTGAGCCCGGCCGGCAGGCGCACCGGCCGCGCAACGCCCCGGTAGCTCAGCACCGCGGGCCGCGGCCGGTCGGTGGGCAGCTCCAGGAGCGGCGGCAGACCGGCGAGCTGCCGGCGCCACCAGTCGATCTCCTGCTCCAGGACCTCGCCGCGCAGCCAGGAGCGTTGCCAGACAGAGAAATCCGCGTACTGCATCGGCAACTCGGGCAAGGGAGACGGCCGGCGCGCGGCGAAGGCCGGATAAAGCACCGCGACCTCGCGGACCAGAACGCCCATGGACCAGCCGTCGCTCGCGATGTGATGCAGGGTGAGCGCGACGGCATGGTCCTCCTCGGCCAGCCGCAGCAACACGCCGCGCAGCAGCGGGCCGCGGGTCAGATCGAACGGGCGGTCGGCCTCGTCACGGAGCGAGGCAAGGGCCAGCGCTTCGCGCGCGCTCTCCGGCAGTGCCGACAGGTCCATGATAGGAAACAGGAAGGGCTCAGCCGGTTGGATCACCTGCACCGGCGCGCCGGCCCGCGAGGCGAAAACCGTGCGCAACGCTTCGTGCCGTCGCACGATCTCGCCGAGCGTGAGCGCCAGCGCGCCGGAGTCGAGCGGCCCTTCGACGCGCAGCGCCGCCGCCACGTTGTAAAGCGGGCTTCCCGGCTCGAGCTGATCGATGAACCAGAGCCGCTCCTGGGCGAACGACAGAGGCAGATCCCCGTCGTGCGCCACCGGCAGAAGAGGCGGAGCGGGTGCGAGCGCGCCGCTGCGCCGCGCCGCCTCGACCCGGGCGGCGAGGTCCGCCAACCTGGGGGCCTCGAAGATGTCGTGGAGCGGGATCTCGACGCCAAAGGCATCGCGCAGGCGCGATGTCACCCGGGTGGCGAGGAGCGAATGGCCACCCAGCTCGAAGAAGTGGTCGTCCGCCCCGACCCGTTCGAGCCCGAGGAGCTCGGCCCAGATGCCGGCGAGGATCTCCTCAACCGGCGTGCGCAGCGCCGGATAGCCCTCCTCGCTGCCGGGCTGCTCCGGAGCTGGCAGGGCCTTCCTGTCCACCTTGCCGTTGGGGGTGAGGGGCAGGGTTTCGAGGGTGACGAAGGCGGCCGGCACCATGTAGTCCGGCAGCCGCTCGCGCAAACCCGCGCGCAAGGTCTCGGCGGTGACCTCACCGGCCATGTAGGCCACCAGCCTCCGGTCTCCAGCCTCCTCGCGGGCCAGCACCACCGCCTCGCGAACTCCGGGCAGCTCCAACAGCGCCGCCTCAATCTCCCCCAGCTCGATGCGGAAGCCGCGGATCTTGACTTGGCCGTCCAGCCGGCCGAGGAACTCCACCGGGCCGTCCGACCGCTGCCGGACCAGGTCGCCCGTCCGGTAGAGCCGCCCTCCTGGGTGCGGACCAAAGGGGTCCGGCACGAACCGCTCGGCGGTCAGCTCCGGCCGGTCGTGACAGCCGTGCGCCAGGCCGTCGCCGCCGAGGTAGAGCTCACCCGGCACCCCGACGGGCTGCTGCGTGAGCCCCGCCGCCAGGACGTACAGCGTGCCGTTGGCCAGCGGCCTCCCGATGGGCACGGTCTCCCCCGGCGGCACGGCTTCCACCCGCTGCCAGGTGGCGAAGGTCGTCGTCTCGGTCGGGCCGTAGACGTGGAGCAGATGTGCGGGCGGGCCGTCCCGCAGCACCGTGCGGACCGTCTCGGGATCAACCCTCTCGCCGCCGAAGAGCAGCACGCGCAACGTTACGAACGCGGCCGGCACCTCGCGGGCCATCTGGTTGAACAGAGCGGTGGTCAGGAACAGCACGCTGACGCTTTCGCGGCGCAGCTCGGCGCTCAGGAGGCTGGGCGAGAGGAGGGTCTCGCGTTCGATACCGACCAGCCGGGCGCCGTTGAGCAGCGCGCCCCAGATCTCGAACGTGGCGGCGTCAAACGCGCTGTTCGAAGCCTGCGCCACCCGGTCGTCCGGGCCGAGCTGGACGTAGTCGGTCCCGCGCACCAGGCGCACGACGGCGCGGTGCGGCACCACTACCCCCTTCGGCAGGCCGGTCGAGCCGGAGGTATAGATGACGTAGGCGGGGTCGCCGGGCGACGAGAGGCTCACGGTGAGCTCCTCCTCTCCGCCGGCCTCCTCGTGGCCCAGCAGCTCGACGCGCAGGCCCGCGCGGGTGGGGAGCCGGCCGGTCAGGCTCTCCTCCGCGACCATTACGGCGGCGCCGGTGTCCTCCAACATAAAGGCGAGCCGTTCCTGCGGATAGGCGAGGTCGAGCGGTACGTACGAGCCCCCCGCCGCGAGGATGCCCAGCATCCCTACTACCATCTCCGGCAGGCTCTCGGCGCAGAGGCCCACGAGGGAGCCGGGGCCGATGTCCAAGCGGCGCAGCCGGTGCGCCAGCCGGCGCGAGCGGCGGCCGACCTCCCCATAGGTGAGCTCCCGGCCGCCGATTGCCACGGCGACGGCGTCCGGCGAGCGCTCTGCCTGCTCGGCGAACAGCTCGTGGATGCAGGCCTGCGGATAGCCCCTGGCCGTGGCATTCCAGCTCGCGAGTTGGAGGGTCTCGGCGGGGGTGAGCAGGCTGAGCTCGCCGGCGCGGCGATCCACCTGCCCGGCCATGCCGGCGAGCAGGGTGGCGAGGTGCTGGAGCAGGCGAGGCGCCGCATCCCCGTCGACGCGAGCGAGGTCCGCCGTCAGGTGCAGAGAGACCTCGGTTGCCGCCATGAGGGTCAGGGTGAGGGGGTAGTTGGTGCTCTCGAAGCTGCGCAGATTGCTGATCCGCAGACCGCTCGAACCGCCGTCCGCGGCGTTGGGGTAGTTCTCGAACACGTAGAGCGTTTCAAACAGCGGCAAGCCGGCCGGCACCTCGCTCCAGCGCTGGATCTCGGCCAGCGGGGTGTGCTCGAGCTCCTGCCGGGCGATCTGGCGCTCCTGGAGACGTTGCAGCCAGGCTGCCAGGGGCTCGGCGTCGTTCACCCGCACCCTCACCGGCAGGGTGTTGACGAACATGCCGACCATGGTTTCGACGCCGGGCAACGCGGCCGGACGTCCGGAGACCACGCCGCCGAAGACCACGTCCTCCTCGTTGCTGTAGCGGCTGACAAGAACGGCCCAGGCACCGAGGGTGATGGTTTGTAGAGTCAGTTTGTGCCGCGTCGCCAGAGACTGGAGCTCCGCCGTGACCTCGCGGGAGAGCCAGATTCCGTGCTCGCCGTGGCCGGAAGCCCGTTCAGCCCCCGCCGGGGGGGCAATACCCAGAGGATTGGGGGCGGTGAACCCCGCGAGCTCCCCGCGCCAGAACGACTCCGCACGCGACTTGTCCTGCCTCTGGAGCCAGGCGACGTAGTCGCCGAACGGCCGCGCCGGCGGCAAGGCCGGCTCCCTGCCCTCGCGCAGAGCCCCGTAGACGGACACCAGCTCCCGCACCAGGAGAGGGAGCGACCAGCCGTCCAGCAGCAGGTGGTGGGACGTCCAGACGAACGCCAGCTCGCCGTCGAGGCGGACCAGGGAGAAACGCATCAGCGGCGCCTTGTTCAGGGGCAGGGGCGTGTGCCGGTCGCGATGCCGCAGCTCTTCGAAGCGGCGCTGCCGCTCCTCCGCCGGGAGGCCACGCCAATCCAGGTCCTCCCAAGGGATCGAGACGGTCTTGCGGACGACCTGCAGGGGCTCGTCGAGCCCGTCCCAGAGAAAGGCTGTGCGCAGCACGCCGTGACGTTCGACGAGCCTTTCCCAGGCTTGCCGGAACAGCCGGTCATCGAGATCCTCCGGCAGGGTACAGGTGACCTGGTTGACGTAGACCCCGGACTCGGGCGCCATCAGGCTATGGAACAGCATGCCGCTCTGGAGCGGCGCGAGAGGATAGATGTCTTCGACGTTCTTCATGATGCTTCGGTTCTCGTGCGATGGGCTCAATCGGACTCGGCGAGAAGCGCCGCCAGCTTGTCGAAGCCGCGGGCGTCGAGCCTGGCCTTGGGGAAGTCGGAAGGCGTGAAAACCTCCTCGCTCTCCCGGCTCTGCCGGATCAGTTGCCGCAGCGCGCCGGCGTAGGCCGCGGCCAGTCGCTCCGCCGTCTCCCGGCGATGCGTCCGCGAGCCGTAGGTCAGGGTGATCCGTAGCCGTCCGTCCGTGACAAGGCCGACGATCTCCAACGGGTGGGTGCGGTGGCCGCGCGGGCTCCGGCTGGGGCCGGCGGCGGCCGGGGAAGCCCGGAAAAGAGAGCGCTCCCCGGAGGCGGCATCGGCTTGGCCAAGATAGTTGAAGCTGATCTCAGCCGCCGGGGCCGCTTTCAGTCCCAACAGGCCGTAACCGATGCCGCGACCCGGCACGGCGCGCAACCTCTCCTTGGCGCTCACCAGGGCCTCGCCGGGCTCCGCGTCTCCCTTCTCCAGGACGACCGGGTACTGGGAGGTGAACCAGCCCACGGTGCGCGAGACGTCGAGGTCATCAGACAGAGGCTCGCGGCCGTGCCCCTCCAGGTCCACCCGCAGGCGCGGCGAGCCGGTCCAGCCCGAGAGAGCCCGCACCAGGGCGCTGAGCAGCGCATCGTCGATGCGGTTGTGGAACACCGACGGCAGGGTCTGGAGCAGGTCCGAAGTCTCTTCGGCGCTGAGCTCGAAGGAGACCGTGGCCTCGTCGCCCACCAGATCGCTGCCGGAGACGAAGTCCACCGGCAGACGGGGCACGGGAGTCTGGGCCGTCTCACGCCAGAAATCCAGCTCGCGGGCCAGAACCTCTGAGCCGGCATGCGCGGTCAACTTTCTAGCCCACTCCTGGAACGAGGTGGTCTTGGGCGGGAAGATGGGGCGCAGCCCCTGCGCGGCTTGCCGGTAACCCCCTTCCAGATCCTCCAGCAGCACGCGCCAGGAGACGCCGTCCACCACCAGGTGGTGGGTCACCCAGAGCAGCCGTGCCGGCTGCGCGGCCGCGGCGTGGAACAGGCAGAGGCGGGTGAGCGGCCCGGCCGGCAGGTCGAAGCCGGCCTGAAGAGCCGCGGCGGCCCGCCTGAAGGCATCGTCCCGGCGAGGCGCCGGCAGGCCCGAAAGGTCGACCTCGTAAAAGGGCGTCACCGGCTCGGCCGGCGCATTCTCCTGTCGCCACCCGTCCGTGTGGAAATTGAACCGCATGCGCAGTGCGTCGTGGTGCTCCACGACGGCGGCCATGGCCTTTTCCAGGGCGGCTGGGATCAGGGGCTCCCGGGGCTCCAGCAGGAGGGCGTGGTTGAAGTGGTGAGGGTCCGCGAAGCCCTGCTCGAAAAACCAGCGCTGGATCGGGGTGAGCGGCACCTCGCCCGTCACCGGTCCCTGCCCGGCAGGAGCGGCATCGGCGGAGTCCGTGGACGTGGCGTGGCGGGCGAGCCCGGCCACGGTCTGGTGCTCGAAGATCTGCCGCACGGTGAAGAGCAGGCCGGCCTGGCGCGCCCGGGCCACGATCTGGACGGAGAGGATGGAATCGCCGCCGAGCTCGAAGAAGTTGTCGTTCACCCCCACCCGCGGCAGGCGCAGGACCTGCGCCCAGACCGTCGCCAGGATCTCCTCCTCGCGAGTGCGTGGCGCCACGTACCCGTCCGCGGCGCCGGGATGCTCCGGCGCCGCCTCCAGAGCCAACAGCGCCTTACGATCCACCTTGCCGTTGACCGTGAGGGGCAACGCCGCGAGCGTCACGAAGGCGGCCGGCACCATGTAGTCCGGCAGCCGCTCGCGTAGAGACTTGCGCAGCGCTTCAGCGCTGACCTCGCCGACCATGTAGGCCACCAGCCGCCGGTCTCCTGCCTCCTCGCGCGCCAGCACCACCGCCTCGCGGACTCCAGGCAGGGCGACCAGCGCCGCCTCGATCTCCCCGAGCTCGATGCGGAAGCCGCGGATCTTGACCTGATGGTCCAGGCGGCCCAGGAAATCGAGGGAGCCGTCGGGCAGCCAGCGTACGAGATCGCCCGTGCGGTACAGCCTGTCGCCGGGCTGGCCCCCGAACGGATCGGGAACGAAACGCTCGGCGGTCAGGCCAGGCCGGCGCAGATAACCACGCGTCACACCCGCTCCTCCCACCAGGAGCTCGCCGGTCACCCCGACCGGCACCGGCCGCACCTCCGGATCCACGGCATACAGCCGGCTGTTGGCGATCGGCCGGCCGATCGGCACGCAGCACGGCGCCTGCCCGGGTGCACAGACCCATCGCGTCGTATCGATCGTCACCTCGGTCGGCCCATACGTGTTGTCCAGGGAAACGGGCAGGCGTGCCAGCACCCGGTCGCGCAGCTCAGGGGCGAGCGTCTCGCCACCCACTACGATCTGGCGCAGCGAGACGCATTTCTCCACGTCCTCCTCGGCGAGGAACGCAGCCAGCATGGAAGGGGCGAAGTCGATGAGGGTGATTCGATGCTCGCGGATGGCGCGAGCCAGGTACGCGCCTTCGCCTTGCCTGCCCGGCTCGGCCAGAACCAGCCGCGCGCCGGCCAGAAGAGGAGCAAAGCATTCCCAGACCGAAACATCGAACCCGAACGACGCCTTCTGGAGGAACGCGTCACGCTCGTCGAGCCGGTAGGCCTCCAGCGCCCAGCGCAGCCGGTTGCAGATTCCCCGGTGCGTCACCATCACCGCTTTCGGCTGGCCGGTCGAACCGGAGGTATAGATGACGTAGGCAAGATTGCCGGGGTTTACGTCGGTTTCAAGAGGCTGCCCCATGGCTTCCCCGGAATCCCAGCGCGCATCCAGGAGGACCACGTGACGACCCTCTGTCGTGACCCGGTCGAGGAGAGGCTCCTGGACCAGCAGGACCCGGGCACCCGCGTCTTCGAGCATGAAGGCCAGCCGCTCGGGCGGATTGCTGGGATCGAGCGGCAGCCAGGCGCCGCCGGCTTCGAGGACGGCCAGCATGCCCACCACCATGGCGGGCGAGCGCTCGGTGCAAAGGCCGACCATGGAATCCGGACCGACGCCCAGTTCCCGGAGGTGGCGCGCCAGGCGCCGGGCACTGCCGATCAGGCGGCGATACGTCCAGCGCTCGGACCCCATTTCGACGGCTATGCCCGAGGGCGTCCGCGCCGCCTGCGCCGCGACCTCCTGATGAAGGTAACCTTCCGCCATCCCCTCGACCCGCGTGTCGTTCCACTCTCCGAGCATCTGCCTGCGCTCGGCCGCGGTGAGCAGGCCAAGCTCGCCGAGGCGGTGCTGCGACCCTTCGGCGATCTCGGCCATTCCGGCGAGCAGGGTGGCTAGGTGCTGGAGCAGGCGTGGCGCTGCATCCGCGTCGACGCGAGAGCGGTCCGACGTCAGTTGCAGAGAAACCTGGTCGGCCGCCGTCAGCGTCAGAGTAATGGGGTAATTGGTGCTCTCGAAGCTGCGCAGGTTGCCGATCCGCAGGCTGCTGGAGCCCCCATCTCCGGCATTGGGGTAGTTCTCGAAAACGTAGAGGGTCTCGAACAGCGGCGAGCCGGCGGGCACCTCGCTCCAGCGCTGGATCTGAGCCAGCGGGCTGTGCTCGAGCTCCTGCCGGGCGAGCTGTCGCTCCTGGAGGCGTTGCAGCCAGGCCGGGAGGGGCTCGGCGTCGTTCACCCGTGCTCGCACCGGCAGGGTGTTGATGAACATGCCGACCATGGTCTCGACACCCGGCAGAGCGGCCGGCCGGCCGGAGACCGCACTGCCGAAGACCACGTCCTCCTCGCCGCTGTAGCGGCTCAGGAGCACGGCCCAGGCGCCGAGGGTGACGGTCTGCAAAGTCAGTTTGTGCCGCGCCGCCAGGGCCTGGAGCTGCGAGGTGACCTCGCGGGAGAGCCGGATCTCGTGCTCGGCGTCGCCGGAATCTCTTTCAGCTCTCACCGGGGAGGCAGTACCAAGGATGCCGAGGGAATTGGGGGCCGTAAACCCCGCAAGCTCCTCGCGCCAGAACGGCTCGGCCCGCGACATGTCCTGCTTCCGCAGCCAGACGATGTACTCGCTGAACGGCCGCGCCGGAGGTAACACGGGCTCCCGGCCCTCCCTCAGCGCCGCGTAGACAGTACCCAGCTCCCGGACCAGAAGGGGGAGCGACCAGCCGTCCAGCAGCAGGTGGTGAGAGGTCCAGAGGAACGCCAGCTCGCGGTCGAGGCGGATCAGGGAGAAACGCATCAGCGGCGCGCTGGTCAGGGGCAGGGGATCATGCTGGTCGCCATGCCGCAGCTCTTCGAAGCGGCACTGCTGTTCCTCCGGGGGGAGGCCGCGCCAATCCAGATTCCGCCAGGGGAGAGAGACGTGCTTGCGCACGACCTGCAAGGGCTCGTCGAGACCCTCCCAGAGAAAGGCAGTGCGCAGTACCTCGTGGCCTTCGACGAGCTTCTCCCAGGCCTGCCGGAACAGCGGGCCGTCGAGATCCGCCGGCAGGGTGCAGGTGACCTGGGTGACATAGACCCCGGACTGGGGCGCCATCAGGCTATGGAACAGCATGCCGCTCTGGGCCGGTGAGAGAGGGTAGACGTCTTCGACGTTCTTCAGATCTGAGAGAACCGATGCCAGCTTATTGAAGCTGTGCACGTCGAGCCCGGCCTTGGGAAAGTCGGAGAGCGTCTCCGTGGCCGTGGCGTGGCGGGCAAGCCCGGCCACGGTCTGGTGCTCGAAGACCTGCCGCGTGGTGAGATGCAGGCCGGCCTGACGTGCCCGGGCCGCGATCTGGACGGAGAGGATCGAATCGCCGCCAAGCTCGAAGAAATTGTCGTTCACCCCCACCCGGGACAGGCGCAGGACCTGGGCCCAGACCGCCGCCAGGATCTCCTCCTCGCGAGTGCGGGGCGCCACGTACCCCTCTCTCGCGCCGGGCTGCTCCGGAGCCGGCAGGGCCTTCCTGTCCACCTTGCCGTTGGCCGTGAGCGGCAACGCCACGAGCGACACGAAGGCGGCCGGCACCATGTAGTCCGGCAGCCGCTCGCGTAGCGACTGACGCAGCGCTTCGGCGCTGACGTCGCCAACGACATAGGCGACCAGCCGCCGGTCTCCTGCATCTTCGCGCACCACCACCACCGCCTGGCGGACGCCGGCGAGCGCCGCCAACGCCGCCTCGATCTCTCCCAGCTCGACGCGGAAGCCGCGGATCTTCACCTGGTGATCCAGCCGGCCGAGGTACTCCACTTCGCCATGGGGGAGGAACCGTCCCAGGTCGCCCGAGCGGTAGAGCCGCTCTCCCGGCCGGCCGACGATCGGGTCCGGAACGAAGCGCTCCGCCGTCAGCTCGGGCCGGCCCAGGTAGCCGCGGGCCAGCCCGGCGCCGCCGACTACCAGCTCGCCCGGCACGCCGATGGGGGCCGGGCTCAGGCTCCGGTCCATCACGGCCAGCGACAGGTCGGCGATTGGCACGCCGATGACGCTGCGGTGGTGACCTCGGGCGTCCCGGGCGTCCGCCATGGACAGCGGCCGGTAGGTGACGTGCACCGTCGTCTCGGTGATGCCGTACATGTTGATCAGCCGCGGCCGCTCATCGCCATGACGCGCGAACCAGGGCTCCAGGCTGGCCGGGTCGAGGGCCTCGCCGCCGAAGATCACCAGCCGCAACGCCGGCAATTCCATCGCCACCTGCGCGAGCTGGGCGAAGGCGGAAGGGGTCTGGTTGAGCACCGTGACCCGCTTGCGGTCCAGCAGATCCAGGAACAGCTCGGGCGAGCGGCTCTCCTCCCAGGGCACGATCACCAGCCGGCCGCCATAGAGCAAGGCTCCCCAGATCTCCCAGACCGAGAAGTCGAAGGCGTAGGAGTGGAACAGCGTCCACACGTCCTTCTCGCCAAAGCAGAACCAATCGTCGGTGGCGTCGAAGAGCCGCGCGACGTTGCCGTGCGTGATCAGAGTGCCCTTGGGCCTTCCCGTGGAGCCCGAGGTATAGATCACATAGGCCAGGCTCGACTCATCGCCCCCGTCGCCAGAAATTTCGAGATCGCCGTCCGGGAGCCCCTCCAGCAGCGCGAGCTCGTCGGCCCCCACGACAATCCTGACGTCCGCGTCCTCCACGACGAACGCCAGCCGCTCCTTCGGTGATCCGGGATCGAGCGGCACATAGGCGGCCCCGGCTTTGAGGACTCCCAGGATGCCCACCACCAGGTCAACGGACCGGTCCAGACTCAAGCCAACGCGGCTCTCGGGGCCTGCGCCGTGATCGCGCAGCCAGTGCGCCAGTTGATTGGCCCGCCGATTCAGCTCGCCGTAGGTCACCGTCAGGTCGCCGCAGGTGAGGGCCGGGGCCTCGGGAGCGCGCCGGGCCTGCGCCGCGAAACGACCGTGAAGCGTCGAGGTCACGGGAATCTCCTCGCGGATCGCTCCCCACTCCACGAGGAGCTGGTGGCGCTCCGCCGCTCCGAGCAGCGGCAGCTCCTCGGCCCGCAGATCCGGCTCGGCCACCGCCGCCGCCAGCAGTCGCTCGAACCCCGCGACCATCCGGTCGACGGTCGTGGCGTCGAACAGATCGGTGGCGTGCTCCATCGTGCCAATAAGCCCGCCGTCGCGCTCTTCGAAGGTGAGCGTGAGATCGCACTTTGCCGTCTTTGTATCCACGCTCACCGGCCGCAGGCTTAAGGTTTCGATCTCCAGGCTTGCGACGGGAGCGTTCTGCAGCACGAGCATCACCTGGAACAAGGGGGCGTGGGCGAGGCTCCTCTCGGGGGCCAGCTCCTCGACGAGCTTTTCGAACGGTACGTCCTGATGCAGATAAGCGGCCAAGGCGGTCTCGCGCACCTGGCCGAGCAGCTCGCGGAACGTGGGTGTGCCCGCCAGGCCGCCGCGCAGGACCAGGGTGTTGACGAAAAATCCGATCAGCGGTTCGAGCTCGCGGTGTGTGCGTCCGGCGACGGGGGAGCCCACTGCGAGATCATCCTGTCCGCTGGTGCGCGCCAGCAGCGCCTGGAAGCTGGCCAGCAGCACCATGAAAAGAGTCGCTCCCTCGTGCCGGCCCAGGGCCTCGGCCAGCCGGACCAGATCGGCCGGCAGCCGCACCGGCCGCGTGGCGCCCCGATGGCTCTGCACCGCGGGCCGCGGGCGGTCGGTGGGCAGCTCCAGGAGGGGCGGCAGCCCGGCGAGCTGGCGGCGCCACCAGTCGATCTCCTGCTCCAGGACCTCGCCGTGCAACCAGGAGCGCTGCCAGACCGCGTAATCCGCGTACTGCACCGGCAGCTCCGGCAAGGGCGACGGCCTTCCTGCGGCAAAGGCCGGATAGAGCGCCGCGACCTCGCGGACCAGGAGCCCCAGGGACCAGCCGTCGCCGGCGATGTGATGCAGGGTCAGCAGGACGGCGTGCTCCCTCTCTGCCAGCCGCACCAGCAGGCCGCGCAGCAGCGGGCCGCGGGTGAGGTCGAACGGGCGGGTGGCCTCTTCAGAGATCAAGGCGCGGGCCAGCGCCTCGCGCGCACTCTCCGGCAGCCCCGCCAGGTCCACCACGGGCAGCGGGAAGGGCTCGGCCGGCCGGATCACCTGCACCGGCGAGACCTCCGGCGCGGCGAAGACCGTGCGCAACGCCTCGTGCCGGCGCGCGATCTCCCCGAGGCATTGGGCCAACACCGCGCCGTCCAACGGCCCCTCGGCCCGCAGCGCCCCGGGCATGTTGTACAGCGGGCTACCCGGCTCGAGCTGAGCGATGAACCAGAGCCGCTGCTGCGCGAACGACAGGGGCGGGGGCCCCTCGCGCGGCACCGCGAGGAGGGGCGGAGCGGGCGGCACCGCGCCGGTCCGCCGCACGGCTTCGACCCGGGCGGCGAAGTCCGCCAGCCGCGGGGCCGCGAAGAGGTCGCGCAAAGGCACCTCGATGCCCAAGGTGCTGCGCAGGCGCGACATCACCCGGGTCGCCAGCAGCGAATGGCCGCCCAGGTCGAAGAAGTGGTCGGCCACCCCCACCCTCTCCAGCCCGAGCACCTCGGCCCAGATCCCGGCGAGGACCTCTTCGACCGGCGTGCGCGGCGCCAGGTAGCTTCCTTCGGCGCGTTGCCATTCCGGTGCCGGCAGGGCCTTCCTGTCCACCTTGCCGTTGGGGGTGAGGGGCAGCGCCGGGAGCAGGACGAAGAAGGCCGGAATCATGTGCTCCGGCAGTCGCCGGCGCAGGTGATCGCGCAGTCCGGCCGGAGTCGGACGAGGCTCTTCGCCGGCCACGTAGGCGACCAGGGCTTTGCTCCCTGCGATCTCGCGCACCGTCACCGCCGCCTGCCGGACCTCGGGGTGGGTGAGGAGGGCCGCTTCGATCTCTCCCAGCTCGATGCGGAAACCGCGCACCTTGACCTGATGGTCGAGCCGGCCCAGGTGCTCGAGCGCGCCCGATGCGAGCCAGCGGGCCAGGTCGCCGGTCCGGTAGAGGCGCCCTCCGGGCTGCGTCCCGAAAGCATCGGGAAGGAATCTCTCCGCCGTCAGGTCCGGACGGCCGAGATAGCCCCGGGCCCCGCCGGCCCCGGCCAGGACCAGCTCGCCGGGCACGCCGCCGGGGACCGGCTGGAGGCGGCCGTCCAGCACGTAGGCCCGAGTACCGGAGAGGGGCCGGCCGATGCTCACCCGCGCGGCGCCCCGCTCGATCCGGGCACAGGTCGAGTACGTGGCATCCTCCGTCGGTCCATAGAGGTTGAGGACGTGCTCGATCTGCGCGTGGAGGTAGATGCGCTCCACCAGTTGCGGCGCCAGCGCCTCGCCGGCCAGGTTCACCGTGCGGAGCGCGAGCGGCAGCTCTCCCGCGGCCAGTTCGGCCATGGCGGAAGGGACCGTGTTGACCAGCGTCACCTCTCCCCTGGCAGGCAGCACAGGCAGGACCAGGGCGTTGTCGGCCAGGATCACCGTCCCGCCCCAGGAGAGGGGCGCGAAGATCTCGAAGACCGACAGGTCGAAGCAGATGGAGGTCGCGGCCAGTACCCCGGCGAGGGCTTCCGCGGGAAAGGCCGCGCGCGCCCAGAGCATCCGTTCGACCGGTGCACGGTGCTCGAGAGCCACGCCTTTGGGGCGCCCTGTCGAGCCGGAGGTGTACATCACATAGGCGAGGTTGCCGGGGCCTGCCAGCGGCTCCGGGTTCTCTTCGGGCTCGCGGGAGGAGACGGCGCATCCTTCCTCGGTCAGCAGGAGGGTGACCTGGGCGTCCTCCACCACGAAGGCCAGCCAGTCGTCAGGATAGGCCGGATCGAGCGGCACGTAGGCGGCTCCCGCCTTGAGGATGCCCAGAAGCGCTGCGATCAGCTCGCCGGAACGGCCCATCAGGACGCCCACGCGCTTCTCCGGGCTAGCACCGAGCCGCCGCAGGTGATGGGCCAGGCGGTTGGCCCGGCGGTTCAATTCGTCATAGGTCCAGCGCTCCTCTCCCCGCTCTTTCCCAATAATCAGGGCCGTGGCTTCGGGGGTGCGCGCCGCCTGCGCCTCGAACAGCTCGTGCAGGCAGCCGATCCCTGCCGGTGCGTTCTCCGCGCCGCTCCAGACGAGCAGGATCTGGTCGCGCTCCTCGGCGGCCAGCAGAGGCAGTTCCGCGACCGGGCGATGATCCGCCGCAGTCAATCCCGCGAGCCCGGCGAGCAGGCGGTCGAGGTGGTCGAGCATCCGTCCGGTGGTCGTGGCGTCGAACAGATCGGCATCCCACTGCAGTGAGACGGCGAGCCCCCCAGGGACCTCGGCCGCCGTCAGGGAAAGGTCGAGCTGGGCGGCGGGTGGAGCGAGAGGGAGCGACTCCAGGACCAGACCCCCCGGCCCTCCGACATCGAGCCGGACGCCCGGCACGCCCACGGCGAAGGCCGCGAGCGCGGCAAGCTCCGGCACCGGGGCTTTCTCGAAGGTCAGCATCGCCGCGACCAGCGGTGGCCGGCCGGGGTCGCGCTCGGGCTGCAGGCGCTCGGTGAGCAGGGCGAAGGGGAGATCCTGGTGCGCCAGCGCGTCGAGCACGGTGCTGCGCGTCCGCGCCATCAACTCGCGGACCGCCGGATCGCCGGAGAGGTTGGCGCGCAAAGGTATCAGGTTGACGAAGTAGCCCACCACCTCCCCCCACTCGCGGGCGGAACGGCCGGCCATTGGGGCGCCGGTGAGGAATTCCTCCTGGCTGGTCCAGCGGGAGAGCACGGCCTGCCAGGCGGCGAGCAGGGCGACAAAGGGCGTGCAGCCATGAGTGGCGGCGAGCCGGTGGACCGCCTCCGCCCGCTCCAACGAGGGAGGGAGCGTCCGTGAACCGCCGCGCAGGGTCTGCGCCGGACGCCGCGACCGGTCGGTGGGCAGGTCGAGCTGCGGCGTACCGGCCAGCCGCTCCCGCCAGTGCTCCCACAGCCGCTCGCCCGCGGGGCTCTCCAGCATCTGCTCCTGCCAGCGGGCGAAGTCGGTGTACAGGGCCGCCAGAGGGGGCAGGGTCTCCCCTGCCACGAGCGCACCGAGCTCGCGGGCCAGCACGGCCATCGACCAGAAGTCGGCCGCGACGTGGTGCACGGCGAGGGCGAGGAAGGCCTCACCCCCGCGATCGCCGCGCCGCAGCAGGACCGCCCGCAGGAGAGGGCCGGCCGCCAGGTCGAACGGGCGGAAGGCCTCCGCATGCAGCCGCACGTGCACCTCCGCGTCGCTCCAGCCGGTCGCATCCACGGTCTCGAAAGCCGCTTCGGCCCGCTCCGCCACCCGCTGCACCGGCCCCCTGAGCGTGTCGGCGAAGGTGGCGCGCAGCATGGGGTGGCGGTCCACCAACCCCTGGAGCGCGCGGCCCAGGGCTGCGGAGGCTTCGGAGGAGATCGGCCCAAGCCCGAGCCGCGCCGCGCCGGCGATGTTGTAGGCGGAGCTCTCCGGCGCCAGGCGGTGGAGGAACCAGAGCGAGCGCTGGTTCCAGGAGAGCGGGTGCTCACCCGCCGCTTCGCCGGTGCCAGACGGAAGCTGCATCGCAGCCATCGCCGCCGTCGCCTCCCCCCCGGCCACCCGCCGCTCCAACTCGCGCAGGGTCATTCCCTCCAGCAGGTCCGCGAAGGGTAGGGAGAAGCCGGTCGCCTCCTCCACCGTGTGCTTCAGCTCCACGGCCGCCAGCGAATCCAGCCCCGCGGCGGAGAGCGGAAGGTCCGCATCGACCCGGGAGGGATCGATCCGCGCCGCGGCGGCGAAGGCCCGGCGCAGCCAGTCCGGCGATCCCGGCGGTCCCGATTGGACCTCGGCCCGCGGGTCCTCGTCCGCGGCAATGTCCGCGTCATTCGGAGAGAGGCGGCTCGCGCCGAGCACGCGCAGCCCGCCCTGGAGATACAGCTCGCGGCAGGCGTGCCGCCGCACCTTGCCGCTGGACGTCCGGGGCAGCGTTTCCGGCCGGATCAGCACCACCTCCGCGACGCTCACCTCATGCTCTTCGGCCACCCCCCGGCGCACCGCCGCGGCGATCTCCTCGGTCTTTTCGCCTTCCATGCCGGCTCGGGCGTGGCGCTCCACCTCGTGGACGATCACCAGCCGCTCCTCCCCGGCCTCCCCGGTGATATCGACCGCGAAGGCGGCGCCCCCTCCGGCGCGCAGGCCGGCGTGGCTGCGCTCGGCGGTCAGCTCCAGGTCCTGCGGATAGTGGTTCCTGCCGCGCAGGATGATCAGGTCCTTGAGGCGGCCGGTGAGGAACAGCTCGCCCTCGGAGACGAATCCGAGGTCCCCGGTGCGCAGGAAGGGGCCGGTGCCGTCGGCGAGACGGGCGCCGAACGTCGCAACCGTCTCCTCCGGCCGCTCCCAGTACCCCTGGGCGACGCTCGGGCCGTCCACCCAGATCTCGCCGACGCGGCCGGGCGGACAAGTCTCTCCCGACTCCGCATCGACGGCCAGGACGGTCTGCACGCCCAAGCCACAGCTCACCAGCTCGCGGCTCCGGGCGCTGTCTACGGCGTCTTCCGCCTCATGCCGTTCCAAGGCCTCCGTGTCGAGCGCGCGCACCCGAGGCTCTCCCTCCTGGCGCCATCCCGAGACGAGCAGCGTCGCCTCGGCGAGGCCGTAGCAAGGGCGAAACGCCGCAGCGCGGAAGCCGCAGGGCGCGAAGGCCGCGGCAAAACGCCGCAGCGTGCCGGCCCGCACCGGCTCGGCACCGTTGAAGGCCACCTGCCACGAAGAGAGGTCGAGGCCCTCCCGCTGCACCGCCCCCACCTTGCGCACGCACAGCTCATAGGCGAAGTTGGGGCCACCGCTGGTCGTCGCGCGGTAGCGCGAGATGGCTTCCAGCCAGCGCGCCGGCCGCTGCAAGAACGCCCCGGGGGTCATCAGGTAAGAGACCGCCCCGGTGTAGAGCGGCTGCAACACCGTCCCGATCAAGCCCATGTCGTGGTAGAGCGGCAGCCAGCCCAGCACCACCGAGCCGGACGACTGCGCGAAGGCAAGGCGGATCAGCTCCTCGTTGTGCAGGAGGTTGCCGTGGCTGACCATCACCCCTTTGGGGGACGAGGTCGAGCCCGAGGTGTACTGGAGAAAGGCGAGCGCCTCCGGGCGCGGGTCGGGCCGTCGCCAGTCCGCGGCCCCCGTGAGTTCCTGGGGGGCGGGAGCCATCCGGCGGGCGGCGGCGAGCTCCGGGATCTCGGCGGCGGCGCTCTCCAGGGCCGGCAACTGGCCGGCGGTGGTCAGCGCCACCCGCGGGCGGGCGTCGCGGCAGATCGCCCGCAGGCGCGGGTCGACGCTGCGCCGGCGCGGCGGCAGGGCGGGAACCGCGACGGCGCCGGCATAGAGGCAGCCGAAGAAGGAGGCAATGAAATCCGGCCCTGGAGGGAGCAGCAGGGCGACGCGCTCGCCGCCGGCACCCGCCGCCTGCAACGAGGCGCCGATCGCCCGGGCGCGGGCGTCGAGCTCCGCGTAGGTGAGCCGCTCCTCGACCACGCCGGTCTCGCCATAGGACAAGAAGACGTAGGCCGGGCGCTCTCCCTGTTCCGTCGCCCGGTTCTCTAAAATTTCAGAAATCGTTTCGTTCTTCGACATTGCGTCCTCCGTGACGCAGGATCTGCCAGGAGCTCGGCCCAGATGCCGGTGAGAGCTTCTGCCGCCGGTGTGCGCGGTGCCACGTAGCCGCCCCCGGCATCCCGCGATTTCAGCAATGTCAACATAGCAATGCCCGCATGTCCGGGTTAGCTTGCAACCGCTCGCCGGTCGGCGAAAATTTCCGAGAGCTCTTGCAGGATGACCACCGCCAGGATCGCCGCCTCTGCGCACTCGACCCCCATCCGCCGGTTGCGTCCGGCGATGGGTGAGTCCACCGTGAGACCGCCTTGTCCGCTGTAGCGTCGTCAGAAGGGCCTGGAAGCCGGCGAACAGTACCCGATGGAGGAGACAAAGGTAAGCCGGAGCCGACTCGCTGTCACCGGTACGCCCAAACTCCTCCCATGCTGGCTAATTTTCCCCCCTTCGACCACAAACGGGTGGAAGTCATGGAAAAAGAGCTGAGGCCAGCCGCGGTGCGGAGGTCACGGATCTCCACTGCGTTGTTCGCCAGAGCGCACATTCTAGCAAAGGCGGTGCTGCTCCTCCACTCCAATACCCGTAGACGCGGGCGATCTGGTTTACCGCTTCGAACTGCCCCTCCCAAGCCGACGACTCCCCGGGCGGCAGCAGATTCGCCACCTCCGTACTACGCGCCATCGGGTGCGCGCCGCTCACCCCCTCGTCCGGCACCTCCAGGAAGGCCACCAGATCCTTGAAGCTCGCCCGGTAGGCCCGGCGGGTGTGCTCGGATTGCACCCGCTCGCCGGCGAGCTCCAGGAACTCGGCCGGCGCGAGCGGCGCCGCGGCCCCGCCCGGTGCGAGGACATCGAGCGCGACGTCCTCGCCGTTCCGGCCCTTCACGCCTTTCCTCTCTCGTCCAGAACGGCCGGATGTGCCGGCACTGCGGCCGGGAGGCGTGATAGATCCAGCCCTTGCAACTGCAGCCCATGGTTCCGTCCGCGCGCCGCGCGACGACGTAGACCACGGATCGCGACGCCATCCCACCCCCGAGGCCGGCTCGGCCACCGCCCCCGGCCACGGACCGGTCCGTTCTTGCGTTCGCTGTTGCAGCTCGTCAGTTCGCGAAGCGCCGCGGCCGCACTCTCAAGGCGAGTTCCAGCGCGCCCTCGCGCTGCACGAAGAGGCCATGTCGCTCGCCCCGACCGAGGCGTTAGGGCGCGATAGGGGCTGGGGCCTCGAAACGGGCTGGATCGGAGCAATGGACCGGCGCAGCCGCCAGGGGGCAGTAACGGCCAGGATGAGCAGACAAGTCACCCAACGAGCAGATCGTCATCTGCCATCATTTTAGCGCGTAGCGGACGATCAGGAAGACCTGCGCGGCATTGCGCTTGAGGACTTCGTCCGCCGCGAAGAGCTGGTCCGAGACGCGGTTCGTGCCGTTCAGGTCGTCCGACAGAGTCTTAAGATCCCTGGCTTTTGTGGGATCTGTGGGATCCATGGCTGTCTTGCTTTTCAGCTCCTTGCCGTTCGGTCCATGAAGCTCCAGTGCCTTGATGTCCAGCGTCTCGCTCTGCACCAGGTATGGGAAGTGGTCCTTGCGCAGGCGCATTTTGAAGGAGCCGGCGGTGCTGTTTGCGAACGTCGACCATTCCATCGGAAAGTCGTGGGGCAGGCTGAAGAGCAGCGCAAGATTGGAACGGGCTGAATCCTTGAGCAGGGTATCGAGGGCTCCCTTGACCTTCGCGGGATCGCCGCCCTGGCGCGCGGTGTAGCGTACGTGCAGGATCACGTCCGAGATCGTCATGTAATCGAAAGAGCGGAAGTCCTTCGGCAACTCCAGGCGCCAGGAGCTCTCCGCGCCCGCGCCCTCGAAAGGCAGGGAGCGCTCGTCCCGCAGGTTGGTCTCGAACAGGCCGCTGTCGTTGACGCCGCCGCTGGTAACGATGGATTGCACCGAACCGAAGTAGTCCACGAAGCGGTCGTCGTTGGCGTCCTTCCGTTCGTACTTGTTGTCCTTCAGCAGCGGCGATTTGCGGACGGTGCTCCGCAGCAGCGTAAGGGTGCAGTGGACGCTGGTGTACGGCCCCACCACGGCCGGCAGCGAGAACGCGACGCTCTTGATGCGGCGCATGTAGTGGCCGGGACAGTCCCGGTCGTAGAGCCACTCGGGGATCGTGACCTCGCACCGGCCGGTCACCTTGAGGCTGAGCAGCGCCAGCGGATCGAGTTGCCGCAGCGAGACGTGGCGCGTCAGCTCGAGCTCGCGTTTGTTGTTGTCGTGATAGGCCATCTCCATCCGCTTGACGTCCAGGTAGAGCGCCTCGCCGGAGAGCAACCCCTTGCGGCCGGCGTCCCAATAGTTGGGTTTCACGTAGTCCGTGGCGTCCAGCTCCGGCCGCATGAGCTCGTACTTCATGGTGCGCTCGGCCTTGCGCGCGGTGTCGAAGGCGAACCGGTAATATTCGTAATAGAGGCGCGAGATCTCGCCTTGCATCCAGCCATAGAGCTCCTCGTTGGTGAACTTCTCGTGCAGGAAGCGGTCCACTTCCTGGGTCTGATCGATCTGCTTCTGGACGTTGAGGAATTCATGGTGCGCAACCTGCTCGGCGATCAGCGAGGAGATGATCTGCCGCCCGATCTGCATGAGCTCGCGGGCGGCCAGGTTGTGCTGGAGGAGCCAGTCGTCGGCGCGGCGCTCGAAGGACGCTGTCTTGGAGGCGCTGGCACCCCGGCTTTCCTCATCGGAGGCCTTGGTATTCAACGAGGACGAAATGATATGACCTACTCCGGCGAAGATGGGGCCGCCAGCCAAGTCGGTCTTACCGCCAATTCCCCAAAAGTGAATGTTCAGGCTGAAGAGCGGTAACAGGGCCAAGACACCAAAGGTGTCGTCGACGACCGTCGCAGCAATTCGGTAGTCCCGGGCGGTAGGTGCATGGTTGTTGAGATCGGCATTCTCGTTGATGTTCAGATGAAGGTTCCCCTGCCCGGTCGCACCGGACTGGCTCGCGGGCGACGTCCCCCCGGCGAGCCTCAGCGGGAGAAACTCCTGCACCGCGAGCGCCTTGTCGTATTGGTCGACCAGGGCGCTGTGCGCATCGTCGAAGTTTTCCTCGGTCAGCTCGCGCCGATCGAGAGGGAGAGCGTCCGGCGCATTGGCGTCGGCGGGCAGACCGAGCAGCCGTTGATAGTATTGGTAGCGCTGCAGGGCGCTCGCCCGCGAGCGCAGCAGCGATTCCGTGGCCTCCTGCGCCTGCTTCCACTGCAGGAAGCGCACCTCCCGCGACAGCTCCTGGATCTTGATCTCGTGCCCCTGGCGCAGCAACGCCAACCGCTCGCCGTCCCTCTTCTCGAGCGCCGAGAGGAGGGCGCTGCCGAGGCCGCGCACCTCTCCCGCAAGCTCAAGCGCCTTCTGAATGAGGAACAGGGAACGCGCTGGACCGATCGGCTGGTTCAGGCCGTTGACGATGCTCCCGACGTTGATTCCCGCTGCCGCGGCCTTCACCAGCATGCCGGGATCGAGCGGCGGATCGAAGAGGGCCAGTTGCCGCACCACGCCCTCGATGTTCATGCAGTGGCGGATCTTGAAGAGGCGGTCGGCCACCGTGTCCCAATACCCGAGCAGGTTTTCATTGCGGGGGATGCAGAAGTACAGGGTGCGGCCGATGCCGAAGAGGGGGCCGCCCTGGGCCTCGGCGGGACCGCCCCGCGTCCGCGGCAGCGCCTGGTTGAACGGGAACTTGTTCTCCAACTCGACCAGCGCGTCGCCCATTTTATCGAGGCCCTGCGCCTTGAGCTGAGCGAACGTCTTGGGCTGGACCGTGCCCCGCGACGGGATGCGCTGCGGGCGCGGCCCCAGGAGGTTCGCGGCCAGCACGTAGCGCTGGGTGGCGTCGTTGATGGACTCCAGGGTGTCCTGCATGAAAAGGTTGTCGCCCCAGGCGATGAGGTTGTCGAGGTATTTCATGACGACGCAGTATTGATAGGCGAGTGTCCGGGTGCGTGCCACGGCGTGGGGTTGGAACGGCTTGTTCTTGATCGCCTCGTAACCGCTGAGGATCTTGGCTTTGAGGTCCTCGTTGCCGGGCTTGCTCAGAATCGCCACCAGATCGCCGATCTGCTGCACGTCGGTCTCTTTGCGGAAGCGCAGGAACCGCCAGAAGCGCTGCTGCGGCGGCAGCGACTTGTCATTGGAGGTCGGGTCGAAAATGTAATGGAACCAGCGCTGCGCCTCGGCGAACCGCTGGTTCTTGGAGAGGTGGACGGCGATGGTCAAGGGGAAGTGGAAGAGCAGCTCCCAGTTGTAGACGGCGTACGGTCCGCCGTCGCTGACGTCGATCTCCTTCTTGGCAGGGTTGAGCGCGACCTGAGGGGTGGGAATCGTGGGGTAGTACGAGGCGAAGAAGTCCTGGGCCAGGCTCCCCTGGAACTTGGGGTCGAACAGACCCGGGAGCGAATTCCTGTTGAGTTGCTCGAGGAGCTCGCCGACGAAGGGGTGGAAGAAGTTCTCAAACGTGTAGGTGAATTCGAGGTCCCCGGCGCCTGTGACCGAAGTCAGGGCCAAACCGGTGAAGTCGCCGAGGCGGTGAAACCCGATCTGAGTCGAAACTGTGGCCATGTCCTGGTCTCCTTTTCATCTTCACGGACGCGGTAACCGCCGGTTGGGAAGGACCCCTGCGGGACCGATCTTCAGGCCGCCGTAGCGGACGCTGGCCGTGGTGGCGAGACCGGTCCGGATGTAGGCGTCCTCGCTGACGAAGCGCTCGACCGGGGAGCGATCGACGAGACCAGGGCTCAGGCCCCGCGGGAAAGAACCCTGACGGTCCTTGACCGGGGCCGGGTCCGGCATCACCAGTGGCGGAGGCCCCGTCAGGGTCCCCTTCGCCGATTGGACGGAGAAGCCGAAGCCGGGGAGCTCAGACGCCGACTGCTCGGTGGTGGTGACGTAGAAGACGTGGCGGCTGTCCTCGAAGAAGAAGGGCGCGTCCCAAACGTTTTGCAAGGGATTGCCTGCCTCGACGGTCCGCTCGGGGATCGCACTGTTGAAGAGCGGGCGTTCATCCCAAAACACGTGCTCCACGGCGTCCACCGTTCCGTAAAGAACGGAGAAAGTGCCCTTGTTGCTCTCCAGAGAGCGGAGTCTTTCCGGGGGAGTCGAGCCGTGCGCAGGAGGTGGGAGATCCTCCCAGCGCACCGGGAGGCTGTGCGTATTGTAGAGCACGAACTGGGACGCTCCGGAGCCGTCGATCTGGATCCGCAACGCACCCCCATCCTCCGCGGAGGTCAGAAACAGTTTGGAGCGGTCGAAGGCGAACAAGTCGGCGGGAGTGAAGAACTTCCCCAACTCCGTAGGGCGCTCCACGTCCGACGTCTTGGCCGGCTGCCACTTGCCGTTGTAATACTCGCTCCAGCAAAGCACGGCCTGCACGAGTGTAATGGGCACGCCGAGATCCGATGTCTTAAGCGATGTCAGTGGAGCACCTGCCGTGCCGGGTTTCTGCATGGTCGGCGGTCCCTGCTTCAGGATCTTGAGCCAGAAGAGGAGCAGGCGGTTGTTCCAGACCACCGGCAGCACCGGGTTGTCCTCGATGTCGAGCCGGATCTGCTCCCAGGGGGACCAGGAGATGCCTTCGCGCCGGCGGTAGTAATACTTGCGGTGCGCGCCCGCCGTGCGGGCCACCACGTGCGCCACGTCGTCCGCCGTGCCAGGCTCATTCTCAACGAAGTGGAAGCCGCACGGCTCCAGCTTGGCGACCTCTTCCAGCTTCGAAAGGTAGTTGAGCAGCGCGGTCGCGGCGGAGTCCTCGGTAATGTCGCTCTGCAACAGCTCGCTCATGGCCTCCTTGAAGAATGGGGACTGGTCGTCTCGCAGCTCGGGCTCGAGCCAGTTCTCCGGCCAGAGGAAGACCTTGCGGTTCGCTTCCCACACCCGGTAGCGCTTCATCCACTCCCACTGTTTGCCAATGATGGTCGCCGGCGAGACCCGCAACTCCAGGTTCATCAGGCAACGCTCGATGAAGAGCTGCACGGAGGAAAGCGCGTGCCGGATGCGCGAGGTCTGCATGCACGGCTCCATCTGCACGTCCATGAGGAAATATTCGAAAAGCTTGTCCGGTGTGTCGACGTCCCGGGTGGCCGTGCTCTCTGCGAGCTTTCGCAGGACACAGGCCACCAGGGCGTTGCGCTGAAGCCCGCGCAACTCGTCGTTGATCGGCCGGATCACGGCCAGCCAGCCGGACTCGTCGTAGCGGGCGCGAAGAGCGGACTGCAGGTCGCGCACGGTGTCCGGACTCGGCTCGTTGGTGGCGGAGCTCAGGAGCGCGGAGGCGGAAATGCCGAGTTTCCTGGTAACGGCATAGGCGTCGTGGGCGCGCCGGAATTTGCCGATCCGCGAGAGGTCCGCGCGCGTCAGGCCGAGGCGGGGCAGGAGGTCCGTCAGCGATTGGTCCTCCCAGCCGGTCAGGCTCAGGAGCAGGTTCGACCCGTTCAGCACCGCGGCCGGATTGCGCAGCACGGCCAGCAGCCGTTCGTCGTCCGGCGACAGCTCCGCCTTGAGACGGGCGAAGTCGAGGAGCGCCGTCAACACGTCTCGCAGAGCGGTCGCGGTGGCGGTGTCCGCTCCGCCGGAGACCGGCAGGGCATTGAGCCAGCCCTGCTTTGGATTTCCGATCTTGTATTCGTCCCGTGCGGCGAAGTGGACGATCTCGTTCGCCGTCATCTTCAGCGCCGTGGCCAGCGACGACGCCTTGAGGAAGCGGATGGTGGTGCTCCGGAGCTGATCGACGAGGGCAAAATAATAGAGCTGGCTTTCGGGAATCGATTCCCAGCCGCGTCCTTCCGTCCGCCAGCGCACCGCCGGCGGTTTGGTCACACCTTCCGCCGTGATCAGGATGCTGTAGAGAATCCCCGCCGTCAGCTCGACCGGCTGATGGGTGCTCCAGACGTTGCCGTTCTTATCCAGAGTGACGTCTTGTCCGCCGAGACGGAGCTTGGCGTCCTTGGTGCCCTCCTGTTCGATCTGCAGGTGGTAGAGACCGTTCACGGGAGCTTCGAGATAGCCGTTCAAGCTCTGGAAGAAGGAAATCCCCATGGGCCCCGGAGTCTCCAGGGCGAGCAGGTCGTCGAGGGCCGGCCTGGTGGCGTCGGCTTGCGCATGGAGCACGTTGCCGTCCGTCAGCAGCGCCTGCGCGAAGGCCGGATCGATGCGCATCGCCGTGCTCACGATGGCGAGAGCCTGTTGGCGCTTGCGGCCCGCCTTCAGCTTGACGAGGAGAGCGTTGAGCAGGGCCTCCCGCTTCTTCTCCGGCTCCTTGGTAGAGGCAGCATAGTCGGAATAGAGCGGCTGGAGGTCCGGGTAGCGGGCGAAAAACGGCGTCATGGCGTTCTGGCCCGCGGTATAGAGGGACTCCACCGCCGTCCCGAAGTCCGGCTTCGTCTTGGCAGCGTCCTTGAGCGCACCGCGAGTCGCATCGCTCAGGATGCCGGAGCAGGAGAGCCGCTTGCGGAAGGAGTCATAGGCGATCCTTCCTGGCGCCGCTTCGAGGATCGCCGGCTCCAGGGTCTCCGTGTCATGCGTGTAGGTCACGTCGAACCGGAGCGTGCCTTCGAGCAGGCCGAAAAAGAAGTCCGTGGCCTCGCCGCCGTAGACCTGCGCCATGCGGGCGCGGGCGACCTGGACGTCCGGAGCGCTGGCCACCGTGAGCTCGCTCTCGATGGCGGCGAAGCCGGCGCGCAGGCTGCGGGCGAGATCGTGGATCTGCCGCTCCTCCGGCACGGACTTGCCGCTCACGTCGTCGTTCCAGACGAGGTACAGGGCTTGTACCGGCTGCAGCGAGGCGGCGCGGAACGATTCCACCAGGTCGAGGAGCTTTTCGATCGGCGGCGCCGGCGGCGCCGGTGCGGCGAACGGATTGAAGCCCGTACGATGGATCAGAAGGAGGAGCTCCTTGACGCTCAGGCGCAGCTTGCGTGCCAGCCAGCCCCGCCGGAAGATCTCGCTGACGTTGTCCAGCGTCAGCAAGGCATCCTTCAAACTTCGATCCGCAACGATCAGAGAGAGCTCCTCGCCCGTCAAACCGCAGGCTGCCCGCAGAGCCTCGGCATGGTCGAGGAGCTTCGCATTGGGATCCTTCAGGAAGTTGCCGTAGCCGTCGTCCGCGAACACCGCGTCCAGCCGGAGCAGCGCCGGGCTCAGGAAAACCTTGCGATAGAGGGCGTCGGGACCGTAGGTCCCGAGAGGCGACCAGCAGGCAAGGAGCGCCTGCAGGTCGTCGTCCGGCGTCAGCCCGAGGCGGTCGATCAGGCGGAAGACGATGCCGAGGCGCGGCAGCAGGGTCAGGAAGGCGTCGTCCAGTTTCTGGAGGTCCGTGGCGTCGCCGGCCGGAGCCAGCGCCGTGATCAACTGATCGGTCTGGTCGATCGTCAAGCCGAGCTTTTTCCACAGGCGGAGGAAACGCAGCAGGCGGACGAAGTCGATGGGAAGGAGGAAATTGGCGCTGGTGTCCGGGTTGGAGTAGCGGAGCTCGAGAAAGTCAATGGAGCAGAGATCCGTGCTGTGGGCGGGATCGGGATTGGCGACGACGATCAAGCCCATGATACGGGCGTAGTTCGTGTCGTCCTTCACCCACTTCGGCACGTCCTTGTCCTTGCCGTACTGAGCGAGATCCAGGCCCGCGGGCAGGAGGTCTTTGAAAGCCTGATCCGAGATCTTGCCGTCCTTGAGCGCCTTGAGGGTCGCAAACGGCACGTGAAGGCGCTCGAGGCGGGGGATCAGCCAACCGTTCGGGTTGATGAACCGCGTCTGGAGCAGCGCGAAGGCCTCCTCATACGTGATCCCCACCCGGCGGCTGAAGGCCTTGACTTTCGCGAGCTCTTTCATCGCCGCATCGTCGAACGTGCCCGCTGGAAATCCGTACATTTGCAGCAAGGTCAGAGAGTGCTCGGTCAGCAGCCGGCACTCGGCGCGCGAGAGTTGGAGCTCCTCCATCAGGATGTCGCGCCAGTCGTAGCTGGAGTCGCCATCCAGTTTGACTGTACCGCCAAGGATCTCGTCCTTGCGCAGCGCCTCCATCGCGTCCTGGAGCGGGACCTCCAGTTTGTCGAAGTAGCGGCGCAGGGCCTCCAGCGGCTGGTGGAATGGCAACGGCGGCGGGAAGGGCGTGGCCTTCAGCCTGGCATAGGCCGCGTCTTCGACGAACTGCGGACTGGCCAGCAGCTCTTCCGGAGCCGCGCGGTCGCCGGTGTCGTGCCCAGGATAATCTTTGAGGGAATCGTGAGCGACGAAGTACTCCAGCGTCTCGTTGACCAGATCGATATAAGGCAGCGGCGTGTTGGTGTTCTCGCACGTCAAGGGCAGGTGCTGGATGTCCGGGCGGCGATCCAGCAGCACGCTCTGGGGATTCTCTTTCCCGTCCCACACCTCCTTGGGACGATCGATGAAGAGGAGCAGGTCTACCAGGTAGGCGGCGGGGCTGAGAATCGACCGGCAGTGCTCGCAGGCGCAGAAGTCCAGGGAGCCGAAAAGCTTTTCGAGCGTGGGATAGGCAATGACGTCGGGAGCCGCCGTCAAGGTCGGAGGTGGGGCCGGGAGCACCACCGCCGAGCCCTGGCTCACGCCGAGCCCGGGCGCGTTGCGGGAGAGGAGATAGCTGGAGGCGACGTTCAGCGCCGTATTGTAGACCTGCTTCGCCTTGGCATAGATCAGACGGGCGGTCTGCTCCTCCTCCGGGTGATCTTTGACGTATAGCCTGACGAGCTCCTCCTCCTCGTAACGGACGACCTTATAGGCGGAGTCCAGATCGCTGTTGAGCAGACTGACCATCGCCTGGTCGTTCGGCGTGATCTGGTAGACTCGTTCCAGTCGTTTGACCTGCTCCACCACCTTGGGGTCGGGCGTCAGCGTAGTGCCGGCGAGGAACTGCTCGACCGGCTGGGTGCCGATCTCGAAGTGTCCCTGCTGGGTCAGGAACGTGACGACTTGATCCTTGACCTCCGAGGGCACCTTGATCTCGCCGCTTCTGATTCTCTCGGCGATCACGGCGGTGGAAAAGCTGAAGCGCACCTGCGCGGCCAGCAGCTCGGCGTACCTGGTGCGCTTTTCGTCTAACTTGGCCCCGGGGATCTGCACGGGGATCGGGGCCGTGGCCAGGAGCGGTTTCCATTTTTCGGCGCTGTGATAGCCACCTTTGACGAGGTCCAGCGGAGACGAGACCGTGGCGCGCAGGCTGCTCATCAACGGCGCATTGTTGAGGGTCAGGTAGGCCAGTTGGCCATCGAGTTGGAGGCGCTTGGCGACGGCGGGGCCGAAACCTCCGCCCGCCGGCGCCGGCGGTTTCTCTACCTCTTGCCAAAAGGTTGGCAGGTCGCCGCGATAGAGGGTGTAGAGCTCCGCGAAACGCGAACGCTGGGTCTCTTCGCTCAGCGTGAGTGCGAGCATGTCTGCCATGGAGGAGGTTCCGGCGATCGCCTGGGCCTTGAGGAGGTGATCAGCACAGAGGATTCGAAAGATGCCCTTGGCGCGCTGGATCCTATCACCATCTTTCAAGCTTTGCGGGATCACGCCCTGATCGATGGCCTGTTGCCACACTCTGCCCACCGTCTCGATGTCGGTCAGATAGAGCGTTTCATTGGCGGGCAGCCCGGCGCGAAAGAGGGCATAGAAGAACGCCGGGTCGAGGTACCCGTTGGGGTCATGGACGTGGACATCGCTGTAGAGCTGATCGGCGAGGGCAGCCATGGCCACGGCGCGGGCGTCCCAAGCGCACTTGTTGGCCAGGTAGGTGACGTCCTGCTGAGCCTCGGTCTCCTGGAGGTCTTTGAGGCTACCGCTGAAGTACGACTTGAGCATGGCGGTCAGCGTCTCGTGCTCGCTGGGCAGCGCCGTGGACTGGGCGGGCAGCCTGACGTTCAACGTCTCGTGCAGGGTCGCGTTGTAGCGGGCCTCTGAGACGGCCAGGGGTTTTTCCGAAATCGCCTTGAGGAAGACGCGCGCCTGCAGGTCCGGCTGTGTCTTTTGAGCGGAGGGAGCGGTCCAAGTAAAATTGACCGTGTAGTTGCCGCGCTCATCGGTTGTCGTAGTCTTCAGCGAGACGTCCGCATTAAGCCCGGCGTTCCTGTCCACGATCTGAACGAGCAACTCGCCGACCCCGGCCCGATCCGGGCTGGTGACCGAGCCCTCCACGGTGTAGGTGCCGGGAATCGCGGCAACTGGCGGGCCGGCGCTCGCCACCCTCTCGTTGATGGCACGCGCCGTGGCCTCGTCGACGACGCCGGTGACCTGGAGCCCGGCGCTTTGCTGAAACTCTCGCACCGCCTCCTCAGTTCCCCGCCCGAAGACGCCTGGAAGAGTCTCGGCCTCAGGGATACTGCGGAACCCCAGGAGACCCAACTCGTGATGCAGGAGGCGAACGTCGTCGCCGTTGAGGTTAGTTTTCAGGACTCGGCCTTGTAGGTTCATCGCTTGCTCTTTACCTTTATGCTAGTGGAACTCTACCGGGGGTCGTCTTCGGAATCGGTTGCCTGTTTGGCGCACCTCCTTAAGGTGTCGCTGACTTGGCTTGTTGTTCGACAAGCTTGAACAGATGTTCGCCTATGCTATGCATGAGAACGACACGCTCCACTCGCGCCGGACTGAAATATTGGACCTGGTGGGTTTCCGACCATCCTACGAGCTGCGGTAGCGTAAGCTTGCTCAAATCGACTCCCTCTTTCGTCAGCTTGCGCAGGACCAAATTGACGGTACCAACCCCTTGCTGGTGCGCAAGCCGAGCAAGGTCGTGAAGTGCTGGAGCCGCCCCAAGAGTCGGATATTTGTCCGTAAATCGCTGCTCATAGAAATTCATTAGCTTGATTCCGGCTTTCACGCCAAGCCCAAGAAATTGCGGACTTAGAAGCTTGTCATGGTCGGAGAGATCTTTCTTTGTGGCGGAAGCGTTCATGTGGATATAGCCGCGCTCTTCCTTAGAAATTTGAAACAACCCGACTTCATCACGTTTTTCGTGAAGATGGTGCGTTTCTGGGTTGCCGGACGACTCCTTTGCAATAAAGCCAAGGAGAAACGGAACTGGGATATTCCCTCGCTCTGGCTCTTTGGTGATCAATTCAGCCAAGCGAGTCCACTTGGCCAGATTCGTGGGGTCGTTCTCGCCACCGACCGCAATCTTGAAATCGCGTTCAAGGATTGAACGTCTCTCTGCGCGATCCTTATCCAGCAGCGCTTGTGCTTTCGTTTTGTGAAGCTCCTTCCTCTGGTCGGGCGCCTTGGCTTCTCTAGATGATTCCTTTGGCTGACTGGCTTGTTTCTTGTCGTGGCCCTCCTCACTCTGTCTTCCCGTGCGATCCAAGTGGCGTGCTGGATTATCTCGCACATAACTATAAAGGTTCATTCCGTCCACTAGCCCCGATGGATCGCAACTTACCCATCGTCCTAACCAACACGCGTAGTACCGCGCCCCGTGGTAGTACAGATCGCTCTCTTCATCCCGCTCCTTGCCGGTATAGCGATACCGTTTCGGCGTCTCGGTGGTGTTGCGCACGGCCTGGTAGGCGGTGGAGCCATACGGGAAATATTCCTCGTAGGAAATGATGTCGGCCTTGTCGTCGAGCTCCAGCGTGGCGGAGCCCAGATGGTTGGTGTACTGATACCGGACGAGTTGGACGGGCGCGGGATCGGTGCCGGCCGTACGCGTCTCGATCAGTGCGACGCGATCTGGGCCCGCGGAGACGTGCAGGGCCTCGCGCTCGAGCGTGATCGTCGTTCCATCCGCGGCGAAGTCGCGGTGGATCTCGATCGCGCCCAGATAGAGCCGCTCCGTGCGGCGGGTACCGGTTGAGCTGTCGGTGACCTTGCGTTGCCGCTGCCCCCCGGCGTCGTAGACGTAAAAGGTCGTATCCGGCGTGCCGGCGGTCACCTGTCGCGCCGTCGAGCGGAGGCGGTCCTGCTCGTCCCAGACGAGCTTCGACAGGTGGGGCATGCGCGTCATGTTGCCATGAGCATCGTGCTCGTACTTGCCAGTGTAGGGGCCGTCGTCCGGATCGCCGGGCAGGCTCGTGGCCGAGAGACGGTTGCAGGTCTCCGCGGCGGTGATCTGCGATTTTTCGGTGTAGGCGTAGCGCCGGCTCCACGAACCCGAGCTGACCTCGTGCAGCATCTTGAGCAGGTTGCCGACGGAGTCGTACGTATAGGTTTCCTTGTACGTCCCCACCGCCTGGCCGTCGCCGGGATGGTGAATGCCGGCGCGGAAGGAGTCGTCGTGGGTGACCTGCTGGGGAGGGTTCAGGCCGGTTCCGCTTTTCCCGAGATGCTCGCGGCCGCTCGCGCGGGTCAGGCGGTAGAGCGGGTCGTAGGTGTAGTCGGTGGACGGCTCGACGCGTTGATTCTGGAAAAAGATGACGTTCTGGATGTCCGCGGTGTCCCGGATTCGCGTGACGTTGCCCGTTGGATCGTAGGTGTAGGCAAGGTCCTGCACGACGCGCTGATTCGCCGGGAAGGAGGTAGGGCGCGACGTGGTCAAATGAGTGAGGCGGAAGGTCTGCGGATCGTAATCATAGGTGGTGACGGTGCCGTTGCCGAGCGCGAAGAGGATGCGCTGGCCGCGGGCGTTGTAGCCGATGTCGGTGACCGCGTGATGATCGGCGGTTTTGGGATCGAGCAGCGCGGTGGGAGCGCTCGCTCGCCGGAGCCAGACGTCCACCCGCTCGAGCAGGTTGGCCTCGTTGTACGACGGGCGCAGGACGCTCGGTTGCATGCCGGAGCGGTACGGCGTCACCACCTGGATGGGACGGTTGAGGGCGTCGTAGACGGTGGTCACGGTATAGCGGTCGGCGGCGATCAGCAGCGGTGCCGCGGCGGTATCGAGCGCGGTGGCATCGGTCAGCGCGGCGAGGACGGACCAGTCGATCGACCGGCGATACTCGACGGCGAATTGCCGTACGCTCTCCAGGAGGTTGCCTTTGAAATCGTAGCGCTCGTCGCTGGCGACTCCGGCGCCGTCGTAGCGCCGGAACAGTCGTCCGCAAAGGTTGCGAGCGGCCAGCCCTTCGCCGTAGACGGAGCGCTCCAGGAGGATCTCCGCGGCGCCGCCGGTGCTGACGTAGCGGTGTGTGGGGCGCTGCATCTTGTCATAGAGGATGCGGAAGGCGTGATCCCTGGCGTCCCAGGTGCGGATGGGATGGCCGGCGACGTTGGCCAGGCTGCGCCGCGCGCCGTTGTCCATGCCGTTGTGATAGATCGCGTTTCCCGCGTAGTCGTAGCCCGCGACGTAGCGGAAGCCTCCGGCGCCGAGGGGCTCGCGCAGGCAGTGCTCGACGACGCGGCGGCCCTGAGCGTCGAAAACCGCCAGCGGCTTGCCTTCGGCATCGAAGGCGGTGCGGGTGGCATGACGTTCGGTCCCGCCGTTGTGCGCCACCGCCAGACAGGTGCGGCCCAGGGCGTCGAAATGGATCTTGCTCGGGGTGCCGGCGTGGTCGGCGGCTTTGGTCGCGGCGTCCTTCTCGGCGGCGCGCTCCTCCGGAGTGGCTCCCAGGGTCCCGCCGATCCGCCGGTCGTACCAGGAGGTGAAGGCGCTCGGGGCCTCGCCGAGGAACCTGCGGAAGAAACCTTGTACATGTTCGTCGAGGCGCGGGTCTGAGACCAGGACCGTTGGGTGTTGAGGATCGGGGAACTGGACCGTGTCATTGACGTCCCAGGTCTCCTGCCGCCAGGTATCGAAGACGACCTTCTCCCAGGTGTCGTTCGGATGCAGCGTGGCAACGACCCGCTCGGCAGGGTCATAGAAGAGGACGGAGCTGACGCCGGCCTGGCGCGCGAATTCGAAGCGGTGGGTGGCGGAGAAGAAAGGTTCATATTTGCGGACGGGTTTTCCCTTGTTGTTGAAGAGGGTCCAGCCGGAGCCGACCCAGCGCGGGGAGACGTCGGGGCCCCCGCTTTCGACCGGCCCCTGCTCCGCCTGGGCCTTGCGCTGGATCTCGCGCCCGTGCCCGTCCGAGTAGACGAAGGCGTGCTGGTAGCGCGTGGCCTCGCCAGGAGCGAGGTCGGAGACGTGCGTCTCGCGGGTGAGCGTGTAGACGACCGGCGGGTCGGGCTGCGCCGTGTCGCGCGTGCGATGGTAGGCGAAAAGGTCGTAGAGCAGCCGCGCCGACGCGTTGCCGAGGATCTCGTCCGGTTTGCTCAGCGGGCCGGCCAGGTGCGCGAGGATTAAGGTCGCATCGAGGTCCGGCTCGAAACCGGTCAGCGAGTCGCCCAGGGTCTCCGTTTTGTCCAGGACGGCGTTGCCGGCGACGAGGCCGAGGGCATCGAAGGCAGCCGCCGAATGGTTGCCGTTCGGCTCGGTGATCCGGGACGGCTGGAGGACGCGGTAATCGTTGACGACGGCCGTGACATTGCCGGCGGGATCGGTGGTGCCGGCGACCAGCAGGTCGTACAGATCTTGAGTCACGCGGGTGACGCCGCCAAAGGGATCGACGAAGCGGCGGGGCTGATAGAAATGATTTCGCGCCTCATCGTTTTCTACCGCCGGTGTGTCGGCGTCGCCGGGCGAGTAGAAGACGCGGCCGGAGGGCATCCACCAGTCGGTTCCGCCCGGGAGCTGCGCATAGCCACCTTCGGTCAGCGTGGCATCCGGGAAGCGCGTGTCGAAGACGCGTTGGATCAATCCCGGAGTGAGCGCCAAGCGATAGGAGTCGCCAGGCAGCGCCAGCGGCTGCAATTGACCGGGCGGGAGTAGAGCCGTGAGGTCGTCGCTGCGATACACCGTGCGGGTGTGCTCGACGATGCGCCGCGTCAAGACGCTGGGCAGCGCGCCGGCGCCATCGACGTCCGAGCCTGGGACCTCCTCGTAGGGGATGACGTTCGCGCCGTCCCAGATCTTCGGCCAGTCGTCCAGCTCGGCGAAGCGGAAAAGGTTGGTGATTCCGGAACGGTTCGCCGCCGGCTGGATGCCGGTCAGCTCGGCGGTGATCGTTTCCGCGGGCAGCGGCGTCCGGTGTACGTCCGGGAAGCGGCTGGGATCGGTCAGGGTATCTGCCGTGAAATGATTTTCCGTTGCTGCGACGTGCAGCCGTCCTTGATCGTAGGCGAGCATGGCATGGAACGCGGTGGAGAGCTCCGGTTCCGGATCAGGGTACCCGGATCGGCGTGGATACCCGATCGAGACGCTACGCTCGACGTTGCCGTAGAGATCCACCTTGAGCGTGACCTCGTGCGTGACCCGGGGGTCTGCGGGCTGGCGCTCGTAGTGGAAAGAAAGCTTTTCCCGCGGATGGGCGAAGAAGACCGCGTGCCGGTTCCCGGCCATGGCCTGCTCCCGGCGGACGGTGAAATTCTGCTCGGTGACGGCGTACGGATGCTCGGCGTGCGCGGTGCCGTCCTGGGCAAAGACCTCGGTGCGCAGGGCCATGCCCTTGAGGGCGCGGTAGGCCTCGCGGACCTCGTCGGCCGTGAGGTCGTCGGACGGCAGCACGGTATCCGGGAGCAGCATGGCCTCGCGCTCCGCGGCGCGATCGTCTCCCCGCAGGGCCGGCTCGCTCCAGTATTCATGGGCATATTGCCGTGAGACCGTGCCGGCCTCGACGAACGCTCCGGTGTGGAACCAGGTGCGGGTGAGCAGGGGCGGCGTCCACGAGGCCGCGTCCCAATTGGTGGCTTCCGCCTCGGGGAAGGAGGTGTCGCCGCGCTGCTCCTCCGTGTCCCACTGCTCGATCATGCCGAAGCCGCGGAATTCGCGTTCGTAGCCATCGAAATAACCGTGGTGATAGGCATAGCGGGTGGCGAAGCGGCTGCGCCCGATCCAGTCGTAGGTCTCGACCCGCTCGACGACGTGCACGGGGAACGGCAGCCGGGTGATCCACGGTTTTCCCGCCGTCTTGTCGGCGAGATAGAAACGGGTGGACGGGGCGTAGCGCGTCCGGGTCTCGGCGCCCAGGTTGTTGCGCGAGCGCACCAACAGATGGGGTTTCTCTCCGCCCATCAAATCCACGTAACGCAGTGGCGCCGCCGCCTGGGAGGGCAGGGGCGAGGACCAGACCAGGCAGGCCGTGCCGGTGCCGAGGAGGTCGGTCGCCTGCACCGCGCTCAGCGAGTCCGCGGTGGGGAATACGGCAAGCCGGTGCGGCTCGGCCCAGGAGTTACCGGAGCGGTTGAAGCAGACCTGGACGCCGTCCTCGCCGATGTACAGCAGGTCGGTGGTGCCGGAGCCGTCGACGTCGGCCAGGCGGATGCGGCGCGCATCGAAACGTTCTTCGTCGGCGAAGCGCGGCGCGCCGTCCATCGTCACTTTCGCTCCGAAGCGGCCGTAGCCAAGGTTCGGCCAATAGCAGACTTCGCCGTTGCGGATGCGAACGAGGTCGCTGAGCCCGTCGCCGGACAGATCGGCGAGGAAGATGGTCTGCGCTTCGTCGGCGAGCACCACCTTGGGCCCGCGCTCCTCGTCCCACGGCGGACGCACCATGCCGGCGGCGCCGAAGCCCGCCTCGCCCAGCGACGGATAAAACGTGAACAATCCATCTTCGGTCAGGAGGACGTCGGCGTGGCCGTCGCCGGTCAGGTCGACGAATTTCAGGTTCGGCTCGGACCAGTCCAGGCGCGGCAGAGAGGCGAAGGCACGGAAGGGCTCCCAGCCGCCATCCGCAGTCCGCTCGAAAAAGCCGGGGACGGGTTCGCCCAGGGTCACCACGTCGAGTTGGCCGTCGCCCGCGAGGTCGAGAAGCTGCTGGCCGCCGCCGAGCTCGCTGCGCGAAGGGAGCGCGGCGACCGGCTCGAGCGGACCGAAGCGGGCGCGGGTGGCGCGGCTGCCATCGGGCAGGGTGACCTGGTTGAGCGGGCTGAGGTTGCGTTTGTAGCCCCAGCCCCCTCCGGCGTGGCCGAAGTCGGTGAGGATTCCCGAGAGCCCCTCGCCGTCGAGGTCCACCCACTGGAAACGCGAGCCGTCGAGGCCTTCCGGCAGGTTGGCGAGGCTCTCGGCATCCAGCGTGAGGACTTCGGGGCGGACCCGCGGCTGGCTGTACTCGAATTCCAGCGGCGGCAGCGATTGGCGGCGGTAGCCTGTGCCTGCGCGGCGATAGCCCGTCTGCGTCACCGAGCGCAGGAACGTATAGATCGGGTTTTTCGGATCGGCGGGGGTCTCCTCGTCGGAATAGAGCAGGTTGGTGGAACGGACGAGGCAGTTTTCCCCTACGCCCGGCTCGGCGAGGAAATGATGGAAGAACAGGACGCGCTCGCAGCGGCGATACGTCCGCACCTCGAAGCCGGCGCGATAGGTGGAGAACGGATCGGGGCGGACCGGCCACGTCAAGTCGGGCGCGGGCAATGGCAGGTCCGGAGAGTGATCGCCATAGTCGAAGACCGCCTCGAAATGCCAGTCGTGGTCACCGGGAAGCGGAGTCTCCGGTCCCGTGGCCGACCAGGTCGGGAAGTACGGTCGAGAATTGCCATAGCGGATCGCTTTGAGATACCGCTGGGCAACACGGTCGGGGTCCTGGCCGGGGTCGCCGCGGTTCGCCTCATGGGCCTGCGAGCGAATCACCCCTTTTCCATCCTCCGCGGCATACTTGTAGACGGCGAGGTTGCCCTTGTCGTCGAACGTCCGGCAGATGAGGTAGGAGAAGATCTTGCGGGGATCGGTGGGGTCGACGATGCGGCTGTCCGCGTCGAAGCCGTAGAGCGTGGTCACGTTGTCACGGCTGATGCTGCGCCAGTGACTGACGCCGGTATCCTTGGCCACCCAGCGCTCGATGCGGGCGAACAGCCCCTCGATGCGTGGACGGTACCGATAGACCTTGTAGGCGATGCCGTAGACCGTACGCTCCTGCGGCGCAACGCGCTGGCCCGCACCGTCGAGGACGGGGACCAGGTCCTCCGCGCCGGAGAGGATGAAGACGTCCGACTCCTCGGCATCGAGATAGCGCGGCAGTCCCTTGTCGGTCTTGCGGGTGATCGACGGCAGCCCGAGGCTCCAGCCGAAGCCGAAGGGCCCGTTGCCGGCACCGGAGTCGTACGACAGAGAGAGCTGTGGGCCGAAGCCGGCACGCCCTGGCGACAAGGGCAGGGGAACGCTCAGGCTGCCCGTGCCCGTCACCGGGTTGACGCCGAATTTCTCGCCGATGCCGCGGACGGCGCCGCCGCCCTTGGGTAGCGACAGGGTGGGAGCGGAGACTCCCTTGACTCCTTGGCCCGCCGGGTCGAACTTCGGATCCATCCTCTCCTCCGAGGGCTGAGAAGACGCGAGGGCCTTCTACCCGACGCGAGCTCATCTCGGACGTCGGCCCTCGGCCCGACGGGGAGAGTCAAGGTTCTGAGGAGTCCCGAACCTGTTAGCCCTTTGGTCAGCCCCGTGACGCGATATTCTGGACTTTAGCACAGTCGGCACGGCAGGGACCTCGACGGGGCGATCCCCTCGTGGTCCGAACTGCTCTCGATCCGCCAGACCTATGTTCACGTCGGCCGGGTCAACACTGCCCGTCGAATCCAGCTCTGCGGCGATGCCGGGGTCGACTCTTCGATAATGGCGAGCGTCACAAGATCGTTAGCTCGAGCCTCGACTATCACCCAGTACCGTGGTGGTTACCACTGGTTTTCATCTCGCAGTGTGACTGGAGTGTGACTTGGGCAGGCACCACCCACCGGCCAAGACAGGGTGCAGGAGAGCCCTACCCACGCCGTCAGCGGGCCCCTTGGAAGTGGCCGGCCCCGAATAGGTCTTGCCCGGTCTCGTCGACGGAGTTCCCGGGACGGGCGACCTTCTGTCGAAGGGAGTCGCTCTGGTCGAGGCCAGCCTGGAGTTGCTGCCAGCACCCAGGGAACTCCAGGGCAGGTGCCCCATTCCTGTATGGGCGTAAGGGAGTCTCCGCTGTCACAGCGCACCCTTCTGGGGCCGCCTCCGGGTCCTCATCTACACCGGCGTGCGCCATCGGCCGCCATAGCTCCATTTACTCGGTGGTCATCATAGCGCCGGAGCACCGCGCCCACCTTATGGGCCGTCAAGGCGCCCATGACCGACACCGTCGACCTCGATCTCCACGCACGGGGTGCGAAAGCCTCATAGACTCTGCCCTTGAATGCGACCCTACCTCCGCTTCTGGGCGAAAGCCAAGGATCATTCCAGCCTCCTCTACCAACCGGTCGTATTTCATGGACCGGACGTGGCGGGCCGCGGGTGGGAGGCGCGCGGCGCCTGCCGCCGCTTCAGCTCCACCAGTCCGCGGGCCAGGACGCTGAGTTCCCAGGCCGGCGGCGAGTTCGTGGGTATAGACCTCCAGCCGCGGCGACGCCGACGAGAGAGCGCGGCGGAAGGCCTCGCCCCCTTACCACCTGGATCCGCCAGTCAGGAGCGGGCACTCTTTAGGTTGGGCCCGCCCCGGTCGGGGACGAACCACCGCATCTACGACAGGGGATCTCCCAGGGATGGTACATTAGTTCTAGCCGGTGAAGCTCGCTCGCCGCTCGGCTCTTTGACGGCGTCGACGCACACCGTTTTTGAGGAGGGAGTGAACCCGCCGCAAGAAGGAGAGTGCTCATGGAGGTCTTTGAACAACTGGAGTCTGGGGTCCGAGTCTACAGCCGCGCCTTTCCGGCCGTTTTCACGACAGCCAGCGGGCATCATCTGACGGACGAGCAGGGGAAGCGCTACATCGACTTCTTGAGCGGCGCTGGTGCCCTCAACTACGGGCACAACAACCCCTATCTCAAGGACCGCCTTCTCGCCTACATCGCCGCCGATGGGGTAATTCACAGCCTGGACATGGCCACCTCCGCCAAGCGCGAGTTCCTGGAGCGCTTCCAGAAGGTGATCCTCGCGCCTCGTGGCCTGGACTACCGGGTCCAGTTCGTCGGTCCCACCGGCACAAACGCGGTCGAGGCCGCCCTCAAGCTGGCGCGCAAAGTCACCGGCCGCCAGACCGTCGCCTTCTTCACCCAGGCTTATCACGGCGTGACCCTCGGCTCGCTGGCGGTTACCGGCAACGCCGCGAAGCGCCGTGGGGCTGGGGTGCCGCTCCTCTACTCCGTTGCGGTCCCCTTCGACGGCTATCTCGGGCCCGACGCCGACACGTTGCCTCTCCTCGAGAGGTTGCTCGAGGATGATCATAGCGGGCTCGGTCTCCCGGCCGCGGTGATCCTGGAGACAATCCAGGCGGAGGGGGGTGTCAACGTCGCATCCTGGGATTGGCTGCGGCGTCTGGAGCGGATAGTGAGGAGGTACGAGATCCCGCTCATCGTGGATGAGGTCCAGGTCGGTTGCGGCCGAACGGGGCCCTTCTTCAGCTTCGAGCCGGCCGGAATCCGTCCTGACCTGATCTGCCTGTCGAAGTCGATCAGCGGCTTCGGCCTGCCGATGGCGATCGTCCTCATCCGTCCCGATCTCGACATCTGGGAGCCCGGTGAGCACAACGGGACATTCCGAGGCTTGAACCTGTCCTTTGTCACGGGAGCGGCGGCGCTCTGCTACTGGGAGGACGACACGCTCCAGCGCGAGACCGAGCGCAAGGGCAAGCTGGTGGCCGACCGCCTCGGCACCCTCGCGGCGCGGCATCTGCCGGCGGGACAGGTCGTCCGTGGGCGAGGGCTCATCCAGGGTCTGGCCCTCGCCCCGAAGAGGCTTGCTAAGCGCGTGGCCCAACTCGCCTTCGAGCGCGGCCTCATCATCGAGACTGTCGGTCCCCGTGACAGTGTCCTCAAGGTGCTCCCGCCTCTCACGATTGACGACGAGGGGCTCGCGGCTGGGCTCGGGATCTTGGAAGACAGCCTCCAAGAGGCACTGTCGGAAACCCCGGACGCCGAGCTCTCCTTGCTGGCAAGCTGACGTGCGAAATGGCAGCCATCACTTGCCCTTCCGAACTCAGCAATGCCTGCACTGCATCCTTGACACATCAATAAACATCCGCTATTATCCTGGCTACCCTGGAAACTACGCAATAACATGAAGAACGGATGCACTGGTCAGGGGGAATGCACAGCCCGCTGATTGCGGCCTGCCCGGATGTCGGCCTCAACTTGCTGAGCCCAGCGGCTAGCATCGGTTTTCCGCTCGAAGGTACGGGACTGAGGTGGATGCCCCTTGAGGCCCGCCTGCGCCAGATACCGAACCTCCCCCTTGCCTGCCGTCCTCTTGGTGACCGTGGCCATGGTTTTCCTCCCCAATCTGGAGGAAAAGTATCCCGCAACTGTGACTAGAGTGCAACTTGCGGGGGTCTCTTGACCCCTCTTCGGGCTCTCATAGTTCGTCGCAAGTGCTTGATTCCAAGGTGGTGCGGCTGGGAGGACTCGAACCCCCGACCAAGAGTTTAGGAAACTCCTGCTCTTTCCACCTGAGCTACAGCCGCAGGCGGGGGGGATTATAACCCAGGGCCGTGCCTCGTCCCCCCCGGCGCGCTCAATACCGGATCAGCGACTCCACCTCGTAGCCCTGGAGCTTCTGACGGCCGGGGAGGAACGTCAGCTCGATGAGGAAGCCGAAGCCGGCCACCTTGCCGCCCAGCGACTCGACCATCTTCGCCGCGGCGAGGGCCGTACCGCCGGTCGCTATCAGGTCGTCCACGATGAGCACCTGGTCGCCGGGCTGGATGGCGTCGTTGTGCATCTCGATCGAGTCGGTGCCATACTCCAGGTCGTAGCTCTGCCTGGTAGCGTGGTACGGCAGCTTGCCCGGCTTGCGCACCGGCACGAAGCCGGCGTTCAGGTTGTAGGCCACCGTGGGCGCGAAGATGAAGCCGCGCGACTCGATGCCCACCACCTTGTCGACCTGCTTCTGGGCGAAGAACCAGACGAAGCGGTCGACCGTCATGCGCAGCGCCAGCGGATTCTGGAGCAGGGTCGTGATGTCGTAGAACAGGATGCCCGGCTTGGGGAAATCGGGCACCTCGCGGATGTAAGCCTTCAAATCCTCCATGGGTCCTCCAAAAGAGACTAGCGGTCGATCGTAAAGCCGTCCCAGTCGGGCACGGCGGACATTTCTTCTTCTTCGAGCCGGGTGACCCGGGCACCCGGCGGACCCTCCCGCAGCCGCGCCCGGAAGGCGTTCAAGGCTTCGGGGTCCCCCACCGCCGCCACCTCCACCCGGCCGTCCGGCAGGTTGCGTACCCGGCCGGCGAGGCCCAGATCCTGGGCCGCCCGGCGGGCGTACCAGCGGAAACCCACGCCCTGGACGCGGCCGCTCACGCAGAAGCGGAAGGCCCGGGCGCTCATCTCTGCTCCGGCTTCCAGCCGTGGCGGCCGAGCAGCGGCACGAAGGCCACCTCCTCGCCCTCGCGACGCCGGATCTCGCCGCGCGGCGACTTGCGGTAGAGCACCAGGCGCTGCAGGTTGCGCGGCCCTTCCGGGACCAGCAGGGCGCCCCCCGGCGCGAGTTGCCCCAGCAGCGGCTCCGGCACCTTGGGCGCGCCGGCCGTGACCAGGATGCGATCGTACGGCGCCCACTCGCTCCAACCCACGGTACCGTCGAACACCTGGATCTTGACGTTCTCCAGGCCGAGCTGGCGCATGCGGGGGATCGCCGCCTGGGCCAGCTCGGCGATGAGCTCCAGGCTGTAGACCCGCCGCGCCAGGGCGGCCAGGATGGCCGTCTGGTATCCCGAGCCCGTGCCGATCTCCAGCACCGAGTGCTCAGGGCCCACCTCCAGCAGCTCCGTCATGCGGGCCACGACATAGGGCTGGGAGATGGTCTGCCTGCTGTTGGTGCCGATGGGCAGGGCGTGGTCGCCGTAGGCCTGGCTGCGCAGGTGATCCTTGACGAACAGGTGACGGGGGATCTTGCGCATGGCGTTGAGCACGCGCTCGTCCTTGACGCCGCGGGCGGCGATCAGGTCGCGGACCATCCGCTCGCGCTGGACGGCGTAGTCGCTCATTCCTCAGGCCGGGGGGGAGGTCGGGGCCGGCGGCGATGCCGGAAAAGTCAGGGACGAGAGCTTCTCCCGCAGCGGGCTCAAGCTCTCGAGCCCCGGATAGTAGGTGAGGTCGAGGTGCAGCGGCGTCACCGAGACCCGCCCTTGAGACACGGCCTCGAAGTCGGTGCCGGCCGCCCGCTGCCACTGGGGCGTGCCGGCGATCCAGTAGTATTTCCGGCCTCGCGGATCGAGCTTCTCGATCACCGACTGCTTGTAGACCCGCCGGCCGAGCTTGGTGAAGCTCACTCCCTGGATCGGACCGGCCGGCACGTTGACGTTGAGCAGCAGGTCGCGCGGCAGCTCCTCGCCGAGGAGAACCTCCACCAGCCGGCGGGCGAAGTCCGCGGCGGCATGGAAGGAGAAACCCTCCCCCACCTCCTGGCTGAAGGCGACGGACGGGATGCCCAGCAGGGTGCCCTCGAAGGTGGCGGAGACCGTGCCCGAGTAGGTCACGTCGTCGCCCAGGTTGAGGCCGAAGTTGATGCCGGAGCAGACCAGATCCGGCGGCTTGTCCTTGAGCAGCGCGAGGACCCCCAGGTTGACGCAGTCGGTGGGCGTGCCGTCGACTGCGTACCAGCGCTCCTCCACCTTCTGCATGCGCAGCGGCCGCGACAGGGTAAGGGCGTGGCCGGTGGCGCTCTGCTCGCGGTCCGGCGCCACCACCACCACCTCCGCCAGGGTGGACAGCGACGCGGCCAGAAGCTTGATCCCTTCGGAGAAGATGCCGTCGTCGTTGGTGATCAGGATGCGTGTCATTCGGCCTTGATGTATTTCCCGACGATCGGCTGCAGCGCCTGGAGGGTCGCCGCCGGGATCATCGATCGTTCGGTGATGAGCGAATATTTGAGGGCCTCCGCGCAGAGGCAGTCGCGGGAGTGGGCCTCCCCGATGCGGCGCACCATCTGGCGGACGACGTCCTGGGCCATCTTGACATTTTGGCGGATGACCTCCATCACCGCCTCGCCGGAGACGGCCTCCTCGGTCTCGTGCCAGCAGTCGTAGTCGGTAACCATCGACAGCGAGACGTAGCAGATCTCCGCCTCGCGGGCGAGCCTCGCCTCCTGGAGATTGGTCATGCCGATGATGTCGAACCCATGGCTGCGGTAGGTCTCGGACTCGGCGCGGGTGGAGAACTGCGGCCCTTCCATGCAGACGTAGGTGCCGCCCCTGTGCACCGTGGCCCCTGCCGCCCGCGCCGACTCGGCAGCCGCGCCGAGCAGCCGCGGGCAGATCGGCTTGGCCAGCGAGACGTGGGCCACCAGCCCGTTGCCGAAGAAGGTGTCGACCCGGTGGCGGGTGCGGTCGAAGAACTGGTCGGGCACCACGATGTCGGTGGGCTTGTACTCGATCTTCAGCGAGCCGACGGCGGAGACCGAGACGATCTCCTCGACGCCCAGGAGCTTGAAGCCGTAGACGTTGGCCCGGTAGTTGAGCTCGGTGGGCAGCAGCCGGTGACCGCGGCCGTGGCGGGGCAGGAAGGCCACCTGGCGGCCGTCCAGCTCGCCGATGATGTAAGCGTCCGAAGGATCGCCGAACGGTGTCTCGATCCGGCGCTCTTCGCGGACCGTCATCCCCTCCATCTGGTAGAGGCCGCTGCCGCCGATCACACCGATACGGATGTCACTCATCAGGTAACTCCTCCTTCCAGGAGAATTCAGGGCCTGGCCGCTTGCCGGAACCGGCGGGAGAGTCTACCAGCCTGAGGCGCTGGGGGCGAGCCAGGGGGACAGCTCAGGGCTCCCATCAGCTCACGACGGCCAGCCCATCGAGCCTGTCGAAATGTCTGACGTTGCGTGTCACTACCACGAGATCATTCGCGAGGGCTGTTGCACCAATCAGCACGTCCTCAAGCCCGATGGGTTCTCCACGTGAGTGGAGCTTGGCGAGGAGGTCGCCTGCGTGTTCGGCCGCTTCCAGGCCGAGGGAGAGGATTCGCACTCTGGGGAGCACCTCCCCAGCGATCCGGCTCCACAGAGCGTCCCCATCTGGACGCCGCGAGGCGCCGTATCTCAGCTCAAACACACAAACGGAGGAGGTCGCCAGAGCTTCACGGGGTGTCTGGCCCAAGCGCTCCAGCACCGCCGAGTCGGGGCGCTTCTTCAGCAGCTCGGATAGCACGTTCGTGTCGAGGAGATAGCCGCTCAAGAAGCCTCTTCATTCACCCAGCGGAGAGGTTCTCCCGCTGAGCGGGGCTGGTGCTTGAACCGGGCTTCGACGATCTCGTCCATGGCTGCGAAGAAGGGGTCGTCCTCCTCCAGCCACCCTTTCACGTTGACCAGGTGATCCGTCTCGTCCTCCTCCGACGCAGGGACGAGTTTCGCGACAGCCTTGCCCTGCTGGGTGATCAAGACGGTCTCGCCCTCGTGGACGACACGTCCCAGCAGGTCGGAGAACCTTTCCTTGGCTTCAGTGACGTTCAGCTTGGTCACGATCGGGACCTCCGATCCCTATCATAGCCCGTCCACCGCAACTCTCCACGCTTACCGGATCGCCTCCACCACCGCCAGCGCTGTGGCCAGCGCCTGGCGCCCCCGCTCGCCGTCCACCCGGGGCGCCGATTTCCCCCGGCAGGCGGCGAGGAAGGCTTCGAGCTCCCGCTTCAGGGGCTCGGCCCGCTCGACGGTGAGATCGTCCGGCAGGATGCGACGCTCGCCGTCCCTCTCCTCCAGCCGGTAGCCCTTGATCTCCTGCGCCTGGTAGTCCAGGGAGTAGTACCGGTTCGGCAGGAAGGCCCGCAGCTTGCGCGCCCGCTCGGAGGAGACCCGCGACGCCGTCAGGTTGGCTACCCCGCCGGAGGCGAACTGCAGCCGCACGTTGGCGATGTCGATGCGCGGCGATAGCACCGGGATGCCAGTGGCCCGCACCTCTTCGACCGGGCTGGGGTCGAGGGCATGGAGGATCTGGAGGTCGTGGATCATCAGGTCGAGGATCACGTCCACGTCCAGGCTGCGCGGCGAGAAGACCCCCAGGCGCTGCACCTCGACGAAGCGCGGCGGCGTGCCCACCGCCAGCAGAGCCTGGACCGCGGGATTGAAAAACTCCACGTGCCCCACGGCGAGCACGCGGTCGCCCGTGTGGGCCAGCAGGCGGTCGGCCTCCGCGAGGCTGGCGGCCAGGGGCTTCTCGATCAGCACGTGCAGGCCGCGGCCGAGCAGGGCGCAGCCCATGTCGGCGTGGGCCACCGTGGGCGCCGCCACCACCGCCGCTTCGATCTCGCCGGCCAGCTCTTCGAGCCGGGGAAAGATCCGCGCGCCGTAGTCGCGGGCGGCCGCCTCCGCCGATCGGGGATCGGGATCGTAGATACCGGCCAGCTCGGCGCCGGGCAGCGACGACAGCAGACGGACGTGGTTGCGTCCCATGGCGCCGGTGCCGAAGACGCCGACGCGCAGGGGGGGCGGCGACCCCGGAAGAAGGCTATTCAGGCTCGCCTCCTCCGTCTCCTCCGCGGCCACCACCCTGCGGCGTGGACTTGTGGAGCCCCCGCCGGCTGCTCTCGACGAAGGCGATCAGGTAGTCGACGTCCGGATCGCCGGCGAGCTCGGCCTTGAGCCGCTCCAGGGCCTGGGGAGTGTTCAGCTTGGAGCGCACCAGGATGCGGTAGGCGAGCTCCAGCCGGCGCACCCGCTCGGCGTCGAACCCCTTGCGCTTGAGGCCGATGGAGTTCAAGCCATAGCAGGCGGGCTTCTGCCCCACGGTCTTGACGAAGGGCAGGACATCCATGGTGGCCACCGTGTAGCCGCCCACGTAGGCGTGGCGGCCCACCCGGCAGAATTGGTGCACGGAGCTGAAAGCGCTGATGTTGGCGTCGTCGTGGACCTCGACGTGCCCCGCCAGGGTGGCGTTGTTGGCGAAGACGATGCGGCTCCCCACCTGGCAGTCGTGGCCGATGTGGGTGTAGGCCATGAACAGGCTGTCGCTTCCGACCCGGGTGACGCCGCCGCCTTTGGCCGTGCCGCGGTGGACGGTGCAGAATTCCCGGAAATGGTTGCGGTCGCCGATCTCCAGCCAGACCTCCTCGCCCTGGAACTTGAGGTCCTGGGGATCGAAGCCGATGGCGGCGCTGGGGTAGATCCGGTTCTCGCGGCCGATACGAGCGGGCCCGAGCACCATCGCCCCGGCTCCCACCTCGGTGCCGTCGCCGATCTCGACGCCGGCGCCGATCACCGCGAACGGCCCGACGCGCACCCCGTCGCCCAACCGGGCGGCAGGGTCCACCACGGCCAAGGGATGGATGAGAGTCATCAACGGTCCACCATCGCCGACGAGATCACGGCCTCGGCGGCGAGCTGGCCGTCCACCATCACCCTGCCGGACAGCTTGCAGTAGGTGCTGCGCAGGCGCAGCACCTCGACCTCGTAGCGGATCTGGTCGCCGGGAACCACCGGCCGGCGAAACTTGGCCTCCTCGATGCCGGCGAACAGCAGGAGCTTGCTGGCGCGGTCCGGCACGTCGCCCAGCAGCAGCAGGCCGCCGGCCTGGGCCATGCCCTCGACGAGCAGCACGCCCGGGACCACGGGCCGGCCCGGGAAGTGGCCGGCGAAGAAGGGCTCGTTGATGGTGACGTTCTTGAGCGCGACGATGCGCTTGCCCGGCTCGACCTCCAGCACGCGGTCCACCAGCAGGAACGGATAGCGGTGGGGCAGCACCGAGAGGATCCACTCGACGTCCCACTGCGGTGTCTTCGGTATCTTCGGGGTCGGCTCGCTCAACTCAATCCTCCTCGCCGGCCTCGCCGTCCTCGCCGGTTCCCCCGAGCTTGCGCTCGAGGGCCCGGAGGCGCCGGCTCATCTCTTCCAGGCGCGACGTCAAGGCGATCTGACGCCGCCATTTGCGGATCTCCACCGCGGGGATGCCGGCCACGACCTTTCCGGCTTCCACCGATGCCAGGGCCGCCGACTTGGCCGCCACCTGGACGCGGTCCCCGAGCTCGATGTGGCCGGCGACCCCCGACTGCCCCGCCAGCACCACCCCGTCGCCCAGCCGGGCGCTCCCCGCAATGCCGGCCTGGCCGCACAGGATACAGTGCCGGCCGACCTGCACGTTGTGACCCACCTGGACCAGATTGTCGACCTTGGTGCCGGCCCCGATGCGGGTCTCGCCCAGGGTGGCGCGGTCGATCGTGCTGTTGGCGCCGATCTCCACCTCCGCCTCCACGACCACGCGGCCGACCTGTGGCACCTTGTGGTGGACTCCGCCGTGGGTGGCATAGCCGAAGCCGTCCGCTCCCAGCACCACGCCGGCGTGGACGATCGCGGCCGTTCCGACCTCGGTGCCGTCGTAGAGCACGGCGTGGGGATGGAGCACCGCCCCCTCCCCCACTGCGCAGCCCCGGCCCACGGCGACGAAGGCGTGGACGGTGGCGCCGGCGCCGATCCGGCTGCCCGCCCCGATCACCACGTAGGGCCCGACGTGCGCGGTAGGGTCCACGACGCAGCCGGCCTCCAGGATTGCCGTGGGATGGACCCCCGGCTCCCGGCGGCGATTGCCGGGATCATCGGGATGGAGCCGCGCCAGCAGCAGGGCCAGCGCATAGCCGGGATCGTCCACCACCAGCAGGTCGCGGCCGAGGACGGCCCGGTCGGCCAGGGCCTTCCCCACCAGCAGGGCCCCGGCGCGGCTGGCTGCCGCCTGGGCTCGATAGCGGGGACTGGTCAGGAAGGAGAGGTCGGCAGGGCCGGCGCCTTCCAGGGTGCGAATCGTCTCGACGGCACGCTCAGGGTCCCCCTCGACCCGGCCTCCCACCAGCTCGGCGAGCTCGGCGAGCCGGTAGCCCACGCGCTACTTACCCGCGGCCGCGGCGTCCAGCCGCTGAATCACCGTGCTGGTGATGTCGATCGCCTCGTCGGCGTAGATCAGGCCGCTCTCGAACTTGCGGAAGATCAGGGTGTAGCCGAGGTCCTTGCCGACCTGGTTGATCACCGGCATCACGCGCTCGTCGATGCCCGTCAGCATGTCATCCCGCTTCTTGTTCAGCTCGCGGGTGGCGTCGTCCTGCGCGCGGCGCAGGGCGATGTCCTTCTCCTCCAACTGCTTGGAGAGGTCGGCGAGCTTGTCCTGAGCGAGGGAGAGGCGGCCGTCGGTGATCTTGGTCTGCAGGTCCTTGAGCTCCTGAGCCTTGGTGCGGAGCTCGTTCTCCCGCTGCTCCTGGAGCTTCTTGAGGTCCGCCACGGCCTTCTTGCCCGCCACCGAGGAGAGTAGAATCTTCTCCGTGTCGATCACGGCAATCTTGATGGCGCCGCCGGCGGCGGGAGCGGCGGCCGCCTGGGCCGCCAGCGGAGCGGCCAGCGCCAGACCCAGAAGGCCCGCGGCAGTGGCACGGGAAAGACGGATTCGGAACGACATCACGGGGTTTCTCCTATTCCTTGTCGATCAACGGTCGATCAAACGGGTCGATCAGAAGCTGGTTCCGATACTGAATTGGAAGTTCTGGAAGCTGTCTTCCGGCAGCGGGTTGAGGTTCTTGGCATAGATGAAGCGCAACGGCGCGCCGAATACGGGCAGCAGGACCCGCAACTCCACGCCCGCGGTCTTGCGCAGGCCCGACAGGTTGAACGATGCGCCCTCGCCGTAGACGTTGCCAGCATCGGCGAACAGCAGCAGCCGGAAGGGCCCGCCGAGAATGAAATGGTACTCCAAATTGAGCTGCGCAAACTTGTCGCCGCCCAGGATGATGCCGTTCACGTCGCGCAGGGGCTGGTTCTTCGCGTCGCGCAGGAAGATGGAGCGGAAGGCGTGACCACGGATGCTGTTCTCGCCGCCCAGGAAGAAGCGCTCGAGGATCGGGATCGTATGGCCGCCGAAGGGCTTGATCCAGCCGGCTTCGACGTTGACGGCGAACAGCGACTTCGTGGGGTAGGTGGTCACCGGCCGGAAGATGCTGTACGACGCCTCGGGTCGCCAGAAGTTGTTGTCGCCACCCAGGAAGCCGCCCGCGTACTCCACGGCCAGGGACAGCTTCTGGCCGCTGGTGGTTTCGAAGGGGTTGTCCCGGCTGTCGTAGGCGAACGCCGGCCGCAGCGACGAGTTGTTGATCCGCAGCTTGGTGGTGACGATACTGCCCGGCTGCGGCGAGCCGGCCGGCGGTGGCGTCTCGCCGGGCAGGAGCGCCGGGATGGTGACGGTGGTCTCGTCGTTGTAATTGGACCGGTTGTAGCTGAGGCTGGCCGAGTTGAACAGCCGGTAGTTGCGGCCGTAGGTGAAGACCGCGCCCTTGCTGTGGCGCAGATAGGTATCCGCGGAACCCGACAGCAGGTCGTACTGAAGGCTCTGGTTGTAGGCCCGGATGCCGACGCTCTGCGGCCGGTCGAGGAACCAGGGCACGGAGTAGGAGAGGTCGAAGAAGTTCCGCAGCTTGCCGCTCTGGAGCGACAGCCCCACCTGCTCGCCGCGGCCGAGGAAGTTCTTGGTGCTGATGGAGAACTGGCCGAAGAAGCCGTCGAGCTCGCTCCAGCCGCCGCCGAACTGCAGCTCGGTGCGGTCCGCCTCCGCGCCCTTGAAGGTTAGGTTGACCTTCTTCTTCTCGGTGTCGGTGTCGATCTCGACCGGGTCCTCCTCGTTGAGCTTGAAGTACCCGAGCTGATTGACCTTGAGGACGCTGTTGCGGATCGACGCCACGTTCATCAGGCCGCCCTCGTAGAGGCGCAGCTCGCGGCGCAGCACCTTGTCCTTGGTGCGGTCGTTGCCAGAGAACTCGATGCGCCCCACCTGGAACTGGTCCCCCTCCTTGATGTGGACGACCACGTCGGCGACGCGCCCCGGCCGCTCCACCAGCTCGGGCTCGATGCGGGCGAAGATGTAACCGGTGTTGTGGTAGAGGTCCGAGATCTCCTTCACGCCGTCGTCGACGACCTTGGAGCGCAGCCAGCCGCCGGTCTTGTGCTCGAAGGCCCGCAGCAGGATCGTATTGTTGTAGATCTGGTTGCCCTCGAGAGTCACCTGGCCGAACCTCCACCGCTCCCCCTCCTCGATGGGGATGGTGATGAACATCCGGCGGTTCTGGTCCTTGGGAGTGGCCGCCGTGGGGTTCATGGCCCGGACCTCGACCTTCGGATCGCCGAGGACGACGTTCTTGTAGCCGACGCCGCGGTAGAGGTCGCGGATCTTGTCGAGATCCTCCTGGAGCTTGGCCGGATCGTAGATGTCCCACTTGGCGATCCGGGAGATGAGATTGCTCTCCTTGGTCTTCTTCATCGACCAGCGCAGCCGCGTATTGCTGAATACCGTGTTGCCTTCGAACTTGATGTCGGAGATGCGGACGCGGTTGCCCTCGTCGACGGTGAAGACGACCTTCTTCTCGTTGGGCGCCACGTCCGTGACGCTGTACTGGGCGTTGGCGAAGCGGTAGCCCTTCTCGGCGTAGAGCTGCTCGATCAGCGACTTGATGCGCTGCAGCTCGCCGAGCGACAGGGGCTCGCCCTCGTGCACCCGGATGCGCTGGGTGGTCATCTTGTCCTGGAGGTCCGTCTTCGAGATGCGTTTCAAGTTCTCGTAGTCGATGGAGCGCAGGAGCGGCCGCTCGGCGACCGTGATCACCAGGCGCACCCCGGCCGGCGTCGGGATGCTCTCCACCTCGACGTTGTCCACCAGGTTGCGGTCCCAGAGCTGCTTGACATTGCGGTTGAGGGCGTCCTCGTCCAGGGGCTGTCCCGGCTCGAGGCCGAGGTAGTAGCGGAGGGTGTCCTCCGACAGGGTCTTGGTGCCCTTGAATTCGATCGCCTCGATGGTCCGGCCGTTGACCGGCGGTTGCGGCGCCTGCGGTGCCTGCGCGCGGGCGGAGATGCCGCCCGAGAGCAGCGACGGCAGCAGCAGCACCACCAGGAGGCGGCGCACAACCTGCCAGCGGCGCGATCCACGCCGGCCCACGATGAGATCAGCCATCGTCTCGTCCTTTCCTGGTCCCGGCGGCTTGAAGCCGCCGGGAGTGACTGCCGCTCTTGCTGATAGCCGCCGGCCGGCGGTTCAGCGCCTGGGAATGACGATCTCCTGGGCGCCGGCCTGGAACGTCAGCTCACCGCCCTCCAGATCCACGTCGATCCGTTCGATCGTCTCGCCGTGCTGATTGATGAGAATCTCGGATACCGAATCCTGGATGTGGCGCTGGATGGTCCGGCGCAGGGGCCGGGCGCCCGTGGAGGGCTCGACGCCCGCCTTGGCCAGCAGCCATTCCTTCGCCGGGTCCGAGACCTCCAACCGCAGGTTCCGCTCGGCGAGAGTATGGTTGACGTCTTCGAGAAGGATGTCCACGATCGCCCGCAGCTCGCGCTCACCCAGGGGATTGAAGACGATCACCTCGTCGATACGATTGATGAACTCGGGGCTGAAGGTGCGCCGCAGCTCGGCCAGGATCTCCTCCTCGATGCGCTGGAAGCTCGCCTCCTGGCTCCCTTCGCCGAAGCCCATGCGGCCACCGCGCAGCACCAGCTTGCTGCCGATGTTCGAAGTCATCAGCACCAGGGTGTTGCGGAAGTCCACCTGATTGCCGTAGGCGTCCGTGAGCTGGCCGTCCTCCAGGATCTGCAGCAGGAGGTTCGCGACGTCCGGATGCGCCTTCTCGATCTCGTCGAACAGGATCAGCGAGTACGGCTGGCGCCGCACGCGCTCCGTGAGCTGGCCGCCCTCCTCGTGGCCGACATAGCCGGGAGGCGAGCCGATGAGCTTGGAGACGGCGTGCTTCTCCATGTACTCCGACATGTCGAACCGCACCAGCGCCCGCTGGCTGCCGAAGAGGAAATCCGAAAGCTGGCGGGCGACCTCGGTCTTGCCCACCCCCGAGGGACCCAGAAAGATGAACGAGCCCACCGGCCGCTGCGGGTTGGACACCCCCAGGCGGGAGCGCCGGATCGCCCGGCTGATGGCGTTGATGGAGCGGTCCTGGCCCACCACCCGGTGCTTCAGGATCTCCTCCATCTTCAGCAGCCGCTCCGCCTCCTCGCTCTGCAGCGCGGCCGTGGGAATGCCCGTCCACGAGGAGATGACCTCCTCGATGTCGTGCCGGGTCACCTCCAGCACGCCCGTCTCATCCGCCGCCACGCTCATCCGCTCCAGGTCCTCGCGCAGCTCGATCTCCCGCTCCCGCAGGTAGACGGCGCGCTCGAAGTCCTTGTCCGAAATGGCGACCTTCATCTCCTTGACCACCTGGCGGATCTCCTGCTCCAGGCGGCGCAGGTTCTGGGTGTCGCGCACCCGGCGCAGCTTGACCCGCGCTCCGGCCTCGTCGATGACGTCGATGGCCTTGTCCGGCAGGTGGCGGTCCGGGATGTAGCGGCTCGACTGGTAGATGGCCGTGCGCAGCGCCTCGGGACGGTAGCGCACCTTGTGGAACGACTCGTAGCGGTCCTTGACCCCCTCGAGGATCTCCTGCGTCTGCTCCGGCGTCGGCGGATTGACCTGGATGGCCTGGAATCTCCGCAGCAGCGAGCGGTCCTTCTCGATGTACTTGCGGTACTCCTTGAGGGTCGTGGCGCCGATGCAGGAGATCTCGCCCCGCGACAGGGCCGGCTTGAGGATGTTGGCGGCGTCGAGCGAGCCCTCGGCCGAGCCGGCGCCGATGAGGGAGTGGATCTCGTCGATGAAGACGATGAGCTCGCGGCTCTCCTTGAGCTCCTTCAGGATCCCCTTCAACCGCTCCTCGAACTGCCCCCGGTACTTGGTGCCGGCCACGATCAGCGACAGGTCGAGCGCCATGATCCGCTTGTTGGCCAGGAAGATCGGCACCCGCCCCTCGACGATCCGCTGCGCCAGGCCTTCGACGATGGCGGTCTTGCCGACCCCCGGCTCGCCCAGCAGGATGGGGTTGTTCTTGGTGCGGCGGGAGAGGATCTGGATGATGCGGTCGACCTCCTCGTCGCGGCCGATGAGGGGATCGAACGACTGCTCGGCGGCGAGGGCGGTGAGGTCGCGCCCGTACTCCGAGAGGAACGGGAGCTCCTTCTTCTGCTGCGAGGCCTCGCGCTCCTTGGCGATGGCGAGCACCTCCTCGCGCACCGTGTAGACGTCGAACCCGTGCTGGGCCAGGATGCGCATGGCCGTGCACCCCTCGACCCGCAGGATGCCGATGAGCAGGTGCTCCGAGCCGACGGTGGCGTGCAGCATGCTCTCCGCCTCGTGCGAAGCGTATGCCAGGATTTTTTTCGATTCCTCGGAGAGGGGTAATTCCGCAGTCGACGAAATGCGCTCGACGAAGACCCGCTCGCCTTCGATCTCGCGCCGGATGTCCTCGGGCTTGACCTGGAACCGCCGGAAGATCTCGCTGACCGTCTCCTCCCCCTCGCGCAGGATCCCCAGCAGGATGTGCTCGGACTCGATGACCCGGCTGCCCAGCTTACTGGCTTCGTAGCGGGCGAAGAAGAGCGCGCGGCGGGCCTTCTCGTTGTACTTCTCAAACATTCGGTTCGACCTTTCCTCAAGTCGTCGGCGCGCTACACGTCACCTCGCACCGAGGGGAATTGGAGCCGCCTTCATCCTCTGCAATGCCTCGGATTCTAGCACGCCACTCACCCCCGGGGACCTCCATGGAAACACTGCGTCGACGGCTCTCCTGGTCCTATCCCGCTCAAGTGACTCGCAGGGCTGCAAAATTCCCGCCCGAGGGTCCTCAGCGTGAAGGTCAGAGCGACGAGGGGTGTCCGCTTTTCAATACGGCTGTAGCACTCCTCCATCCAGTCGCAGGATGCGGGTGCACCGCTGGGCGATCTCGGGGTTGTGGGTGACGAGGATGCCGGTGGTGCGGTGGCGGGCCTGGAGGTCGAGGAGGAGCTGGAAGACGGCGTCGCCGCTCGCCGGGTCGAGGTTGCCCGTGGGCTCGTCCGCCAGCAGCAGGGGGGGCTCCAGCGCCAGCGCCCGGCAGAGGGCCACCCGCTGGCGCTCGCCGCCGGAGAGCTGGTTGGGGAAGTGGTCCAGCCGCTCCCGGAGCCCCACCTCTTCGAGCAGCCGCCGGGAGCTCGCCAGCACCCGGCGCGGCTCGATCCCCGCGATCCGCCCCGGCAGCATGACGTTTTCGAGCGCCGTGAAATCCGGCAGGAGCTGATGGAACTGGAAGACGAAGCCGATCGTGCGGTTGCGGAAGGCGGCGATCTTCGCTCCCGAGAGGGCCGCCACGGACTGGCCGCCGATCTCCACCGCGCCCGTGTCCGGCCGGTCGAGGGCGCCCAGAAGGTGCAGCAGCGTCGACTTGCCCGAGCCCGAGGGCCCCACGATGGCCACCATCTCCCCCGGCTCCACTGCCAGGTCGATCCCTTTCAGCACCTCCACCCGCCGGACGCCGTCCTGGTAGGTCTTGGTGAGTCCGGCCGCCTTGACGGCGACGCTCATGCGATTCCCCCCTCTCCCGGTGAGGGGGGTGCGGAGGGGGCGGGAGAGGGGGCCAGGGGGTGAGGGCTCATCGCCGCAGGGCCTCCACCGGATCGAGCGCCGCGGCCCGCTGCGCGGCGTAGAGCGAGGAGGCGAGGGCGAGGCCCAGGGTGAGGAGCAGCACGACGATCAGGTCCTGCGGCTCCACCCGGAACGGGACGTAATCGAGGAAGTAGACCCGCCCCGGCACCGGCAGCAGGTGGTAATGGTCCATCACCCAGGCGCCGCCCACCCCCAGCACGGTCCCCACCAGCAGCCCGAGGCCGGCCACCAGCCCGCCCAGCAGCACGAAGGCCTGGCGCAGCGCCGCCGGGGTCGCCCCCAGGGTGGCCAGCATGCCGATCTCCGGCCGCTTGCTGGAAATGATAAGGGCGAGGTCCGCCACCAGCGCCAGCGAGGCCACCAGCACGATGAGCGACACGGACACGAACATCATCAGCTTCTCCAGCCGCAGAGCGAAGAGCAGCGGCCGGTTGAGGTCCTTCCAGGTGCGCACCGCGCTCCCCTTGGGCAGTGCCGTCGGCAGCCGGGCGGCCACGTCGAGCGCGGCGTCGAGGTCCGCCGCCTCCACGTCCAGCCGGCGGTCGGCCGTGCCGAGCAGGGTCTCGGCGATCGACCGCGGCAGCGCCGCCCGCTCCCGCTCCTCCTGGGTGCGCCCGCCTTCGTAGGTGCCGGCCAGGGGGAGGCTGCGCACCCGCGGTTGCGGCCCGAGCGGCGTCAGCGTCGCCTTGGGCGATACCACCTCCAGCACCTTGCCCGGGCGCAGCCCCCAGCGGGCGGCGAGGGACTTCGGTACGTACAGCCCCTCGGGCAGGCCCGCCGCGCCCGGAAAAGAGCGGGGCACCCGGCCGTCGAACCCCACCATCTCCACCGGCTGCACCTTTCCCTGATCCACCAGCCAGCCGCCCCCCCGCACCTGGATCTGGGCCGAGGTCACCCCGGCGACCCGGCGCACGGCGTCGCGTGCCCCCTCGGCGTCGGCGCCGGGTGGGAGCTCCACCTCGATCTGCGGCGTGCGGCCCAGGAGCTCTCCGCGCAAGGCGCTCTGGAACCCCGAGATCACCGCCAGCGACAGGATGAGCGCCGCCACACCCAGGGCCAGCCCGCCCGCCGCCACGGCCGAAAGGAAGCTGGCGAAGGCGTCCCGGCGGGTGCTGCGCAGGTAGCGCAGGGCGATCACCGCCGGGAAGGGGAGCCTGCGCAGGAGAAGAGAGGAGGTCTTCAAAGCCTTCATAACCCGCCCCTTCGGGGCGGACCCTCACTCCCCCAACCCCCTCTCTCCCGGCCTCCCCCCCGTCCGCCGGGAGAGAGGGGGCTTGAAGAGATCTTCGTTCCCAACTTTTTCTTCGCTTTTTCTTCAGGCAAACCACTCCCTCTTCTCCCGGCGGAAGGGGGGGAGGCCGGGAGAAGAGGGCCGGGGTGATGAGGGTCCCCGGCGGTGCCGGCTCCCATCAGTCACCCTCCCCCGCTTCGGGCCGCATCAGCGGGAAGAGGATCACGTCGCGGATCGACTGCCGGTCGGCCATCAACATGGTCAGACGATCGATGCCGACGCCGATGCCCGCGGCGGGCGGCATGGCATGCTCCAGAGCCCGCACGTAGTCCGCGTCATAGGGGTGGGCCTCGACGTCGCCGCCCGTCTCCCGCGCCGCCACCTGCTGGCGGAAGCGCTCGGCCTGCACGTCCGGGTCGTTGAGCTCGCTGAAGCCGTTGGCGATCTCCGAGCCGGCGATGTACAGCTCGAAGCGCTCGGTGAAGCGGGGATCGTCCGGCCGCTGCTTGGCCAGGGGCGAGACGTCCGTGGGATGGTCGGTGATGAAGGTCGGATTGAACAGGTGCTCCTCCACCGTGTGCTCGAAGAGGCCCATGAGGAGATGGCCATAGGTGCCGCCGCGCGGGATCTCAAGCCCCCGCTCCCCCAGCACGGTGAATACCGACTCCGCCGTCTCCAGCCGCTCCGCCGGCACGCCCGCGAAGTGGGTGATGGCCTCGCGCATGGTGAAGCGGGCCCACGGCCGGGCGAGGTCGACCGGCTTGCCCTCCCAGGTGATCTGCTCCTTGCCCTGGCGGCGGCCGGCGATCCCGGCGAGGCCGGTCAGCAGCTCCTCGGTCAGGTCCATCATCTGCCGGTAGTCGGCATAGGCCCAGTAGAACTCCAGCATCGTGAACTCGGGGTTGTGCCGGGTGGAGATCCCCTCGTTGCGGAAGTTGCGGTTGATCTCGTAGACCCGGGGAATCCCCCCCACCAGCAGCCGCTTCAGGAACAGCTCGGGAGCGATGCGCAGGTACAGCTCCATGTCCAGAGCGTTGTGGTGGGTCTTGAACGGCCGCGCCGCCGCCCCGCCCGGGATCACCTGCATCATCGGCGTCTCCACCTCCAGGAAACCGCGGGCGTCGAGGAACTCGCGGATCCCCTTGACCAGCGCCGCCCGCACCTCGAACACCTGGCGTGACTCCTCGTTGGTGGCGAGGTCGAGGTAGCGCTGGCGGTAGCGGGTCTCGACGTCGGCGAGGCCGTGCCACTTCTCCGGCAGGGGGCGCAGGGCCTTGGCGAGCAGCGTCAGGCCGTCCACCATCAGCGACAGCTCGCCCGTGCGGGTGCGGATCAGCTTGCCCTCGGCGCCCACGACGTCGCCCAGGTCGAGATTGTCCAGCACCAGGCGCCCGGCCTCCGGCAGGTTGTCCCGCTTGATGAAGAGTTGCAGCTTCTCCTTGCCGTCGTGGATGTCGACGAAGGTGCTCTTGCCATGGCCGCGGATGGAGCGCACCCGCCCGGGCACCCGCAGCCGCAGGCCGGCGGCCTCCAGCTCCTCGGCCGTCTTCTCGCCATGGGCGGACCGGATACCGGTGGGCTCCAGGTCCCAATCGAAGCGATGGGGGTAGGGGGCAACTCCCGCCTCCGCCAACCGCTGGCGCTTCTCCCGCCGGTTCTGGATCTGCTCGTCGAGCTCGGACATGGATCTCGGACTCCCCTCCACTCCTCCCTGCCGGGCGGCAAGGAAGGGGATAGACTATCCGAGAAAGGCGAGGGGCTGAAGGAGGGGGGCGCGGCCGGCCTGTGGACCGGCCGCGGGCGAGGAGGCTAATTGCAGGTGCTGAACCTGCAGTGACAGGTCAGGGTACAAGTCGAAGGAATACACGAGAAGGTAAAGAGACAGGGAGAGCAGTCGGACGCGCAACCGGCCCGTTCGGCGGCGCAGTCAAAGTCGCAGCCAGGGCAGACGGGGCACGAAGTGGTGACGCCATCGCAGGTGACAGACCCTCGGCGGGTGGAACAACTGCTGTCCGTAGCCGTGCAACTCGTGGTGCTGTTGTTACCCGAGCAGCTCACCGTGCTGCCATCCCAGCAATTCGCAGTGGCGCTGCAAAGGGCCTTCGGACCGACAGTCGGGCGCTTGGCCGCGGGCACCGGGGCCGGAGTCCCCGCCGCTGCGGCGAGGGAGGCGAGGAACGCCTGATCCGCGGCGCTCAACGCCGGGGCGATCTGCGGCGAGCTGGCCGCCGCCATCGCAGGAGACATGAGGAAGCCGAGAGCTGCCACGGCCAGAGAGAGCCCAAAGAGCATCTTCTTCACGGCGATCTCCTTTCTCTAAATGAAGCTCCTTCGTAGAACGGATGCTTCCAAAAGACTAGGTGCCGATCGGGAGCTGCCGCGAGCCTCCTCCACCATCGCTGCTACGATACGCAGCCATGGAAGACGACAAGGACCTGGGAGGGGACCTGGAGGGGCTCGTCCACCGCTCCCTGGACGACAGCCCGGACGGCCTGGAGACGCTGATCGAGCAGCACAAATCCGCCGTCGAGCGCTTCGACCTCCTGGGCTGGCCGCGGCCCGAGGTGGCGGTGGTCTCCGGCTCCGGCCTCGGCGTGGACCTCGGCGAGAGGACGCACGGACCGGTCCAACTCGAGTTCCTCCTCCCCTTCCCCGTCCATGCGATCGAGGGGCACCAGCACGCCGTCGAGATGTTCGAGCCGCTGCCGGGCCGCCACGTCCTCTATTACCGGGGGCGGCTCCATTCCTACCAGGGCTACAGCGCCAACGACACGGTCTTCCCCATCCGCCTCGCCGCCCTGCTGGGAGCGAAGGTGCTGGTGATGACCAATGCCACGGGCGGCCTCCAGCCCCACCATCGCGCCGGCGACCTCGTGCTGATCCGCGACCACGTCAATCTCACGGGGCTGAACCCCCTCCGCGGCCAGCTCCCGCCGGAGTGGGGGCCGCGCTTTCCGGACATGACGGCCGCCTACGACCCGCGCCTGCGAGCCCTGACCCTGCGGCTGGCGTCCGAGCTCGGCGTCCCCCTGAGCGAGGGGGTCTACATGGGTCTGGCCGGTCCCAGCTACGAGACGCCGGCCGAGGTGCGAATGCTTCAGATCCTCGGCGGGGACATCGCCGGCATGTCGACCGTCCTGGAGATCCTCGCCGCCCACCCCATGGGAGTGAGCTGCCTCTGTATCTCCATGGTGAGCAATCCCGGGGCCGGCCTCTCCGCCGACCCGGTGAAGCACGAGGACGTGCTCGCCGCCGGCCAGACCGCCGCGGCCAAGCTGCGGCTCCTGCTGGGAGAGCTGCTGCGGCATCCTGAGCTGGTGTGACTGACGGAGCTCCCGCCTTTCATCCGTGGATCCGGCGATAGCGGCTCGCCGTCTGGAGGTCGTCGAGGGATTGCCCGTTCTCAGGCTCCGAGACGGCGTTCGTAGCCTGGTCCGGATCTATCTCGTCGAGTTAGGGTTGCCTCCTCAGGCTGCTGCCGACGCGGTGCATATCGCATTTGCGGTCGCCTACCAGCTCGACTACCTGGTGACCTGGAACTGCAAGCACATTGCCAATGGCCAAGTCATCCAGCGTCTCGTGGCGGTGAATCGGAGACTAGGGCGAGCTACCCCTATCATCTTGACTCCTGAAGAGTTATCCTGATCCTGAAGGAGAGAGGAATGAGCCAAAACCGGTTCGAAGATCCCTTCGTAGAAGAGATCCACAGGATTCGCGAGAAACTACTGGCGGAGTGCGGAGGAGATATCGAGAAACTGATGGACCGTTTAGTGGCCCGGGAGCACGAAGACCGATCCCACGTGATAGCGGATCTTCAAGAAGCGAAGACACCTTCCTCTCCTCGGCTCCCTTCAGGAAAACTCTACCGCTCATAGAGCTCGTCTCTCGTCCACTTCTGACCACCACTTCCGCTCTGTGCCTTCGAAGAGAGATCGACGATCGTCAACTGGACCATACCAGCCTCCAGTGAAGCTCAGTCTAGCACCGGCTGCTCCGGTCAGGAATCCTCAGGTGTACCCATACACCCACGCGATGAGCACGCCCTGAAGCGGCAGCCGGAGCCACAGGGCGATGGGGCTGAGCGCGGGGTAGCGCCCCGGGTTCATCGCCATGTGGACGTTGGCGGGGAACACGGCGATCAGCAGCGCGATCAACCCCCAGGCGGCCGGGATGGTGAAGCGTGGGATCAGGAACAGCGCGCCGAGGACCACCTCGCAGAGCCCGCTCACGTAGACCAGCGCGCGGTGCCAGGGCAGGTAGGGCGGCATGATCCTCATGTAGACGTCGGGCCGCACGAAGTGAGCGGCCCCGGCCACTACGAAGAGAACACCCAGAACCCATTTCATCTCGGCGCGGACCCCGGGCTCAGGGGGTCGAGGGGGTCTCTCCCTCGGCCGGCGACGTCTCTGGGCCTTCCTTGGGCGCATTGGCCTTCTCCGCCTTGCGCCGCATCTTCTCTTCCTTCTTCTTCTTCTTTGCCAAGTCCTTCTGACGCTTCTCGTGCTGGTAGTTTGGTTTGGCCATCTCATCCTTCTGGCGGCCGTTCCGGCCGCGGACACAGTAACAGGTTCGTGAAGAGGGGCACGAGCCCACAGCATACAGCCAACCGGGCGGAAGGTCACCTCCCCCTCAAGCGAATCAATCGAAGTCGGTGAAGTCGTCCTCCCAGTGCTCGTGCTCACCCCGGACGCCGCGCGCGTGGCGCTCCTTCTCCATCGCCCGCAACTGCACGCGCCGGATCTTCCCCGAGATCGTCTTGGGCAGCTCCGCAAACTCGATGCGGCGGATGCGGGCGAACGGCGCCAGCCGCTGGCGCGAGAAGCGGAACAGCGCATGCGCCGCCGCCGGCGACGGCTCCACCCCCGGCTTCAGCACCACGTACGCCTTCGGCACGCTGAGGCGGATGGGATCGGGGCTCGGCACCACCGCCGCCTCCGCCACGCTCTCGTGCTCGATCAGCGCGCTCTCCAGCTCGAACGGGCTGATCCGGTAGTCCGAGCTCTTGAACACGTCATCCGCCCGCCCCACATACCAGAAGGTGCCGCCGGCGTCGCGCGTGGCCACGTCCGAGGTGCGGTAGTGGCTGCCGCCGAGCAGCTTCGCGCTGGCCTCGGGATTGTCGAGATACCCCGCCATCAGGGGGAGCGGACGGGGATCGAGCCGGATCGCGATCTCCCCTTCATCCTCGCCATTGCCGGCATTCCCCTCGGCGTCCAGGAGGTCGATGCGATAGCCCGGCAGCGGCTTGCCCATGCCGCCCACCTTCACCTCCTCGCCGGGCGGGTTGCCGATCTGGCAGGTGGTCTCCGTCTGGCCGTAGCCGTCGCGGACCGTGAGCCCCCAGGCCTCGCGCACCTGCGCGATCACCTCGGGATTGAGCGGCTCGCCCGCGCTCACCAACTCGCGGAGCTGCACCGGATACGACCTCAGGTCCTCCAGGATCAGCATCCGCCAGACCGTGGGCGGCGCGCACAGCGTCGTCACGCCGTGGCGCACCAGCGCCGCCAGCGTCTTCTGCCCGTCGAACCGCGGGAGCTGATGGATGAAGATCGTCGCACCCGCGTTCCACGGCGCGAAGAAGCAGCTCCACGCGTGCTTGGCCCAGCCGGGCGAGCTGATGTTGAGGTGCACGTCCCCCTCGCGCAGCCCGATCCAGTACATCGTCGACAGATGTCCCACCGGATAGCTCTGATGAGTGTGCAGCACCATCTTCGGCTTGGCCGTCGTGCCCGACGTGAAATAGAGGAGAAAGGGATCGTCCGCCTGCGTGGGGCCGCCCGGCTCGAACGCCGCCGGCGCCTCATACGCCTCGGCGAAGGGGCGCCACCCCGCGACCTCCTCCCCCACCACGATTCGTGTGAAGCTCCCCGGTACCTCGGCGAGCTTGCCGCTCGACGGCGCGTCGGCGATGACGTGCCGCATCTCGCCGCGCTCGATACGATCCTGCAGATCGGCGCTCGACAGCAGCGTGGTCGCCGGGCTGACCACCGCCCCGAGCTTGATCGCCGCCAGCATGATCTCCCACAGCGGCGCCACGTTGGGGAGCATCACGAGAACGCGGTCGCCGCGGCGCACGCCGCAGGAGCGCAGATGGTTGGCCACCCGGTTGGAGCGCTCCGCGAGCTCGGCGAAGCTGAGCTTCGTCTCCCCCCCTTCGTCGTCCACCACCCAGAGCGCCGGGCGGTTGTTCCCTTGCGCTTGAACGTCAAAGTAGTCGAGCGCCCAGTTGAACTGCTCGAGCGCCGGCCAGCGAAAGCCGGCATACGCCGCGGCGTAATCGTCGCGATGCGCGATCAGGAAATCGCGTGCCTCCAGGAAAGACCGGCCGCTGTCCATGACGCCCTCTTACTTCGGAAACGGCTGCACCAGCATGCGGGCCTGACGTCGCCGCCTATGTCTGATAGATCTGTATGAGGTTACCACAAGTATCCTCGAATAACGCGATGGTTGCCGGCCCCATTTTTGTTGGCTCCGTACGAAAGACCACGCCCAGCCCGCTCATTCTCTCGTACTCGCCGTGGATATCGTCGACAGCAAATGCCGTCAAAGGGATCCCTTGGTCAAAAAGGGCTTTCTGGAATATCTTGGCCGCCGGGTTTTCGTTGGGCTCAAGAAGCAACTCGACGTCGGCCGGCCCTTCGGGTGAGACAACTGTCAGCCATTTGAATTTCCCTACCGGAATGTCCTTGCTCTTAACGAACCCCAAAACCTCCGTATAAAACTTGAGAGCCTTGTCCTGGTCGTCGACCATTACACTACTCAGACTGATCTTCATAGAAGACTCCGTTTTGTTGTGCTTCGCGAAATAGCGGAACGAGAATCTCGGGGCGAATCTGCTTCATGTTCAATGAGCAGCCGGACACCACTTCACCGGCGACCTAGCCAAGCCCAGGGCTTTGGTCATGAAAGTGCTAGCGCTTTCGAAATCGGCGAGCGGAGCGGCCGACCAATACGCAGTCTTGCAGGTAGCGGTGTCACAATCGCCGCCGAGCGTTATCGCTTCTCCCGTGCGCTTCACCTCGCAGACACAGATGGCTTTCTTGGGGTTGGCGGGGCTGGGTATAGCCATAAGGTGCGATGAACATTACGACGGCGACTGAGATCGCAAACCGTGTCTTCATTTATCTGCTCCTCCATCCAAGCTCATTCTCAGGAAGTTGGGATTCTATGCTGGTACCTTGTCCGCGTCAATACCGCGTCCCAGCCGGTGGCGGGCGTGGGCTCGCCGGCTGCCCGCGCGTTGACACCCTCGGCCCGATAGTGGTCAAATCCCCCCGTCTTCGCATCTGCCTTGCCGCGCCGGGGCGCGCGTCCCCGGTTCGATTCCGGTTCCTTGCCTGAAGGAGGAGATTCGATGCCGCACCTGTCGATCGACACCGGCAACACGGCGTTCATGCTGCTGTGCTCCAGCCTCGTCATGCTGATGACGCCTGGCCTCGCCTTCTTCTACGGCGGGCTGGTCGGCCGCAAGAACGTGCTCGCGATCATGATCCAGAGCTTCGTCTCGATGGGGTGGACGACGGTCCTCTGGTGGGCGTTCGGCTTCTCGCTCTGCTTCAGCGGCAATCTGAAAAACGGGTCCGACTTCGCGGGCATCCTCGGCAATTTCGATTGGGCGTTCCTCCGCGGCATCACGCTCGACACGCCGTCGCCGATCAACCCGACGATCCCGATGTTCGTCTTCTTCGCCTACCAGATGATGTTCGCCATCATCACGCCGGCCCTGATCACCGGCGCGTTCGCGAACCGGGTCACCTTCAAGGCTTACATGCTGTTCCTGACCGGTTGGCTCATCTTCGTCTACTTCCCCTTCGTCCACATGATCTGGGGCGGCGGCCTGCTCGCGCAGTGGGGCGTGCTCGACTTTGCAGGCGGCATCGTGGTCCACAACATCGCGGGCATCGCGGCACTCGCCTCGATCCTCTACGTCGGCAAACGCACGGTTGCGGATCGCGGACCGCATTCGATTCCGCTCGTCGCTCTCGGCACCGGCCTGCTCTGGTTCGGCTGGTACGGCTTCAACGCGGGCAGCGAGTTCCGTGTCGACGCGGTCACCGCGGTCGCCTTCGTGAACACCGACGTCGCGGCCAGCTTCGCCGCCATCGCCTGGCTCGCCTTGGACTGGAGGATATCGAAAAAGCCGAAATTCCTGGGCCTCCTGACCGGCGCGGTCGCCGGCCTGGCCACGATCACTCCGGCCGCCGGCTACGTCTCGCCCGGGGCGGCCGTCCTGATCGGTTTGATCTCCGGCGTCGTCTGCTTCTACGCCGTGGCGCTCAAGAACCGCCTCGGCTGGGACGACGCGCTCGACGTCTGGGGCGTCCACGGCGTCGGGGGATTCATCGGCATCGTCCTCTGCGGCATCTTCGCGACCACCGCCTTCAATCCGGCGGGCGTCGACGGCCTCTTGCGCGGCAATTCGCGCTTCTTCTTCGTGCAGCTCGGAGCCGTCCTGATCTCTTCAGCCTGGGCGTTCGTCTTCACCTACGGAATGCTCTGGCTGATCGAACGGGTGACGCCGGTCAAGGTCGGGACGGCCGGCGAGAGCGAGGGCCTGGACTCGGCGCTCCACGGCGAGACGGCCTATATCGAAGGGATCTGAAAGCCCGGTCGCTCCATCAGATCGCACAAGCACGGCGCCACTTGGACGTGGCGCCGCTCGGTCGAGGCATGTGGCTTTCGGTCCCATAGCCGGTGCCAGTCGCCTCGAGGAACGGCAGCTTCCCGCCGGCCCGCCCAATCGCCCCGTCAGAGCGGGGTACCGTGAGGTCGGTCTTTCCTCTCCAACAAGTCTCTGGTGCTTATTCTGGCGAGCCCGAGAAGGTCTGCAGGTACGAGGTGAACCCGAGCCTCTGGTCGAGTTCGCCGAGCCCCGGCGCCGGCTCAGTTTCGAGCCATGCGAGCAAACCTTTGTGGAGGCGGGCCATGACCGCCATTGACCATAAGGCGAGTTGCGCTGTGCGTTGATCGTCTTGGAGTTTGAAGAGGTCGGGTAGGTGGTCGAACTTGCCCGCGAACAACGGGAAGAGAATCGCGCCGGGCGAGCCGTGAGTATAGTGGCAAGCCAACTTATAGACCGTCGAGTACTCGGCCGTCCAAGGGGGCCCGAGGTCCCTGACGAGCCTTTCTAGGGAGAAACCAGAGAAGCGGTCGAACCACCGCTCTTTGCCGCCACGGTCGCGCTGCCTATAGGTATTGATGAACTCTCCGAAGCCTGCGTCGAAGCCAACAAGAAATGCCTTGCGTTCTAACTCCGTACCGAAGCGAGATGACCTCTGCACAAGCTTACGGAACTCTACCGCGGTATAGCCGAGAAACTGCGCACTTCGGGCGTCTGGATCTTGCCTGACCCAGGCGAAGTTTGCAGCGGTCTCCCAAAGTGTTCGGAAGAGAGAAGTGCCTTGCTCGTAGTGCCGGAGCGGAAGAAGGATGCCAACAGACTTGTAGGTGTTGAATCCAAAGGTGAAGAGCTTGGCTCCAACGAGGCTGAACAACGATTCGGGGAGTTCCCATTCACCATGGGCTTGGGCTGCAACGATCTCGCGCAGCTGGTCGTATGCAGCAATCGTATCTTCAGTGGATGGCAGGATTGTCACGAGCGATGGTTCCGACGCCTAACCGTCTCAAGCTCTCCGACAGATAGGGTGACGAGGGACATCAACGAAGTGAGGGAGGATGAGTCATGAGCGATGATAAGGCGGCAACGCCCCTGTCTGTTCGGAGCAGCGCATGGGTTAGCCGTTGGTAGTGGTGAGTCTGCATTGCAGTCCGATGGATCGAAGCTGATCAATAAAGCTGTCGTGTCCGACAGTGTGGAGGCTGCCAACAACGAAAAGCGTCGGAACATCCTCGCGGAGAAGCTCGGCGGCCACGGGCAACCACTCCCGATTCCGTTGGGCAATGAGCGGATCAAACATGAAAGGGAACTGACCCTTCTTTTCGGAAAGGATGATCGCCAAGTCCACAATATCGGACGCAACCCAATCCCGCATCACACGCTCAAGCTCTGTCAATCCTCGTCCCGAGGCCGTGTTCCTGATCACATCCTCGAAGAAGGGCAAGCCTCCTATCGCTTGTTCACAGGATGAATCCAACAAATCAAAAGCACGAGTCGGCAGCTCAAGATAATCAACGGCATATCCTCCGTGCTCCGCCTTCGTGCGAAGCAAGTTGTCCATCCCATCGTTGTGTGACAATCCCACGTGGGACATGAGGCATGAAACAAAATAAAACGCGGCCCTCCACGGCTTCAATCCATCAAATGGCTCGCTCCTGCCAAAAGAGGCCAGGAGTCGCGCCGCTTGGTTGTAGGCTATGGAGGCACGTGTCGGCTGCCAGCAACTCCCTTCCTCGTCACGCCCGACTTGCTGAATGGAAAGGTCACGATGATCAGCCTCAAAAACGAAGCGGCCAATATCAGCGTAGCTCTCGTGCGCCCACCAAGGCAACTTGGCGCCCTTGGGAAGGACATGAACCGACCCAATCAACTTATGTGGTGTATTTTCGATCTGCCAGAGCATGGTATGTATTTGGTACGGCAGTAACACTTGGAAGATTAGCGGCGGGACCGCGCTTGCGCGGTTTCCGTCCGCTGCATTGCTCGTGTTATGCGCTTGACCATCGTCCAAACCCTTAAGGTTTGTTTCCACTAGGTTGAGTCGTGCTAGGACTTGGGGCAGTCTTCGATGCCATGGAAGTTAGCGCATAAGCCTTCTGGCACTGGGACCAGATTGTGATAATGCTGAATACTAAGATAGCAAGGCCAGCAAATGATACGTACTTCTCGTATCCGTGGAGCTTTGTTTGCACTGTCGCTGGATCCGGATCAAAGGTATACCAGCAGAGGAAGAGAGCCGCAGGAACATTGCTCCCCGCGAAGTACGCAGCGCCCAGAGAACCTAGATCGCTTAGCTCCAGCCTTTTTTGTCTACAGACGACTAGGATTAAGACGGCAATGGCAGCGATAAAACCTAGCAGGGTAGAGCCGTTAGAAACGTTAATCATGGCGATCCCCCCCGCTCTTATCTCTAAGCGCAAATACGCCGATCGCTGCCCCCAGCAAGGCTGTGAGGAGATGTTCGCACCAACTAGGAAGAGTAACGCTTTGAACGAAATTAGGGATTGCATGAGATAGCTGGAAAGCTCCGGCTACGCAGGTTGCAAAGACCGCAACTTCCCTCAAAATTTCAAATGCTTTTGCCTTACGCAGTATAGAGCCGCTCGGCTGTTCTTGGGCCTTGGTTTTCACAGCATCTACTCCTCCTTAGATGGTCTGAACCTGTCTGAACGCATAATCTCTAGTTGGACTGTATCCTGCCGCTGCCCCAATCCATGCCGACTGGCGCCCAACCCGGTCATTCTGGCAGTGAGTAAGACACATGTCATTCAATCTATGGAAAGTAGTCATTCTACGCCGATTCCTAATCCTCGTCAACATAGGGGGTCGAGTCGAGTTTGGAGCCGGACTGCGGGACTGACCTCAGCCTTAACCATGCCTCAGGGCGGGCCGATTCCGCCGCGGCTGTGGCGAGCACGGCAGACCGTGCGCTAGAACGGCGACGGCAGATTCAACCGCTCGTGAAGCTCCGGGAGAGGAGGATCGTGGCCTTCTTCGCGAGATCCAGGGCGGCGCGCTCTCGGGGGGAGTCGGCAACCCGGGAACAGGCCTGCCGGACATTAGGCCGGGTCTGTGGCCCCAGACCGATGTCGCCAAACGCCAAGCCGATGTCTGTAGATCCAGGCCAGTGTCTACAGACATTGGACTGATGTCTATAGATCCAGCCCGGTGTCTACAGACATTGGACAGGTGTCAGTAGATCCGGGCCGATGTCTACAGACATTGGACCGATATCCGTAGATCCAGGCTGATGTCTTCAGACATTGGACCGGCGTCTGTAGATCCAGTCCGATGTCTACAAACATCGGACCGATGTCTGTAGATCCAGGCCGATGTCTACAGACTCCGGACCGATGTCTGTAGATCCAGCCCGGTGTCTACAGATATTGAACCGATGTCTGTAGATCCAGACCGGTGTCTCCAGACATTGGGCTGGTGTCTGTAGATCCAGGCCGATGTCTGCAGACATTGAGCCGATGTCTATAGATCCGGGCCAATGTCTACCGACGCCAGACCGATGTCTACAGATCCAGGCCAGTGTATGTCGCCTCAAGAGAGGAATGATTAGCTCTATCTGTTTCAGGGCTTGGTCTTCGACGAATCCGGGGGCCGCCGCTTCGCCTCGACCGCGCCGCTGGCGCTCTCGAAACGCAGCGCCGGGGCGGCGGCGCCCGTGCCCGCGCAGCTCAGGTGCACGATTGCTCCCGTGCCGACGTCATAGGTGACGAAGCGAGAGGGTCCTGCGGGGAGGAAAAACGTCGGCCGCAGGCTGGGGCTCACTGAGAGACTATCGACGGTCGGGCCCGACCAGACCACGTCGAGCACGCGCGCTCCCCTCTCGAAAGTGAGACGCGCATGCGTCACCACCAGGCCGCCAAGGCTGCGCGTGCCGAGCACCGTGGCACCTTTCCAGGCCCCGAGCTCGGCCTCGCTCGCGGCCACGGCGGCACGCCAGCGCTGCGCGCCCGCGGCGGAGTCGACGAGGATCTCGGCGAGGGGCCCGAGATCCCGGCGCAGCGCCGCCGCCAGCACGTCGTCGACCTGGTGATCACGCTCGGCGAAGCGCCGGCGGCGCTGCTCTTCCGGCTTGCCGGAGAGGAGCTCGAGCCCTCCCGGGCCGTCTGGCGTGACGACCAGGCGGCCCGGCTCGGCCACGACCTCGAGACGTTCGCCGGACGCGAGGTCATACGCTCCGGCGCAGCGGCGAAGCTCCTTCTCTTCCACCGGCACGATCGCCGGCGGTGCCACGAAAGGTTTTCCGAACAGGCGCAGCTCGATCTGTTCGGCGATGGCGATCGCCGAATAGTAGGCCGTGTTGGAAACGGCGAAGATCATGGCGCCGTCCTCCGGGAAACGGCGGTAGTCGGACTGGAACACTCCGTTGCCGCCCACGTGCGAGAGCTCCCGGGCGCCGGTCGGGCTTTTGGAGACGGACCAGCCGTAGGCATATTTCGGAAAGGGCGCGCGAGTTTCGGGGACCTCCGGCCGTTGGTACTTCTCGCGCTCGGCGGCGTTCAGCACCGCGTCGCCCTGCAGCGCCACGTGCCAGTGGTGGAGGTCGCCCGTCGTCGTCAGGACGCCGCCGTTTCCCCGCAAATTCCACCAGGGGCCGTCGGGCGCCATGGGATGATTGAGCGACGTTCCCCAGTCGCCGTCCCCCGTGTAGCCGTGGGCCAGGCGCTCACGGTCGGCCGCATCCGGCAGGTAGCCGCTGTGGCGCATCCCGGCCGGCAGGAACACCTCGCTGCGCAGGACGTCGCCGAACGGCCGGCCCGAGACGACCTCCGCCACCGCCGCCAGCAGGCTGTAGCCGGCGTTGGAGTACGCGAAGCGGTCGCCTGGAAGGTGGAGCAGCTTGACCGCGAAGATCCGCTGCAGGAAGGCCTCCCGCGTCAGCGGCTCGTACTCCGGGCCGACGGTCTCGGGGAGACCGGACGTATGAGTCAGCAATTGATGCAGGGTGATCGCCGCCTTGTCGGCAGGCGCCGCGGGAAAGAAGCGCGAGAGCGGGTCCTCCACCTTGAGCTTGCCCTGCATCTCCAGCCGGAGCACCGCCGCCGCCGTGAACGGTTTGCTGATCGAGGCGATGTCGAACAGCGTGTCGGCGGTGAACAGGGTGCCGTGGGCGCGGTCCGCCTGGCCGTAGCCCTGATTGAGAATCACCTCGCCGTGCTGCACCACGATCACCGCGCCCGAGTAGCCATAGCCGGCGAGCGCGCTCAGGTAACGATCGAGCGCGGTGCCGAACGCGCCATGGACCTCGCCCCGCGCCGGAGCGCCCGGCACCATCGCCAGCCAGAGGACGGCCATCAGGACGAGGGGCCTGACGTTCATGGGGAGTCCGCGACCTCGGCTCCAGACTCGACCAGGAGCTCTCGCAAGAGCGATCGATGACAGCGGTCCGGGTTCTCGCAGTAACAGCCGAGCGAAAAATCCGTCTGGTGAGACAAGCCGGCCAGCAACGCGAGCAGGCGCTGTGCCGAGGGTTCCCGCATCTCGCGCCGATAGCCCTTGGCAAAAGTGGTCCAACGCTCCGGGGTGAACGGCTGGGAGACCGCATATTTGACCAGCTCCGCGCTCGGCGCCAGATCCGGAAGCCAGAGATCGAAGTAGTCGCGCCGAGCGTAATCCTCCTTGCGAACGCCCCGGGGAGGACGCCGGACCGTACCCAGGCGAAGGCCCTCCCCTGCGGCTCGCGGGGTTCCCAGACGCACTACCCGGATCGCCATCGCTGAATCTCCTGATCGTCGCGATACATTTCAATCGCGCGTGCAAAGGCCACCAAGGCTGCGTGCACAGCGCTCGACCACTGCGGGTGCGAAACGATATCTGCCACGTCGAGGTCCCTACCGCGGAGTGGCACGGTGATCGACGCCTCGGTCACGACGCGCGCCGACATGGCGGTCAGGGTCTCCAAGAGGGAGGCCTGGGCGTAGGTCCCCCCTGCCGACGCATGGAACAGTGCGACGGGCATGTGGATGAATTCCTCGCCGCTGACCAGCCAGTCAAGCGCATTCTTCATTACGCCGGGCACGCCGTGCGCATACTCCGGGCTGGAGATCAACAAGCCGTCGGCCTGCCGCACCAGGGCACGAAACTCCGTCACGGCAGCCGGCTCGGCCGCCTCGAGGTCGGGGTTGAAATGTGGAAGATCGCCGAGGCCGCCATAGACCGTGACCTCGACGCCCTCAGGCGCCAAAGAAGCTGCCGCGCGTAGGAGAGCCGTGTTCGAGGAGGCGGCCCGCAGGCTGCCTGAGATCGCGAGGATTCGGATTTTTTTGCTCCTTTTGCCATCTCGGCCGGTACTCTAGCACGCGTCGCTCTCTCCGTCACCACTTTGCCGGATGCTAACCTCCATTGCCCAAGCGGAGCTAAGAAGTTGAAGTTTTCAAGGCTACGGAGTTGACAAAGCACAAAATACGAGCTAGCCTGCACGGGTACAGACGGCGGACGGCGATGTCGTCCCGGCTGCGGTCGCCTCGAACCCGCCGGGCCGGCATGGCACTCACCCCAACGGACTCTATGGTACGGAGGTAAACATGACCCCAAGAACGATCAAGGCCCTCAGACTCCCCGTGCTGCTCCTGATGCTGGCATCCTTCATCTCCCTGCAACCCAGGCCGGCTGCGGGCGCGGGCTGCAACCTGACCTGTTGGGAGCAGACCTGTCACACACGCTATGACGAATGCCGGGCCGATGGGGGCACGTCCGCAGCCTGCTGCCGGATCGGTAACGAATGCGGCACGCTCTGCGGGACGAACTGCCCGCGCTTCTGCTGAGTCAGCACGGGTCGTGGGTTGCGATCCTCCCGGATGGCGTTGATCTTCACGCCATCCTGGAGGATCTGAAAGACTACACGCACGTGTCTTCCACGGAGCAGACGCAACTCGTGCAGGACGCGACCTCGGTCGGGCCGCATAGCTGAGGACAGCTTGTCGAGCAGTTGTAGACGGTGTATCCGCCCCCCGCCGCTCTGATCTCGCGCGGCTCCAAGCGCCTCAAGGTCTCACGGCTGAGGGTGAGCTTCCGCTTCATCGTCTTCATTCTTCTTCTCCTTTCGTTTCAGAAAGCCTGCGTATCCGCACGGCTCTCCAAGTGGTGTGGCGGGTTGTGATAGGACTTGCTCTGACCGGTTTCGGTATCGGTGACGGTGATCGTGTACTCGACGTCCGAGAGCGCGCCGTAGAAAACCCAGAAGTGTCCGTTGACGGCGCGGCCGTCGAGGACCTTGATCACCAGCTCGACGTTGTCCGGGCCGAAGAACCAGAAGGCGCCGGTATCGGCGGTGAGCGGCAGGGGCTGCCCGGGGCCGCTCGCGCCGGACAGGGGATTCGTGAGCTGTACTCCGATACGGAAACGGCCGCCGAGGCAGAGCTGGCTGGCGTCGCCGGCGCAGGTGGTTGCCGTGAAGCGCTGGGCGAAAATGCCGAAGCCGCTGCCGTCCTGCGTCCCGGGCGTTCCGGCCTCAAAGCTCTCGAGGCCGCTCTCCCAAACGGCCACGATGCCGGCCGGGCTCGCGGCCACGGCGGGACCGCCCTGAAAACCCACCGTGTGCGTGTTGACCCGGGAGATCGGCCCTTTGAGCTCCCAGGACGGGTCGAAGACGCCGGAGAAGACGCCGCCATCAGGGTCCTGGGCCAGCCCGTCCTCATGCCAGAGCACCCAGGTGTCTCCGGAGGGGAGAGCCACGGCGACGGGCTCGTCAAACCCAAGACTCGGGCCGGATCGAAAAGCGACGCTGCCGCCGGCCGGCAGACCGTTCGCGTCGTACCGGCGGGCGACGAACCCGCCGGGATGAGTGGGTAAATTTTGGGCCCAGAGCACGGAGAAGCCGCCATCCGCATAGAATACCGGCACCGCAAAAAGCAAAGCTTCCACCAACTGAGTGTCCTCGTTGACCTTGAGTCTGTCCCCCTGAAGCGCGCCTGTCGGGCTCAGCCGTTGCGCCCAGAAATTCGTGGGGAGCAAACCGCCCCCGCTCTCGCGCCAGACGAGGAGGAAACCGCCGAGAGGCGAGGTGGCCACCCGCGGCGCGATGAGGAAGGGTTCGCTGAAGCTGCCCCCGGCGACCAGCCTGCCCTCGGCTCCGACCAGACCGCCCTGAGAATCGAAGCGCTGCCAGTGGATCACGTCCTGGCCTTGAATGCTGTCGAAATCATCCCAGGTCACCAGGAAGCCGCCCGCGGGATCGGCGGTCACGCTGGGCACGTCGGGAAAAAACCGACTCAGGGATCCCGACCCCGTGCCGAGCTTGATTTCTCCGGTCAGGGGCTCGCCCCCGGGGCCGAAGAGGCGCGCCCGCGGGATTGCACTGTGGTCGGTCCAGACCGCCATGAAGTCGCCCGCGGCATTGGCCGCTACCTGGGCCCCGTTGCGATCGTCCGGCCTCGTGGTGTTCACAAGGAAGTCGCCGCTGCGAGGGTTCCCGGCGGAATCATGGACCCGGCCGAAGAGCGCCGCCGGGGAGCTCGGCGGCAGACCCGTGTTGCTGGCCCATACGGTCATGAAGCTGCCGTCCGGGGCCACGGCAACCGCCGGTGAGTATTGGTCGCCGGCCGTCGTGGCATTCACCTGAAACTCCGCGCCCACAGGGAGAGGGGCCACCGCTGCCGAGACCGCGCCCGCCGCCCCGGCCCGCTCCCGCTTCGACCCTGCGGGCGGCGCCTCCTCCTGGAAGGCGGAGACATCCGCCCCGCTGCCGAGATGACCCGGAGGATTCCGGTAGACGGCCCGGGCACCCGTCTGGAGATCGGTGATCGTGAGCGTGTATTCGACGGTCGAGAGGCCGCCGTAGAACACCCAGAAGTGACGGTTCACCGCCCGGCCGTCGAGCACCTTGACGGTCAGTTCGAGATTGGAGCTCGAAAAAAACCAGAACAGGCCGGAGTCGTCCGTCAGCGGCACCGCCTGCCCCGCGCCCGAGCCCAGCCCCGGCACGGTCCAGGAGACCTCGGCCTGAAAACGGTTGCCGTCGAGGCAGAGCCGGGTCGCCGCTGGCGAGCAGGTCGCCGGCGGCTGCGCCAGCCCCCGCACGGGAGCCAGGGCCAGGAACAGCAGCAAGGCCATCAGGACGACGCGGATGGATGGACGGCGTGAGGCCGCGACCTCGATGAGCTCTGCAACTATATCTCTCATGTCTCTCCCTCCTTCCGATCGAAAACTAGGGTCAATCGTCCCGCCTCGTCAAAAAGCCTGCGTGTCCGCACGGCTTTCCAAGTGGTGCGGCGGGTTGTGATAGGACTTGCTCTGACCGGTTTCGGTATCGGTGACGGTGATCGTGTACTCGACGTCCGAGAGCGCGCCGTAGAAGACCCAGAAGCGTCCGTTGACGGCGCGGCCGTCGAGAACCTTGATCATCAGCTCGACGTTGTCCGGGCCAAAGAACCAGAAGGCGCCGGTGTCGGCGGTCAGCGGCAGGGGCTGCCCGGACCCGCTCGCGCCCGAGGCGGGATTCGTGAACACCACCCCGACGCTGAAGCGGCCGCCGAGGCAGAGCTGGTTGGGAATGAGGGCGCAGCTCGCGGTGGTGAAGCGCTGGGCGAAGACGCCGAAGCCGTTGCCGTCCTGCGTTCCGTTCACTCCCCCGAGCCCGTGGTTGCGGTCACGGTCATCGCCGCTCGACCATGCCGCCACGATGTCGCCCGTGGGGCTCGTGGCCACGGCGGGCTCGGTCTGCACGCCCGCCGTGGCGGTGTTGACCCGTGCGATCGGACCCTTGAGGTTCCAGGACGGATCGAAGACGCCGGCGAAGACGCCGCCGTCAGGTTCCTGTGCCAGCCGGTCCTTGTACCAGAGCGCCCAGGTATCTCCGGAGGGGAGCGCCACGGCCGCCGGCAACCTGCCCTCGACGGCCTCGGCGGCACTGAATTCGACGGTCGGGCCAGTCGGAGCGCCTGTCGCGCTGAACCGCCTCGCGAAAAGGTTTCCGACGTCGAAAATGAGTTGATGAAGGGTCCAGAGCACGGCGAAGCTGCCATCCGCATAGATAACCGGCAGCGGGTCCGCCAAGGCCCCCACCTCGGACTCGTTGACCTCGAGGATGGCGCCCACGGGCTTGCCCATTTCGTCCAGCCGCTGGGCCCGCACGTTGGAGAAGGCGAAGAAGTCCGTGCCGCTGAAGCCTTCACCCCAGACGATCAGGAAACCGCCGAGCGGCGAGGTTGCCACCCGCGGCGGGGGGACGAAGCCCGCCGCTTCCAGGCTCGCGTCGGCCCCGAGCGGTTGACCGTGCGCGTCGAACCGCCGCCAGTGGATGCGCAGGCTGTCGCGAGACGCGGAGAGCTCGCGCCAGACGACCAGGAAGCCGCCGGCGGGATCCGCGGTCACCTCGGGTGTGGGAGAGGTCTGGTTGCCCGAGGCGAGAGTCATCTCGCCACTCAGGGGCTGGCCCGCGAAGTCGAGAAGACGAGCCCGCGCGATCGTGTCGTCGTTCCAGACGACCAGGTACTGCCCCGTGGCATTGGCCGCCACCCGGGGCCTCTCCTGGCTGCTCGACACCGTCGTGTTGACGCGGAATTCGCCGCCGCGAGGGTTCCCGGCAGGGTCATAGACACGGCCGAAGACGTCCGCCCGGAAGCTCGCCGGCGGGAGAGGGCTGCTGAGCCAAACGATCAGGAAGCTGCCGTCCGGTGCCACGGCGACCGCCGGCGCGAACTGGTCGCCCGCCGCCGTGACGTTCACCTGAAACTCCGGGCCCACCGGAAAAGGGGCCGCCGTCGCGCCAGACGCAGCCCGCAACAGCTTCGACGCCGCGGGCGGCGCCTCCTCGTCGAAGGCGGAGACGTCGGCCCCGCTGCCGATATGGCCCGGCGGATTGCGGTAGATCGCCTGGGCCCCGGTCTGGAGGTCGGTGATCGTGAGTGTGTACTCGACGGTCGAGAGCCCGCCGTAGAACACCCAGAAGTGACGGTTGACCGTCCGGCCGTCGAGCACCTTGACGGTCAGCTCGAGATTGGAGCTCGAGAAAAACCAGAACAGGCCGGTGTCCGCCGTCAACGGCACCGCCTGCCCCGCGCCCGAGCCCACCCCCGGAGCCGTCCAGGAGACCTCCGCCTGAAAGCGGTTGCCGTCGAGGCACAGCCGGGTTGCCGCCGGAGCGCAACTCGCCTTCTCCCGCGCAAACCCCCGTCCGGGAGCCAGCGCGAGGAGCAGAAGAAGCACCAGGAGGACGATCCGGCCGGCCGGCCGGTGTGCGGCATCAACCTCTGCGAACGCGACTGTCATGTCTCCCCCCTTCGTCGAGCGAGAGCTGCCTTGAATCTGCCTGATGTCATTCTAGCATAATCGCTGACGTGCAACCTCCGGTGTAGGATCGCGGCATGAACGACGCCACCTCCACTCAACGGTCCGCGATCGCCAGGTTCAGGGAATTGCATGCGTCCGGCTGTTTCGTGATTCCCAACCCCTGGGACGTGGGAACGGCCCGGTATCTCCAGCATCTGGGGTTCGAGGCCCTGGCCACCACGTCCGCCGGTTTTGCGTTCACTCACGGACTGCCGGATGAGGTTTCGGCGATTCCACGGGACGCCATGCTCGCGCACATTCGCGAGATCGTCGCGGCGACGCCGCTGCCCGTGAACGCGGACTTTCAGGCGGGTTACGCGCACGAACCGGAAGGCGTCGCCGCGAACGTGGCGCTCTGCATCGCCACCGGGGTCGCCGGCCTTTCGATCGAGGATGCGACCGGCGACAACGCCAGGCCTCTCTATGAAGACCGCCTGGCGGTCGACCGCATCCGGGCGGCGCGCGGTGCCATCGATGCGTCAGGCATTCCGGTGGTCCTCACGGCGCGCTGTGAAGCATGGCTCGTCGGGCAATCGGACCCGGCCCGCGTGGCGCTCGAGCGACTCGTCGCCTATGCCGAGGCGGGCGCCGATTGCCTCTTCGCCCCCGGCGTTCGAGAGCCCGACGAGATCGCGGCGATCGTGAAGGCGGTCTCGCCGAAGCCGGTCAACGTCCTGGTGTCCGCACCCAGCAGCGCTCTTTCGGTCTCGCGGCTTGCCGATCTTGGCGTGCGGCGCATCTCGTTCGGTTCCGCACTGGCGCGTGTCGCATGGGGAGCCTTCCTCCGCGCCACGCAGAGCATCGCGACGACAGGATCCTTCGACGCCTTGGCCGGCGCGGCTTCGTTCGCCGAGTTGAATGAGCTCTTTCGCAATCGAGGTTGATGGAGCGCGGGACTCTCACCCCTCGAAGACGGCAATTGCCCGCACCGGCGAGCCGGTTCCTCCACGGATCTTGAGCGGCAGACCAATAAAGCGAAAACGTCCCCGACCGACAAGCTGATACAAATTGATCATGTTCTCGTAATGCGTAAAGCCCAACTCCCCACAAATACGATGAACTTCCTTATTAGAAACGTCGACCACACCCGGTGACATCGTTTCTACGCCAAAGGCCGCGATCTCCTGCTGGCCCAGCCAGCGCGCCGAGTCGATGCTGATCCCGGGTCCATGGCGCCAATCGGCGGTCCCGAAGGCGCGTCGATAATGATCCGTATACAGTAGAACCGTATCCCCCGGCTTGATTTCAAGACCGGCCGCGGAGAGGGCGCGTGCCAAATCGTCCGGCTCAATCAAATCCAGCAGACCTTTATGAGACAGGTCCAAACAGATACCCTCGGTATAGAACATCGTCAGAGACATCGTGTCGATAGATCGTCCCCGGTACTGACGTGCCATATGGTTGATGGCATCGACGTGCGTACCTGTATGTTCGCCCAATTCCAGCCGGTTCACGGCGGGCGAAACCAAGTCACTATCGGTAATGCCATCCCACTGTTCATGCGATGCGTGCGTTGTGATCTGCACTTCCGGAAGGCCGGGAAACACCGGCATGCCTGAGAAGATTTCCTGACTCAAATCAACTATCTCAAGCATACCTTGTACCCTTCGAACACCCTACAATGTCGGCACGCCCCGCCGCCGCGGCCCGCGCGGGAAGGCCTGGTCGAGGCGCCGCACCTCGTCCTCGCCGAGCTCGATGTCGGCCGCAGCGGCGTTGTCCGCCGCGTGCTCCGCGTTCGCGGCTTTGGGGATGGCGAAGAGGGAGGGGAAGCGCAGCAGGAAGGCGAGGGCGATCTGGTGCGGGGTGGCGCCGTGGGCCTTGGCGATCTCGTCCAGGACCCGGCCGCCCGCGCTCGCGGGTGAGGGGAATTCGCCCGAGCCGAAGGGGCTGTAGGCGACCACGGCGATGTCGTGCCCGGCGCAGAAGGGGATCACCGCGTGCTCGATGGCCCGCTCCTGCAGATGGTAGAGGACCTGGTTGCAGGCCACCCGGCCCGGGCCGGCGATGGCCACGGCGCGGGCGAGACCCTCCTCATCGAAGTTGCTCAAGCCCCAGGCGCGGACCTTCCCCGCCGCCACCAGCTCCTCGAAGGCGGCGATCGTGTCCTTGAGGGGGTAGGAGCCCGGCCAGTGGAGGAGATAGCAGTCCAGGTGGTCGGTCCGCAGGCGATGGAGAGAACGGTCGCAGGCCTGGACGGTGCCGCGCCGCGAGGCGTTCTGCGGCAGGACCTTGCTCACCAGGAACACCTCGTCGCGCCGTCCGGCGAGGGCCTCCCCCACCAGCTCCTCCACCTCGCCGTCGCCGTACATCTCCGCCGTGTCGACGTGGGTCATCCCCGCGTCCAGGCCGCGTCGCAGGGCCGCGATGGCCGCGCGGCGGTCGTCCCGCTCCAGGTTCCAGGTCCCCTGGCCGACGACGGCCACCTCCTCGCCGGTCGGTCCGAACGTGCGCTTCTTCATCTCCGCTCCTCCCGTTCGCCACTATAACTCCGCCCTCGCGGTGAGAGGATAACATTGACTCCACGAGAGGACGGAGATAGTCTGTTTGGAATCCCGGGACCTCAATATGTCTCCTGAACCTGTCACCAACCACTGCCCCTACTGCCATCGGGCCATGCAGGTGACCCGGATGAGCTGTCCCTCCTGCGAGATCTCCGTCGACGCCGATTTCCCGGCGCCGCGCCTGGCCCGGCTTCCGGTGGAGCACCAGCGCTTCATCGAGATGTTCGTCCTGGCGAGCGGCAACCTGAAGGCGATCGCCGAGCAGGCGGGGGTGTCCTATCCCACCGTCCGCTCGCGGCTCGACAAGATCATCGAGGCGTTGCGCCTGGTGATCGTGGAGAGCAGCGGGGACCGGGACGAGGCCTTCGGCGACAAGGAGAGGACCGAAGCCGCAGCCCGCCTGATCAAGGCCATCTGAGGCTCCGGAAGTCATCCAGCCTGTAAATCTGTTGTAACTCTGGTCTCACTCTTGCGTAGATTGAGAGGAGCGATGGCTGCTCAACTCAACGGTGCGTCGAGTCAGAACCAGAGGCCTGTGGCTAATTTCAAGAATTTTCGACTCCTGGCCGGAAGTGCGGGGAAGAGCAACGCGGAAGCGAAGCGTCTGGACCAGTTCCTCACCGGTCTGGCGGACCCGGGCCTCATCGGCTCGCTGAAGCGCGAGGAGCAGGGCCGGCACCGCCGCCTCGCCGTCCTCACGCTGCTGGCGGGAGTGCTCCTCGGAGCCTCCGGGTTCTGGCTGGCCCTCGACGCGCGGAAGACCGCGAACGATCCGCCTTCCAAGTCCGCCGTTGAGACGGCCCGCACCCTGGTCACCCATGGGAGCTCCCTGGCGTGGTCGAAGGAGCTCCCGAAGGCCTTGCGCGAGCTCCGGCTCGCCACCGAGCTCGCCCCTGGAATGGTGGAGGCCTGGGACGCCCTGGCGATCGCCTATTTCTACAGTGGCCAGACCCACGAGGCCGTTCGCTGTTGGCACCGCTGCCTCGCCATCGAGCCCGGCCACGAACGGAGCTTCCACAACCTCGGGGACATCTACTTCTACTCCGGCCGCTACCAGGAGGCCGAGGACTACTGGCTGAAGGCCCACGCCGACCGGGCCGTCGCCCGGGTGCGGCTGCTGGAGGGGCGGACGCAGGAGGCCATTCCTCTCGTGCACAAGCTCGCATCAGAGCGGCCGGACGACCGCTGGATCCAGGTCATGAAGCAGGCGGTGGAAGGCGGACAGCTCACGCCCTATCTGCGCTGGCGGCTCGAGCCCGGCTATCTGTTGAGCTGGGACCCCGAGACCACGAAGGGGTGGCGTCTGTTCTACGAGGAGCGCTACGGCGAGGCCTCGGCCTTGTTCTCCCAGGTTCTCGCCAGACACCCTGGAGACGGCTCGGCCCTGCTCGGCAAGGGCTGGTGCCTGCAGAAGATCGGCAGCCATTTCGAAGCCCGTCCCTACTTCGAGCGTGTCCTGGCGAAGTGGCCCGCCAACTACGGGGCCCTGAACGGCCTCGGCTGGGCGCTGAAAGACGAGAAGCAGACCGAGGGCGCCCTGAAGGCGTGGGAACGGGTGCTGGACCACCGGCCCGACAACGTCGAATCGTCCGAGGCGCGCAAAGGGATCGGGATGGTCTACTACGAGCGCGGCGACTACGGCCGGGCGAACCTCTATCTCTCCGAGTGCGTCCTGAAAAACTCCGAGGACAAGGAAGCCGCCAAGCTCCTGGCGGAGACCGCGCGGAAGCTGTCGCCGCAGTGAGGGCCCGCGGTAGCTCCTGACGGTCAAACCAGGCCGTACCCGATGTCCTTGGCCACCCGCCGGATCACCGGGAGAAGAGCGGGGTCGCGCAAGGGCCGGTGGAATTCAGGCATCCTGGATAAGGCCGCAGCTCCCCGCTCGTACAAGGCGGCACAGGGGCGGTTGTGATACATCGAGGAGGCATAGTAGACGCCATCGGCCTCCGGATAGGCCTCGTAGATTGCACGCGACCATCGCTGGGCGCGGTAACGAGGACCGGTGTTGATGGCCATGGAAGCTCCGGCGCGGGTGGGCCACACTCCAGTCAGATCCAGGAGCCGCAGGGGCCACCTCAGGACGAAGCCGGCGAGCCACGGGTCCCGCGCCGTGCGGTCGATGAGCCGCGTGTCCTGGAAAACCTCGACGAAGCAGATCGCCCCCTCTTCCGCGGCATAGAGGATTGAGCGATCCTGGACCCGCGGCGGCGGCAGATGATGATCGAAACGGCCCTGCGTTGGACCGTAGGAGCGAAGGGTGTTCCAGAAGGTGGGATGGCTCCCGCCCCGGAAGTAGAGACGCCAGAGAAGACTTCTCACGGGCAGGACTCGCCAAACCGGTTCGACCTCGGCGAGTTCGGCAGCGGGAGGGGGCTCGGGGAATTTCGGCAAGTCCGGCGAGCCGAGCTACAGGTTTGAGGCCATCTCCGCGACAGGCTCGACGGGCAACCCCATGCGCAGCCAGTCCCGCGGACTTAAGGTGCGACCTCCCAGAGCCTCGGAGGAGAGATCCGCATTCGGGGTGTTGAACCAGCGGAAGACCGCTACGGGATGGAGCTCGGGGTGAAGGCGGGAGACGACCTCGCCGACGCCCCGCACCAGCTTTTCGCCATCGAACTGGAACTCGGGGATGTACCAGCTCGTTCCGATCCGGATACCGTAAAGCGTCGGAGGAGTGGCGGTGAGGCGCTGTCGGATTCGGCTCGGGTCCACGCCCAGCTTCCCTGCCGTCTCCACCGTCGACAAGCTCGATTTGAGCAGGGCCGCGAACTCGGCCACCGTCTGAACGAGGGGGTCGTCCGCATCGAGCTCTTCGGGCTCCAGGGAGAACCCTCCCCGTTCCAGGATCTGGGCCTCCGCAGCCGTCAGGTCCTCCCGCGGATCCTGGCGATAGAGGGTCCGCTGCAGCCGGGCGACCGCCTCTTTGACCAGCGGGTCCAGCCCTTCAGGCGCCACCTCGATGCCGTGGCTGTGGAGAAAGGCGAACGTGGAAGCTCGGGAAGCGGCTCTGGCCATCTGCATCGTCCTCACGTCGACTCACATCGTGAGCCTGCAAGAGAGAATAGCACGGCACGAGCCATTTCTCGGATATCCTCCCCCCGCGTCGAGCCCAGGAACCTGAAAAGAAAGACCTCCCATGAACCTCCCCCAGGCGCTGATCCTCATCGCGGCCTCCTTCGGTGCCGGCGTCATGAACGCCATGGCCGGCGGTGGGACGATCCTCACCTTCCCGTCGCTGGTCTTTCTGGGCCTGCCGTCCATCGCCGCCAATGCCACGTCGACCGTCGCCCTTCTCCCCGCCTCCCTGACCAGCCTCTATGGCTTCCGCGACGACGTGCGGATGTATCAGGGATGGCTGAAGAGGCTGTTCCTGCCCAGCCTGATTGGCGGCGCCGTGGGCTCCGTGCTCCTGCTGCGCACGCCGGAGAAGACGTTCGCTTTCCTCGCGCCGCTCCTGATCCTCTTCGCCACCGTGCTGTTCATGGCGCAGGGGCTCCTCGCCCGCTGGACGGCGGCGCGCAAGGCCGGCAAGCCGCCGGCCACACAGGGGGAGGATCCCTCGCCGGGGCGCTGGACCCTCGCCATCCTCCTCCAGCTCGGGGTCGCCGTCTACGGCGGCTATTTCGGCGCCGGGATCGGCATCCTGATGCTCGCGCTGCTGGGCTTCCTGGGCCTCTCCAACATCCACGCCGCCAATGGCATCAAGAACTTGTTGGGCTTCTGCATCAACTTCGTGGCAGCGGGCTACTTCATCTTCAAGGGCGCCGTGGTCTGGCCGGCGGCCCTGGTGATCGTGGGCGGCGGCGCCGTGGGGGGGTACGCCGGCGCCCGCTTCGCCAAGCGCATCGGCAAGGAGAAAGCGCGGGCCGCCGTCGTCGTCATCGGACTGGTAGTCACGGCGATCCTGTTCTGGCAGCGGGCGACGAAGTGATGCCCGCGCAAAAATCGTAGAGATCCCGTAAGGCGTCGCGGACGTTGCCGCCGTGGCGGACGAGGAGATCCTCGGCGGGCGGCAGCCGTCCGGCCTCCTCCCGTCCAACCAGGTCCGCAACGATCCCCGCCAGCAGCTCGGGCGTGGTGCGGCATTCATAAAGAGTAGGCAACAGACCCGGACGATGGGACGTGATCACCAGCCCGCCGGCGGCGCGGCTGCGGGTACGGACCTCCAGCCAGGCGAGGCGGCCGAACTGCTCGGCGCCGTCGACCAGCAGGACGTCCCGCGCCGTGAGGCTCCGGAAAAGCGTCTCTCGTTGCGCTCCGGACAGCCGGCGGTCGCCTTCCCTCAGGACGATCCGCCGCGTCCGCAGCCCGCGCTCGTCCAGCCGCCGGGCCAGCTCCTCCAGCAGAGTCGTCTTGCCCCGGCCGTGGGGTCCCACCAGGGCGGCGCGGCAGCGCAGGGCGGCGAGCCGGTCCAGCAGCTTCTCCCAGGTCGAACCCGAGAGGCGGTATGGAATCGCCTGCACGCACTGGGCGGCGAAGGGATTGTCCCGCGCTCGCATGCCTACACCACCAGAAAATGCGGCTGGAGGACGATCTCCCGCCGGCTGGGCGAGACGACGATCTCGATGCGGCCGGCGCGCGAGCCCGGCTCGGCCACCACCTCCAGGGCCCAGAGCAGGGAGATGAGCTTGCCTGAGAAGCTGTAGGGGCCCTGCGGGAGGACGACGTGGAAGCTGCGGCGGTCCTGAAGGGCCGGCTCGGGGAAGGGCACGGTCAAGACCACGCCCACGTCCTGGTCCCCCTTGCCCTGCGTATACCAGAAGAGGCGCAGCTCGACCGTCCGCGCGGGTTTATCGAGTTGCCAGGAGGCCGTGCCCTCCACCACTTCCCCGGGGGCGAAGGCCGTGGCGCCGTCCCGGGTCTCGATCTGGATCCGCTCCATCAGGCTCCCCTTCCCGGCCGCACCAGCACCTCGTACTCGTCGTCGGAGTCGGGCCAGCCCGCAATGTCGCAGTGCGCCTTCAACGCCCAGCGGATCTTGTTGTGAGGCGCCGTGAAGGACGGCATGCTGTCGGCCGGAAGGGCGAAGCTCGTGGAGCCGCTCGGGATCTCGAGCTCCTGCCCGGTGTCCACCAGCGTCAGGGTGGCGAAGACCAGCTTGTCGGTATAGGTGTTCGTCCCCCGCTGGTACCGGGCCTCCTCCCGCCCTTCGAGGATGATGGTGAGCCGCTTCACCCCGCCGCCCCGGCTGCCGAGGCTCCACTGGAGATAGCCGCTCTCGCCGGCGGCGAGGGTGCCGGGGGTCAGGGTGAGATGGAGCCGCGGGTTGAACAGGATGAGGAACTGGCGACCGACGGCGAAGATCAGACCGAGCCCGATCAGCACGAAGGGGATCAGGAACAGGGTCAGGCAGCCATCCGGCCCCCCCGTGCGCCAGCCCTTGGCGACCTGCCAGACGAAGACCGAGACGATGCCGTTCCAGAACAGGGCGAGGAGGATCAGGCCGAGGAGCTTCGCCCACGGCGTGGCGTACGGCTTCAGCTCCAGCGAGCCGCCGGCGGCACCCCCGAGGACGGCTGGCGCCTGGACGCCGAACGCCTCCGCCGGTGCCATGGGGAGCGCCGTGGCCGCAGCCCGCGCTCCCCATCTCTTGCGGACCGACCAGACGATGCCGGCGCCGCCGAGGAGCAGGAAGACGAAGGGGACGAGACCGATGAGCCACTCGGCGGAGGGCTCCCGGCTCAGCACCGCCTGCTCGGGATGGACCGGATCGACCCAGCAGGAGACGCGGGCGCCCGGCGGATAGCGGGCGACGATCTCCTCCTTCCCCTCCCGGCCGCTCGACGAGCCGCCGAGGAAGCCGTAGCGGTCGGACTGGTAGGCCCTGCCTTCGAAGTTGTAGGTGTAGACGACGTCGACGCTGTAGGTGGCGCTCTCCGAGCCCGAGTGCGTGCCGACCTGGCTGGAGAGCACCGTGCACGTCGTCTCCTGCCACGACCGGGAGGCGAGGTACTCCATCACCGGCCGCAGGGCGGCGAAGTAGAAGGCCGCGAGCCCCACCAGGAAGAAGACGGCGAAAAAGAGCACCAGGCAGCCGCTGGGGAAGCTGCCGCCGCGCCGGCTGGATAGGGGCTGGGTAACCATGAGACAGGGGGGATTGTACGACGGAAGGTTGCACCTGCGCGTGCCACTTCTGAGAAGAGTGGCACGACGGAGTATTCCGTGGCATCATAGGAAGCTATGAAAGAGCCTCCCGCTTCGACCAGGGTTCCCGTCGGGCCTCAAGGCCGCCTCGTGATCCCTTCCGAGATCCGCCGCCAGTTGGGGATCGCTCCCGGAGATGTCCTCATCGCCTTCATCGAGGATGAGCGCCTGGTGCTCGAGAAGCGTGAAGCCGTGCTCCAGCGGTTGCGCCGGCGCTTCGCGCACATCCCCGCCGGAGTCAGCCTTGCGGACGAGCTCATCTCCGAGCGGCGGTCCGAGTCCAAGAGAGAAGACTAGACATGCCCCCGCCTGGGGAACGGAGTTGTGTGCTGGATGCTTCGGCTCTGCTCGCCATGCTGCAAGGCGAGCCCGGAGGCGAGGCCGTGCAGGAGCTTCTGAAGACCGCGGTGATCTCGAGCGTGAACTGGTCCGAGGTGGCGCAGAAGGCTCTCGACTGGCAGGCAGAGGTCGAGGGGCTCAGGCAGGATCTCGGGGCGCTGGGACTCGAGGTGCTGCCCTTCACGGCGGCCGTCGCCGAGACGACAGCCCGACTGCGGGCTGTCACCCGCCAGGCGGGCCTCTCGCTCGGCGACCGGGCTTGCCTGGCTGTGGCCGCTGTCCTGGGTCTTCCGGCGATCACAACCGACCGGATCTGGCTCGACCTTGGATTGCCCATCGAAATCCGCGCCGTGCGATAAAACGCCTGGTGCGCGTTGTTCGCAGCTCTTTCAGCCCGCGCGGCGCAGCACGCCCAGAGCTGCGATCATCAGGAGCATAACAAAAAGCAGGGCTCCCTCTTTCGAGAGGACCGGGACCTCTGCGATTGAGATAGCTGCGACGGTGATCGCCAGGCGCACGGGAGCACCGGCGCCGCGCTGCCGACTGGCGCTTTCGAGAGCGTCCACTGATAAGTCAGCGAATCGTTTTCGGGATCGGCGCTGCTTGCCGCGTTGAGCCGGTCGATACCCACGTCGAAGTGGCCGGATCGAAAAGCTCGGCCGAGTTGTAGGTCGGCCCGTTGCCGGCGCCGTTGTAGCCACCGGCATAGAGCACTTTGCCACTGGGCAACAGGGCCATCGCGGCGGCGAATCGATCGAGGACGGGTTGGTTGACAGTCTCTGACCAGGAATGCGTGGATTCGGTGAAGAGGTGGGATTTGGCAACGCCGTCGTACTGTTCGCCGGCGAGGAGGATTTTGCCGTTGCCGAGCAGCACCGCCTGGGACTTGTTGCGGTGCGAATTCGGCATGGCGGTGGTTTCGCTGAAGCTTCGGCCGGCGACCGAAAAGACGTCCACTCGGTTCGTGTAGCCCGGTACCGGGATGACGCCTCCGGGAGCGAGCAAATCTCCCGAGGGGAGATAAACCAGCGCGAAATAGCCGCGGCCGATCGACATACTCGGTCCGGGAAGCCAGCCCTCGGCCGCAGCCGCGGGCAGTGCTACGGTCAGAAGAAAGGCAGTGAGCAGAAAGAAGGTCGAGATCCGGGCTCTCGACAGGAATGACCATCCAAGTGGAACTCTTTCCTTTGTCACCAGTATACTGCGAAGCGTCGAGCCTTCCGCGGCGCGGGCGTGCGGAGGCTCCCCAGGGAGAGACCGATGACCGGCTACAGTGAACACGACTTGGAGTGCATGCTCTTCGATTTGGAGTCCGACTTGGCGGAGCGTAAGGAGTCCTTCAAGGGCGATGCGCCGACCAAGGCACGCGAGGCCGTCTGTGCGTTCGCCAATGACCTGCCGGGTCGCGGCCGTCCGGGCGTCGTCTTCGTCGGCGCGCGAGACGACGGCAGCCCATCGGGGCTTGCCATGACCGACGAGTTGCTTTGCCAACTCGCGGACATCAAGACCGATGGCAACATCGTTCCCCCGCCTACACTCACCGTCACGAAGCACCTCCTGCGAGGCCAGGAGGTCGCGGTCGTGACCGTTTGGCCCGCGGATTCCCCGCCCGTTCGCTACCGGGGCCGCATCTACATCCGCATCGGACCTCGCCGCGGCATCGCCTCGGCACAGGACGAGCGGATCTTGAACGAGAAGAGGCGGCACAGGGATCGCCCTTTCGACCTGCGGCCCGTTCCATCCTCAGTCCTGACCGACTTGAATCGGCTGCGGTTCGAGGACGAGTACCTCCCCGCGGCGTTCGCGCCGGACATCCTCGCCGCCAACGAGCGCAGCTACGAGCAACGTCTCGCCGCGACCAAAATGGTGGTTGCCGCCGACGAGCCCACGCCCACCGTGCTCGGTATCCTGGTGCTTTGCCCGCGAACGCGCGACTTCATTCCGGGGGCCTACGTTCAGTTTCTGCGAATCGCCGGCCGCGAGCTCGCCGACCCGATCTCGGACGAACAGTTGATCGACGGCCCCGTGGCGGACGTGCTCCGACGCACGGATGAGAAGCTCAGCTCCCACAACCGCACCGCGGTGGACTTCACCAGCGGGGATCGAGAACGCCGCACGTCTCTCTATCCGATGCCTGCCCTCCAGCAGATCCTGCGCAATGCGATCATGCACCGTAGTTACGAGTCGACGAATGCCCCCGTACGCGTGACGTGGTATGACGACCGCATCGAGATCACGAGCCCCGGTGGGCCCTTCGGCGCCGTGACGGAGGAGAACTTCGGCCAGCCCGGCGTCAGCGATTACCGCAATCCCAGTCTCGCCGAGGCGCTTCGCGTCCTGGGTTTCGTGCAGCGGTTCGGCGTCGGTATCGCCACAGCCCGCAGAGAGCTGCAATTGAACGGCAATCCGCAGCCCGAGTTCGAAGTCAGCCCGTCGCACGTCAAAGTCACGCTGAGGCCGGCATTGCCGAAGAGGTGATCGATCATCCTGCCGCTCAATTAGACAACAGATGGCCGATCGTGATCCGGTGGCCGTCAACGGTTCGCAGCCCGAACTCGCGCATCTTCCACGGTTTGTCCTCAATCTCCGAGAGCAGATCAGCACCTTTGGCTTTGAGGTCGTCGTAGTAGCTGTCGGCGTCGGCGACTCGGAGGTAGGCGAAGTAGCCGTGGCACCCCAGTTCGCTCGGGTGCAGATCGTCCGGGCACTCCCCGAGCATGATCATGCAGTTGTCCTTCGCGACGAAGACCCAGCCAGGAGGCTCGGCGACGACATGGAAGCCGAGCATCTGCACGTAGAAGTCCGCCGACCGGCGTGCGTCGTGGACCGCGAGGACGTAGTGGTTTTGCAGGATCGATGACATTCTTCGTTTGCGGCCTGACCTCTAGGCCGACCTTTCGCCTTGGCTGCTGATGCGCTTCGCCATCAGGATATCTGGTTTACCAAAGCCATTTGCATCAGGAATGATGCCAACGACTTCAAAGCCTGCTTTCTGGTAAAACTCGAATGGATGCTGCCGCAGGTTCTCCAAAGCTTGAGCTTTAGCCAAAACCCCTGGGTAGAGATCTACTCCTCCAACAGACGTCCGACAGTTCTCGTCGTCGGTTCCCAACAGAATTGTGTGGCCTCCCCGCTGAGCCACTTGTCTTTCAAAATCCAACACCAGCGCTCGACCCACTCCCTGCCTGCGGCAATCCCGGCGGACGACCAGAGGATGAAGCTCCCAGACGTTTCCGCTGTACTCTTCCATCCCGCCGATCCAGCCCTGCACGTTGCCTGCTTCATCAACGGCCACTCTGCTGATACGACCCGGTTGGAAGGATTCTCTTACGTCTGACAGAGCTTCCTCAAGATTGGACCAGGAGATCGAACCAGTATCCCGAAAGCCGTCGACCAGCAGCATCGCGGCCTGCTCTACGGCTCGACTGTTTTCAGGAGTGAGATTGAGGATTCTCACGATACCAAGGCTATCACCCATGTCATGCGCCTGCAACCCATGGCGACCTACGTGCCGGGCAGGCAGGAGGACCCACCGGACTCCCGACCCCGAGCAGCGTCGGAGAGTCGGGCAGGACCGTCTCATCCAGGGCCAAGCGCCGCTCTGCCCCGACGTGTCCTTCCCGCCACTGGCGCCTCTGCTGCTGGAAACCTCCTGACCTAATACCTCCGCCCCGCTCCGACGTCAAAAGAAGGTAGCCCGTCCGTTCCCCAGGCGGCGGAACGGACAGGCATCTGTCAGCCATTCAACCGAAGAGGAACGAAGATCAGCCATACCATCGTTTCGACCCGCCACGGGTCAAGGAGAAAACGTGATGACACGAGCGGCAGGCATCCGTAACACCTTCCTTCTGGCCGCGGCCTTGATCATGGGGCAGGCCGCCCATGCCCAGTGGTGTCCGAACAATCCGGCGGCGGGCTCTTCGGACACCTGTCTCGGTGATTACAGCCTGCAGTCCACCATCGCCGCAGGCTGCTGCGGTGTCGCGAGCGCGGATACCGCGGTGGGATTCGGCACGCTGATGCACAATACGACGGGTGCCGAGAACACGGCGATTGGCTCCGTGGCGTTGTACTGGTCGAGCACCGCCAGCTACAACACGGCCGTCGGGTATGCGTCCTTGATGGGGAACCAGACGGGGGAAGGCAACACGGCGCTGGGGGCACAGACTCTCGAAGTGAGTCAGGGGGCCATCGATAACACGGCATTGGGCTATCTGGCGCTCAACCTCGACACGACCGGCTATGAGAACACGGCAACCGGCGCCATTGCGCTGATCAACAACCAGACCGGAAACGAGAACTCCGCCCTCGGCTACGGCGCTCTCTACTTTAACGGGAGCGGGAGTTTAAATACGGCGATAGGCGGCACCGCGTTGGCGAGTCTCACTTCCGGATCGAACAATCTGGCGCTCGGGGTGGATGCGGGCAGGAACTACTCGGGTGCCGAGAGCAACAATGTCGTGCTCGCCAACCGCGGCATTGCCGGCGAGAGCGGGGTCACCCGTATCGGCTCCAACGGCACGCAGACCAGGGCTTTCATCGCCGGCATCTATGGCGCCACCAGCTCGAGCGGCACCTGGGTGTTGGTCAATAGCGCAGGCCAACTCGGCACGACCACGTCGTCGCGGCGCTTCAAGGAAGCGGTCGCCGACATGGGAGCGGCGAGCTCCGATTTGATGCGTCTGCGCCCCGTGACCTTCCGTTACAAGCCGCCCTATGACGACGGCCAAGGCACCCTGCAATATGGCTTGATCGCCGAGGAGGTGGCGGCGGTCAACCCCGGCCTGGTGCAGTTCGGCGAGGATGGCCAGCCGCTCGCGGTCCGTTATCACTTCGTCTACGCGATGCTGCTCAACGAGGTGCAGCAGCAACACTCGGCGATCGCCGGCCAGTCGGCGCGCCTCGCGGAGCAGGCCAGGAATCTCGATCGGCAGGCGGCGGAGATCGCCGGCCAGCGGGCCAAGATCGCGAGCCTGCAAACCGCCATCGAGGAGCTGGCGTTGCGCCTCGCCAAGCTCGAAGGGCATTAACGCGCATACCGTACCGTGGCCGCCGTTGGGCGATCACCTTCACGGCGCCGTGGCCAGTGGCCATGGACTCCGTGCCGGCGGCCACGTAGCGATCCTTCTTCGAGATCCGGATTTGCCCGGCGTCAACCCCATGCATGGCACTTATTGGTTGCAACATCTCCAGGCTCGCGAGCTTCGTCACGTTTGTGCATTCTACTGCCGAGTTGGGCGGACGTTCTTCTGTTACCAGTTGAAAGTAGGCAGAGCGAGTGGGCCGAAGTTCATGTCCCTTCTCGTGGTCTGCGCCTCTCATTCGGAGTAGACGGACGCTGTTAGGATTTTCGCGTTTCTCTGGCTACAGGGCGGTAGTCGGGAATCTGGGGAAGAGCATCTTCAGGGTCATGAACTACTATCAGCCCAAGCACGACCCACGCGGATTGACATGGACGCCCTACCGGTCACCGAGGAGACCGAGCCCTGCCGAGTAGTCACTTAGGTAACAAGTTCCACCTCTACCCCAAGCGACGCCTGAGCTTGACGAGAACTTGTTGAGACATGCAGGTCCTTGCGGTGGTGGTCCGCTTGATCTTCATTCTACAAGGTCAACCCCGCAGATTGGCGCCGCATTCGGCGTTCAAGGGCTTCGACGAGGTCTTCGGAAAGGATAACCGGGGTCTCAACTTTCATGACGAGAGGATACGTCGTGAGGGTGGAACGAGTCAATTCCGACTGTCTGGCGGAAGCCGCGACGCCGCCGCCGGAGCCGCGGAAAATCCCCCGACGCAGGTCCATCTCTTCCAGGGACATCGTTCCATCTCCCGAGGGAACGCTCCGCTCCCTGATACAACGGAACCGCGTATGGAGGGAGCATGAGGTTCCCTCTAAAATGCGAGACGTCGTATGGAGGGAGAGACACGCTCCCTCCATAAATTGGAACGTCGTAAGCAGTGAACATGACGCTCCCTCTAAAATATGAGACGCCGTAATGAGGGAGCATCACACCCTCTCCTTACGTTGGAACGTCGTACGCGGCACTCCCTCCTTACTGCATTCAAAGCTTCGCCGACGCCGCCTTCCGCTGGAGCTGCATCACGTAGCCGTCGGGGTCGACCACCACCCGCTCGGGCTCGAAGGCGCAACGGATGTGGACCTCCTTCGTCTCCCCGGCCCCCAGCACGACCGTCGTGCGCGCGTCGCGATAGCCGGGATCGATGCCGCCCTTGTCGGCGAAACGGGGGCCGCGAGTGGCGGCGACCTCGACCGGCATGCGGCCGGTGCCGGCGTTCTCGAGCTTGACGGTCACCTCCCACTGCCCCGCTCCCACCGGCTGCTTGTGGAGCTCGTCGAGATGATACTCCGGGATCACCCGCTCGAAGAACCACTGGCGGACGAAGTCGTCGAAGGCCGCGGGGTCCGCCGCGTAGGGGCGCATGGCGGCCACGAAGTCTTCGATCACCGGGTGGTCCTGGCTCTTGTGCCAGGTGGTGATGAAGTTGCGGGCACCGGCCAGGAAACGATCGCGACCCATCTGGTGCAGCATCATCCAGAGCGCCCAGCCCCCCTTGTTGTAGACCACTGTCTGGTCCCCAGGGCGGCCGGTGGTGCTCAGCGTCTCGGCCAGGGGTTTCTCGGTGGACGGCTGGCGGCGCTCGCCGTACTCGGCCTCGATCTGGGCGCCGAACCGCAGGCGCGGCTGCAGGCCCCGCATCTGCTCCAGCAGCATCAGGGTCGAGAAGTTGGCCGCGCCCTCGGCGAGCACGATGCCGCCCGGCCCCTCCCCCGCCGCCAGGATGTGCCCCCACCACTGGTGGGCCGACTCGTGGGCGGCGACGGTGAAGGCCGGATCGGCCGCCGGCGTCCGCTGCGCCAGGAAGCCCGCGTTCTCTGAGAAGAAGATGTTAGTGGCGTTGCCGCGGGCGTAGGTCGCGAGGGCCGGAAACTCGTTGAGCCGCAACTCGCGCCAAGGGTAGGGACCGAACCACTCGGCGTAGTACCGGCGGGCGCCGTTCAGGGCCTCCAGCAGGCTGGGCACGTTCCAGGGGTGGCCGGGGTAGTAGAAGACGGCCGTGCCGGGCCCCCGCTTCACCGCCCAACGGCCGGCGGCGACGTTGAAAACCCGCAGCGGATAGTCGCTCTCCCAGGTCACCGTGCGCCGGCCGTCCTTCTCCGTCTCGCCGGTGAGCACGCCGGTCGAATTCACCGTGTACTCGGCCGGCGCCGTGATGCGGATCTTCTGCGTGAAGGCGGAGCGATCGAGGTCCGCGTCGGTGATCCCCTCGTAGAACCGCGGCGGATAGATGCGCGGCTCGTAGCGGTTCTTCTCGTCCACCCCGATGCGCTCGACGTAGCCCATCACCGGCACGAAGTCGGGATTGCGGCCGGTGAGGATCACGCCGCTGGGGAGGACGAACTCACCCAGGGGTAAGTCGCCGCCGTTCTTCGAGATGCCGGCGAGGATCGTGCCGCGGTAGCGGAAGCCGAGGCGCAGGGAGGCGCCCGGCGCCATGGGCTGCGGCGGACGGAAGACGTAGAGGCCGTCCCGGTCCTCCGACTGGAAGGGGCGGCCGTTCAGGGTCCAGGCCAGGCCCTTCCAGGCCGTGCCGCCGGAGACGGCGAACCAGTCCAGGTCCTTCTCCCTACGGTTCTGGAGATCGTAAGAGCCGGCCACCCGAAAGGCCCGATCCGCCGGTTCGAAATCCAGGTCCATGTCCACGTGGGTGACGTAGGGTTGCGGCTGGTTGAGCCAAGTGACGTGGTTTTTCCGCCAATACTCCTTGTGCTTCTCCTCCACCACGCCGCCCTGGAAGCCGCGGTTCACCTGACCCCAGAGCGCCAGCCCGAGACCGAGAGGAACGACGGCCAGGCCGGCCGCGACCCACAGCGTCCGCCGGCGCTCGGCGGCGGGCAGCGCGGGGCTCAGGCGGTCGAGTTCGCGGCGGGGGAAGAAGCGCACGGCCGCCCAGGCGAGCGGCACGGCCAGGGCCAGGACCAGCAGGCGGTTGAGGATCAGGGCCGTGCGGTCGAGGTCGAACGTCCCCAGGTCGCTCCAGGTGATGGGCGAGCCGCCGGTGCCGCCGCCGAGGAGCGGCCAGTTCCCAGCCCAGCTCAGATGGTTTTGGGTGAAGGCGAGGACGGTCAGGATCATGGCGGCCAGGCCGATGCCGTAGGTGGCGTAGCGGCTGCGAGTGGCCACCAGCACGGCAGCCACGAAGGCCGTCCACACGATGAGCGTCGGCGGCAGGAGCAGCGCCCAGACGAGGAGGAACGGCCGCAGGTCCATGGCCACCGCTCCGCCCTGGCGGACGATGGCCACGGCGGCCGTCAGCACCCCCGCCGCCATGGCCACCAGCGCCACCACGCCCAAGGCCAGAGCCTTGCCGGTCACCAGCGAGGCTGTGGGCACCGGGGTCGTGTAGAACATCGGCCCCACGCCCGTGATGCGCTCCCGCTCCAGCGACTCGACGGTGTAGAAGAGGAAGAGGAGAACGAGCCACGCGGTGAGGGCGAGCAGGCCGTCGACGGCGGCCGTGCCGGGGGTCAGCAGCACGGCGTCGAACTGGTTGTCGTAGCTTCCCGCGTAGAGGACGTACATGAACAGCAGGATGGCCGGCAGGAAGATGTAGAGCCCGGGCTGGGAGCGCAGCTCCGCGAGCTCGAACCTGGCGACCGCCAGGGCCCCCTGCGCGAAGCCCGGAGGGCGCGAGGTCATGCCCAGCGAGCCGACGGGCGCCGTCGAAGGGGCGGCCACGGCGTCCTCGCGCGTCATCACGACCTTCCGCGCCCGGGTGCGCCGCAGCCCGCCCGCGAAGTGGCGGCGCGACAGGTCGACCAGCAACAGGCCGGCGAGCACCAATCCCACCCGGCTCAGCAGGAACGGCAGGTCGAAGGCGACCGGCCGCGTGTTGTAGAAGGCGAGCCCGCGGTCCACGAACAGCCAGCTCTCTTTCAACCAGCGGAAGCCCGAGGGGTCGACGAGGCGCAGCACCGCCGAGACCGCGGGGTCCAGGGTCGGCGGGAACCAGCGCCACAAGAAGTTGTTGAAGAAGAGGAACAGGATGACGGGCAGCAGGAAGACGACGATCGGCCGGCCCGTGAACCGCCCGATGGCGAAGGCCGCGCCGGCCGTGAACACCACCGCCGGCACCAGGAAGACCAGCGTCGGCCGCAGGTAGCTCAGCAGGTGGAACGGACCGTAGGACTCAGGCTGGGTGGGGTCCGGCAGGAAGTGGCTGAAGATCCCGGTGGTCACCGGCAGCACGGCGACGGCGGCGAGGGACGAGAGCAGGGCCGCCGAGAACTTTCCCCACACGTACTCGCCCGGCCGCAGCGGCGTCGAATGCAGCAGCGGCCCCACGTTCAGCTCCTCGTCGCGCACCAGCGGCGTGCCCGCGGCCACGGCCACGAAGAAAGCGACGAGGAAGAAGCCGATGAGGGCGAAGACGTAGGTGATCTGGAACTCGGAGTCGCCCCAGGCCTTGTTGCTGCCCAGCGAGGTGTCGATCGAGCGGAAGAGCCACTCACTGCGCGACATCAGCCAGCCGTTCCAGGCCATGATCGCGGCCCAGATGAGGAACAGCGGGCGCCGGAAGCTCTCCTTGAGGTCGAGGCCGGCCACCAGCGCCAGCCGGCGGAAGCTGAAGCCCTGGGGCGTCGCGGCGGTGTCGCGGGCGTGAGCGGCGGATGACAGCGAGTGATCCATGAAGCTCCTCCCCCCGACCACTACGGTAGTCAGGGGATGGGAGTTTCAACGGGCGAGGTCAGCGGATGCGGATGGCCACCAGGGTGACGTCGTCCCGGTAGGGCTGGCCGGCGGCCCAGGACTCGGCGGCTCGGGCCAAGCCGGCGATGACGTCCGCGGGGTCCGCCTGCGGCAGGCCGCCCAGCTCCGCGAAGAGCGACCGCACGCGCGGATAGCCCAGCGGCTCACCCTCGGGGTCCGCGAGCTCGGGGAGGCCGTCGGTCATCAGCAGGATCGTGTCCCCCGGCTCGATCTCCAGCCGCCGCTCTTCATAATCGAAGGCGAGGCCGCCCAGAGGCATGCCGGCGAGGGCCACCTCCTCGACGCTCGTGCTCCCACGCCGGTACAGCAGCAGCGGCGGCATGCCGGCCGAGGAGACGGTGAGCTCACGCCCCTCCAGGCGCGCCAGGGCGAGCCCCATGGCCATGCGATCGAGGGCCATGCGCTTGACCGCCCGGGCCGCCTCGGCGAGGAACTGCCGGGGGTTCGAGGCTCCGGCGTCGGCCGAAAAGAGGCTCTTGACGGCGGTGACCATGGTGCCCGCCCGCGCGCCGTGGCCGGTGGCATCGCCGATGGCGGCGGTCAGCGTGCCGTCGTCGGCGAGGAAAAAGTCGTAATAGTCGCCGCCCACCTCGGTGGCCGTGCGCATCGACACCGCGATCTCGAAGCCGGGATGCTCGGGGAGGGTCCGGGGGAGGAGCGAGAGCTGGAAGCGCCGGGCCTCCTCCAGGTCGCGGCTCTTGCGGTCGTACTCGGTCTGCAGCAGGGCCTGTGCGATCTCCTGCTCCTTGCGCCGCCGTTCCTCCTCCAGCAGTTGCTGCTGATGCTGCTTGAGATCCGCGGCCATGCGGTTGAAGGCCAGGGCGAGCCGGCCGAACTCGTTCTTCGAGCGCACGGGCACCCGCGTCTCCAGGTCGCCCTGGGCGATGCGATCCGCGCCCTCGGTGACCACGCGCAGGTTGCGGGTCATGCGGGTCGAGAGGGGCAGGATGCCGAAGAGGGCCAGAGCCGTGAGCCCCAGGCCATAGCCGAAGTTGCGCGCCGCCGTCTGCCGCACCTCTTCCAGCGGCACCGGCCGGGCGATGCCGAAGATAAGGCCGGTGTCCGCGTCCTGCGAGGAGGCCACCACCCAGTCGTCGAGGATCCAGCGCGCCGAGCCGGCGCTCGCGTGCACGGCCCGCATCAGGGGAGGCAGCCCTTCGAGACGCTGGCGGTCCGCGTCGCTCGCGGTGTGGACGCCGCCCTGGCCGTCCACGGCAAAGGCGATCTCCCCCTCGCCGCCGCCCGTGCGCGCCAGGATGCGGCGCAGGACCTCGTCGCTCTTCACCTGCGCCTTGAGCTTGCCGACGACTTCCCCATGCTCGACCACCGGCACCTCGAAGTCGCGGCCGAACGCCAGCCTCATGGCAGCTTCCTGCGCCTTTCGTTGCTGCATGGCCTGCTGGAGCTTCTCAGCCATTTGGCGGTGCTCGTCGGCCTGTCCTGCGAGGTGCTCCTCGACCCGCTTGTCGATCTCTGCCCGGAGTCGCTCGGCATCCTGGCGGGAAGGAACGACGGCAGGAGATTCCGCGCCGGACACCTCCCGCAGAGCCTGGCCGATGGCCGCCGCCGCCCGCGGGTCCTGCCCGGGCTCGGCCTCGAGCTCCTTCTTGACGTCGCGCAGGATCGCCGTGACGTCGATGACCATGGGATGGGCTGGTTCGACAGTGCGCGGCAGCTCGCCGGGAGCCACGGCAGGGGGGATGGGCGGAGTGGGCGGCGCGGGAGCCTGCGGCGCCGTCTGCGAGGTGGCTCGCGGCGCGGGCGAGGAAGGCGGCGCGGGGACGAACTCCAGCGCACGGAGGAGAGGGGCGGCCTCGCCGAAGCCGCGGACCATGCGGTCGAGATCCGGATCGGGCTTCCCCTCCTTCGCGGCCCGCACCACGGCCTGGAGCGGCACGTCCCCCATCCGCTCGACGCCGCGCCCCAGCTCGCTCTTGATGACGGCCAGCCGGCCGTTCATCTCCCGCGTCAGCGTCCGGGCCTCCGTTTCCGTGGCTCGCCGCACGGCGCGCAGCGACGAATAGTAGGAGTAGAGGACGATCCCCGCCAGCGGCACCACCGCGAGCAGCAGGAAGGCGAGGACGAGCTGGGTGCGGATTTTCATTCCTGAAGATACGGATGGAGGGGGCGGAGGTTCTGGGGCGGGTAACGATGCCGGTGAACTCGGCTTTAAAGACGGAGCAAGGGCCTAAGGACATCAGGGACGAGCAAGCCTCGCTCTTCGTCCTTGATGTCCTTGATGTCCCTTAGGTCCTTGGTTTTGCTTTCCCAGATCTGCCAGCCGCTACCGTCGAGTTTTCTGCCGGCGGAAACTGAGCGAAGCGCCGAGCGGCATCACGGGCGAGCGCAAGGGCAGCGTCCGGGGCACCACCAGCGCGCAGCCATTGGACGGCGGACTGGCCATGCAGCGCTTTCGAAGGGGCCACCAGCCAGCCAGCCAGGGTCCAGTCGTCCACCGCGCTGTTGCGGAAGGCCTGGAGGATCTCCGCCAACCCCGGCAGTACCTGGTTCCGTTCGTCGAACTGGAAGGTCGGATAGACCATCACACCGTCGGCGGTCTTCAGTCCCAGGAGCGTCCGCCGCTCCCGGCGGTCAGCGATGGCCTGCCGCGAGACGCCGCCGAGGATCTTCGCCACCTGGCCGGTGCCGTAGAACGGCCCCAGGAGCTCGTCCCAGCGCGAAACCATGGGTACGATCTCCAGCATACGCTGGGCCAGATCCCGGGGCGAGCCGATTCCGGCCAGCGAGCGCTCGTGGCCGTCAAAGGTCGACAGACGCTCCTCGAGTCCCTGCTTCACGTGCTGGGTGATCTCGTCGACGAGGGTGTGGGCTTTTCGCGTCATGACCAGACGATACACCTAAAGCTCAGGGGCGTCAAGGGCGTCAAGGGGCCTAATCACGATTCTGGGGCACCAGGGTGATCACGCCATTCCTGGCGAAGACCTGGACCTTCTGGCCCGTCACCAGCGAGACCTCGCGACGGACCTCCTCCGGAATCTCAACCTGGTAGTCCTTGGACACTATCGCTTGAGCCATGGGTCGTCTCCTGATTCCCAAGATCATACTACGATTGCGCTTGGCGGTTACGCCGCACCTCACCCCAGGTGAAAAAACGCCCGGAGCTGCGCCAGCATCTCGTCGAGGTTGGCGCGGCGGAACTGGTTGCGATATCCCTCCTCGAAGGCCTCGCCGACGCGCGTGCGCTCCTGCGGCGAGAGCTCGCCGAAGGGACGGCCGCCGTTGAGCTCCTGCAGGGCCTTCTCGGCGGGGGCGCTGCGCCCGGACCACCAGGTCTGGAGACGCAGAGCCTCGTCGTAGAAGGCATAGACCGGGATGCGCAGGTTGTCCTTCCGCCACAGGAAATGGCGCATCAGCTCCTTGTGGGCATCGCGGGGAAAGACGCGCAGCTCCCAGCCCGGCAGCTCCCTGGCGAGCCGCGCCCAGGTGGGGAGTGTGTGGTAGACGTCCGGGCACCAGTCCTCGCCGATGGCGAGGACCCACAGCGGCGGCAACGGCCGCAGCACGTCCACGTCCTCCGGAGTGTGGATGGGATTCCGGTAGACCTCGTCGAAGACCTTGCCGTTGCGGCGGACGGTCCGCCGGTAGTTCTCGTAGAGCAGGCCCTGGCTCCAAATTTCAAGGGATAGAGGATTCATGGGGCTGAGCATACAGGAAAGAAGCGGTCCGGCCAGGCAGCCGGACCGCTGGTAACGGGCTGCTCAGCCCGTGCAGTGACTGCAGTCGTCGGTTATGTGGCAGAGCATGACGGGCTGGTCCTCAAGAGTCTTGGTGCGCTGCACCCCGGCGGCGAAGTTCGAGGTGCCCGGAATGTAGGTGTCGGGCACCCGGTCGCCGTCCGTATCCACCAGGATCACGCCGGGATGCGCCGGCTTGTCCGCGGCGAACTTGGCAGTCCAGCGCGCCTTCGGCTGGGCCGGGAAGCGCAGGCTCTTACGAATCTCCAGGAGCTCGCGCGCCGGTCCCACGACCGGAGTGAAGCCGATCTTCACGTTGACGGAGATCGGAGCCAGGAAGCGACCGTCCGTGAAGACGCGCATTTGGGTGATCGGCTGCTCGCCGTCGAGCGTCACCTTGACGTTGAAGGCGCCGCAGGCGGTCGCCACCGGCGCAACGCTCTCGAAGGCCATGGCGCGGACCTGGATTCGCGTCGCCGCGACTCCGTTCTTGTTGAACACGGCGTCATCGAGGCGCTGCACGATGGTGTCGGTCTTCCCCAGGGCTCCGGGCGTACCCGTGGCAACGGGGACACCCCGGAAGACGATGCGGCCGGTGAATGGCTCCGATTTCTCGCAGAAGAAGCCGGCCGGGAGAGGGTGGCGGGAGAAATCGGCGAAGGTGGTGCCGCCGCCGGGGGTATTCCAGAGGTCCACTCCGTTATAGATGACGCGATCGGCGGCCGTCGCGGGAAGCGCGGCGAGCGCCAGGAGGGCGATGATCCAGACTACGGAAAGCTTTCTCATTTGCAGGATCCTCCTTCTGCCATGTCGAAAATTAGTTGGGTCGAAGGCAGGGATGGCCCACAGTACCGCCCGGAGGAGCGCGCGCTGCTGCCGGGAGGCGCTTCGCAGGGTGGAGAGAGTGGGTCGACACAATGTCTGGAGGCTGTTGAATTAATCTGTGATCTGATCAGCCTCAACTACGTATGTGCGCGCCAAACCGTTTTGCGCGCCGGCCCTCGGAGGGACTGCCTGTGGTACATTCCTCCGTCACGATCATGTCCCCCACGAAGGAGGTCGCGATGAGCTCGTTGCGTCGATGGCTGCTTCCGGTCGTCCTAACCCTGGCGTTCGCCGCCCCGCTCGCCGCGCAGACCACCGGCGGCATCGTCGGACGGGTCACCGACGAGGCTGGCGGCGTGCTGCCCGGCGTGACCGTCGAGGCCCGGAGCCCGGCCCTCCAGGGATCGCGCACCGCGGTCACCGACGGCACCGGCTCCTACCGCCTCAACCTGCTGCCGCCGGGCGATTACTCCGTCTCCTTCACCGGCCAGGGCCTCGCCACCGAGATGAAGCAGGGCGTGACGGTAGGGCTGAACAAGGACTCCACGCTCAACGTCAACCTGCGGGCCGCGGTCACCGAGTCGATCACCATCACCAGCGCCGTGCCGGTGGTGGACACCACCTCCGCCGCCGTGGGGACCAACCTCAACGCCGCCACCATCCAGACCCTCCCCACCGGCCGCAACTACTCCGCCATCGTCCAGATCACCCCCGGCGTCTCCTCCGATGCCAACCCGGACAACGCCGGACAAGCGTCGATCGCCGTCTACGGCTCGACCGGGGCGGAGAACGTCTTCTACATCGACGGCGTCAACACCACGGGCGCCGAGTTCGGCTTCCAGGGCAAGGAGCTGAACTTCGAGTTCATCCAGGCGGTGGACGTCAAGACCGGCGGCTACGAAGCCGAATTCGGCCGCTCGACCGGCGGCATCATCAACGTCATCACCAAGTCGGGCGGCAACGAGTTCCACGGCGACGTCTTCGGCTACTTCGACAACGACTCGCTGCAGAGCCACGCCGAGACCGTGGTCTCGACCGGCGGCACCACCGCCGGCTTCCGGCAGCAGGACTATGGGCTCGACATCGGCGGCCGTATCGTCACCGACAAGCTCTGGTTCTTCGCCGCCTACGACAAGGTCGACAACAAGCTCGACAGCACCCTGCCCGGCGGACCGCTCGCCGGCCAGACGGTGACGTCGAACAGCGACCACAAGCTGGGATCGGGAAAGCTCACCTGGCACCTCACCGGCAGCCAGTCGCTTATCGGCCTCTTTTTCCAGGACCCGCGGGACGATACCGGCGCCATCGACGACGCCCAGCATTCGCTCAACGGCGACCCGCTCACCTTCGGCGGCGTGCGCAGCTTCGGCGGCAAGGACTACGCCCTGCGCTACCAGGGGATCCTCGCCGCCTCCTGGCTGCTGGCAGGGCAGGTGGCCCAGCACCGCGAGGAGAACTCGGTGGGACCGGCGAGCGCCGCCGGCGACGTCATCCAGTTCCGCTCGGTGGACGACAACTTCTTCCAGACCGGCGGCTTCGGGCTGCTCCAGACCAAGACCTTCAAGCGCGACTTCGAGGGCGGCTCCGTGACCCGCTACCTGTCGAAGCATGAGATCAAGCTCGGGCTCGAGTACGAGAAGGAGTCGGCGGACGTGGTGCGCCGCTTCACTGGCGGCCAGCAGATCGACGTCTTCGCCAACGCCGTCAACCCAGGCAAGCCGGTCTACAGCCACTTCTACTGGACGACGCCCACGGCGACGGTCGCCAGCGCCCCGGTCTCCCAGCTCACCGCCGCGCCCCAGCACAAGAACTCGACGGTCTATCTCCAGGATCGCTGGAACGTGCTGCCGAACCTGACCCTCAACCTCGGCCTGCGCTGGGACCGCCAGCAGATCATCGACGCCCAGGGCACCCAGCAGATCGATCTCAAGAAAGATCTCGCGCCGCGCTTCGGCCTCATCTGGGACCCGAGCGGGAATGGCCGCTCGAAGCTCTACTTCTCCTATGGGCGGTATTACGAGCAGATCCCCATGGACCTGGTGATCCGTTCCTTCTCCTTCGAGCGGCAGGCGCGCATCTTCAACTACAGCCCCACCAGCACCGCTCCGGACCCGGGCGCCGAAGAGGACATCGGCCTGACCTCGGCCATCTTCGGCGGCTTCACCGAGCCCGCGGACCCCGACCTGCGCAACCAGTACATCAACGAGTACATCCTCGGCTATGAGCGCGAGGTCCTCCCCGACCTGGCGCTGGGGATCAAGGGGGTCTATCGCAACTATGGCGAGGTGATCGAGGACTTCCTCTGCCGCAGCGACGGCACCTACTGCATCGGCAATCCGGGCCGCGGCATCATGCAGCGGGTCTTCACCCTCGACTACTCGCAGACCTTCCCGGCGCCGAAGCCGAAGCGCGTCTACAAGGGCCTCGAGCTCGACGCCACCAAGCGCCTCTCGAACCACTGGCAGGCCCTCGCCTCCTACGTCTATTCCAAGCTGGACGGCAACTTCGACGGCCTCTACTCGCCGTTCACCAACGTCGGCGCCGATCCCAACATCTCGGCGGCCTATGACTATTACGACTTCTTCACCAACGGCAGCGACCTCTCCAGGATCACCAACAAGGGGCCGCTGTCGAACGACCGCCGGCATCAATTCAAGCTCGCGGGGATCTACGAGACTCCCTGGAAGCTGATGGTGGGCCTCTCGACCTACTACCGGTCCGGCACGCCGCTGACGCGCTACGGCTACTCGGACATCTACGCCCGCTACGAGTTCTTCCTCACCGAGCGCGGCGCCGAGGGGCGGACGCCGGACGACTACGACGTGGACCTCCACCTCGGCTATCCCCTCACCGTGGGACCGGCAAGGGTGAACCTCCTCTTCGACGTCTTCAACCTGCTGAACGCCCAGCGGCCCGTCCTGCTGGACGAGCGCTGGGGATTCCAGGAGGCGGACAATTCCTCCCCCACTCCCGTCAATCCGGGTTACCTGAAACCGGTGCTGCGCACGCCGCCGCGATCGTTGCGTCTGGGAGTGCGCCTGAGCTTCTGAGCGGCCTGCGCGGTAGAGCTCAAATCGTGAGCACTTTGTCGGTGAGGCTGAAGAGGCCTGAAGAGTTCTCCACCCGTACGCGGAACCGGTTGTACACCGGTTGTCCCTCGTCGGCGTTTTCCTTGGGGAGGACGTTGGTTCCGAGATCGGTGGCCGCCAGGTTCACGGTGACGCTCTGGTTGGTCTTGAGGCGGTAGATCGTCAGCCAGTTGCCGGCGCTGCTCATCTTGTCCAGATAGTAAGTGCCGTTATAAACCGTCGTGGGCCACGCCAGGATGACCCCCGTCAAGGTCGCCGGACTCCCGGAAAGACCGTCCGAGGTGTAGGTGATTTCGGGCGCTTCCGGGTTGATCGTATCGATCATCACCGTCAGGAGCACCTTCGAGGGTTGCGAGGGAGCCCAATCCGTTCCTCCGTCGGGCTTCTTCACCTTACGGAGCGCCACGAGGCGGTAGAACAGGGGATCTCCATACGGCACGAACCCGCTCTCGAAGTCATCAGACAACGAGAGGCTCAGCTTGCCGGCCTGACCGGTCGCCTCAAGGTCGACGGTCTTCACGAGCTGCATCGTGCGCGCCGAGAGCGCGCCGGCGGCATCGGTGGCGCGATAGATGAGCATGCGCCTCACCCTTTGCACGGCGGGATACGCGTTGACTTCGAAGTTGACGGCAGGACCGAGGCCGGCGAGCAGGTCCGGTTCTCGTACGTACATCTTCTTCACGGCGGGCGCATCGGGCGGGCGCGTGTTGATCAATTGAACCGGCCCGGCAATGGGACCCGGATCGCCCAGGCGTCCCCGGTTTCCAATCTCGCGGCCGCAGTAGAAGAAAACGTTGTTGCCCGTTCCGTCGAGCGTGAAGTCCGTGAACTGAACCTCGAACCCGTTACCGGTCCGCTTCGCCATCGGTGCCATGTCGAACGCCGGATCGTTGGGTGGCAGCAGAGTCCCCTGCGTATTGCGGATGTTCTGCGGCTTCGGCACGGGCACGTAGGAAGGTCCTTTGATGAAGTCGTAGATCAGCGGCAGCTCGGTGAGCGCCGTGAACGCGCCGGCGACGGCTTCCCGCAGACCGGCCAGGATCACACCCGGAGCGGAGCTGTTGAGCGCACCTCCCTTGTCGGGATTGGGAAACGCGTATCCATCTTCGGCTGGAAATTTTCTGAACGTTCCATTCGTGTTCGAGTGGGTTGGATCGAAGTATGGATGGCCGGGGCCGGGAACGTCATAGACGTAGTCGAAGCTGAGCAGGTTCCGCCAGCGTTCGGCGCCATGGGGATCGTCTTCGCCGAGGAGCGCGAGTTGCTGCCGGACGGCGTCGTAGGTGTCGTCCTTGTACAAGGTGCGGAGGATGGCCTCGTCGTTCGTCCGATACATCGCCACCGCAAACGGTTTGTGCGCGAAGTCGATCCGGAAGGTATAGGATGACTTGAAATAGAAGTCGGGCCGCGTCGCATAATCACCGCCCCTCGGCTGCGCGGGCTCGAGAGGCGGGATGAATTCGAGCGCCACGATGGGCGCGGGGAGCCCCACCGGCGACGAAACCTGCTGCGCGGTATCGCGCGACCGGGCTCCGAGCCATGTCCTGCGGTTACCTTCGCCGGCCGCGGGCAGAATCGTGCTCTCCCCGAAGCCGTGCGCTGCATCCGCATGCAGGTAGACCTTGTACCCCGGATAATAGTTCACGGTCACCGGAACGCCCGTGATGATCGGGTCGGCCGGGTCGAAGTCGTTGTCGACGACGTGCAGCACGAGCGGCTGACCGTCGCCGGCGTGCTCCACGAGAAGCACCTCGAGGACTTTCTTCGGGCCATTCGGATCGTGAGCTCTCGCAACGCGGACCACGCCCTTGTACCACTCCACCGGATCGGCCTCGGCGCTTTGGGGATGGTGTGACAAGAGATAGGTTTGAAAATCGAGCCGGTAGACTCCCGGTTCCGGCGCCGACAGCGGTTCCGCCGTCGCGATGGCCGCAGACAGCACGCCGCGCAGGCTCACCGTGACGGTGTCGCCATCCTGCACGTACGTTTCCTGGTGCGTCGTCCACGAGCTGTCGCCGATGGCGATCGTTCGCGACAGCGGGTTCGGCGTGCCCCAGGAGCTCGCATCGGCCATGTTTTCCACGGCCATGAAGATCACTTGCGCGTTGGCGGAGCTCACGTCCGGTTTGACGTACTCCTGCACGGTCACGAAGGCTCCCGAGGAGCCGGGATCGGAAGGGTTCCCTTTCACGTTTTTCTGCACCGTGAAGATGGGACCTTCGCCCGCCACGGCCGACGGGGACACGGCGGCGATGACGTAGCTCTCCTGCTGGCAACTGAGCACGCCACCCACGAAGTTGCCGAACAAGGCCGGAGCGAGCGCCGGATCGATGGTCGTGCCCTGGCTGTTCACCGTGTAGCCTGCGGTGCGGAGGATGGCGTTGCGGCCGTCGGCCGGATCGTCGTCCACGGATTTGACGGCTCCCACCACGTTGCGCGGCAGGTCCTGCCGGAAGAACAGCTCCACAGTATCGGCAAATCCGTAGTTGACGTCGTGCGTGTGGAAATAGTCGAACGTGACGCGAACCAGCGTCTTGTCGGGCCCGGTCAGATTCGCCAGCGCGCCCTGCTCGGCGGCCGTGGTGAGCATGAGCGGCGACTCGGATTGAATGAGCTGCACGGCAAAATTGGTGGGCGGCAGCAGGCGGGCCGCTTTCTTGATGGCCGTGGCATCGGTTGCCACCACGTTTCCCACGGGAGAAACACGGGAGAACCAGTTGATGCCGTAGCCGCCGTACTCATGGACGCCGTTCTCTCGCTCTTCATGGCGCAGGATCGGCTTGGCGGAATCGTGGTTGTTCGGCAGCGGCAGCGCTTCGAATTGCGGCGGGGTGTCGAGATCCTTGTACACCGCGTCGTGCGCGATCTCCGGCTTGCGCCATGCAGCCTCGCCCTGCTTGCAGTATTCGACGCCGTAGAACAGACTGGAGGTCTTGTCGGTCGCAGAGAACTCGACCGGCGGAACGAAGAATGGATTCAGCGACGCAAGGTCGTCGTCCGGCTCGATGAACAGGTTGACATAGCGTGCGAGACCGTCCGGCGTGTACCCTTGAGGATCGGTGAGCAAGGACGGCTGCGGCTCTCCGTTGTCGACGGTCAGGCCGTAGGTCACCTCTTTCAGGAGGGGCGTGTCCGGCAGGCGGTGATCGACCGGCCGGGTCGGGACGCCCATGTAGTAATGGCGCACCGGTCGCGCGACGTTGGAGTCGTCGAGCGCGCCCTCGGTATCGTACACGCCGAGATAAATGAGCTCGTCCGTGTCGCTCCCGAAGTCGAGGTCCAGGACCCCAAGTCCGAGCATGCGTGCCACGTGGAAATCGAGGGACACCATGCGCAGGGCGTCCAGCATGCTGACCTGGATAGAGCCATCCTGCGGCTGGACGGCGCCCGGCAGCGTGTCGACGGCGAGCGGATCGGTGTTGCTCAACGCGATGTAGCGCTGCACGCCCTCCTTCAGGCCGCCGGGGCGCGTCCAGCGGTCCTGATAGTTGGCTGTATTGAGCAGCGCCTGATCATTGAACTTCTGCCACTGGCCGTTCACCGCGCCGGGCTCCGGTTCAAGACGGCTGAACGCCAGGTTGTCGTCGAGGGTCAACGCCAGCTTGCCGAGGTTCTCCCAAAGCGCGCCCGCGATGTAATCGTCGTAGGTCTCCAGCTCGGCCTTGCGCGGATACCCCTCCGTCACGTCGAAACGGATGGAGCGCATGTTCTCCGACCGGATGCGCGCCGGGCAGTCGTTCTTCTTGCTCTGGCAGAACCAGAGGTCGTCGAGGCCGAAGTCGTTGCCCTGGCCGGCGACGGACGACGAAAAGATCTCGACGACGACCACCTCGGAAGCCCCCGAATTCCACGCGATCGTGAACGGCTCCCATACGTTGAGGGCAGACGGTGTCGCCAGATCGAAATTCCGCACCATGCCGGCGGACGTGAACCGAGCTTGCAGCGGGACGGAAGGATGGTCTTTGGTCGTCGTGTCGATGGAGGACAGCCAGCCGGTGAAGTTGTAGTCGGTCCCGCGGTCCACGATCAGCCGGAACCGCAACACCGCCTTACCGGGCACCGTGTCGCCGTCGACGGTGAGGAATTTCGCTCCCAAGTGCGGCAGTCCCCGCCACCAAGGATTCACCTTGGAGGCGTCCGCCGTCACGCTGATGACACCGGGGTGGGCGCCTCCCTGCAATACGTAATCCGTCCCGAACCAGAAAGCGCCGGCGGCGGGGTCCTGCTCGAAACCGCCGTTGCTCAGCAGGTTGGGCCCGCCGCAGATGGCAGGAGCATCCGCCGGCACTGCCCGCCGCCCCATCCGCGGCCGGTCCGGCGGGCTTGGGTGGTCGGCAGGAGGACACCACGCCTCGTTCGTGAACTTCTTCCGGCAGGACACGAACAGGGGCGCAAGGGGGACGTTCGTCTCGACGCTCAACGCCTCCGCCCGCATGACGGTGACCGCCGCGCGCGCCACGTCGAATTCCGCCGCGAAGAAGAGCTTGTCCTTGAGCTCCACCTCCATCAAGCCCGGACAATATTGTTGGACGAACTGCTGGGGCTGCGCTGCCGGGTCGGTGGCGGCGCGCACGGCGGCGTATCTCGCCGTGTCGCGAAAATGGACGTATACCACCGTGGTCTTTTCGGTGAGCTTGTAGATCCAGAACGCCAGCGCGTCGTTCACCACGGCGGGCGCGACGGAAAAGTCCACGACGAGGGGAAACCGTTGGACGTACGGCGAGCGGAACAACGTCACGGAGTCGTCGGGCCGGTTGAAGTTCACCTTCGTCGCGGCGTAATTCCCTTTCGCCAGGTGAGTGTCGCCGAGGTTGCGCAGCAGAATCCAGCGCGCCTGGGCACCGTAGGAGCTGCCGTCGGCGCCGGTCGAGCCCACGGTCTGCAGGTAGAGATAGGGGGACTGCACCTTGAATTCCGTCGCCGGGAAAACGATCGGAGCGTTTTTGGTCGTAGCTATGGTAGCCATAATCGTCACGCGATCTCAGACGTTGGTAGGAAGGGTGCCGGTCACGACCACGGTGCGGTCCACGTAGTCGGAGCCATCCCACTCGACGTACGCGAAGCGGAGCTTCATCTGGGTCACGGGGATCCCTTTCGACGGATGCATCACGAAGGCCTGCGAACGGTCTTTCGAGAACAAGACCTGATAGGCGAGATCGGGGCTCAGCCCTTGCATCACGCGCAGGGTACGCGGCAGGACGTCGTCAGGCAGCTTCGGATCGTTGAACGGCTCAGGGTTGCGAACCCACACCGCCACGACGGCATTCGTCGTGCTGTTGCGGACGACGTTGAATTCGGTGCCTGCGGCGGCATCGAGCGGCGGCCGCGCGAGCACGCCCTCCACGAGACGGTCGAAGGGATCGGCCCAGGTGCCGGCCAGCGCCGCATTGGGCGCGGAGAGGTTTCCCGTCACGACGTCATACATCAGGTTGACGTCCGCAACCGTCAGCGGCACGTCGATGCGGAAGACGGCGTCGCGCTGGTTTCCTTTGCCGTCGTCGAGGCGATAGCTGTTCACCTGCGCGGCAAAATCCGGATAGCGCGACGTCTGAAAAACGTAGCGGTGCACTTCCTGGATCCGCCCCTGGTAGACGTTGTTCACGATCGCCGTGTAGAGCTTGAGCGGCTTGAGGTAGCGCGGCGTCACCTGGGTGTACACGCTGGCCGGCTTGATCATGTCGCCGCCCGACGTCCAGCATTTCCCGCCTACGAAATCGGGATTGAGGAGCTCCGGGTTGCGCAGGTTCAGCAATGTCCGCACGTCCTCGGGGATGCGCGGATCGTCGTCCGCCGGCCAGGACACAACGGCCTGGGGAATCGCGGTCGTGGTCACGTTGGGCGGCGGCGGATTCGGAATCGAAGTGTTTTCCGCCGGGTCCTTGACGACGATCTGCATCTCGTTGCCCGTGAGCGCGGGCAGACCGTTGTAGGCGGGCCATGAGCCGAAGAAATGATAGACGTAGCGCTTGGTGAAGAACAGCAGGATGCGTGCGTCCTCGTAGAACAACGGCTTCGCCCGGATGAGCTCGCCGTCGGCGTTCGGGTACGAGCGGCGGTAGTCGATGTAGCCTTTGAGGCCGGTGAGCAGGTATTGGTCGGGCGTCTTGCCGGCCATGACGTAGCCGGCCTTGGGATCGGTGTGGAAATACCCGACCGGCCCGGCCGTGCGGAAGCCGAAATAGAAGTCCCTGGCGGGAGTCGGCGAGCCGTTCACCGTGTCGCGAACCTGCAGACGAATGGAGTACGTCGTGTCGGGCCGCCACACCGGGGTGAGCCACTTTTCAATGGCCTGGACCGCGTTCCCATAGTCCTGCTCGATGGCCGCCTGGCCCGGCACCGTGAGATTGAGCTGGTGATCGTCGAGCGAAAGGCAGCAGACCTCGTGGAGCAAGGTCGAACAGGGATAGCCGTCCGGCGGACGTAGCGGGCCGTGGCCGTTGACGAAGCCGAGGAGCTGCTGAACGGCCGCCAGTTGATCGCTCAGCGCCTGGCATGCCGCGCTTTGGCTCTCCACCTCGCGCGTCAGCTCCTCACAGCGGCGCGTCAGCTCGTCGAGCTTGTGCTGGTTGGCCGCGTACAGCTCGCGATACAGCTTGTCGTATTGCCGGCAGAACAGATCGTGCGCGGAGACCACCGAGATGGGGTGGCAATCATGAGGGTCGATCGCTTCGACGACCTCCAGATCGCTCCAGCAGTCGAGATGGTCGAGACCTTGGCACTGGCATCGTGGACACGGCAGCTTCCCCGCCACCCGGCGCGCGGGTGCGAGGCTCGGGACCGCCTGCAACATTGCCCGCGTCTTCTCGGTGAAGACGATGAGCTCATCCAGAGTGGCGAACAGCGCCGGGCTGGCGGCGGTGAACGTGCGCGACGCGTCCACGATGTGAAAGAAATACTGGCCGGCCCGCGGGTTCATGATCGCATACGCCCCGGCGCTGCGCGCGCGTTCGAGCGTATCGATCATCGCCCGCTCTGCCGCCGCGGCATCCGGGTAGCGATGGAGACCGTTCAGCAGGACGGCGTCGGCCTGATCGTCGTAAACGCTGAACCGGAGCTGAGACCGTCCGGCCGCATCGCGCTCCTCGACCAGGTCATAGCTGAACGCCGACGGCACGTGCGGGAAGCACCGTGCGAACCGGCCGCGGAAATCGGCGGCTTCCTTGCACGCCTTCGTCTGCGCGGCCTGCAGCCCGGCGAGCTGGCGGTGGCATTCCTCGACCTGCGATTGCAGAGCCTGGAGCGCCGGCCCCAACGGATCCGCCGTGATCCCGTTCGGCGAGCACCCGGTGCTCCGGATCCGTGCGAGATCCTGCTCGAGACCTTGGACCCTCGCCCGCAGCGCATCGGTCGCGGCGCCGGCCGGACCTTCGTAGACCTCCCGGTGCAGGGCCTCGATCTGCACACTGGAGGCGTAGACGACGGCAGGGTCGGCATGGACCGGCTCGATCTCGACTTTCGCCACCGGCGCCTCGGGATGGTCGTACCGGACCGGCGCCAGCAATTGCAGTTGCGTCAACGAGCGGGTTTCCACCAGCGTATACACGGACGTCGCCCCGACGGTCTCGCGCTTGTAGAACCGGAGGGCGGCTCCGGAGGAGAACGTGGTCAGCTTGAGGTCGACTTCCGCGCACGGCTTGTTGAACACGATCTGCGCGGTGGCCTCGTTGGCGAATATCAGCGAGCGCAGCACTCCGGCGGGACCGTTCCAATCGATCACCGTGCCCGTCCCGCCCGCCACGCGATACAGCACGGTGCTCATCTGCTGCCACTTCCCATCGGGATAGACGGTTCCCGGCGGCACGGCCGCCCAGGTGATGCAATGCGGGTCGCGAAGCTTGGTCTGACAGAACAGCGTGGCGCTCGTGATGCCCATCTGCTCGGGGACGTACCATCCGGGCTGACCTTGCTGCATGTAGGAGAGCGACGTCTCCGCCAGCAGGCGGATCTTGTTGAAGCCGGCACCCGAGTTCATCCAGAACCCGTCCTTGTAGGCAGCCGGGTTGGCGGCCAGGGCAGCCAGCGCGGCAGGCGGGCTCATCGCCTGGTAAGGGCGGTAGTCGACCCAGGCGTTGCCGTTCCAGGCTTTGATCTCCAGCGCCGTGATGGCGTACTCGTGCTTCACCTTGTGCGCCACCTCCGCGGGGGGCACGTAATCGATTGAGTTCGCCGGCGCTTGTCCGGACAGCCGGCCGATGCGAGCATCCACTGCGGGGCCGGGCAACAGGCCCTTCAGAAACTCCAGGTCGACCCATGTATCGAGCGGCAGGACGGCCCCGTCGAGCTGCGCCGCGCCGGCTGAAGGGAGCGAGGTGCCGAGATACACGACCTTGAAAGTCTCGCCCGAAAGCATGTTGGTCGCGCTGACCGGCGGCAGCGCGTTCGGATTTGACATGTCCTTGAACGGCAGCACGGGCGTGGTGTCGACACTGGGGTCCCTCTCCCACTTGAACTCGACGTCGAAACACTTCTCGATGTGCTTCTTGAACTTCCAGAAGCCGATGGTGATGCCCACGCACAGATGCACGCTCCCCCGAACGTAGAACGGCTTCGGCACCTCCACGGAGAGCGAGGTGTCGATCACGATATAGAAGCTGAGCCACATCAACGAAACGTCGACGTGGCCGCCCAGCATGGCGAAGCCGCCGATCTGCGGCCGCTCGAAGCTGATGAAGCCGCCCACCTTGATGTAGACGCCGACCGAGGCATGCACCAGGCCACCGGCATAGCTCTTGGAGAATCCGTAGCTGACGCCGGCGCCCGCGGCGATCCCGGCCGCGGAGAGCATCAGATACGACGTCGCGTCGAACAGCGTGAGGACCCGCGCCGTCGTCGGCTTCTGCACCGTACCCATGTTGATGTACCACGCCGACGAGTTTTGAAAGAAAAAGGCCGCGCGCATCTCGGCGCTCAAGTCGAGGATCTGTCCCTGGTTCGCGCCCTCCTTCGGCAACTTGTAATTGACGCCGGCGCCGAGCTCCACCGACTGCGAGCTGATGGCGAGCAAGGCAAAGAACGGCGGATCCTCTCCGGTGAGACCGACGCGTTCACCAAGGATGTTGGCTTTGCCTTCGAGATAGATCAGGTCCGGCAGGGAAAGGAGGAGGAAGAGCTTGCAGGAGAAGGTCTTGCCGCTGTCCTGCGCGGTGGCGAGCGACACACCGGCGCCGATCGAGTAGGTGCTGTCGTAGCCCGCGGTCTGATCCGGTATCTCGAACTTGGAGACGGTCACCCCTTCCTTTCCATCGGGGGGCGTCCTGGCCTTGTAGAAATCGAACCACGTATCGGTCTCCTGCACGCCGGCCTGGTGCTTGGTCGCGACATAGCGCATGCCAAACAGGCCGCGGAAACCGTAGATGCCGAGGCTCGTGGCGCCGAGCGGGATGGGCGTCGACAGCTCGACGAAGGCATCGACGAGGAAGGCGGGCTTCTTCGGCCGGTACTTCATGGCGGCGCCGCCCGCGATCTTCGCTTTGGGCAAGGAGAAACTGACGCCCCCTTCATATTCGGGGTCGCCACCCGTGCCTCCGACGCTCAGGAATCCCGAAATCAGCAGCGTGGCAGAGTCCTTGCTGGCGCTGCCGGGGATGACGAGATCGATGGCGAGGCTCTTGATCTCAAGGTAACAGAGCGACAGGGGGCCGTTCACGGGGAAATAGAACTTGATCCCCTTGCCGCGCACGTCGACGCCGCCGGGGTTGATGTCGACGCCGCCGTCGAATCCAAAGTAGCGGAAATTCGTCGTCGTGCCGTCGGCCTCGACCCGCTGGTGTGACCCGAGGTGAATGGCCGAGATCGACAGCTCCGCCGGCCCGATGGGGAAGTGGATGTTCTGGGGCAAAGGAATCGTGCCGCCTTCGATCTCGAAACGCCCGTCGCTCCAGATGATCAGCTTCTCGACTTCGATCGGGTCCTTGGCAATTCCGGCGAGCAAATGGTGCGTGAACTGAATGCTGCCGGAGACGCCGAGGTAGAAGTCGTCGTCGCGCTTGCCAAAGAACACCGACTTCAGGGTGAGGACGAAGACGCCCGGGAACGTGATTGGCTTGAAGCCGTCGTCCTCATGAGCGGTGACGTCGAAGTCGCCATCCTGCCGGATCGCCACCTTGATGCGGATGTCCGCCGGGTTATTGTTCGCGTCCTTGAACCCGGGAATGACCAGCGTACCCTCGACCGTGGAGCCGGTGATCGCGTTCTGCTTGAAGGTGATGCTGAACTTGTCGAGACTGATGCTGAAGTTTTCGCCGAATTTGACCCTAACAACCGGCTTTGCGACGTTTGCCACCGTGGCTTCGAGAGCGAGGGTGCCGGAGAAGCCGCCGGTTCCAATCAGGAGATTTCTAGCCTTGATCTTGGCGGTGGAGCCGGCATCCTCGTTCCAGAAGGCCGGGAAACTGATGGTCCCGTCCATGACGTAGACGCCCACGAAGTCCGCCGACCGCCCGTCGGCAATGGCCTCCGGAATGTTGGTGGTCCGGCTGAAATCGACCTTCAGTCCGTGAACGTCCAGGATCAAGCCTGTCTTGAGGATCTCGGATCTGGGGAAGTTGATGTTGAGGTTCTGGGCGAGATCGAATTCCAGGCCCTTCGCCGTGGAGTAGCTTAGCGACGCCACGTCGAACGTGACCATCGTCGGCTTGTCCTGACCGGGGTTCTGCGGGTCGGGGAGCGGCTCCCCGGCGGCATCGACCTCGCGAAGGACGATAGGAGGGAATTGGATGCCGACGGAGATCGCGTCAATCGAGGCGGAGACCTCCGGGGTAAGCATGCGCCGGAGCCGCTCCTCGGAGAAAGAGCCGAGCCGGCGCGAGAACAGGAGAGCGACGTTCCTCAGCGCGGCAGGGATGTCGGCATCGAGCAGATAGTCATTGAAGATCACATCGAGGATGTCGACGGACTGCGCCTCCAGCGCATCGACGAGGTTCTCGATTAAGACGTCCACGTCTGCATCCGGCGTGACCACCAGGGAGATCGACGGATGAGCGGTGGTGAAACGAGTGATGAAGTCGTCGACCGTTCCACCGATGAACGTCGTCACGACCTCCTTCACCAGCTCAGTGTAGTTGAGCTTCACGATTCGCAGGAGCAGGTCGAAAAGCGAACGAGGGGAGAAGTCAAACTGGTCGAAGCTGAGGCCATCGGCATAGCGAAGGATCTCCCATGACCAGCTCAGGCTCACGGGAAACTCGGTCCCGGCACCGGCGCTCGACGGTGGATTGAGAACGAGCGCAAGTCCGCTCCCCGGGATCTCGAATCCGAGCCGCTTGTAGCTCACGACAATTAAACTGTAGTGTGCGTAGTCTCCGTGGCGGCTATGGTGCTCTTGCAGATTTCTGTAGAACAGAGCATCGAACGCACCGCCGATGGCACCTTGGAGAAATCCCAGGCTCTGCGGCAACGAATCGGCCGAAACTAGTGTCGACAACGAGGGATAGAAAGGTTCGTTCGCCATAATTTAGCGGCCTGATGTAAGACGCACCTCAGGAATTCTCTTCAAATGCGTTACTTGCGAGCCTCCAGCCACCGCAGAAATTGGAATGCGTAGAGGACGACAAGAGGCGCCATGGCGGGCGCAGCAACCAGCGGCTCGCCTGCCAACTTCGCCGCCACTGCAGTCCCGGGGTTGTCCCGTATCCACCACAGATCGGCGAATGCGCTGATTCCTGCCACGACATTGTCCGACGCCGGATGCTGATTGAGGAAGGACGTGGAAGGGTCGAGCTTCAAGTAGGAATGAAAGCGTTTAAATGCCGCCCGGTCGCCTTCGTTGGCGAGTTGCGTGTTGAAGTAGTAGAGAACCGCCGGCAGGTTGCGGAAGCTGATGTCGCGTTGAAGGTGCCTCAGAAGCTGGGTATTCAGCTCATGGGCGTACACGTCGGGCAACAGGTCGTCGTCCTTTGCTCGCGTCTCATAGAAGTGAGTCAGTAGGTTGACTGTACGTTCCATCTGTGTCAGAGCCGGGTCGTTATCGAGCGTCTTCTTATAATCAGGATCAGCTCCCGAGATGAAGTCGGCTGGAGCGGCACCAATGTCCCCTGCCCAAGTCGACATATCGATGTTGTTGCCGAGAGGATAAAAGGATGGCAGAGAGTCCAGTCCCGGAGAAATACCGCTCACAAACATCACAAATGGGTTGATCGCCTTGCTCTTATCGGGATGAAACAAGACGTCGAGCCCAACGAACAGGTGGTGAAGGTCGATGATCACTCCTGCACCAGCGGGTCCGACCTCGACTCCCATGTAGTCGCGGAACAACTGGATCTCAGTGTCAACCGTCTGCGGAACGCCGAAATCATCGGTCAAATTTTCCTGAACCCCTGCCACGTAAGGGATGTCGTCGAGCCGCTTGACCCCCGGCGGTGTGGTCGCCGAGGCCCCGATGATCTCGTCGAACAGCTTGCTGATGCTAACCTTGACGAGTGCCTTCGGATCATTGACTAGCTCTTTCGTCATCTGGCGCAAGCGCGTCACCCGCTCCTGGAGTGTATCCAGTTGCGATCCTGCCTGAGACTGCTGGACATCGAGAGCCGTGTTCAGCGCCACCAAATCAGTGACGAACTTTTCGAATGAAGCCACGGGATAGAACTTGTCCTGATCGGCCCTCACCCATCGTCTGCTGCCTTTGGACAGAACACGATAAACAGTATTGGTACTGTTCGTGGGGATGTCCTGGTTTGTCTCCACGAGATACCAGTCATAGTCTCGGCCTTCCGTCGCGTCATGAACACGCTTTTTGCCGAGGACGGACATCTCCCACTGGATCCTTTTCGAAGTCGCCGAGTTCGCATCACCGGTCTGGTAGATCGTGTGGATTCCCCAATCGACGTCCAACTGCATCCGGCTTCGCGCGAAATGCTTCCGGTTCTGCTCTATACTTCGGGTATTAGTCAACGCCAGCGCCGCGTCGCGGGACGAGAAAATTCGAGGTGTGCCGGCAGAGTTCCTGATCTTAATGGATGTGTTGACAGAGAGGACGGAAACGCTGGTTCCGATCGCATAGCCGGTCACAAACAGATCGTACTCGCTCCCTTGTATGATTCCGTTCGCATCGAAGTAGTCTTGGCCGTTTCGCAAGGCCAGCCGCTTGTCAAGCGCAGGCGCCAGCGAATTCACGGCCGCCAGAACGGCCGGAAGCTCGGCGTTGTGGAACGCAAGGACGACCACACTGCTGGCATCGAGGTTCAGTGCCGACGGATCCGGCGGCGGAATGATCCCATCGGCAAGCCCATCATGGGTCATCACCGCCTGCTCGACATTGCTTGGATCGAGGAGCGAGATATTGCCGAACTCGATGTTCGTCCTGTACGCCTTCCCGAGGATTGGAAGAAAGTTGGAATCCTTACTCGAGCCGGTGGCGAGAGGGGTCGGCTCCCTGCAGGCGAAGAAGTAGACGTTGCTCTGGTCGCGTCCAATTCCGATCTTCGCCACGTAGGGCATGCCGTAGTGTGAGCTGGAATCGACAACGGCCGTGGCGCCGGTGACGTGCCACCGGGTGACTTCGTTCGTATTGAGCGGAATCCTGGGACCGTTCGCATCAAGCAGGTAGGTAAGCTCGAAGAGGTTGTCGATGAAGTGATTCGCTTTCAGCGCCAGACTAGCGGCAGGTGGAGGGGTTGCAGGCGTGGCTCCGATGCTCTTCAGGTAGCGGAGGCTCACGTGGGCCGGCAGAGTGGTGTTGTCCGGCAACTTGGGAATGGAAAACGCGATCGGAACCGTATGGTCGCCCACGAACGGAATGTTCGACCGCAGGGCTTCCGTCTCATCGGGTGGCTGACTCATTCTTCTGAATCCGCTGAAAAAGTAGCCTTGGGTACGATAGATGATCGGCGACGTGTTATCGCCACGAGGTAGCGTGAGCGAGAACGTGCTCGGTTTCTTAGGGTCCGGATTGGTGAAGCTGCTGGTCGGTATGATGAAAATCGGCCAGCCGTTGGTCGTATATTCGACGAGCGAGCTGCCGCCCCCATCATAGCCAATGGAGAACTCCGCTTTAGCTCCGGGCGCAACACCGTATTCCTCGTAGTAGTTGAGACCGTGGTTGTGCTCGTTGCGGAGGTCGAGATAGGCGACCTTTCTCGTCCAGAACTTTGCGAGCACCTCCGTGTAGAGGGCCGCATGGCTCTTCACAGCAAACGTTTTGTCCGTCGGGCTTGCTTTGACCCCAATGCCGCTGAAGAACAACGCTGCGTAGACGGCACAAGGGTCCATATAGCCGAGAATCTGCTCCCTTCGGTCCTCTTCCAGAAACGTGCTCGCGGCGTTGGTCCCGCTGGAAGTCGCCGACACGAGCGTTTCGGAAGCTCGGATTCGATCCAGGCGTGGTCCTTCGCCGAATCCGTCGAGCATGACCTCGAAGCCGAAGCCCGAGGGATCTAATTCACCGAGGTCGTCGCCGCCGTCGACGGTCGGGAATTCATCGTTGTCGATACGGAGAAATACGTCGTCGAGGAATGCTGTATCCGCAAGAGCGAAGGGGGGGACTGCAGAGGCGGTAAGATTGAGGCCCACCGCGCTGATGGATGGCAAGGTCGTCGTCGTGCCAGTCGGTTGATTCAGAAGCTGGTCGAGGGCTTCGTTCCTCTCCCTCTGAGATTTATGGATTTTCGTCGTGAGATCACTCTTGTTCTCATCCGCAATACGATTGGCATCGTTGGCATCTATGAGCGAGTCTTTCTTCAAACCTTTGTAGATGTAATACTTGACCGGCGAGAGCAGGCCCTTGGGTTGACGCGTGGGCTTCAGAACCAAGTTGATCCGGCCGTTGACCTCCTGCGCGAAAATTTTCCCGTTGCAGACGGCGTAGGCCTTCTGAACGGCCGAGGATGAGAAGAGTGAAGTCACCCTATAGTGTAAGACTTCGTCCCCCGCGACAGGGCCGTACTTCTGCTGTAGGGTCTGAGCCTGTAACGAGGCCGAGTTCGTAAAGAAGTGAAAGGCAGTCATATCGTCCTCAGAAGCCACCTCCGGGGAGGTTCTCGAGTCGCTCTCGCCAAGCCCATCGGTAGGGAACCAGTATACACATGAGCGTAGACGTATTTATATCTCGCTGAGAGACTACAACAAATTTTACCAGGAAGCAAGCGTCCTTTTGTCCGGCGGGCCGGGAGATCGCTCCCCGGAACCGTCAAACAGGTCGGGAGTGCGCTTGAGCTGCTGAGGGCGGGAGGGCGGCGTGCCTGGCACCTGAACCGTGGAATGAAAACCCACCCGGTGCGTGCCGGCCGGCACGCACCGGGTGGTCCTGCTCAACCTAGGCCGCCGGCTTGACCACCGGCGGCGGAGGGGTCCCCGGCTCCGCCGGCGTGGGCGTCTCCGGCACCGGCGTGGCCGCCGGCTTCCGTCTCCGCTTGCGCAGCGGCGCGACGCCGAACTGCACCAGCCGCTCACTCTTCGGCCCGAGGATGCCTTTCACCAGCGCTCGCAGCTTGATGGCGAGCTCCCCGCCATCCTTCAACAGCTTGTTGAGCTCCTGCGTCGCCTCCTGCCGGGCTGCCGTCTGGGAGTCCTGGCGCGCCTTCATCTCCTTGGTCTTCGCCAGGTGCTCCTCGAACGCGATCCGGCCGGCCTCCAGGTTCGGCAGGTTCGGAGCGTGTTCCCGCAGCGCCGTGAGCAGCGCCTCCCAGTCTTTGATGACATCTGCGTACGACAATACAGCTCCCATGTTGATCTCCTTTCTCTCTGACTCGAGTTAATCTTCGCCCGGCGTCCCCATCAGCCGAGCCGCTTCGCCAACTCCAGCACGGACATCGTGAGGCCGCCCCTGTTCCCTCGCCGCGGCTGGCCGTGGAGCGTGAGTCCGACCCGGCCTCCCGAGACGAGGATCGAAATCGGCTGCCGGCCCGACCCCGCCAGCTCCGTCGCGAAGGCGGCAAAGGCCAGCGCCACCTTCGAATCCGGGAACTCATGGAGACGGTCGATCGTCTGGCGGTTCAGGTCGAGCTTCCAGCCGGGCATCGACTGGAGCTCCAACTGCACCCGCTCGGGCTTGAGCTCGGTGGAAGGGTTGGCGATGAGGGTCCCGACGCTGTTCGTAATCTGCTGCATGATGAACCTCCTTGGGTTCAGGACTCTGGCGCCTCCATGACGCCGGAAACGTTTGAAGCGGGCAGATCATGACCCTGTCGGTTTGATCTTGTCAAGCCCTTTCCTCAATTTGCGCTTTCCTGTAATCTATGGCCATGGGAAAGCGCTGCGGTAAAACCTCTTTTGGCTGGATGGGGCGAATTTACCGGGATTGCGCGACACGCGTCTCGGCTGGTATGACTTCTGCTGCACTCTTTCGTCTCAGTGGCATTGAAGCAGCCGGGGTCGACGCAGGAGCTCGGAGCGTCTTTGAAGGTCCCAGCAGGGTCCTGCGCCTTGCTGCCAGCCTGAGCCGCGGACACCACCTGTCGTCGCACCCCGCGGGCGCCGAGGCCATGGGGGCTCCGGGCCGCTCTGCGGACTGGAGGAGGATTGACCCATGCAACACCGATCTCTGAAGCATCTCCTTGTCGTGGCTCTCCTGGCAGGGGGGCTGGCCGTCCTGAGCCCTGCCCAGGTCCACGCCACCCCCTTCGACGGACCTCAGGGGCTGTGGACGTGGCTGGCCCAGGTCTGGGGAGAGGGGGCCACGGTTCTTTGGGAGCACCCGCGGGCGAATAGAACCGAGGGCAGGGCCGAGAAGGCTGTAGTGTGTAAAGATCCCAACGGATGCACCAACTCCTTGACCCCGGGTCCGGGTCCAACGTGCCATGCCTGGAACGAGGCGGGTGGCTGTATTGACCCCAACGGCTAGGAGCCCTCTCTGAAAAGGGCAGCGGTGCGCTTGCCGCTGACCCTTTCGTGCTAAAATGGACTGACGCTGAGAGAAACGATGTCCTCAACGCTTGCCGGGACCCTGCTCCACGGATCAGCAGCAGTCCCGTAGACTGATGGGCCCCAAGGAGGTCCCGTTGCTCGAACATCCAACTCCGTTCGACCTGGAGGCGTTCCTTGAGGGGAGGCTGCCCCAGGAGAAAACTCGCCAGGTGGTCCGCCATCTCGTTCGCGGCTGCCTTTCCTGTGCCGCCCAGTTGAGGAGCGGGCGCTATCGCCTGGTCCTCCGGAGCACGCCGCTGCCGGCGGCAAAGGACGCAGCCTATTCACAGCGCCTGAAACACTCCGATCGTCTGGCTCGCCATCTTCGCCGAGAAAGGGAGCGAGCACACGAGATTTCGTCCCTGCTTACCGAAGGAGGGATCCGGAGGGTCGTGCAGGACGCGGACCTGCCCCTCTCCGGTCTTGGGATGTATCTCGCCTTGCTCGAGAGGAGTTGGGCCGTACGGCACGAGAATCCGCGTGAGATGGTGAGCCTCGCTCGAGCCGCAGTCGAGGTTGCCGGCAAGCTCGGTCCTGCGCTCTATGGTCCTGAGCCGGTTTTTGATTTGCAGGCCCGGGCTTGGGGTGAATTGGCCAACGCTCTCCGGGTTGCTGACGATTTGGAGGAGTCGGAGCGCGCATTTGGCACGGCATTCGAGCTTCTCGGCCAGGGAACCGACGATCCTCACGTGAAGGTGCGTCTGTATGAGCTTCACGCCTCCTTTCTGGGCACCCGGCGAAGATTCGCTCTCGCTTTCTCGACTCTCGACGTCGTGGTGGCTCTGTATCTCGATCTGGGAGAGAGGCATCTCGCGGGAAGGGCATTGATCATCAAGGCCATCTACTCCCACTATAGTGGCCAGCCCGAGCAGGCGATTCGCCTCAGTCAGGAAGGCATTCCTTTCCTGAACAAAGACCGCGAACCGGAGCTGGCTTTCTTTGCAGCCCACAACAAGATCTGGTTCTTGGTGGCGTGCGGCCGATTCCGCGACGCTAAGAGGGAGCTCTTTCTGCATCGGGCTGATTTGCAGAATCTTGAAGGGAAAGTGAACCATCTCAAGCTCAGATGGCTTCAGGCGCAGGTCAGCGCCGGGCTTGAGGAATGGGAAAGCGCCGAAGCGGCTTTCCTAGAGGTCAACGACGGGTTTGAGGCGGCCGGTATGGGTTTTCATGCGGCGCTTGCCTCTCTGGATCTGTCGTTGCTATGGATGCGCCGCGGGAGATGCCGTGACGCGGAGGACTTGGGGAGAGAGGCGGCTGACGTATTTCTCGTTCTCGGAATCCATAGGGAAGCGCTGGGGTGTGTGATGATCCTCAAGGATGCCTTCAAGAAGCGGAAGGCGACCGTCGTCCTCCTGGAGAGCGTCGTCGAGTTCCTCCGGCGATCCCAGATCGACCCCGACGCCCGCTTCACTCCACGCTTCGAGTAGGGCATCTCTCCCACCGGCCCAACAGGCCGGGAGACCCCAGCCCCGGGGCTGAGGCCGAAGGCCGATGCCCTGGGAAGAAGGCACCCCTCGTTGCGGCCTGAAAGGCCGCGAGAGCCCGGCTCGACAACGCGTAGGATGGAAAGCTCTCGCGGGCCTTTCAGGCCGCAGGGCTTTCGGCCTGCGGCCTCAGCAGCAGAGACGACCCGCCGTCCCCGTGGCCTCCGA
>JAJKHS010000109.1 GCA_021154885.1 Thermoanaerobaculum sp.
AGGACAGCAAGGACAGCAGGGACTTCAGGGACAACAGGGACATGAAATTAGTCGAAACCGGAGATTTTTCGTCCCTGCTGTCTCTGGTGTCCCTGCTGTCCTTGCTGTCCTGCACCAACGCTGCCTACGAGCTTTTCTGCCGCGCCGGCTCCTAGCGCGGCGTGCGCTCGGCGAGCCAGGCGAGCAGGTCGGCCACCACCCGGCCGCGCTCCAGCTCGTTGAAGACCTCGTGGAAGAACCCCGGATAGGGGATCAGGCGTTTGGCCTCGCTCCCCAGACGCGCGAAGAGAGCGCGGGTGCGGTCGGGGTCCGCGATGCGATCCGCGTCGCCGATCAGGACGAGGATGGGCAACCGGATCTCGGAAGCCCGTTCGACGACCTCCTGCTGGGCTTGGCGGACCGCGACGAACCAGCCCAGGGTGACGGTGGAGAAGACGAAAGGGTCGGTCTCGTAGTCCTTGACGACCACGGCGTCGTGGCTCAGCCAGGCGGCCTCCAGTCCGCTCTGGACCGCCAGGGTGGGGACGAAGCCCGCGGCGAGCGGCAGCAGCGTCCGCTTGAGGAAGGGGATCTCGAGGGCGGGGGCGAGGAACGGGCTGCTGACGGCCAGGGAGTCGAAGACCTCCGGCCGGTGGAGCACGAAGTCGAGCGCGATCAGGCCGCCGAGGCTGTGCCCGAGGAGCAGCAGGGGGGACGAGGCCGCCGCGAGCCCCTGGACCTCCTCCAGGAAGCGCTCGAAGTCCGTCCGGTACTCTGCGAACCGGCCCACGTGGCCCCTCTCCCCTCCGGACTCGCCATGGCCGCGCAGGTCCAGGAGGTGGCACTGGTATCCGGCCGCGACCAGGGCGCCCACGAGCTCCCGATAGCGGCCCTTGTGCTCCGCGTAGCCATGGACGATCACCAGCCGGCCGCGGCACCCCGGGACGAGGTGGTGCTCCGTGGCCAGCGCGATGCCGTCCGCGGCCTGCACGGTCGAGAGCACGATGCGGGGCTCCGGCGCGGGGTCCACACGTCCTTTATATCCGGTTCGCCTTCAGCTCCGCCAGGGGATAATGCGTCCCTCGCCAATCGATACCCCCGCGCCAGAGGATAGTGAGCGTCGAGCGCCAGAGGATGTAGAGGAAGAGCAGGGTGGCGAGGGGGAAGCCCACGCCATGCCAGCGGCGCACTCCGGCCAGGGGGGCGTTGAGCCAGCAGAGGGTGAAAAGCACCGCGACGCTCGCCAGGTTCAGCCAGCGCGTCGCTCCCGAGGTGACGAGGACGGCCAGGAACGGCCAGACCAGGATCGTGAGCTGGGTCACGGTCGCGGAGAGGACGACGGAGAGCCGGTAATCGACCCCCGGGAAGGCGTTCTTCATCAGACCCTGGATCAGCTCCCGCACCGAGCGGTACCACTCCACCCGCAGCATGCCGCGGCCGAACATCATCTCCTGGGAAAATCCGCTCGTCTTCAGCAGCTTGCCCAGCTTCAGGTCGTCGTCCGGCCGCATGGCGATCCGCTGGTGGCCACCCACGGCGCGCCAGGCCGAGGCCCGCACGAGATTGAAGGCGCCGATTCCTACGTGGCTCTGGCTCTTCGGGTCCGGCACCTTCCAGGGCTTCACGAAGAGGGCGAAGAAGAGGGAGAAGACGCCGATGAACATTTCGAACGGCACGCTCGGACGCTCGATCTCCGGCGCCACGGCCAGGTGGTCGAGGCCGTCCGCCTCCATCGCCGCCACGGCCCGGCGCAGAGCCGAAGGCGCCAGGACGACGTCCGCATCCGTGAACAGGAGGAAGTCGCCCGTGGCCTTGTGGCCTCCCAGCTCGAGGGCGTGGTTCTTCCCCAGCCACCCCGGAGGCAGCTCGCGGACGTGAACCACCCGCAGCCGTGGGTTCGCTCGGGCCATGCGGTCCAGGATCTCGCCGGTCGAGTCCGTCGAGCGGTCGTCCACGACGTCGATCTCCAGGTTGTCGTAGTCCAGGGCCAGGATGGACTGGAGCGCCTCCTCCACGTTGCGCTCCTCGTTGCGCGCCGGAATGACGATGGATACCCGCGGCAGCGGCCCCGCGAGGGGAGGCTGGTCCGCCAGGGATCGGATCGACCGGTTGCCGCGCCAGATCGCGACCGTGGTGGCGAGGTGGATCAGCAGGGTGACGGCGGCGAGGGCAAGGAGGAAGATCGGTATCAACCGGTGAGCCGCTTTCTTTGCAACTCCGCGGGGTAAGACGCCTCGAGGCGATCCAGCAGGTCCGGGCGCCAACCTAGAGTCCCCATGAGGTCCTGGACAAGGAAGTCCCACGGCACGACCCGGTCGCCCGAGGTGATCTCGGCGAAGGGGATGGGCTCATCCGGAGCGTGGGCAATCAGCATTGGCGGGCGGACGTACAGGGGATCGACGCTGAGCCCCGCCTGCTCAGGCGTCCCGACGCGACCTTCCGCGATCAGCTTCTCCAGCGTCTCGGAATCCAGGTACCCCGTCAGGTCGTGCGCCACCAGAAACCCGTGGCCGGTGACCAGCCTCGCCGCAGTGTCGAGCGTCCAGATGGCGTGGCCCTTGAGCTCCTCCCGAAGCTGCTCGGCCGGAACGAGCAGGGGAGCCATATGGGCCCGATCCCGCGACAGGAAGCGATGAGGCAGGATCGCGAGGTCGCGATGGAAGCGCGGATGACTGCGGCGGAACAGGCTCCGCCGCCGATGGATTGCCAAGTCTCGCTGGTAACGCCGCCAGCGTTCGGCCGTGGTCAGGATGGGTTTGCCGCTCACAGCCCCTGCTCCCACAGCCGCCGCAACAGACGCAGTCCCTCATCGGCGGCTTTTGACATGCTTACATAGCCGCTCGATTGAACGTCGGCGCGCATCACGTCTCCTGCCACGGCCAGGGCAGCCATCTGGGCGTCGGCCAGGGCGTCCTTCACGTTCTCGGGATCAAAGTACGAGAGGTGCCGGCGAAGGCTGGCGAGAAACTCTGGATCGTCCGCGTTTTCTTCGATCAGGAGCAGGGCCTGAAGCTTGTCCTTGCTCCCCTTTTCCAGGCGCACGGTCAGCAGCTTGGAGGCCGCCAGCGCGGCGGGCGAGAGGGCGCGTCCGCCGCCGCTCAGCTCGATCGTGGATTCGGGAGCCGAGAGAAGCCGGCTCAGATCGCCGAAGACCATGATGGGAAGATGCGGGCCACCCCCGATTCGATCGACCTGATCCTCTCTTGAATAGCCCACCAGATCGAGCGACATGCCGTCCGGGAGGCTGAAGGTGCAGGTCTGAGGTGTTTGCCTGAATCCCAGGCGCTCCATTTCCTGGAGGACGAAGGTTTCATGGGCGGCGACCCAGTCGGCGTCGACGACGACGTCCACGTCCTCAGTCAACGCTGGAATCGTTTCGCTGGCGCCGTACAGCCCCGAGGATCCGGCGAGGATGAGCTGATCGCCCAGAGGGCTGTCGCCAAGTTTGCGCAGCAGGGCGAACACTTCCGGACGTTCAGGCCGATTCACGCCGTCATGCTACTACCGCCAGCGGAAAATCTTCAGCGCCACGGCGAAGCTGACCAGCCCCCAGGCGAGGACGATGGCGAGCTGCGGAGCGATGGCGACCAGCCCCCGGCCCTCGGTGATGATCCCCCGCAGGGCCTGGTTGAGGGCGGTCAGGGGAAGGGCGTTGACGAACGGCTGCACGGCGTCGGGGAAGCGCTCGGAGGAGAAGAAGACGCCGGAGAGGAGCCACATCGGCAGCATCACCAGGTTCGCCAGACCGCTCGCCCCCTCGATGGTGGAGACACGGGAGGCGATGAGCAGGCCGAGGCCGCAGAAGGTCATGGTGCCCAGCAGGGAGGTGATGGTGAGGAGCAGCAGCGAGCCGCGCACGGCGACGCCGAAGAAGAGCCAGCCGGCGCCCACGAGGATGACCAGCTCCGGGATCAGGAAGCCCAGCCGGCCCAGGATCTGGGAGAGCAGGTAGTGGCTCTTGCGCATCGGAGTCGCCACCAGGCGCTTCAGCACCCGCCGGTTGCGCGCGGAGGTCACCGAAAAGGCGAGGCTCCAGATCCCCGTGCCCATGAGGTTCATGCCCAGCAGGCCCGGGATGAGGAAGTCGATGTAGCGCGCCCCCTTCTCGGTGACCTTCTCGGCGCGCACCGGCACCACGTCCTGGCGGCCCGCCGCCCGCTGCAGGGCCTCGCCGGCCTCGAGGCGGGCGATGCGCGAGTCGGGCCGGGTCTCGTCGAAGCGGAAGACCACGGGCGGCCCGGGCTCCACCAGCAGTGAGATGCGGCCGGTCCGCAGGCCCTCGCGCCCCGCCGCCGCCGAGTAGCGGCGGGGGAAGAGCACGGGCGAGCTCGCCAGGGCCGCGGCGGTCTTCGCCGCCACGGGGTCCGCCTCCGAGGCGGCCACGATCCCCACCGGGATCTTGTCCGGACCCTTCTCCCGGAAGGCCAGCCCCAGCGCCACGGCGAGGAGCACCGGAAAGAAGAAGACCCAGAAGAGGGCCTCGGGCTCGCGGATGAACTCCTTGACCCGGGAGATCGTCAGCTCGAAGAGAGGATGGTAGCGCTGCGGCTCGCTCATGCCGTCAATCCTCGCGCAGGGCGCGGCCGGTGAGGGAGACGAAGAGGTCCTCGAGCGTCGCCCGGTGGGTCGAGAGGTTCACCAGCTTCGCCCCCGAGCGCTCGACCAGGCCGAGGAGGATCGGTACCGTTTCGGCGAGGGAGCCCACGGGCAGCGACCAGTTGGGGCCGCGCCGGTGGGGCTCGGTGACGCCAGGCAGGGTGCGCAGGCTCGCCTCGTCCATCTCCGGCTCGGAGGCGAACTCGATGACGTTCGCCGCGTGGAGCGAGCTGATGAGCTCCGCCGGCGTGCCGAGGGCGATCACCTGGCCGTGGTCGACGATGGCCACCCGGTCGCAGAGGCGCTCGGCCTCGTCCATGTAGTGGGTGGTGAGGAGCACCGTGCCGCCGGTGGCGCGGAAGTCCATGATCTGTTGCCAGAGCTGCAGCCGGCTCTGGGGATCGAGCCCGGTGGTGGGCTCGTCGAGGAAGAGCACCTCCGGGTCGCCCACCAGGGCGCAGGCCACGGCCAGGCGCTGCTTCTGGCCGCCCGAGAGCTTGCCCACCCGGGCATTGCGCTTCTCTTCCAGCGAGAGGCGGGTGAGCACGGCCTCCGGGTCCCGGCCGCGCCGGTAGAAGGAGCGGAAGAGGCGGACGGTCTCGCCCACCGTCAGCTTTTCGTTGAGCTGCGTTTCCTGGAGGGAGATGCCGAGGCGCTCGCGCAGGTCGCGCCCGTTGCGCTGCCAGGAGGTGCCCAGGATCTCCACCTCGCCGGCGTCCGGCTCCGTCAGGCCCTCGAGGATCTCGATGGTCGTCGTCTTGCCCGCGCCGTTGGGTCCCAGCAGGCCGAAGCACTCGCCGCGGCACACCTCGAGGTCGAGGCCGTTGACGGCCACCACGTCGGCGTAGCGCTTCACCAATCCGGTACAACGGACGGCGGTGTCGGATCGTTCGGGGCTCATGGCTGGTAGAGTTAAGGCGCCGGGTCGCAGCGGGAGCGGTAGTATACCCGCGTCGCCCGGAGAAGGAGCCAAGGACCGGGATGAGCCGAGAAGGCGCTCCCAGATCGAACGTGGTGGACCTCCGCCGCTGGCGGGAAGAGAGGGACCGCCGACTGCGCGCCGCGGCCGCCGAGGCCGATGCCGAGGTCACCGCCGTCCGGCCGCCGGACCGCATCGACGGCCTCTACCGGCTCCTGGCCCTCGTCGCCGGCCTCGGCTTCGTCGCCTTCGGCGGCTTCCTCGGCCTGCTTTTCCTGATGCTCCACCGCGAGGAAGGGATGGTGGCCTGGCTACTCGCCGCCGTGCTCCTGCTGGGCTTAAGCGGCGCCACGGTCCTGTTCGGGATCGACCTCGCCGTGCGGGGGCTCCTGGGCCGGGAGTGGACCCGGCCGCTGTGGGAGCACGTCCGCGCCGCGCTCGACCGGCGCGCCCACCCGCTGCCTCTCTTCGCCGGGATCTCGGCGCTGGTCCTCACCCTCGGCCTCTGGGGCGGGCCGGGCGACCCGGTGCTCTGGGAGCCGGCGATCTTCTGGTTCGTGGGCTTCCTGCACATCGCCCTGCACGAGACGGGTCACCTGCTGGCGGTGCGGCGGGTGCGCTACACCCCGCGGCGTCTGGTGGCCGGACCGCTCCTCGTGGAGTGGAGCGCCAACCGGCGCCGGGTGACCGCCAACCGCGACTGGCGCTTCCTCTTCGGCGGCAACGTCTGGTTCTCCTCAGCCGGCCGCACCCGCACCCGGGACCTCATGGTGCTCCTCGCCGGGCCGCTGGCGAACCTCCTCACGCTGGGCACCGTGCTGGCCGTCCACCGCCTGCTGGGCGGGCCGGCGCTCTTCGCCGTCTACGTCCGCGCCAACGCCTTCTGCGCCGGCATCGTGCTGCTCACCAACCTCCTGCCCCTGCCGCGCACCCGCGAAGGCTACGCCACCGACGGCCGCCAGATCCTGGACCTGCTGCGGGGCCGGCGGATCGCGTAGGCCGCTCGCGGCGGGATAGAATCCTGCCAATCTTTTCCTGGAGGGGGGTGCCCGATGAGCCTGGCTGCCTACAGAGTGATCCACGTCCTCAGCACGATGCTGCTGTTCACCGCCCTCGGCGGTCTGCTCCTCGCCTCCCGGGCCGGGGTGCAGAACGACGCGAGCCGCAAGCTGGCCGGAATGACGCACGGCATCGCGCTGATCCTGATCCTCGTCTCCGGCTTCGGGGCCCTGGCGAAGATCGGCCTTTCGAACCCGGGGATCTGGCCGGCGTGGCTCTGGCTCAAGGTCCTGATCTGGCTCGTCTTCGGAGGCATCATCGTGCTCATCCGCCGCGCGCCCCGCTTCGCGGCGATCCTCTGGTGGGTGCTGCCGCTGCTGGGCGGCGCCGCGGCCTACCTGGCGATCTACAAGCCGTAGGCGCTCGTGGCTCTCGTCTGCGGCGTCGACCTCGGCTCCTTCACCACCCTGAGCTACGTCGCCTGGCTCGAGGACGGGCAGCTCGCCCTCGCGACCTGGCGGCCGGCGCGCGAGGCGCCGCTGCCACCCTCGCCGGGCGGCTGGCCTCCGGCCTTCACGGGCATCGACGCGCCGCAGGGGCTGCCGGCCGTGGGGGAGCGCTCGCGCCGGGCGGACCTTCAGGCGAGAGCGCCCACCAAGGTCCTCCCCCGCACCCGCGCCGAGCTCGCCGGCTGGCGTCTGTACCGTCCGTTGGTGGAGGCGGGGATCGAGCTCTTCTGGTCCATCCACGAGCAGGAGCTCGCCTCGATCCTCGGCCTGGTCCCGGTGCTCGGTACCGAGGGCATGGTGTTCGAGACCTATCCCCGCTACGTCCTCCTCCAGCTCTGGGGAGAGCGCCCGCCCTCCAAGCGGCAGGAGCCCGCGGCCTACGTCGACTTCGTCTGGTCCCGCCTGCGCAACGCGGGCTACACCTGCGACGATCCCGTGTCCCGCCCCGACCACGTGGACGCCATGCTCTGCGCCCTCGCGGCCGAAGCCTGCCTGCTGGAGGACGACCTTCCCGCCGGCACCGTGGGCCTGCCGCCCGTCATCGATCCCGCCGAGCGCGTCCTGCGGGAGGGCTTCATCGTGGCCCCGGCACGCAGATCTTGAGGTCGCAAATTGCGACCTCAAAGCTTCGGGGGATCGGGATGGCCAAAGTGGCAGCGAAGAAAGCGAGGCGAAACCAGGGCAAACCCGAGAGCCTCACGGTTCTGGTGCCCGTGGAGCGGATCGAGCGCACGATCCTGATGATCCGCGGCGAGAAGGTGATCCTGGATGCCGATCTGGCCGCGCTCTATGGGGTCTCGACGAGCCGCCTCAACGAGCAGGTCCGGCGCAACCAGGGGCGCTTCCCTGGCGATTTCATGTTCCAGCTCACCGCCGAGGAGTTCTCCGCTTTGAGATCGCAAATTGCGATCTCAAAGGCGGGCAGGGGCGGCCGCCGCTATCTGCCCTACGCCTTCACCGAGCACGGAGCGATCATGGCCGCCAACGTGTTGAATTCTGAGCGGGCCGTGGCGGCGAGCGTCATGGTGGTCCGGGCCTTCGTCCGCCTGCGGCAGATCCTCTCCTCCCACGTCGAGCTGGCCCGCAAGCTCGAGGAGATGGAGAAGCGGTACGACTCGCAGTTCAAGCAGGTCTTCGCCGCCATCCGTGCCCTGATGATGCCGCCGGATCGTGGCGATGGAGGCCGGATCGGCTTTTAGGTCTCCGGGACTTCAGCCGAACGCCACGTCGCCGGGATCCACCCCCGCAACGAGGAGGCGCGGGACGTCGTCCTGCCCGTCGCCGGCCAATCCCATCTGTGCCGTGCCGAGCTCGAAGGCTGCCTTCACGCTCAGGCCATACCCCAGGGCGTTGTAGAAGGCCCATGAGAAGCGAATCGCCGCCGCGTCGGCCACAGATTGCGACATGCCCACGACGCATCCCACCTGCTGGGCGATGGCGCGGGCCGCCGCCTCGGAGTGGCAGGCATTCAGCACCACGCAGCGGATTCGCCCCCTTGCCGCGGCGAAGAGCCTGGCCAGAGCTTGGACGCGCGGGTCCTCGAGTGGCGGCCTGAACGGCCTGCCGTCGCCGCCCAATTCCCGCAAAGTTGGGTCCTCCTCCAGTATCAGCCGCCCTCCTGGGGCACCGTGGCCACTCAAGTGAACGACGTCAGGCTGCCAGCGCAGTAGACCGTCCTGCAACTCCCGGTCTCCCACAGCCCAGCTCTGCTCCAACTCGAAGCGGGGTCCCAGCCGGGACGAGCGGAGCGCCTCACCTATAGCTTTGACTTCCTGATCGAGCCTTAGAGCCGCCGTGCCCTCCGGGTTGGCGGCGAGGAACAGGACTCGGATGGGGCGGAGCTCCTCTTGTGAGGAGTCGGCCTCGGCCGACCCGCCCAGGGTCTGGCTCACATCCCCGATCGACAGCCCTGGTGAGCCGGTAATCCGGATCTTCTGATTCGCCTTCATCGCGGCCAGTCTCCTCAGGCGGGACGACGTTTGAGAGGTGTTGGCGCCGCTTGCGACACATTGCCCATCGACAAGCCGGGAGAGCCCTTAATCGAAATCTTCTGGCTGAAGTTATAGTATATTATCTGTTTGACCTCTTCTGTGAGTATGCCTGCTTCCTCCAGGATCGCGAGGGTTTCCTCAACGACGACCTGGTGTGTCAGGCTGTACATCGTCTGGAGATCGATGCCGTCAAAAGAGCTGTCGCGAAACGCGCTAAGGCTGGAGATGATGCTGTGGCGGTTCAGAAGCCATGGCACCCCCCAGAACCAGATCGTAAAGGGACTGGCGAGAACGAACTTCACGACATCCCACTCACTGTGGGTGCCGCGAAGGTAGACAAAATAGTGCGCAGTGATCGTCCGCCCAAAAGAAGCATAATGCACGAAGTGTGTGAGCATGCTGCCGAACCGTGAGCGGACCAGCACGCGGAGAAAGTCTTTCTTTTCGCCGCTCCCCTGATCAGTAATGGTGAGGCTGGGAAGAACCTGCGCAGCGTCAGCCGGCAGGCGGCCAAGAATCCGCTGCCCGAGACCCGCACGCAGCGACTGAGCAAACTGGTAAATTTCTGCTGCGCTCCATTCCGCTTGCACGCGGATGGGTAGCACTGTCTGGTCGACCTCGTCGCCATATCGGAAAAACAGCCAGTTTCCTCTAAAGTCTTCCATTCCCCGCTCCTCTCGCTCCTTGTCGCGAAAATAGGCGACCAGGGAGAGGACGACGAAGGGCGCCAGAACAATGAACATGCGGTATCCAAGAGTAACGCACAAGCCGATGTAGCACATGGCGATGAACGCCCACTTGAACCGCCGGGTGATTTGAAGGGCTAGCTGCAGATACTGGAGTGGATTGATGAGCATGATGAGCTTTCCTTTCTATTCCGGTGCTCTCATTTGTGGGGTTGCAGTCGCCAGCCGCCCTTCTCTTTGACAAGCTGTACTTTCTCCGTCTCCTGACTGCCGTTGCCGTACTTGAGCAGCGCGGTCACGGTGGCGACGTCGCCTTTGACCTGCTCGTCGGTGATCTCGAGGTTCTTGAGGCCGCCTTTGGCCATCAGTTTTCGGGAGGCCTCCTGAATACCGGCCCGTAGCTTGGTCTCACCAACGGTGCTGATCGTCTGCTGCGAGAGGAGGCCGATGGCATCGTCGGTCTTGCCGTTGTCGATCGCGCCATAGAAAGCCTTGACTGCGGAGGACGGAGAGCTGCCCGCACAGGCCCAGGCCAAGGCGATCCAGAGCAGCGCGGCTGAAAGAGCAAGTTCTCGTCTCATGGCTTTGTGGTCTCCTCTCGGAACAGTCGTACAGGTTGAAGTTGTGGGCTTTTCATCAAGCGGCCTGGGAGCAGATAACGTCCCCGTGGCTCGGGGATCCCCGACTCCAGGTCCACGCCGGCGGAACGGTAGGCCCGCCAGACCAACTCGGTGCAGTACAGCCGGTCGGCGCTCGCAAGGTCGAACGCGCTGTCGAACGGCACTCTCCGATGAACCCAACCCCATGCAGTCCGTTCGGCGGCGAGCCCGGCCTGGCCGTTGCGGGGACGGTAGAGGGCCGCGGCCGATGCCTGGTCCGGCTCCAGAAAGGTGGCCAGCGGCTCGGCGATGACGCCGCCCTTCACGTCGGGCTCCTCAGGAGGCGTCGCGTGAAGCACCCACACCCGGCCAGCCGAAACGGCGATCAGGCCCACGTGGGAGTACTCGCCGCTGCCGTCAGCCACGAGCACCGCGCGGCTGATCAGGCTATTGCCGCGCCGGAACAGAACGTCGCCAGGGGCGAAGATCGACTCGTCAGCGTGGATGCGGCCGCCGACCCTGGCGACGGGCTTGTGAGAGGATTGGCCGATGAGAGCCAGGGCAGCCAGGCCCAAACAGGAGAAACCGCTCCGAAGGCGAAACCTGAATCGGCCCGGCTGTATCGACCGTCCGCTTTCCAGCTTCGCGTGCATCCCAGGCCTCCTATGGTTCCTCGGCTTGCCAGGATCAGACCCGGAGAGCGGGATCGATGTTTAGAGGAGGGAACCTACTTCACCTTGAACTCAAATCCCCGGCTGACCGAGCCGGTGATGGTGGCCGTCTGGCCGTTCTGGATGGGCACCGCCTCGTGGACCGACCAGGCCGGGATCGTGTCGCCGGGCTGGACCGAGCGGACGATGGCCACGTACAGGTCGGCGCCGTTCTGCCCCGCCGCCGGGATCAGTCGGCCGCGGCCGTGGGACGCGACGTCCGCCACCCCCACGGCGATGGCCGCCTTCTCCGGAGAGGCCGGCTGCTCGAACAGGGCCACGCGCACCTTGTCGCGGGTCTGATTGATGATCGTGATGACTTCCATGCGAAGATCCCCCTTCCCGAGAGCGATCTTATCCCAGGGCCTCGACGACCCTTCAGATCCGCCCCTGAAGCTCCAACTGCACCAGCCGCATGAAGTCCTGCGCGTTGGTCACCACGCCGAAGGCTTGGTGGGTGCCGCGGTCCTTCAGCTTGTTGACCACGAACTCCGTCTGGTCCACACAGATGGTGGTCACCTCCGAGATCGCGCCGTCCGGACGGACGCAGTAGGTGGGGAGCATGTTGCCCGCGGCGATGGCATGGAGAGCGGTGGCCACCATCACCACCATGGTCGCCTTCTCCGTGAGCTCGCGCATCGCCTCCTGAGCGTCCAGGGCGGAGGGGATCGTCTCCGGCAGCGGTCCGTCGTCGCGGATGGAGCCGGCCAGCACGCAGGGTGTGCCCGTCACCGTCAGGGCGTGCATGATGCCGCCCTGGAGCCGCCCCGCGTCCACCAGCGCCCGGATCGATCCCGCCTTCTTCACCTCGTTGATAGCCCGCATGTGCACCGAGTGGCCGCCCGCGGCTCCGGAGCCGTCGGCCAGCATGCCCAGCGTGGTGCCGAAGAGGGCGGCCTCCACGTCGTGGACGCCCACGGCGTTGCCGGTGATCAGGCCGTGGCAGAAGCCGTTGTGGATCATCCACTCCATGGCCACCCGCCCGCGGGCGTGGACCAGGGCCGGGCCGATCACCCAGAGGATGCAGCCGTCCTCTCCCCGGTTCTTCAGGAACTCGTGGAAGATGGCGTCGTAGTTCACCGGCTTCTCGCGGCTCACCTCCGAGGCCATGAAGGCGAACGCCTCGGGGACGTGGGTTTCGTCCAGCTCCTCCTGGAACCCGCGGTCCCAGACCAGGACCCCCTCCGAGCCGTCCTCGGCCTTCGCCACCGCCACCAGGTCGCCCTGGCGGACGAGGCGGAACTCCTTGACGACCAGGCGTTCGGCGGCCGGGTCCCACACGAGATGGGAGTCCATGCGGGGCCGCTCCGGCAGGCGCCACCGGCCGCCGACTTTGACGTACGTCGGGTGATTGGTGGTGGACATGAAGCCGTCCGGCAGCACGGTGTCCGCCGGCGCCGGCGCGAAGCGGCATTCGGGGGCGGACGCCAAGCGGGGATCAGAGAGGTCGGGGGCGCGGTACATGGAGCGGGATCGTAGCCTCACTCCTCCCCGCGCGCCAGCCGGTCGAGGAGGGCGAGGCGCTCGGCAGGATCGGCCGGCAGAGAGCCCGCGTCCAGGCAGCGGCCGTTGCGGACGGAGAGAGCGCGGTCGGCGCGGGGAGCGAAGGGCTCGATCTCGTGGGAGACGACGACCACCGTCGCTCCCGAGCCGATCAGGCGGTCCACCCAGGCCAGGAGGTCCTCGCGGGCGCCGCGGTCCAGGGCCTCCAGGGGCTCGTCCAGGAGGACGTGGGTGGGGGTGCCCACCAGGGCGGCGGCGAGCACGGCCCGGCGGCGCTGGCCCATGGAGAGCTCGCGCACGGAGCGGTGGGCGAGTTGGCCGAGCCCCATCCTCTCCAGGGCCTCCCGCCCCCGCTCCCGAGGCTCGCCGCGCAGCCGGCAGACGAGGTCGAGGATCTCGCGCACCGTGGCATAGGGGGTCAGATCCGGCTGCTCGGGGACGTAGGCCAGGCCCCGCCGGGCCGCGGCCTCGTCCACCCAGAGGTCGTGGCCGTCGATCTCGATCCGGCCGGCGTCCGGCCGTTCGATGCCCGCCGCCAGCTTGAGGAGCGTGCTCTTGCCGCAGCCGTTGGGTCCCAGCAGGAGGGTGAGCCCCGGGGAGATCTCCAGGTCGACTCCGGCGAGGACGGGCTCGCCTTTGCCGTAGGTGAAGGACGCCCCGTGGCAGCGGATCACGAGGCGCTCCAGGACTGGGGATCGCCCGCCGCCAGATGGTGGAGCTCCAGCCAGCGGCTCACCTTCTGCCGCCGCTCGCGGTCCGCCGCTGCCCGTAGCGCGAAGGGCACGCCGGGGAGCGCCGGGAGGGAGGTCCAGGGGAGCAGGGCCACCAGGGCGGCGAGGAGGAGGCCCTCGCCGAGGATCTCCCCCGCCGCGCCCGTCCGCCGCTCCGGCGCCCGCCGCAGGGCGCCGGCGGCGCGCAAGGCCAGGAGGGGCAGGATGGGCAGCGCCTCCAGGGCCGCGGGGTGGATCGCCGCCGCCAGCAGGATCAGCGGCAAGGCATGAAGGCCGAGAAAGAGGGCGTCCGCGCCCACCCGCCGCGCCGCCGTCCAGGGGAGAGAGCGCGACCACGGCCAGGCCGGCCGGCGCACGGCGAGCGACTCGCTCAGAGACGCGAGGAGGAGGACCGCGGCGACGCCTCCCCCCAGCCGGGCCGCCAGGCGAACGTACTGCGGCGCGATTTCGTTGTGGGCCACGAAGGCCCAGGCACCGAGGACGGGCAGCAGGGCCGTGACGAAAGCGCCCGGCAGGCTCCAGCCCAGGGCGCGCCAGGCGATACGGAACTCGATCCAGCCGCCGGGAGAGCGCCGCGAGAGGTGGGCGCTCGGCGGCCCCGTGGCGACCAGATCGCCCGCGGCGAGATCCGCCACGGCCAGCAGAGCCGCACCCAGAGCGAGCATCCCCCAGCCGCCGGCTCCCGCGGCCACGGCGGCGATCAGAGCCAGGGGCGCGGCGAGCCAGCGCCGCCTCGCCGGCGTGACGCAGAGGGCGGCGGCGAGGGCGGTGATGGCGAGTTGGAGGATGCGCCGGGCCAGGACGGCCGGAGCGAGAGAGGAGAAGGCGGCGAGGACCAGGAGGAGAATGAGCAGCGGCACCTGGGCGACCGCGACGGCGAGAGTCGCCGCCCGGCGGTGGGCGAGGCCGCTCGCCGGCAGGTGCCGCAGCCAGCCGTTCAAGCCCCGGCAGATCCGCGGCCCTGCGATCTCCGCGGCCCCGAGACAGACGGCGGCGATCACCACGGCCGAGCCGCCCTGGGAGCCGGCGCCGAAGAGGGAGCGGGCCAGAGAGCCGAGGAAGTCGACCCCCAGCAGCATGCCGGCACCGAAGGCGGCGGTGACGGCCGGCACCAGTACCCGCATGGCCAGCCGGGCCCCTACGGCGAGGTGGAAGCGGAGAACGGGAAGGGCGCCGGCGGAGGTCACGCGAGGAGGATGATATCTTTCCTCCTGCCGTCCCGTCGTTCTCGGATTGGGAGGAGACCTCATGAGCGATCTCGCCGCTCCCGTTCGCTACCAGGACCGTTCCACCGGGCTGATCCTCGTCGGCATCCTGGAGATCTGCCTGGCTCTGCTGTGCCTGGTGATGCTCGCCTTCATGGGGGTGGCCGCCCTGTCGGCCATGGCCCAGGGGGGAGTCAACGGCCAGGCGATGCTGGGAAGCGGCCTTTTCTATCTGCTGCTGGCGGCGTTCTTCGCCGTCATGGGCATCGGCACTCTCCGCGGCCGGCGGTGGGCCAGGACGCTCATGCTGGTGATGTCGTGGATCTGGCTCATTGCCGGCGTGTTCGCCGTGGCGTTGACCTTCCTCCTTCTCCCTAGGGTGATAAAGGGTATTTCAGACTCGACGGGCCAAGCTGCCGATCCGTCGGTCGGCATGGTGGTGACAGGCTGCGCCTCCGTTTTCCTGATCCTCTTCTACCTTGTGCTGCCCGGGATCCTGGTGCTCTTCTACCGTGGCCCCAACGTCCAGGCGACGTTCGAGGCGAAGGACCCGAGCATCCCGTGGACGGACCGGGTGCCGGCGTCGGTGCTGGCGCTCGCGTTGATGCTCGCCTTCGGGGCCGTGAGCTCGCTGACCGCCATGGCCTACGGCGTGCTCCCGGTCTTCGGTACCTTGCTGACCGGGATTCCGGCCATCCTGGCCTTCCTCTCCATGGGGTTGATCTGTGCGCTGCTGGCCTGGGGGGTTTACCACCGGCGGCCCGCGGCCTGGTGGGCGCTCCTCGGTTTCTGGATTTTCGGCTGCGTCAATTCGGTGTTCTTCTTCAGGGCGGGAGGCTCCAGCGTGCGAGAGGTCTACGTGGCCATGGGGACGCCGCCGGCGCAGTTGGAGATGATTGACAAAATGGGGCTCTACGACATGTTTGCGAGCCCTGTGCTCCTCGTCCTCGACGTCGTCCTGTGGCTGGGGTGGCTGGGATTCCTGATCTGGGTCAAGCGGTTTTTCCCGGGAGGGGGCATCGTGTACACTGAGCGGAGTAAACAAGGAAGCGCATGAGCGATCCAAGCTGTCCGTGCGCGTCGACGTGCGTTCTCATAGGTCATCGCTGACCGCTGCATTACCCATGGCATTAGGAATCTTCTCAGAGCCTGTGTCCGTGTCATAGGTGAAGGCATCTTGGGCGAACCGATTGGCGCTGTCCATCTCGTTGGATATAGGGAACGAAAGCAGTCTGGCCCGCCCGCTCCGCCAACTAACCTGCCCCACTTCCGAGTTCCCTTCGTTAAACAGCATAGCAAGGAATTCCTTGTAACTCTCGACGGATCGACTCGGCCACGAGACGGAGGTGTGGCTGCCGATCGTGTTAATGCCAATACTGAGCCTCAACTTTTCGGTACCGATCTCGGCGAGGGTGCCAGCACCTCTTCCGGCCGAGGTTGAATGGCAGTCGGTGCAGCGGGCAGAATTGTGGCGAAGCTCCTGTCGGAGCTCTTCGGCCTTCTTGCTGAAGAGGCGAATTTGCTCCTGAACCTCCGCAGACCAAGGTCGGGAAGTGTCCTGCAATTTCAGGCTCGCTGCCTCATAAGAACGCAGTAGGAGGCTTTGAATATGAGGATCCCTTGGAAGCCGACGGTTAGCTTCTTCCAACTTAGCGATGGCGAAGTTCCAGTTACCACTGTTAAGGAGAAGGTCTCCCTGCAGCGCAAGCAAGTAGGCGCGTGTTCGCTGCGGTGCACCCTGCTCGTCCCTAAGGGCCTTCCTTAGGCATTCGTCGGCAAGGGCGTGATCTTCGGAGCTTCCGCTCTCACGGGTTTTTAGAAAAATTTCGAGAGTCAGCTTGCTGTTCTGATTCGTTAAGTCGAGCGAAGAGAGAGTAGGCGAGGAAATCCCTCTGATAATTGGATCGTTGCGGAACAGCCTTTCGTGTGAAAACCACCTCACGATATTGGCTTGAGGCAAAATGAGAAAAGGACAAAGAACGGTGATGACCACCGGGAGGTACCTGGCGGTATGTCGCAGTTTGGCGACAGCCTTCTTTAGAGGCACTATGTTCATGATCAAACGACCGAACGAAGAAGGGGCAGGCATCTCTTTCCCTCCTTGGACGCTTCAAACTTCTTGGCGCAAGACTTCCTGCAATTCCTGTACCTTCAGCGCCGAGGGTCCTAATCGGCCAAGGAGCAGGCTTCTCCATGGCAATCCAGGTTGTCGCGAGCCTTCAGAATTCATGCTTTTGAATGGCTCGATCCAGATAATTGAAGGGAGTTGTTCAGTAGGGCCGGAGATGAGGTTATACGGGGATGAAGGTCGTGGCTCCGGTGACGACGGCGACGGACCTAGCCAGCCGGTCGCGATAGCTCAACCTGGACGCAGGCCGCCCTGAGGCGCCCGACCCGCCATCACGGCCCGCAGCGTGGACCAACTCCAGTTGAGGTGGTCCCCCTCGACCGGCAGCCGGTACCAGATCAGGCCCGCGAGCTCCCTGGGGCGCGACCGGGTCCAGCCGCGGACCAGCTCCGCCATGGCCTTGGGATCGCTGCGCGCGGTGCGGACGGTGACGCCCTCCGCGAAGGAGACGAGCGGCCCCTCGCCCAGCAGGCCGATGAGCTGGCCCTTGGCATCGAAGGCCGCCTGATAGCCGTAGGTCGGCAAGGCCACCCGGAAAGGCCGTCCGAAGCGGGCCGCGTCCTCGACCCACACCCGCGCCGCCCGGGGCTCGATGAGCACGATCTCCTGGCCCGAGCTCTCCGGCGGCTCCAGCGAGTGGACCTGGAGCACGTAGCCGTCCACGGCCTCGATCAGGTTGCGGAACGCCCGGCGCCCGCGCAACCAGGCGGGTAGCGCGGTGACGGTGAGCGGCACTGGCGCCGCAACCTGGCGCAGGGAGACGAGGAGGTCACGGTAGTCCTCGAGCTTCGATTCGGGGCAGTCGTAATCCATCTGAACCTCGGCGAGCGCGAGCCCCTTCGCCCTGGCCTCCGCGGCCACGTCGCGGACCAGGTCCTGGAGATAGCGGGCCCGCTTGGGATCGTCCCCGAACCGTCCGGGGAAGGTGTGCACCCGCACGGCCGCCCCCACCGGCCGGCCGAACCCTTTCAGGGCCTCGGCGTCGAGGGGGACGCGGATCGTCCGCGGCGCCCCCTGGCGGAAATCGATCTCGGCGGCGAGCACCACCAGGCTGGCGAGGTCTCTGGCCTGGGCGATGGAGTCGCGGACGGCCGGGCTCCACTCCCGCTGCCAGACATAGGCCTCCTGGCGCAGGGGGCCGTGGACCGGCGGCTCCTCGCGGCAGGCGGCGAAGGCGAGGAGGACCGGGAGGATCAGGGCGGCGAGCTTCGAGCGGGTCCGTTTCACGACGGGGGGATGTTATCCTGAGCCGGAAACCGGAAGGAGGCCGCGGTCCTCTTCCCTCCGGCCTGTCCTTTGGGATAAAGTAGCGAAGAAGAACGACTTCGATGGGGGATCTCTCATGAGCCAGCCAGCCGTCTCGGCGCTCGCGCCCCTGGACTTCGAGCTCGTCTACAGCGACGGGGAGCCCTTGGACAGCAACTGGGAACGCATCCAGATGAACCTCCTGATCGAGGTCATCCACCAGGCCATGGCCGAGCGCGGGCGGACCGACTTCTTCGCCGGCGGCAACATGTTCGTCTACTACGCCTACGAGCAGGCCCGCGACGTCGCCACCGGCCGCCGCTACTTCCGCGGCCCGGATGTCTTCTACGTCGGCGGCGTCCCGGGAGGGGACCGCAAGGCCTGGGTGGCGTGGGAGGAGGGAGGGCGCCTGCCCGACCTGATCGTCGAGCTCCTCTCCCCCTCGACGGCGCGGATCGACCGCACGGTCAAGAAGGACCTCTACGCCCAGGCCTTCCGCACGCCGGAGTACTTCCTCTACGACCCGGCCACCCTGGCACTGGAGGGTTTCCGTCTGGCGCGGGGCGGTTATCGACCCCTGACGGCCAACGCCCGGGGACGGCTCTGGAGCGAGCAGCTCGGACTGGAGCTCGGTCTCTGGCAGGGAGTGAGGCTGGCCGTGGAGACCACCTGGGTCCGCCTCTACGACGCCGAGGGCCGCCTGATCCCTACTCTAGAGGAGGCCGAGCACCAGCGCGCCGAGGCCGAGCGCGAACGCGCGGATGCCGAGCATGAGCGTGCGGAGACCGAGCGCGAGCGTGCGGAGACCGAGCGCCGGCGAGCCGAGGCGGCGGAGGCCGAGCTGGCCCGGCTGCGGGCCCGGCTTGGGGAGGTCTGACGAATCCAGCCGACCCATTCCCACCACCTTGGGCGCCCTCTCTCCCTGCTGGGGGGAGCTCCCGTACGAGCAGGTACACCCCTCTCCCCACTGGGGAGAGCTTCCAAACGAGCAGGTACGGCCCTCCCCCCACTGGGGAGAGTCTCTCCAACGAGCAGGTACGGGCCTCTCCCCACCGGGGAGAGCTCCCGAGCGAGCGGGTACGGCGCTCGCCCCATTGGGGAGAGCCTCCGCAGGAGTGGGGAGAGCCCTCTCCCCGTCGGGGTGGTGTCCTAAGAGTGTGTTGGTGCTACGGGAAGTAGAAGAGCCAGGGCGGCGGAGCGGAGTGTTAGGACCTCCACTTCTGCCGGCGGCAACATGTTCGTCTACTACGCCTACGAGCAGGCCCGCGACGTCGCGGCCGGCCGCCGCTACTTCCGCGGCCCGGACGTCTTCTACGTGGACGGCGTCCAGGGAGGGGACCGCAAGGCCTGGGTGGCGTGGGAGGAGGGGGGGCGCCTGCCCGACCTGATCGTCGAGCTCCTCTCCCCCTCGACGGCGCGGATCGACCGCACGGTCAAGAAGGACCTCTACGCCCAAGCCTTCCGCACGCCGGAGTACTTCCTCTACGACCCGGCCACCCTGGCGCTCGAGGGCTTCCGTTTGGCGAGGGGCGGTTATCGTCCCCTGGCGGCCAATGCCCGGGGACGGCTCTGGAGCGAGCAGCTCGGATTGGAGCTCGGCCTCTGGCAGGGAGTCAAGCTGGCCGTGGAGACCCCCTGGCTCCGCCTCTACGACGCCGCGATTCGTTGTGTATAGTAAGGCGGCGATTACAGCGGCGTCATCTCCACCCGCACCACACCCGGCGCCACCATGCCGAGGGCGCGGGCGGCGCCGTAGGAGAGGTCGATGTCGCGCCCGGCGATGTAGGGGCCGCGGTCGTTGATCTCGACCACCACCTTGCGGTCGTTCTCCAGGTTGTGCACCAGGACGCGGGTGCCGAGGGGGAGGGTGCGGTGGGCGGCGGTCATGGCGTTCATGTCGAACGCCGCGCCGCTGGCGGTCGCGAGGCCGTGGAACTCGGAGCCGTACCAGGAGGCTTGGCCGAGGGCCGGACGGCGGGAGAGCGGGACGGCGGCGTGATCTTCCGGCAGCTCGAAGCCGCCGAAGAGGCGGGGACCCCCTTCCTGGTTGCCGGAGGCGATGGCCACCCCCAGGTAGGCCAGGAACGCCAGGGCCGCTACCCAGACGAAGCCTGCCAGCTTCAGCCGCGACGGCCGGTCGGGCAAAATCGTCGTTGAACGCTGGAGAGGTCGGTCTCGCATCGTGCCCTCCTTGGAACCCTTGCAGGCTGTGCAGACACTCTACAACGCCTGCGAGGGGGCGGGGAATTCCCCCGCAGGCGGATTGCCGCTCAGCGGGCGGAGACCACGACGGCCTGCATGCCGATCACCGTCAGCTCGCGGCGCAGCGACTCGGCGTGGTCGCGGTCGTCGAAGGCGCCGATCTGCACCCGGTGCCAGGTGCCGTCCGAGTCGACGACGGCCTCCGGGTAGTAGCGCACGATCTCACGGTGGAGGGCGAGGGCCCGCTCGGGCTCGCTGAAGGCGCCCACCTGCACCGTGTAGCGCGGCGGCGCCCCGGTCACGGGCAGCAGGTAGAGCTCGACGATCGCCGTGCCTGGACCCACGACGCCGAGCTCCTTCGCGGCGGCGTAAGAGAGGTCGATGATGCGGCTTTTGCTGTATGGTCCGCGGTCGTTGACCCGCACCAGGACCTCACGGCCGGTCCGGGTGTTGCGTACGCCGAGCTTGGTGCCGAAGGGGAGCGAGGGGTGGGCGGCCGTCTTGTCGTTCATGTTGTAGCGCTCGCCGCTGGCCGTCCGGTGGCCATGGAACTTCGGGCCGTACCAGGAGGCCATCCCTCTCGCGAGCGGCAGTCCTACCGAGGGGGGTGTCGAGGCCTTGCGATTGCTGGAGCAGCCTGCCAGGAGGAGGAGGGAGAGGAGGGAAGAGGCGAGGGCGAGCTGAGAGACGACGCGAACGAGCTGTGGGTTCGTCCTTCGGCGCATGGGCTTGGGTTCTCCGTAAGGTGGTTGTAGCCATCTTCGTGAGAGCTCTGGGGTCCAGTAGCTCGAGGAGCGCTGAAACGGCTTGCGCTGGGAAGATCATAGCACAGTGTCAATTTGTGCCTGATCTACGCCTCCGCGCCATCCTGAACCGACATCAAAATACAAATTTGACATCATCGATCATCAGGGCTACCCTATGGACATGATTAGGAAGGCCACCACCTACAGGATCGATCCCACCGTTCAGGCGGGCCTCTCCACGCTGAGCAAAGTATTGGGCCGGCCGCAGAACCAACTCGTCAACGAGGCGGTCCGGGACTTCGTCGCAAGACGCAGCCGGGAGGTCGAGAAGGATCTCGAGGCCACCCTTGAAACCTTGCGTGCCTACCGCAAGAGCGACCCCAACTTCGAGCGGGCGATCGAGGACTACGTCGACGCGGAGGCGTCGCTGAAGGAGGATCCGGCAGAAGGGCAGAGAGCGGAGGACATTGGCCCCACTCAGAAGAGAGTTCTCGAACTGCTCAATGACTGACTGGGATGACGACACGCCCCGGCTCCGTAGCAACCTGGCCAAGGTATTTGGCCGTGTCCGTGACGAGGCCCTACGGCGGGAGCCGCTGACGATTGAGGTCGCTCGCGGCTGGCAACTCGACATCATGCAGGGGCTTGTTCCACCAGATCCGAAGTTGGTGGGAAGATTTCGGGGTGAGACCGGACTCGAAAACTACAACATCAAGGTCGGTGATCTGCCCGGTGTCCGGGCATCCAATGTATCGGCTGAGCTGGCCGAATTCGATCGGAAGCTCAGAGCTTGTGAATAAATCGCGGATTAGGGGGGTGAATGGGCGAGGGCGGTGGCAGCAGCGCACGTCGTGAGCCCGAGTTGAGCGTGGGTCGAAGAGGA
>JAJKHS010000110.1 GCA_021154885.1 Thermoanaerobaculum sp.
CCCGTCTCTGAGGGGAAGAGCTTAGGGGACAAGCGTTTACGAGGACCGGAACCCCGCAATTCTAATTGTCGTCACCCCGCAGTTCTAATTGTCGCCCAACAGGCGAGGATCGGTTTGGGCGCTCGGGTCTAACGGGCGTCCAGTGCAAGCACCACGGTTCGGCCACTCTTGTGAAAGACAAAGATCTCGTGAGGCTGGAAGCCCTTGGCCTTCCTTACCTCGTTCCGGAGCTTGTCCAGGTCCGCGCCGTTGCGGTGTTGGACAGCCGCCGGGCAGCCCTCCAACTCGCTCGCCAGCTCCAGGGCGGTGAAGGCCTCCCCCTCCCTGACTCGGTGCCGGTCCATGACCCTTGCCCAGCTTCATCAGGAGTTCATGTCGACTGCGCGAGACCCGCGGCGATGTCGGCATAGTCTTGAGGGTCCTCCGCTGTCTCCAGGCGCTCGGCGCTGAACAGTTTCCCTGGACGGGCCCTCGGCAGGACGGGGGGTTGCTCCTGCTCCCGCCGAGGGTCCGAATTTTGCCAGGTAAGCTTCGAGATCAGAAATTCAGCCAGCGCGAGGACGAGGTCTTGTCGCCAAAGCCGGCGCTACCAAGGTTGATCGAGCCGGTTCCGACCAGGTCTCTGAAGCTCCCACTGTAATTTTTATCCTGGTAGAGCCGGTAGCGCCAGCCTGGCGGGATGCAGAAGCGGACCGCGGAGGCTTTGTCCTCGAAGCCCTCGGTTTGATCGTAATTGGCATAGTTCTCGAGGCTCTGATCCGGAAAATCGATCATCAGCCCCCGATCACTGAAATTGGAGTCGTCGTAGAGCTCCACGAACGCCTCGTTGATGTCCACGCTGCAGTTGGGATTCGGGAAGGTCGAGCGAAACTCCATGAAGCGGGTCGTCCCGGAAGGGCCGTTATGACCGTGCTCCGTACCATACAGGATCAAATTGCGAGATGGATCGACGTAAACGCCCCCGGCCGCGTCAAAGTTGCAGTGATTGTCTTGGGATGAGGATGCTCCCGGCGACGGATAGGAGCAATAGAGGTGCTTCTTGGCCACCTTGGTGATCCGGACGTCGTTGCCCAGACCGTTCTCGACCTGAAAGAGATCGGCGAAGTCGCTGCCAATGCCGATCGAGGAGTTTTCGTGTGTGCCGATCAGGAACAGCGCGCCGTCACATTGATGCACGAAGTTCAGGTTCTGATAGGCTCCGAAGGTCGCATCCCCGATGGTTGTCAGGGTCTCGCTCCGGCTCCAGGAATCGAAGGGAGTGAAGGTCGTCGCAGCCAGGTTCGTCGAGGTCGAGACATAGAAGTCCAGCGTCGCGGCGTCAGCCTGGCCGATCGCGAGCAGGAAGCGGCCGTCGGCCAGCTTGGCCAGAGATGCCGTACCCGCCTCGGAGGACTCCGTATGCGGTACGTCATAGAGCCGGGTGAAGCTGGCCATATCGAACATGATCACCTTGGACGAGCTCGCTTCGACCGGCACGGCGAGGTAGTTGCCGAGCTGCTGCATACCGCCGGCATGGGAGAAGCCCGGATCGTTGGACCAGGCTCCCACGATGCGATCTGTGCTCGGCGGCGCGGTCTGATGGAAGAAAAGACTCGGGTTCAGGCGGTTGGATCGGAACCGTGCGCCGGTGGCATTGCGTGATCCCATCAGCACCGTATTGAACATGGAGGAGCCCGACCGTGAGATCACCAGGGTCTGCCCCGATCCGGACGGGATCCGCTGGATCCCTTGCCAGTGCGAGCAAGTCAGGCCGAAGCAGACGTCGGTGCTGACCCCGTTGAGCCAAAACCCCAGGATGTCTCCATGATCACGCAGGCTGTTGAAGGAAGACGTCACGTTGGAGAGGCAGAGATTGCAATCCGCTCCACCCGCAGCACAGGAGGTGAACGCCGTCAGGCTCGGGGCCTGTGCTGCGGCGGGTAACGGCCAGAGCCATTGGATAGCCGCGCAGACCAGCAGGGCGATCCAGCAGGCTCCAAACGAGAACGGGTGAGAAGGTCGACTGCGCATCGTGAATTCCTCCAGCGCACCGCGAAGCTCGCCAAACGCAGGCGGCTAGGATGGCAAGTTTCACGGTAACCTCCTGCAATGACCGTGCCTCGGTGATGACGGCGACTTCCGGCTGTCACCGCGCACATCGCGCTCGCGGATACTCTCCACCTCTTCCGTCATCTCCTCCAAGAGGACCTCAAGCTCGTCCGAAGAGATCGGTGGCAGAGCCTCCTTGAGCCTTGCGGTGAGGATTTCAAGCTTTTTTTGCTCACCCGGAGAGAGCTTCTCTCTCCCCTGTATTTACGGGCCAGAAGCTCCGAACGCTCGGCTGCAAGCTGCCGCACGACCACTCCGCTAGTTCAGACCGGCCCGCGGCCCGCCGGGCCGTTGCTGTGGCTGCCGATCGGCAAGGCCAGGATCGCCTCCCGCACGCGCTCGAAGAGGCGGCTGGCCATGGCTTTCTCCTCCGCGTCGCCGTCTCGGCGCAGGTAGAAAAAGTCTGTCTTGAGCTTCGACAAGAAGCTCGCATTGCGGGACTGCACCCGGAGGATGTCTTCCAGGCGGTCCCAGCGCCGCGGGTTCATGCGAGCGAATCGGTCGGTGTAGCCCAGGAGGAGCCACTCGGTCTTCTCCACGTTCCCGGAGTCGATGATCTTCCGTGCCGCCTCGTCCGCCGCCGCGAGCGGCGAATAGGCGAGGGCTCTGGCGGTTTCCCAGCGGTCCTCGACCTCGGAACCGCTCCAGATCCGCTCCTCGGCCCAGGCGATCACCGGCGCGTCGCCCAGGATCGCCAGGGCGTCTTGATACCGGGAAAAGTCGCCGGGGCTGTCGCGGAGACGGTCGTGCAGGATGGCGAGGGCCGGCCGCGGGTCCTTCCCAGGGGAGGCGAACCAGAGGGCCAGGATGGCCGCCTGATCGCCGTTCGTCGCCTCGCGCAGGAGCTCGGTCATGCGCGGCGCGTCCTGCGGCCCGGCGGCCGTCGACAGCGCCCGGAGTATTTCGCTCCGGCTCCAACTTCCCGGCGGCAGGTGGGCCAAGGCCTGCGACAACGGGCCGAAGGCGTCGTGGTCCTGCACCTTCGAGAAGTACTCGGCGAGCGGCTGCAGCCAGCTCTCGCGGATCTCCTTCAGGAGCAGCCCGCGCAGCAGGTCCCTGGCCGCGGGCGGAGCGGTCGCGGCGAGCCCCCGCAGAGCTTCCTGGCGCACTGCGTCCGACTCGGCATGCTGGTAGAGGTCGATCAGGTCGGCGGGTGATTTGGCAACGGAGGGGGTGCGGAAATGGCTGTCGAGATCGGCCACCAGGGCTTTGGGGAACGTCTTCGGAGCCTTTCCCGCCGCTGCCTTGGCCCGCAGCTCATGGAGCGCCGCCTTCTCCTTGTAGCCACGCAGGGCGGCCACCCGCGCATACTGCCTTACCGCTTGAACCCACGGCGAATCCGGAACGCCGACCTCCTCGTTCAAGCGGGTCATCGCCGGGCCGCCGAGCGACCACCGTTCGTTGAGGTCGTCCCGCCGCAGGAAGAGGAGGTAGTGATGATCGAGGCGGTAGTCGTAGGCTTGGCAGGAGCCCGAGTAGGTCCCCGGCCGCGCCCGGCTGAAATTGTCCTCGGGGCCACGGCCGGCAAACTCGAGATTGCCGTCGAGCGTCACGGTGGAAGGGCGGAAGTCGCCTTTCAGCACCTCCTCGACTTCGAACCGTACCGACCCCCACGGCGCGCGCTCCGCGTCGGCGGAGGGCTGCCAGTGGACGGACCGCGCCAGAACGATCGCCTCGGCCTCGCGGACGATCTCGTAGTTGGTCGGGGGCGAGGCGCCGGCGATCACGGAGCAGCCCCACGCCGGAGAGCCGGCGGCGGCCAGGGCGGTGAGGACAGCGGCCGAGAGGAGACGCTCGCTTCTCATCTACGCGATCCTACACGAATCACGCCTTCCTTCGTCGCAGACTCCGAGGTACTATTCACGAGAATCACGCCCCAATGAACTGGAGTCGGATTGACACCCACGATCCTGCAATTCGGTGAAGCCGTCACTGGCATTGAATATGCTCTGCGGCCCGGCGGCTATTCGATCGTCAAAGGGCCGGGTGGCACGATCGCGGTCGCTTCGACTTCGCGCGGTTACTTCCTGCCCGGCGGCGGACAGAATGGAGACGAATCGCCGGAAGCGGCTGCGGTTCGCGAGGCCACTGAGGAGTGTGGGTTGCGAATTCGCATCCTGCGCTGCCTCGGCGTCGCCGACGAGCTCGTGTATGCCCTCGACGAGGAGACCTACTTCCGCAAGCGATGCACGTTCTTCACGGCCGAGCTGGTGCGACAGGAGGGATGCGGCGAAGCGGATCACCACCTGGTTTGGATCACCGCAGACGTCGCCCGGGCTCAGCTCGAGCACGGAAGCCAGCGATGGGCCGTCGCCGAAGCGTTCGCTGATCTTCCGTTGTCTGGCACGGGAGGGGCAAAATCGTCAATGCATGTTGAAAACGGTAGCTCCTCTTGACGCTTGCCTGCCGGTTCAAGTAGACTCACTCTATCATGGCAGCCGAATCGAAGAACATGTCACCCGAAGTGAAGCACATGCTCAGCGTGCTCCGGTCTGTGATCCGGGGGCTGGGTTACAACTACCAGGACGTGGCCAACAAGCTGGGCTTGAGCAACGGCTACATGAGCCGGCTCTTCTCTGGCAAGATTGAGCTCAAGTTCCAACACATCTTGGACATCTCCCGCGTCCTGGGGTTCGAGCCGGAGGAGATCTTCCACCTTGCGTATCCACGGCAGAAGGAGCCCACGAGCCCGGCCGCCCAGCGCTATCACATGCTGACGCAGATCGACGCGGGCACTCCGTCGTCCCGGTTCCTTGCACCCAGGCCGGCTGTGAGCGAGGACGACGAGATGGAGCGCCGGGTGGCGAGCGCGCTCCGGAACCTCCTGACCACCCCTCCGCCTCCGCCGCAGCCCGCCGTGCCGAGCCATGAGGAGATGGAGAGGGCGATGGAGCGAATGCTGCGGAAGCTCCTCGGCGGCCTGACCCAGCAGGGATAGCTCGGAAGCCGGCCGCCCAGGGGAAGGGCGGCCGTTCCGATCTGGGTCCTACAGAAGCGGCCCGTCGAACCGCGGGTTGGGATCGTTCTCGAGCCGCCGGAAGAAGGCTGCCACGTTCTGCAGCAACTCCACCGTCGCCTGGCCCATCTTGAAGGCCGCGCGAAGCACCGTGAGCGCCATCAGTCCCTCCCGATGAATGCGGAGCCGGCGGAAGACCTCGGACGCCGCCAGTGTGACCTGCTCGGCTTCGGCCGGCCGGCCTTGCGCCAGGAGGGCAACGGCAAGTTCGAGGGAGGCGACGGCCGCCACGTACGAGCGCCCAACCTCTTCCATCTCCTGCTTGACCTCACGAAGAGTCATCTCTGCGCGGGCGTAATTCCGCATCCCGAGATCCATGCGACCTTCGAGCCAGCGGAGCCGGGCCTGATTGATCCGTCCGCCGCTGTTCTTCAGGAGATGGCTATTTTCGAAGCGGAACCTCCGGGCGTTCTGGTAGAGACCGCTGTCGATAAGAAAGAGGAACTGGTTGTGAACGGCGGAGTAGACGAGATTCGGGTCGCGTTCTCTGTCCACCAGAGACAGCCCTTCCCGGAGGAGGCCGATCGCTCTCTCGGGTTCGCCCGCATAGCCGGTGTAGAGGCCCCTCAGGATCAGGATTCGGCCGACGAGATGCTCGTCGCTGTTCCGCTGGTGGAGGGTCTGCACCTCGAGGAGAAGGTTGCTGGCGTTTCCGAACTGGCGGCGATCGGCGGCCAGGGAGGCCTCCAACTCGCGAACACGAGCTTGGAGCGCTTCGTCGCCGGTTCCTTGTTCCACAAATTCCCGGGCCTTGTTCTGAGCGATCGCTGCGAGATCGAGCTGGTCCATCACCCGGTAGGCGTTGCCGAGCTCTGCCCAGGTCCGGCCCTGGAAATCGAAGACCTGCTGGATGCCGTAGCGGCGGACGTCGAGTTGCTTGGCCTGATGGACGGCGAGCTGAGCGAGTTGCACCATCAAGGCGGGATTGTCGTGGCGTACCGACCAGCTCCGGTCGAGGAATGCCTTGACGCGGTCGAGACTCCCCATGCGGCGGGGAAGCCTGGTCAAGGCCTCGAGGCCATCTGCGGTGACGGAGTCGACCTTGCGGGCGCGAGGCTCCTGCCGGTCGAGGTTCCTGGCCTGCATCACGGCGGCCTGGAGAGCCCGCGCCATCGCGGCGTCGTAGGCGGCATCCTCCTCCCGCGTCAGCTCCACAGGCGGCGAAGGGCGGCCGAAGCGGAGGCGGGTCCGGGCCGGCATGCTCGCCAGGCAGTGCTGGCACGCGCCCAGCACCACGTGGCGGGCAACGGCCCGGGCTCGGGCCGGTGAAAGCTGGCCATGGCAGAAGGCCGACAGCTCGTCGCTGCTTGGATGGTCGGTCACACTTTCTCCTCGTTTGATCCACGACATTGTCTCACATGACGAGAGAAAGGTGGTAGGGGCGCTGAATTCACGCCCCTACCCAGGAGCCTAAAGCTACCCGTTGGGATCGACTCCTGCCCCGCCCTCACAGTTGGTGTGGCAGATCGGAGATGTAGCGGTGGGATTGACTACGCCATTGGGGTCCGCACCGGCCCCCGAGTTTTCATGGAAGGACCTGGGTCCTGGTATGACAGAAGGCGTTTCCGCTCGCACCCCTCCAGGCAGCAAGCTGTCGAGCCACTGCCAGGCGCTGTGGAGCAGTGTGGGGGCGTCCGCCCAGCCCGGCAGGCCGGCGGCGTGGGCCGGGGCGGCCAAGGCGAGCGCCAAGGCGAGAACGACGACGGCAAACCCCCTCTTCTGAAGCTTTCTAGACATCTGCAGCCTCCTTGGTCATCGCGGTTCGGCCGGGGCCGGCATGGCTCCGTCGCCCGCGGACGTAACTTCACCTCAAAGCATCGCCTCCAGTCTGCCAGAAGCGGAAGGATCTCTTACCGGGGGAGGAAGCAATCCTTCCGCCGTCCCGTACTGCCGGTATTTCCGACCCCGGCCAAGTTCCCGGTTGAGGACCCAAGTTCTGGGGGATAGTAACATAACCCACGGAATGCATGTAGGTCGATCGAAGAGCTGAACAGGAAGAATTGGCAAAAATGGGCTTGACAAATCTGGATCGGCCTTCTACTATCTCGACATCGTCAATTGAGGCGAGGCCGAATGGAGAAAAAGAAAGGATGGCAGTTCAAATGGAAACCAAGCTGACCGTTGCGTCAGAAAAAGAGAAGGCTATGGATCTTATGGGCATGCGGATAATTCGCTTTCGGAAGGAGAGGAGGTGGGACCGGTTGGCCCTGGCGCAGTGCCTGGGTGTCTCGAGAGAGCGGCTGGGTCACTGGGAGAGGGGAGAGCACGCGCCGCCGCTGGAGGTTTTGGTGAAGCTGGTGCAGACGTTTCAGATCTCGCTGGACGAATTGGTGATGGGCGAGTGCTTGACGGATGACGAGACGAGAGAGGCCCGGTGGCACGTCACCGCCCTCAATCGGTTGCTGATGGGGGAGCTGGCGTCGAGAGCTGCGGTATGAACCCGGATTAACGCTTCCGGTGTCATGAAGGCACCGGAATTTCTGAAAGGAGAAGTTGTATGGAGAACACGACGCAGAAGGTGGAGAGTCCGGGGGCGGTGACGCTCTCGGAGGAACGAAGCAGCATTCCCCTGCCTGATCCGGCTCTCAAGCCGGAACGGGTACAGAAGGAGCTGAGGGAGGCGGTGGCGGCGGAGCGAGCCCGCCGGGTGGGAGGTTGGGGGTGGAGCGCGCTTCCGGATCTCGGGGGATTCGTGAGGGTGAAGAGGTTCGGTTCGCCACGGGTGGCGGCGATGTACGCGATGTTCGCGACCGAGCACGCGCAGTTCACGGGTCAGCACGTGTCCGTGAGCATCGACAGCCTGGGACAGGTCGCCATCCTGCTCCAGGCTCCGGACCCTGGTCTCACGGAGATGGGTTGTCAGTTCGCACGGGATCTCGGCTAACGTTAGCCGGGGACCAAAACAAACAACGGTTTCACAAACGAAAGAACGAAAGAAAGGAGAACGAAAATGGCTGGCATCAACACGCACGACAGAGTTATTCGCGACTGGGAGGGTCTCCTCAGCGCGAACAAGGACAAGGCTTCGCTCCTGCCCGCGGCCGAGCCGCTGCGGGCGGACCTGGAGGGGATCCTGGTGGAGGGTAAGCTCCTCAAGGATCGCCGGGATTCCCTGACGGGCGACAAGCAGCGGACCACGCAGGAGCTGCAGGCGGTGATCGTACGGGGCAAGGAAACCGCGCGGCGCCTGCGGGCCATCGTCAAGGGCAGCCTGGGGACGGACAACGAGCAGCTCGTGCAGTTCAACATGGCGCCCCGCCGCAAGCGGGGGCCCCGCAAGACGAAGACGCCCACGGTCAATCCGCCGTCCGTGACGCCGGTACCCGACACTCCCACTACGCCGCCGAAGACGACCGCGTAGACCTGCTTTTCCCTAATCTTCCCTCACACCCCAGGGCGCCGGGCCACCCCGGCGCCCTTTTTCGCTCCTGATAAGCTGGCTGAATGGCAAGCTCGACGCTCTGGTCGTGGACCCTCGCCGAATTCCGCGATCGCACCGCGGCCGGCACTCCGACGCCGGGCGGCGGGTCGGTGGCATCGGTGTGCGCCACTCTCGGCGCCGGGCTGATCGTCATGGGCCTGGAGGTCACGCGCAAGGGAGCCGAGGCTGAGCTGGTGGCCGTCCTCGACCCGCTGCTGCGCTCCGGCCGCGAGTTGCTCGAGCGTCTCAGCGCGCACGCGGACCGCGATGTCGCGGCGTTCAACGAGTACTTGCGCGCCCGGTCCCTGTCGCAGGGGAGCGACGACGAGAAGGCCGTCCGGCGCGAGCGGATGCAGCAGGCGCTCGCCGCGGCCACCGAGGCGCCGCTGGCGGCCGGGCGCGACATCGCCGCGGCCCTCGACCTCGCCCGCCAGGTGATGGCGATCTGCAAGTCGCCGGTCCTCGGCGACGCCGCGGCGGGGATCGACCTCCTGTCCGGAAGCCTCAAGGCCGTCCTGCGCAGCGTCGATGCCAACCTGCCCGGGATCGAGGACCTCGCATTGCGGGCGCGCCTTGAGGAGGAGCGGGCGGCGCTGGGCGCGATTTCAAGTTGACGCTGCCCTTCAGGCCTGGGCGAGGCGGGCCAGCTCGGTCATGCGGGCGAGGTGGTGATCGTCGTGCTCGGCGATGAAGAGGGCCATGTCGATCACCCGCATGGGCTGTTGCAGGCGCGGGTGGAGGGCGGTCAGGGAGATGAGGCCGGGATCCCAGGCGTCGAGGCGGGCGACGAAGCTCTCGCGCTCGCGGCGGAGGGCGCGCAGCAGATCGGCGATGGGCCGCCGGTTGTAGTCCGCCTCGTGGGTCCTGCGATTGGTGATGTCGGCGGCGCGCAGCACGGAAGCGCCGGCCAGGAAGTCGTCCAGCCGGCCGGCGTGCAGCTCGTCGAGATCCAGGAGATGGCCGATGTGCTCCTGGATCGACCACGCCTCGCCGTCGCGCCGGGTGAGGACCTCGGGGGAGAGCGACCGGACCTTGTCCTCGACGCGGGCCGGCAGGCCCCGGAGACGCTCGACCACGACGGGAAAGAGCTCCTCCGGGAGATCGAAGGTGAAGCGGCGATCGGTCCAGCGGAGGGGCATGGGGGGATTGTAACCTCACCCCTGTCCCCTCTCCCACCGCACTCCCCCCCGACCGGGAGAGGGGGACCCGGTTGGAGCGCTCTTACTGTTCTCCCTCTTCTCCCGGTTGGGGGGAGTGCGGTGGGAGAAGAGGGCCGGGGTGATGAGGGGCCGGGAGGGGAAGACAGGGGCGGGCGATGAAGGCACATCTTATGCAAAGACGTCTATATTGCTGCCGCCGCTGTGAAGTCGGGCGGGGAGCCTGGCGCCGGCAGCAGGGTTCTTTGCGGCTCGTCGCCCGAATCGGAGGTCTTCATGCGCAGGTACACCACGGTCATCCTCCCGGTCCTCGTCCTTGCTTTCTGCCTGCTGGCGCCGGCTACGGCGTGGGCGAGCTGCGTCAGCGGCGTCTGCGTCACGGTGACATCGCCGAGCGCGGGCTCGACGGTGCCCTCGCCCGTCCGCTTCACGGCGAGCGCTGTCAGCGCCTCGGGCCATCCCATCACCGGCTTCGTGGTCTATGCGGACAATACCAACGTCTACCGCAACTACATCGGCTCGCTGGACGCCTGGGTCGTCCTGCCGTTCGGCAATCACAGCATCTACATCCGCGCCTGGGATTCGACGGGCGCCTACGGCACCTCGCTGACTTTCACCATCACCGCCTCGGGGACCGTGATTCCGACGCCGCTCGCCGGCAACGTGGTCTTCGACAACCTCGACGATGCGACAGGTTGGGGGAGCTGCGGCGACACCGGCTGCGCGGGCGGCGGCGCCAACGCCACTTCCTGGCCGCTGACTCAGAACGTCGCCTCACCCTCTCACGACGGGGCCAGCGCGCACATCCAGATCACCGGTCCGGCCTACGCCGACGCGCTGTGGTGGAAGAAGGTCGGCGCCTACAACGACAAGGAGAACTTCCTGTGGGAGTGGTGGTTCTATCTCCCCGCCTCGTCCACCACGGCGCAGAACCTCGAGTTCGACGCCTTCCAGTTCGCGCCGGTGAACGGCACGATGACGAAGTTCATGTTCGGCACCGAGTGCAACTACAACCTCGGCGTCTGGGACGGTTGGAACGAGCAGACGGGGCATTGGGTGCACACCAGCTTCTCCTGCCCGAAGTTCTCGACCAGCACCTGGCACCACGCCATCCTCTTCGTCCAGAAGGTGGGCGACAACCGTGATCAGATCCGCTACGGCAACCTCACCATCGACGGCGTGACGACGCAGTGGAACCTGACGGAGCCCACCGGTCCCACCCCCGCCGGCTGGAGCGCCACCGTGGGCGTCCAGTACCAGCTCGACATCGGCCCCAACGGCACGTCGCTGGAGGAGTGGTTCGACGGGGTGAAGTTGACGATCTGGTGAGCTGATCGCATCGGCTTCGATTCAGGGGCGGGGCTGGTCCCCGCCTTCGTTCTCAAAGCTGGTAGAATGAGCATGCAGTTTGATCGGATGGTCGGAGGAATTCGCAATGGAATTGGGCGCGCAAACTGTTCCTGTCTCGAAGAAGATGCTCTGGACCGGGCGAATCACGAGCGCCCTGCCGGCACTGTTCCTGCTCTTTGACGCTGTCGCGAAATTGGTAAAACCGGCGCCTGTCGTGGAGGCGACTGTCCGGCTGGGATATCCCGAGAGCGTTATTCTCGGCCTTGGGATCGTCCTGCTCGCCAGTACGGTCCTCTATTTGATTCCGCGTACCGCCGTTCTTGGCGCGATCTTGCTGACTGGCTATCTTGGCGGCGCAGTCGCCACCCACGTGCGCGTCGGTGCCGGCCTGTTTTCAGTGCTGTTCCCGGTCTTTTTCGGCGTGCTGGTCTGGGGCGGGCTCTTCTTGCGCGATGACCGGCTGCGCGCGCTTATTCCTCTGCGAAGTTAGCCTGTGCCTGCGGGCAGGCTCGCAGCGACGCCATCGGTTTAAACGATCAAAACGAAAGGAGATTTGATGAGATCCATCTTCAGAGTTCTGGGACTGACCTTCGCCTTGGCGCTGGCCACCCTTTCCTACGCCAGCGGGTCCCCGTCCCCCTACGGAGGATGTTACGTGTCCTGCCCTGACGATCAGGTTTACCATATCTACACTACCTACGGGTGCTGCGGCCCGATTTCAACCTATGACTTCACATGCCCCGGAGGCGGCGTAGCTTACGGCTACGCCTATGACGGCTCGGGGGGCCCGGAATTTTGCACGTGATTTGAGGGAGGAAAAGATTAGTTAGTAGGCCGGCGGGACGCCGGCGGTCCCAGGGGGCCCGTGGTCACGCCTATCGTGAAAAGTGCGTGGCTTTTTTCCTGGGACCGCCGGCGTCCCGCCGGCCTGCTAACTTTGCTTTCTCTACGCCGTCCGCCGTTGCTCCGGCTGCACCTCTTCGAGCTCGACCGACACCAGTTTCGACACGCCCTTCTCTTCCATGGTGACGCCGTAAAGGCGGGAGGCGACTTCCATGGTGAGCTTGTTGTGGGTGATGACGATGAACTGGGTTCCTCCCGCCATCTCGGAGAGCAGGTCGACGAAGCGGGTGGTGTTGACGTCGTCGAGCGGCGCATCCACCTCGTCGAGGATGCAGAGGGGCGAGGGCTTGGTGCGGAAGAGGGCGAAGAGCAGGGCGATGGCGGTGAGCGCCTTCTCGCCGCCCGACATCAGCATCAGGTTCTGGAGGCGCTTGCCGGGCGGACGGGCGAGGATCTCGATGCCGCTCTCCAGGACGTCCTCCTCGTCCAGCAGGCGCATCTCGGCCTCGCCGCCACGGAAGAGGCGGGCGAAGATCTCGCCGAAGTTCTTGTTGACCTCCTGGAAGGTGGCGTTGAAGCGCTCGCCCGAGGCCTCGTTGATCTCGCGGATGGTGCGCTTCAGGCTCTCGACCGATGCGGCCACGTCGGCGCGCTGGGTGGTGAGGAACTCGTAGCGCTGCTCCTGCTCGTCGTGCTCCTGGACGGCGAGGATGTTCACCGGTCCCAGGCGCTCCAGGGCGGCCTTGGTGCGGGCCAGCTCGCCCTCCAGCTCGGCGAGGTCGGCGCGCGGCTCGCCGGGGACCTCGGGCAGTGGAGCCTGGAAGTCGTCGCGGAAGGTGAGGGCGAGGTGCTCGGCGTCCTGCTTCAGGCTCGCCTGCTGGACGCGCAGCTCCTCGATCTCGCCGCGCACGGCGTCGCGCCGCTCGCGGTGGCCGGCGATGTTCTCTTCCAGCAGCCGGATCTCCTGGCGGTGCAGGTCGAGACGCTCCTGCTCTTCGAGCACGCCCTCCTCGGCCGCGGCCTTGTGCTCCAGGGCGGCCTGCAATTCGTCCTGGGCCCGCGCCAGGGCGCTCTCCAGGTCGCCGCGCCGGCCAATGAGCTTCTCGGCCTCTTGGCGCCAGGCGGCGATCTGGGCGCGCGCGCTCTCGACCTCGGCGCGCAGGCGGCTCATCTCGCGGTCGTGGGATTCGAGGCGCTCGTCGAGCAGCTCCAGCCGGCCGCGGCGGCCGGCGCTGGCGGTGCGCAGCCCTTCGCGGTGGGCCTTGGCGGCTTCCAGCTCTCCTTGAGCGCGGTCGACATCCTCTTGCAGGCCCAGGCTGCGGGCTTCGGCGGCGGCGAGCTCTTCCGCGACGAGGCGGCGCTTCTCGGCCACGCGTTCGATCTCGCGGGCGATCTCCTGCTGCTCGGTGGTGAGCGTTTCGCCCTCGGTCGCGAGGCGGCGGTGGCGGGCGGCGGCGTCCTCCATGCGGGCCTTGCCCACGGCCAGCTCCTGGCGGAGCTGGGCCACCTCGCCCTGAAGCCGGTTGGACTCGCGGGCCAGCGCGGCGCGCTCGGCCACCAAGCGGTCGAGGAGGGCAGAGGCGTCGCGGAGCTGGTTTTCGAGGTCGGGGACCTGCCGGCCCAGGGCCGCCAGCTCGCTCTCCCGCTCCAGCACGCCGGGGGTCGCCACCTCGCCTTCGATGTGGAAGGTGCCGGCCTCCACCCAGACGCCGTCGCGGGAGAGGAAGGCGAGGCCGGGATGGAGCCGGGCCAGCCGCTCGGCGTCGGCGTCGCCGCGCACCAGGAAGGCGGGGGGAAGGGCGGTGGCGAGGTCTTCGGAGAGGCCGAGGGCCTCGCCCAGGGAGAGGACCACCGCGGGATCGTCCACCACCGGCCAGGTTTCCGGGGTGGTGGACTGGCGCTCGACGAGCACGGCGGCGGAGCGGCCGGCGAGGGTCCTGGCGAGGTCGCGGGCGCTCTCGCCGGGGTCGAGCACCACGGCGTCGGCGAGGCTCCCGAGGTAAACGTCCAGAGCCCGCTCCCAGCCTTCGACGGCCTTGGCCTGGCTCGCCAGGTAGACGGGGGAGTCGAGGCCGGTGGCGGCCAGCGCCTTGGCCAGGGCGGCCCGGCGCTGGGCATGGGCGCGGGAGAGCTCGGCGAGGATGCGCTGGCGCTGGCGGGCGCCCGTGAGCTGATCTTCCAGGGCGCGCTTCTTCTCCGAGGCCTCGGCCTCGCGGCGCATCGTCTGCTCCAGGGTGGCGGCGACCTTCTCCTGCTCGTCGCTCTTGGCGTCCAGGGCGGCCTCGGTGCCGGCCACCTTGCTGCGCGACATCTCCAGGACCTCGGCCGCCTGCTTCACCTCGACGGCGTGCTCGGCGATCTCCTGGTCGATGCGGTGGCGGCGGAAGTTCCCCCGCTCCTGCTCGATCTGGGCCTGCTGGAGACGGTTGCGGGCGGCGTCGATGCCGGCGGCGGCAGCGGCTGTCTGGGCGCGGAAGCCCTCCACCCGCGCCGCCACCTGCTTCAGGTCGCGCTCGGCGGCGGCGATCTGGCGCTCGTCCTCGTCCACGGCGGCGGCGGCCTGCCCGCGCTCGGCGGCGAGCTCCCGGCGTTTCTCCTCCAGGCCGTCCAGGGCCTCGGCGTGGGCCGCGACCTCCGCCTCCCGCCGCTCGGCCAGGGCGCGGTCCTGCGCCGCCCGCTCGCCGATCTCCTGCACCGTCTGGCGATTGGCCTTGAGGAACTCCTGGCGTCCCTCGATCACGGTCGCCAGCTCCGAGACCTGGCTGTGCCGCGCGGCCATGCGGCGGGCCAAGTCGTCCAGCCGCTCGCGGCCAGCGGCGAGCGACGCCTCGTCGCGGTGCAGGTCGGCGGTCAGCGCCGCTTCGCGGGAAGTGGCGTCTTCGAGCGACGAGCGGAGGTGGGCCAGGCGCGCGGCGAGGGCGGCCCAGCGGCCGAGGAGCACCAGCTCCAGCAGCTCGCGATACTCCTTCTCTTTCTCCTGGTAGCGACGGGCGGCGCTCGCCTGGCGCTTGAGTGAGCGCAGGGCGCGCTCCACTTCGGAAATGACGTCGTCGAGGCGCAGCAGGTTCGAGGTCGCCTCCTGGAGCTTGACCTCGGCGATCCCCTTGCGCGCCTTGTAGCGGGTGATGCCGGCGGCCTCCTCGATCAGCCGGCGCCGCTCCTGCGGTTTGCCGGAGAGGATCATGCCGATCTTCCCCTGCTCGATGACGGAGTAGGCCCGGATGCCGAGGCCGGTGTCCATCAGCAGGTCCTTGACGTCCTTGAGGCGGGTGAGCCGGCCGTTGAGCCGGTACTGGCTCTCGCCGCCGCGGAACACCCGGCGGCCGACGGTGATGCGGCCATCATCCGCGCCCGGCAGGTCGAGGTCGGTGCGCAGGGTGAGGAGGCACTCGGCCATGCCCAGCGGCTTGCGGGAGTCCGAGCCGTTGAAGATGACGTCCTCCATGGTGCCGCCGCGCAGCGACTTGGCGCTCTGCTCGCCCAGCACCCAGGTGATGGCTTCCGAGAGATTGCTCTTGCCGCAGCCGTTGGGCCCGACGATGGCGGTGACGCCGCCGGCGAAGTGGACTTCCACGGGATCGACGAAGGATTTGAAACCGGAGATCTCGAGGCGTTCGACCTTTAGCATGGGCTCCCTTCGATGTGACCGGGGCAGCTTAGCAGAGGGGGTGGCGAGACCACAAGTAGATGGGGGTGGGGGAGGGAAGGGATACTAGATGTGGGACGCCGGCGCCGACCTGGCGCTGACCTTTCCCCCTCCCAGGACCCTCATTACCCCGGCCCTCTTCTCCCGCCCCCTCCCACCCCCCTCACCGGGAGAAGAGGGAGAAAGACCGATCCGTACCTGGGTCTTCGCTTCTTCTTTCCCCCTCTCCCGGTGAGGGGGGTGGGAGGGGGCGGGAGAGGGGGTAGGGAGTGAGGGCCCGCCCCGAAGGGGCGGAGCTACTTTGCGCACAACCGCTCGATCTCCTCCTTGTACTTCGCCATCACCACTGTCCGCCGCAGCGTTCCGGCCGGGGTGAGCTCGCCGGCGGCGGCGGTCAGCTCGCCGGGGAACAGGTCCCAGACCTGGATCTTGTCGTGGGGGCTGAGCGTATCGTTGAAGCTCTGGAAGTCGTTCTCGAAGGGCCTGCGCACCCGCTCGTCGCGCAGCAGCTCTGCGATTGAGGAGTAGTCGATGCCACGGCGCCTGGCCAGCCGGCGCACGGCCGTGAGGTCGGGGAAGACGAGGGCGGCGTTGCCCGGGCGGCCCGCTCCCACCACCAGCGCGTGGGCGACGAAGTGGCTGGAGCGCAGGAGGGTCTCGAGAGCGGCTGGCGAGACCGGCTGGCCCGCCAGGTTGGCGTACAGGTCGCCCGTGCGGCCCTGCACTTTGAGCATCCCCGAGTCGTCGAACGCGCCGGCGTCACCGGTGTGCAGCCAGCCCTCGCCGTCGACGGCCGGCGGCGGGGTGCCCCGCCGGGCCACGGTCTCGCCTCGCACCAGGATCTCGCCGTCGGGGGCGATGCGGATCTCGACGCCGGGCAGCGGCGCGCCGGAGGTGCCCGGGCGGACGGCCTGCGGGGTGTTGACGGTTGCGACACCGCAGACCTCGGCCAAGCCGTAGCTCTCATAGACGGGCAGGCCGGCGGCCCACAGGAAGGTGATCCAGCCGAAGGGGATGCGGTCGCCGCCCGAAAGGGCGAAGCGGAGCCGTCCGCCCAGTTGCTGGCGCACGGTGGAGAAGATGAAGCGGTCGGCCAGGGCGAGCTTCCAGCCCAGCCGTCCCGGCGGGCGCCGGAGCTGGAGGCGGAACGGCAGCGAGGCGCGGCCGGCCCGGACGGCCATCTGAAAGAGTTGGCGCCGGCGGGGAGAGTTCGCCTGCACGAGGTTGAAGAGCCAGTTGAGCAGCCACTTCCAGAGCTCCGGCGTCGAGTTGAAGAGGTGCGGCCGCACCCGCCGGAGGTCCTCGTAGACCGTGTCGGGCGAGCCGGCGAAGGCGATGGTGGCGCCCCGGTGGAGGCAGACGTAGAGGAGGGAGCGCTCGGCCGGCCGGGAGAGGGGGAGATAGGAGAAGGCGGTCTCGCCCGGGCGCACCGGCAGGGCCTCGGCGAGGCCGTGGACGGCGGCCGCGAGGTTGCCATGGGTGAGCTCCACGGCCTTGGGCTCGCCGGCTGTGCCCGGGGTGTAGAGCAGGGTGGCCGGGTCCTCGGGGCGGCGCTGGCGCACCAGCGCGGCGAGGTCCGGGGAACTGACCGCGCCGCCGGATTCGAGGATGGAGCGCAGGGTGGTCACCCCTTCGCCGGCCGCGTCGCGGCCGTCGAGCTGGAGCCACAGGCGGACGTCCGGCAGGTCGCCGCGGCGGGGGAGCAGGTCCGCCATGCGGCCGGCGCTCGCCAGGAGGCAGCGGGCGCCGCTGTCGCGTACGAAGCGGATGGCATCATCGATGGCGAGGTCGTCCTGGAGGGGGACGGTCACCGCGCCCGCGGCCAGGGCCGCGAGGTCGGCGATCAGCCAATCGGGGCCGTTGCGGGTCAGCAGGGCGGCCCGCTCGCCGGGGGCGACGCCCAGCGCCGCCAGAGCGGCGGCGAGCCGTCGCGTCCGGCTGAACAGCTCGGCGCGGGAGGCGGCCACGTACTCGCCGTCCACCTTGAGCAGGCAGGCCGGAGCGGCGGCGGGCCGCTCGTCGAGGAGCAGCTCGGGGAGGGTGGCGAAGGCGCGCGGCGGCGCGGCCGGGCGGGCCGCGGCGGTGGCTGCGGCAGCTGCGGCGGCGTCCTCCAGGGTCATCGGCAGCCCGTCCTGCGGCTCCAGGGTGATCCCCCGGACGGGCACCACGGCGTGGCCGGCCACCGCCCGCAGCCGGTAGCGCCGGGCGACGGTGGCGAGGATCAGGGGGAGCTCCATGAGGGCCAGGTCGCGGGCGATGCAGACGCGGGGGCCGCTGCCGAAGGGGTAGTAGGCGAAACGCGGCCGCTCGCCGCCGCTGCCGGGGGCGAAGCGCTCGGGATCGAAGCGCTCCGGCTGCGGCCAGAGCTCCGGGCGCCGCTGGGTGACCCAGGGCGAGAGCGTCACCACCGAGCCGGCGGGGATGCGCCAGCCGCCGATCTCGTCGTCCGCCAGCGCGATGCGGCTGATGCCCCAGCTCGGCGGGTAGAGGCGCAGGGTCTCCTCGATCACCATGCGGGTGTAGACGAGGCTCTGCACGTCCTTGAACTCGGCCGGGCGGTCGCCCACCACGGCGGCGATCTCGGCGCGCATCCGCGCGTCGGCTTCGGGGTGGCGGGAGAGCATGTACCAGGTCCAGGTGGCGGCCATGGCCGTGGTCATGTGGCCCATGACGAGCAGCATCATGATCTCGTCCAGGAGCTGCTCCGGATTCATCACCTCGCCGGTCTGCTCGTCTTTGGCGGCGAGCATCGCCGACAGCAGGTCGCCGGCCGGCTCGCCGCTCTGCCGGCGCTCGTCGACGCTGCGCTGCACGGCCCGGCGCAGGTCGCGCAGCGCCTTGAGCAGCCGCAGGTTGCGCGGCGTGGGGACGGCGACGGGGAGGGTGCGCGGGTCGCGGGCGCGGGCATTGAAGTAGTCGAAGGCCGTGGTCACCGCCCGCCGCAGGCCGTCGCGATCGGCACCCGCGCCGAGCAGGCTCTCGATCAGCAGCTCGAGGGTGAGGTCGGTCATCTCCCGGGCCACGTCCAGCGGCTCGCCCCGCCGGGCCGGCTCCTGCCAGCGCGCAAGCAGGCGTTCGGTGCCCGCGACCATGCGGGGGGCGAAGACGGCGAGGCGCTGTTGATTGAACAGCGGCTGCATCACCCGCCGGCGGCGGCGCCAGGCCTCGCCGGACGAGAGCGCCAGGCTCTTGCCGCCCATGAGGATCTTCTTGCGGACGATCGGCGGATAGCTCGCCTGGTGGTCCAGCAGCACGTGCTTGACGTGATCGGGGTGGCTGATCAGGAACGCCCGGCTGTCCGCGGTCTCGTTGACGCAGAAGATCTCGCCGTGGCGGTGGATGGCGCCGAGGTAGGCGGCGATGAGGTCGGTGCCCGGCGGCACCGCCAAGCCGCCGCGGGGGCCGGGCACGGTCCCCGTGGACGGGGCCGGGGCTGGAGCGGCTGGATCGGTCAGGGTCTGCGGGCTCAAGGCGTTCTCCTTGCGGTCTTCCGACGGGGCTCAGCCCTCGCGCAGGGCCGTCACCGGATCGAGCACGGCGGCGCGACGAGCGGGAAAGTAGACGGCGGCCAGGGCGACGAGGGCCAGCAGCAGAGCGGCGCCCGCGAAGGAGAGAGGGTCGGCCGCGCCGATGCCGAACAGCAGGCTGGCGATGAGGCGGGCGAGCACCAGGGCGCCGGCGATGCCGGCGACGATGCCGATCACCACCGGCCGCATCCCCTGCCGCAGGACGAGGCCGACGACGTCCCGGCGCGCCGCGCCGATGGCCATGCGGATGGCGATCTCGCGCCGCCGCTGGCCCACCGAGTAGGCCACGACGCCGTAGACGCCGAGGGCCGCGAGGGCCAGGGCGAGCAGGCCGAAGAGGGTGAGGAGCCCCGCTCCCATGCGCGGCCCCCACAGCGAGTTGCTGCGGACCTGGCCGATGGTGCGGGGCTCGAGCAGCGGCAGGGCGGGGTCCATCGCCTGCACCTCCCGCCGCACCCGCTCCAGCAGCGGCTCCGGGTCCGCCGCGGTGCGGACGTGCACCATCATCACCGGCGAGTAGCTCTGAAGCACCGGCCGGTAGGCGTTGGGCTCGGGGGGCTCGTTCAGGCCGTTGGTGCGGGCGTCCGCCACCACGCCCACCACCTGGAGCCAGCCCTCGGCGGGGTTGAGGCGGAGGCGTTTACCGAGGGCCGGCTGGCCCGGCCAGAGGCGGCGGGCGAGGCTGCCGTTGATCACCACCACGGGCAGCGTCCCCTCGCGGTCGTTGGCGGTGAAGTCGTGCCCGGAGCGCAGCGGCATGCCGACGGTGGAGAAATACCCGGTCCCCACGGTGGTGACCGCGGTGGTGATCTGCTCGTTGCCCGTTCGCGCCTCCTCCCCCTCGGCCTGAACGGGCGTCAGCGCGCCGCCCGGGACCAGCAGAAAGCGGTTGGCGACGGCGGCCTGGCGCACGCCCGGCAGTGCCGAGACCCGCTCCACGACCTGGCGGTAGAGCTCCTGCGCCCGCGCCGGCGCATAGCCGCGGGCTCCGAGGTCGACGGGGATGACGAACAGCTTCCGGGTCTCGAAGCCCGGATCGACCTTCTCGACGGCGAGCAGGCTGCGGACGAACAGCCCGGCGCCGGCCAGCACGACGATGGACAGCCCCACCTGGACGGCGATGAGCACCTCCCGCAGCCGGCCGCCGGAGCCGTCGCCGCGGCCGGCGCCGGACCGCGACTGGCGGGTGAGGATCGAGGAGAGGTTGAGCCGGAACGACTGCAGGGCGGGGGCCAGACTGAAGATCACGCCGGTGGCGAGGGCGACGACGAAGGTGAAGACCAGAACCCGGACGTCCAGGCCGAGGTCCAGCGAGTCGGGAAAGAAGGGCGGGCGCAGCGCCCAGAGGAGCCGGCGCCCCACCACCGCCACCACCAGTCCGGCCGCGCCGCCCAGCAGGCCGAGCAGGGCGCCCTCGGTGAGGAGCTGGCGCAGCAGCCGGCCACGGCCGGCCCCGAGCGACAGGCGGACGGCGATCTCGCCACTGCGCGCCAGGGCCCGCGCCAGCAGCAGGTTCGCCACGTTGGCGCCGGCGATCAGCAGCAGCAGGCCGACCACGGCCGCGAGCAGCCCTCCCGAGAGGACGAACTGGCCGCGCGCCCCCGGGGGGAGGGTCGCCCGGCCGAGGGGGATGGCCTCGAGGCCGAGGTTCTGGTTGGCGTTCGGGTACTCGCGCTCCAGCCGGCTCGCGAACGTCTTCAGGAACGAACGGGCGGTCTCGATCGGCGCTCCGGGCTTGAGGCGGGCGATGGCGGAGAAGGTCATGCTGCCCCGCCTCTCGATCCACCGCTTCTGCGGCCCGCTCGTCAGGTCGCGATACATGGCGAGGGGGACCCAGATCTGGGGCGGTGTGTCGAGGACGCTCAGGCCCTTGAACTCCGGCGGCGCGACCCCCACGACGGTGAAGCCCTGCTGGTTGACGTGGAGGACCCGGTCGACGATCTTCGGATCGGAGCCGAAACGGCTCTGCCACAGGCCGTAGGAGAGGACGGCGACGGGGTGGGCGCCCGGCGTCCCGTCCTCCTCGGGGAGGAAGAAGCGGCCGCGCGCGGGCTTGACGCCCAGCACGTCGAAGTAGCTGCCGGAGACGATCTCGCCCTGCAGCCACGCCGGCTCGCCTTCGCCCGTCAGGCTGAGCGAGAGGTTCTGGTAGGCGGCGAGGCCGGAGAAGACCGTGCTCTCCCGCCGCAGGTCCTCGAAGTTGGGATAGGAGGTGGGCAGCAGGTCCTGCCTGTCGAGGTCGACGCCATAGATCGCTACCAGCCGCTCGGGATCGGCGACCGGCAGGCCCTTGAAGAAGAAGGCGTTGAGGAAGATGAAGATCAGGGTGTTGGCGCCGATCCCCAGCGCCAGCGAGGCGATGGCGGCGGCGGTGAACGCCGGACTGCGGCGGAGGGCGCGAAGAGAAAGGCCAAGATCTTTCCAGAGAGATTCCATATGCGCTTAAACCTCGAATCCATGCGATTTCGGCAGCCGGGTTTTACTATAGCCGAAACTCTCTCTCCTTGCTCCCGGCCGCGGGTTGCGCAGCGGTTGACTTAGCCGGTCCTTCGCAGTAAATTGTGTGCCCTGGTTCCGCATCAAAGCTCAGCCCACGCGGAGTAATGAGGCCCAGGTTTTCTCAATTCGCTGAGTTGCCGGTCGAGCCGGCCCACTTCATATCCGAGGGAAGATAGAGGAGAGATCGGGCCGCCTGAAAGCCGCGGCGCGCTGGGCCTCCGTATCTGGAGGAAGGGACATGTCGATCGACGGTCGAGAAGGATCGCTGGACGAGCCTGGGCAGCCCGCCACCGGGAAGGGGGAGGCATGAGCAGCGCGTTGCGCGAGCCGGTGCCCGATCCCTCCCTGATCCGGGGGATGCGTGAGCGGGCGCTCGAGCATCCCGAGCGGCCGGCCTACACCTTCCTCGCCGACGGCGAGGTCGAGGACGAGCGGCTGACCTTCGGCGAGCTGGACCGCCGCGCCCGCGCCCTGGGCGCCCTGCTGCAGCAGATGGGCCTGGCGGGGGAGCGGGCGCTGCTGCTCTACCCGCCGGGGCTCGAATTCGTCTCCGCCTTCCTCGGCTGCCTCTATGGCGGCGTGGTGGCGGTGCCCGCGTACCCACCGCGGTCGCCGCGCATGCTGCCGCGCCTGCGCGCCATCGCCGGCGATGCCCGTCCCGCCATCACCCTGACCTCGGGAGAGCTGCTCGGCCAGGTCGAGGCGCTCGCCGGCCGGCTGCCGGAGCTCCAGGGCAGCCGCTGGCTGGCGACCGACTCTCTCGACGTCCCCGGCCGCGACCACCTCGCCGAGCAGTGGCGAGACCCGGAGGCCGACGCCGACACCCTCGCCTTCCTCCAGTACACCTCGGGCTCGACCGCCAGCCCCAAGGGGGTGATGGTCAGCCACGGCAACCTGCTGCACAACGAGGAGATGATCCGGCAGGCCTTCGGGCAGTCGGAGCGCTCGGTGATCGTGAGCTGGCTGCCGCTCTACCACGACATGGGGCTGATCGGCACCGTGCTGCAGCCGCTCTACGTCGGCGCCTCCTGCGTGCTGATGTCGCCGGTCGCCTTCCTGCAGCGGCCGTCGCGCTGGCTGCGGGCGATCTCGCGCTACCGGGCGACCACCAGCGGCGGGCCGAACTTCGCCTACGAGCTGTGCGCGCGCAAGGTGCCGGCGGCGGAGCGCCACGGCCTCGACCTCTCCTGCTGGGAGGTGGCCTTCAACGGCGCCGAGCCGGTGCGGCCCGAGACCCTGGACCGCTTCGCCGAGGCCTTCGCCCCCCACGGTTTCCGCCGCGAGGCCCTCTTTCCGTGCTATGGCCTGGCCGAGGCCACGCTGTTCGTGGCCGGTGGGACGGCCGGCGCGCCGCCGGTGGTGAGCGCCTTCCGGACGGCCGACCTGGAGGCGGGCCGGGCGTCGGCGGTGGCGGCGTTCGATCCCGCCGGCCGCCGGCTGGTGGGGTGTGGCGGCGCGTGGGCCGGGCAGCGGCTCGCCATCGTCGACCCCGAGACCGGCCGCCGCTGTCCGCCGGACCGGGTGGGCGAGATCTGGGTCGAGGGCCCGAGTGTGGCTCAAGGGTACTGGGAACGCCCGGAGGCGACGGCGGAGACGTTCCGCGCCCGCGTTCAGGACGAGCAGGGGGAGGACGAGGATTCCGGCCCCTGGCTGCGCACCGGCGACCTCGGGTTCCTGCGCCACGATGGAAATCGTGAGGACGGCGAGCTGTTCATCGCCGGCCGCCTCAAAGACCTGATCATCCTGCGCGGCCGCAACCACTACCCCCAGGACGTCGAGCGCACGGCGGAGGAGAGTCACCCTGCCCTGCGCGTCGACAGCGGCGCGGCCTTTGCCGTGGACATCGCCGGCGAGGAACGGCTGGTGGTGGTCCAGGAGATGGAGCGCCGGCGCGAGGGGGAGGCGGCGGCCGCCGCCGAGGCGGTGCGCCGGGCGGTGGCCGAGGTCCACGAGGTGCAGGTCCACGAGGTGGTCCTGGTGCGCATGGGCTCGATCCCCAAGACCTCCAGCGGCAAGATCCAGCGCCACGCCAGCCGGGCCGCCTACCTGGCCGGCGAGCTGACCGTGGTGGGCCGCAGCGCTCTGGGTGGCGAAACGGAAGAGACGGGCGAAGAGGTCGCCGTCGCGCCCGGGTTGGACCGCGAGGCCGTGCTGGCCCTGCCGGCGGCGGAGCGGCGGGCGGCCCTGGAGTCGTGGCTGCGGGTGGAGGCCGCGCGCTCCCTGGGCGTCCCGCCCGCGCGGCTGGCGCTCGACCGGCCGCTCACCGCCGCGGGCCTCGATTCACTCTCGGCGGTGGAGATCCGGGCGCGGGCCGAGACCGTGCTGGGCGTTTCGCCGTCGCTCGGCGCCCTGCTGGAAGGAGCCACGCCGGCCGACCTCGTGGCCGAGCTCCTGGCGCAGTTCGCGGCGCCCGCCCTGACATGGCTCCCCGGCGGCGCGGGCGAGCCCGTGGCGCTGGGTGAGGAGACGGGGGTCTTCTCGCTCTCCCACGGCCAGCGAGCGCTCTGGTTCCTCCACCGCCTGGCTCCCGACAGCCTCGCCTATCACCTGGCCGGGGCCGCCCGGGTGCATGGCGCGGTCGATGCCGCCGCCCTGGGGCGCGCCGTGGCCGCGCTCGCCGCGCGCCACCCGGCCCTGCGGACCACCTTCGAGGAGGGGCCGGAGGGACCGGTGCAGCGGGTGCACGCGCGGCTGGCGGTTGATTTCAAGGACAGGAGAGACAGCAGGGACAACAGGGACTTCAGGGACAGCAGCGGGGAGGTCTGGGGGTCTTTCGACCTCGAAACGGGGCCGCTGATGCGGGTGGGGCTGGTGCAGGATGCTGCGGGCGAGGGGGTGCTGTTCCTGGCGGTCCACCACATCGTCGCCGACTTCGCGTCGCTAGGGGTGATGGCGCGCGACCTGGGGGCGCTCTATGCCCATGAGGTCGGCCGCCCGGCGCCCGTCCTGCCGCCGCTTGGCCTGCGCTACACCGACTGGGCGCGCTGGCAGGCGGAGCGGCTGGCCGGCCCCTGGGGCGAGGCGCTCTGGCAGTGGTGGTGGCGGGAGCTGGCGCCTGCCGGCGGCGAGCCGGCGCGGCTGGACCTGCCCACCGACCGGCCGTGGCCGGCCGTCCAGACCTGGAACGGCGACGCCCGCTCCTGCCGCCTGGACGCCGCCGTCGTCGCCGACCTCAACGCCCTCGCCCAGCGCCAGGGGGCGACGCTCTTCATGGCGCTGCTCGCCGCCTTCGAGGCTGTGCTCGCCCGCTACACGGGCCAGGACGAGCTGCTGATCGGCTCGCCCACCGCCGGCCGCTCAGCGGCCACCGCCGATCTGGTGGGCTACTTCGTCAATGCCGTGGCGCTGCGCACCGACCTCGGCGGCGACCCGGCCTTCACCGCCGTCCTGGCCGAGGTGCGGCGAGCTGTGCTGGGCGCCTTCGAGCACCAGGACCTGCCGTTCGCCCTGTTGGCCGAACGGCTGCAGCCGCGGCGCGACCCCGGCCGGCCGCCGCTCTTCGACGTCGCCTTCGCCTTCGAGAAGGCCCGCGGCGCAGGCGCCGAGCTGGGCGGCTTCGCGCTCGGCACGGCCGGCTCGCGGCTGGGGCTGGGCGGCCTGGAGCTCGAGTCGGTCGACCTGCCGCCGGCGGGCTCGCCGTTCGCTCTGGCGCTGGTCATCGCCGAGGTTGAAAATGGGCTCGGGGCGTCGCTGCGCTTCAATCCGGACCTGTTCGACGCCGCCACCGTCGAGCGGCTGGCAGGCCACTTCACGACGCTGCTGACGGCGGCGGTGGCCGCTCCCGGCCGTCGCCTCTCCGCACTGCCGCTGCTCACCGCCGCCGAAGAGCGCGAGGTGCTGGGGGCCTGGAACCAGACCTCGGCTCCCTACGCCTGGAAGATCCCCGTCCACCGCCTGGTGGAGGAGCGGACGGCGGCGGCACCGGACGACCCGGCCGTGGCCGGCCTGGAGCAGCGGCTCACCTACCGCGAGCTCGACGAGCGGGCGAACCGGCTGGCGGCCTGGCTGCTGGCCAACGGCCTGACGCCGGAGTGCCGGGTGGGCGTGGTCATGGAGCGCTCGCCGGAGATGGTGGTGTCGCTGCTCGCCGTGCTCAAGGCCGGGGGCGCCTACGTGCCCCTCGATCCGTCGCACCCGGCGGAGCGGCTGGGCTGGCAGCTCGCGGACGCCTGGGGAACCGGCCCTGTCCGCCTCCTCCTCACCCAGTCGCGGCTGGCCCCGTCGCTCCCCGAATCGCTCCCCGAGATGGGAGCGCGGGTGCTGAGCGTGGACCTGGACCCCGGTACGGAAGGCCGCAATCCTGGGATTCCGGTGCTGCCCGAGCAGGCCGCCTATGTCGTCTACACCTCCGGCTCGACCGGCCGGCCCAAGGGGGTCGTGATCTCCCACGGCGCGCTGGCGAACCTCGTGGCCTGGCACCGGCGCACCTATGCCGTGACGCCGTCCGACCGCGCCTCGGTGGTGGCGGGGCCCGGCTTCGACGCCTCGGTGTGGGAGATCTGGCCGTACCTGGCGGCGGGCGCGAGCCTGCACGTCCCGCCGGAGGAGGTCCGCGCCGCGCCGTCCCGCCTCGTGGCCTGGATCGTGGAGCAGGGGATCTCCCTCGCCTTCCTGCCGACGCCGCTGGCCGAGGCTGCCCTGGCCGAGGAGTGGCCGGCGGGCGCGGACGCAGACATCGCCCTGAGAGCCCTGCTGACGGGCGGCGACCGCCTGCACCGGGGGCCGCGTCCGGGCCTGCCGTTCACGCTCTACAACCACTACGGGCCGACCGAGAACACCGTCGTCGCGACCTTTGCCGCGATTGCCCCGGGCGACCCGTCGCCGCCGATCGGCCGGCCCATCGCCAACACCCGGGCCTACGTCCTCGACCGCCATCTGCGTCCGCTGCCAGTGGGGATTCCGGGCGAGCTGGCGATCGGCGGCGAGAGCCTCGCCCGCGGCTACCTGAACCGGCCCGAGCTGACGGCCGAGCGGTTCGTCCCCGATCCCTTCGCGGAGGCCCCCGATGCCCGGCTCTATCGGACGGGCGACCTCGTCCGCTGGTCGCCGGCGGGGGACCTGGAGTTCCTCGGGCGCATCGACCAGCAGGTCAAGGTGCGGGGCGTGCGCATCGAGCTGGGGGAGGTCGAGGCCGTGCTCGGCGAGCATCCGGGCGTGCGCGAGGTGGTCGTGGTGGCTCGCCAGGAAGCGGGGGAGGCGCGCCTGGCGGCCTACGTCGTCCCTCACGCAGACGCCGATGCGGACCTCCCGGGCGAGCTGCGCGCGCATCTGCGCGGCCGGCTCCCCGAGGCCATGATCCCCGCGGCCTGGGTGCTCCTGGCGGCCCTGCCGCTGACGGCCAACGGCAAGGTGGACCGGCGGGCGTTGACCGTCTCGGCCGCTCCTGAATTCGCTCCCGCCGAGGAGCGGGTCGCGCCGCGCACGCCCGTCGAGGCGCTGCTGGCGGGGATCTGGGAAGAGGTGCTGGGCGCGGACGGGATCGGTGTCCACGACGACTTCTTCGCCGCCGGCGGCCACTCGCTGCTGGCGGCCCGCGCCGCGTCGCGGGCGAGCGCGGCCTTCGGCGTCGAGATCCCCGTCTCCCTGGTCTTCGAGGCTCCGACTCCCGCGGCCCTGGCGGCCGAGGTCGAGGCGCGAACGGCCGCGCCGGTCCATCCGGCCGCGCCGCCGCCGCTCGGGCCCGCGCCGGCCGCCGCCTGCGAGCGGGGGCTCCCCCTCTCTTTCGCCCAGGAGCGGCTGTGGTTCCTCGATCAGCTCGAGCCGGGCGCGGCCACCTACAACATCGCCGGCGGCCTGCGGCTCACGGGGAGCCTCGACGTCCCCGCCCTGGCCCGGGCCCTGGCCGAGGTGGCGCGCCGGCACGAGGCGCTGCGCTCGCGCTTCGCCGCCGGCGAGGAGGGCCCCGTCCAGTGGGCCCTGCCGGCCGCCGCGCCGGCTCTCCCGGTGGTCGACCTGCGGCAGGTCGCCGATCTGGAGGACAATCTGGAGGCCGATCTGGAGGACGAGGTGGAGCGGCTGGCCGCCGCCGAGGCGCGGCGCCCGTTCGACCTCGCGCGCGGACCGCTGCTGCGCACCGTCCTGTTGCGGCTGGGAGCGGCGGAGCACGTCCTGCTCGCCGCCATGCACCACATCGCCTCCGACGGCGGGTCGATGGCGGTCTTCCTGCGCGAGCTGGCGGCCCTCTACGGGGCCTTCGCGGCGGGGCGGCCGTCGCCCCTGCCGGACCCGCCCCTCCAGTACGGCGACTTCGCCGCCTGGGAGCGGGGGTGGCTCCAGGGCGAGGCGCTGGAGGCGCGGCTCGCCGCGGCCAGGCGGCGGCTCGCCGGGGCGCCCAGCAGCCTGGAGCTGCCCACCGACCGGCCGCGCCCGGCGGTGCTGTCGGCGCGCGGCGCGCGGCAGCCCATCGCCCTGCCGGCCGGTCTGTCCGCGGCCGTGGCCGCCCTCGGCCGGCGGGAGGGAGCGACGCCGTTCATGGTCCTGCTCGCCGCCCTGGAGACGCTCCTCGGCCGCTACACGGGCGCCGAGGACCTGCTGGTCGGCTCGCCGGTGGCCAACCGCGGGCGGGTGGAGCTCGAAGGGCTGATCGGCTGCTTCGTCAACACCCTGGTGCTGCGCGGCGACCTGGCCGGCGACCCGCCGTTCCGCGAGCTGCTGGCACGGACGCGAGCGGCGGCGCTCGCCGCCTATCCCCACCAGGACCTGCCATTCGAGAAGCTGGTCGAGGCGCTGGTGCCGGAGCGGAGCCTGGCGCGCCACCCGCTCGTCCAGGTGCTGTTCGTCTTCCAGGGGGCGCCGGCCCGGCCCGCGCTGCCGGGCCTGGCCGCGAGCCGGCTGGAGGTGCACACCGGCACCGCCAAGCTCGAGCTGACCCTGGAGCTGGAGGAGAGGCCCGCGGGCTTCGCCGGCTGGATCGAGCACAGCCGCGACCTCTTCGAGGCCGCCACCATCCGCCGCCTGGCCGGCCACTTCGCGACCCTGCTCGCCGGCGCCGTGGCCAACCCCGGCCTGCCCCTCTCCAGCCTCCCCCTGCTCACCGCCGGCGAGCGCGAGCAGGTGCTGGGCGAGTGGAGCCGGCGGCTGGCGGACTGGCCAGAGGACGGCCTGCTGCACGAGATGGTGGCGGCCCAGGCCCGCCGCACCCCCGGCGCCGTCGCCCTGATCCACGGCGCGGAGCGGCTGACCTACGGCGAGCTGGCGAACCGCGCGGCGCGCCTCGCCGGCAGGCTGCGGCGCCTCGGGGTGGGGCCCGACGTGCCGGTGGGGATCTTCCTGCGCCGCACGCCCGGCATGGTGGCGGCGATGCTCGCCGTGCTCCAGGCCGGCGGCGCCTACGTGCCGCTCGATCCCGCCTACCCGCAGGAGCGGCTGAGCGCGATCCTGGAGGACTCGGCGGCGCCGGTCCTGGTGAGCGAGCAGAGCCTCGCCGAGCTGCTCCCCCGGGATGCCGCGCAGGTGCTGCTGGTGGACGCCGAGGACGACGAGGAGGCAGAGGACGGCAAGGACGACAACGCCGCCGGGGAGCCTCCCACGCCCGCGCCGGCGTCGCTCGCCTACCTCATCTACACCTCGGGCTCCACGGGGCGGCCCAAGGGGGTCGCCATCGCGCACCGCAGCGCCACCGCCATGGTCCACTGGGCGCGGGAGACCTTCCGGCCGGAGGAGCTGGCCGGGGTGATGGCCGCCACCTCGATCTGCTTCGACCTCTCGGTGTTCGAGCTCTTCGTCCCTCTCGCCGTGGGCGGCGCCGTCATCCTGGCGGAGAACGCCCTGGAGCTGCCCCGGCTGCCGGCCGCCGCGGAGGTGACGCTGGTCAACACCGTGCCCTCGGCCATGGCCGAGCTGGTGCGGCAGGGCGCGGTGCCCGCCTCGGTGCGCACGATCAACCTCGCCGGCGAGCCGCTGCGCGGCGTTCTCGCCCGGCGCATCCACGGCCTCGGCACCGTCCGGCGCCTGCTCAACCTCTACGGCCCGTCGGAGGACACGACCTACTCGACGGTCGCCGAGGTGGGGACGGCGGGCGAGCCGACCATCGGCCGGCCGCTCCCCAACACCCGGGCCTACGTGGTGGACGCCCATCTCGAGCCCCTGCCGGTGGGCGTCCCCGGCGAGCTGCTGCTGGCCGGGCGGGGACTCGCCCGCGGTTATCTCGGCCGGCCGGAGCTGACGGCCGAGCGCTTCGTCCCCGATCCGTTTGCCGGCGAGCCGGAGCCGGGGGCGCGCCTCTACCGCACGGGCGATCTCGCCCGCTGGACGCCGGATGGGGAGCTGGAATTCCTGGGCCGCCTCGATCACCAGGTCAAGGTGCGGGGCTTCCGCGTCGAGCTGGGGGAGATCGAGGCGGCGCTGCACGCCCATCCGGCGGTGCGCGAGACGGTGGTGGTGGCGCGGGAGAACGAGGAGGCGGCAGCCGAGGCCCGCGACCTGCGGCTGGTGGCCTACGTGGTGGCGCGCGAGCCGGAGGCCTTCCCCGCCTTCCCGGCCGAGCTGCGCCGGCATCTGCGGGCGAAGCTCCCCGACCACATGGTGCCCGCCGCCTGGGTCGCCCTGCCCTTCCTGCCGCTGACGCCCAACGGCAAGGTGGACCGCAGGGCGCTGCCGGTGCCGGCGGAGCTGGCGACGCCGGCGACGGCGGACGGCCGGACGGCGCCGCGTACCCCCGAGGAGGAGCTGCTGGCCGGCATCTGGCAGACCCTGCTGGGCGTCGGCGAGGTCGGCGCCTTCGACAACTTCTTCGAGCTCGGCGGCCACTCTCTGCTGGCCACCCAGGTGGTGTCGCGGGCGGGCCGCGCCTTCGGCGTCGAGCTGCCGTTGCGCGCCCTGTTCGAGGCGCCCACCCTGGCCGGGCTGGCGGCCCGGCTGGCGGCGGCCCGCGGCGAGGGTCTCCTGCGCAGCGCGCCGCCAACGCCGCGCCCCCCGGGTGGGGAAGGGGATGCCGGGTTGCCCCTCTCCTTCGCCCAGGAGCGGCTCTGGTTCCTCGACCGTCTGGAGCCGGGGAGCACCGCCTACAACGTCCCGGCCGCGGTGCGGATCGAGGCCGGACCGGCGGGGCGGCTCGATCCGGCGGCCCTGGCCGCGGCCTTGGGCGAGGTCGTCCGCCGGCACGAGGCCCTGCGCACCGTCTTCCCCGAGCGGAGCAGCCGGCCGGTGCAGCGGATCGATGCCCCGGCCGCGGTGCCGCTGCCGCTCGTCGACCTCGAGGGCCTGCCGCGGCTGGAGCGCGAGGCGGAGGCTCGCAGGCTGGCCGACGAGGAGGCTTCGAGCCCGTTCGACCTGGTGCGCGGACCGCTGCTGCGCGCCCGGCTGCTGCGCCTCGAGGCGTCGCGCCACCACCTGCTGCTCAACCTCCACCACATCGTCTTCGACGGCGGCTCGATCGACATCTTCCTCGACGAGCTGTCGCAGCTCTACCGCGCCTTCGCGGCGGGCGAGCCCTCGCCGCTGCCGGCGCCCTCGCTGCAGTACGCCGACGTGGCGCTCTGGCAGCGGGCGAGCTTCCAGGGCCAGCTTCTGGCGCAGCAGCTCTCCTACTGGCGGCAGCGGCTGGGCGACAACCCCCCGCCGATCGACCTTCCCACCGATCACCCCCGGCCTCTCCAGCAGAGCTTCCGCGGCGCCGTCGAGCGCCTGAGCGTCCCTGCCGCCCTCGCCGCGAGGCTGAAGCGGCTGGGCCGGGAGGAGGGTGCCACCTTCTTCATGACCCTCCTTGCGGCCTGGAGCGTCCTGCTCGCCCGGCTCGCGGGACAGCAGGAGGTGCTGGTGGGGACGCCGGTCTCCAGCCGCTCCCTGCCGGAGCTGGAGGGGGTGATCGGGTTCCTGGTCAACACCCTGGTGCTGCGGGCCGACCTCTCCGCCGACCCCACCTTCCGCGAAGCCCTCGGACGGCTGCGCGACCGGTCCCTCGAGGCCTACGCCCATCAGGACCTCCCCTATGAGCAGTTGGTCAAGGAGCTGGCGCCCGCGCGCGACCTCGCTCGCAATCCGCTCTTCCAGGTCTTCTTCAGCTTCCAGGGAGTCTTCCGGCGTGAGCTGGCCCTGGGGCCGGACCTGAGCGCCCGGGTGGCGCCGGTGTTCCCCGCCACGGGCAAGTTCGACCTCTCCCTGGCGCTGGAGGCGGCCGCCGATGGCGGCCTGGAGGGCTATCTCGTCTACCGCTCCGACCTCTTCGACGCGGCGACGGTCCAGCGCTGGGGGCGGCACCTCGGCGTGCTGCTCGCGGCCATCGCGGAGCGTCCCGAGGCGCGGGTCGCCGGCCTGCCGCTGGCCACCGCCGCCGAGCGGCACCAGTTGCAGCACGAATGGAGTGGGGGCTGGCGCGAGGCCCATCCGGCCCAGGACGGGCCCCGCCTGCACGAGCTCGTGGCGGCGCGGGCCGCGGCGGCGCCGGACGCGCCGGCCGTGGTCTGCGACGGCGAGGAGCTGACCTACGGCCGCCTCGACCGGCGCGCCAACGGCCTGGCGCTGCGGCTGCGGGCCCTGGGCGTCGGCCCCGAGGTGAGGGTCGCCCTGCTGCTCGACCGTTCGCTCGCGGCGGTGGTGGCGATGCTGGGTGTGCTCAAGGCGGGAGGCGCCTGGGTGTCCGTCGATCCCGCCCTGCCGGCGGAGCGGGTGGCCTGGCTGCTGGCGGATTCGGGGGCGCCCGTGGCGGTGACCTCCGCGGCCCTCGCCGGCGGCCTGCCGGCCGGGGTGCGCACCGTGCTCGTCGAGGAGGCCGGGGAGAGCGTGGCGCGCCCGAAGGGCGGCGTCGGGCCGGACCACCCGGCCTACGTCCTCTACACCTCGGGCTCCACGGGCCAGCCCAAGGGGGTGGTGGTGCGCCACGGCGCGGTGACGAACCTGGCCGGCGCCCTGCGGGCGGCGGTCTACGGCGCCGCAGCGGGGCCGCTACGGGTGGGGGTCAACGCCTCGTTCTCCTTCGACGGCGCGGTCAAGCAGGTCGTGCAGCTCGCCTGGGGGCACTGTCTCCACGTCCTCACCACCGAGGTCCGGCAGGATCCCCGGGCCCTGGTCGACTACGTCCGCCGCCATCGCCTCGACGTGCTCGACTGCACGCCCTCGCAGCTCCGGCTGCTGCTCGCGGACGGCCTGGGCGAGGGGGACGCCGCGCCGGCGCTGGTGCTGGTGGGCGGCGAAGCCGTGGACGCCGCGCTGCGCGACGCGGCGCTGGCGCGGCCGCGGACCCGCTTCTGGAACGTCTATGGACCCACCGAGTGCACCGTGGACGCCACGGCCGCGCCGCTGGTCGCCGGCGTGCCGGCGGCGCGCATCGGCGGGCCGCTGGCCGGGGTCGCGCTCTACGTCACCGATTCCGAGGGGGGCCTCGTGCCGCTCGGCGTCCCGGGTGAGCTGTGCATCGGCGGTGCGGGCCTCGCCCGCGGCTATCTCGGCCGGCCGGACCTGACCGCGGAGCGGTTCGTCCCCGATCCGTTCGGCGCCACCGCCGGCGCCCGCCTGTACCGCACGGGCGACCTCGTCCGCTGGCTGGCCGACGTCTCCCTCGACTTCCTGGGCCGCATCGACCAGCAGGTCAAGGTGCGGGGCTTCCGCATCGAGATCGGCGAGGTCGAGGCGGCCCTGGCTCTCCACCCGGGGGTGCGCGAGTGCGCGGTGGTGGTGTCCGGAGAGGGGCTGGCCGCCTTCTGGACGCCGGCGGACGGCGATGCTCCCGGCAGCTCCGAGCTGCGGGACCACCTCAGGGCCAGGCTCCCCGCCCACATGGTGCCGGGCTCCTTCTCCCGGCTGGAGCGACTGCCGAAGACGCCCAGCGGCAAGGTGGACCGCCGGGCTCTCGGGGCGCTGACGCTCGAGGCCGGGCCCCAGGGGGACGGGACGGCCGCGCCCCGGGGACCGGTCGAGGAGCTGCTCGCCGGGATCTGGTGCGAGGTCCTGGGCCGCGACCGGGTGGACGTCCACGACGACTTCTTCGAGTTGGGCGGCCACTCCCTGATGGGGGCCCAGGTGGCGGCGCGGGTGCGCGATGCGTTCGGCGTCGACCTCCCTCTGCGGCGGCTGTTCGAGCACCCCACGGTGGCGGCCCTGGCCGAGGTCGTGGCGGCGGCCCGTGGCGAGGACCGGCCGGCGCCGCGGCGCTTCGCCATCGCCACCGGCGAGGAGCTGCTGCCGCTCTCCCTGGCGCAGGAGCGGCTCTGGTTCCTCGACCGGCTGGAGGGCGGCCCGGCGTACAACATTCCCGCCGCCGTGCGTTTCTCGGGAGCGCTCCAGCCGGCGGCCCTGGCCGCGGCGTTCCGCGAGATCGTGCGCCGTCACCAGGTGCTGCGCACCCGCTTCCTGCAGGATGGGGGCCGGCCGGTGCAGGTGTTGGGGCCGAGCTCCGGCGTGCCGCTGTGGGAGGTCGACCTGCGCGCCCTGCCGGTGCCGGAGAGCGAGGCCTTGGCGTTGGTCGCGGCGGAGGCCCGCCGGCCGTTCGACCTGGCGGCCGGACCGCTGCTGCGCACCACCCTGCTGCGGCTGGGCGAGGCCGAGCACGTCCTGGTGCTGGTCGTCCATCACATCGCCTTCGACGCCTGGTCGACCGCGGTGCTGGTGCGCGAGCTGGCAGCCCTCTACCCGGCGGCCGTGAGCGGCCGGCCGTCG
>JAJKHS010000111.1 GCA_021154885.1 Thermoanaerobaculum sp.
CCCTCGGCCTCCGGGCGGCGGCTCTCGATCGGCGTGCCGACGAGGAGGTCCTCCTCGCCGCCGGTGCGCCCGAGGACGGCGGCCCAGGCAGCCAGGAGGGTCGAAGAGAGCGTCGCCCCGCACCGGCCGCCCAACTCGCGGAGGGCCGCAGCGAGCGGCGCCGGCAGCACGCGGTAGACCTCGCCGGCGAGGAACCCATGCGCCGAGGCGCGGTCGAAGTCGGCCGGCAATCGCAGGACGGGAAGCGGCGGGGCGAGCTCGCGCCGCCAGGGATCGACCTCGCCGGCGAGCGTATCGCCCGCGAGGTGCAGCCTCTGCCAGAGCGCATAGTCGGCGTACTGCAAGGGGAGCTCGGGGAGCGGCGACGGCCGTCCCGCGGCGAAGGCCTCGTAGAGCGCCGCGACCTCTCGCCAGAGAACGAGGCTCGATCCGCCGTCGAAGACGATGGGATGGGCGGTGAGGAGCCCGGCGTGCCGGCCCGCCGAGAGGCGCACGAGAGCGACGCGGAAGAGAGGCTCCGCCGCGAGGTCGAACGGGCGCCGCCGCTCCTCGGTGGAGAGGCGCGCGACCTCGGGCCTCCACGACGGCTCCGGAAGGCCGGCGAGGTCGACGAGCGGCAGCGGCCGGCGCGCAGCGGGGGCGACGACGGGCTCCGGCGCGCCGCCTGGCGCGGCGAAGGTGGTGCGCAGGGTCTGGTGCCGACGGACCACCTCGTCGAGCGAGCGGGCGAGGAGGGCGGGGGCGAGCGGGCCCGAGATGTCGACGGTGTGGAAGAGGTTGTAGGTTGCCGCGCCGGGGTCGATCTGGTCGAGGAGCCACATCCGCTCCTGGGCGAAGGAGAGCGGGCGGACCGTTTCCTCCTGAAGCGCCGTCACGCCAGGTCGCACGGTTTGTCGGGGCAGCGTGCAGGTGGGTCGTTCCGCCAGGGTTCCCATGACCAGACAGCTTCGCATGGGGGCGGCGGTGGGTCAAAGACGATCCGAGCCGCCGGCGGGCTACGTCGCACTTCTATATACTGACCTTACGCGGGTGGGCCGTGGAGGCTTTATCTTTTTCGCGTAAGGTTTTAAAGCGAGATGAACACCCTATCAAACCGCAGTTTCAGCGGGCAATGATGGCACAATAATCCGGCCCGCCGCGAGGCGCCGAAGGAGGAGGGAAGCCCCTTTGGAATCTCCCCGCCGAGGGCGGGTCGCTCCACCTTCCGCCCCCCAGACCCGCCCCTACAAGGACTGGCGACGCGGGTTTTGTTAGGCACTCTAAGAGGGTGTCTCAAAAGTCATGAGCCCAATCTACGTATCATTAATCGGATCATTGCAACATAGATCATTGCTGTGCTCGTCTCGATGAGAACCTCGTAATCTTTACTCAGCCGACGAAACCGACCCAACCATGCAAAGGTTCTCTCGACGATCCAGCGATGGGGCAGAACTTCGAAACCCACCACATCGTCCCCTCTCTTCACGATCTCCAGAGCCCATTGCCCAAGGTCTTTCGCCCAATCCACCAACTTCCCCGCATAAGCACCGTCGGCCCAGATCCTCTGGAGACGGGGAAAGCGGCCAGCCAATTTCTCCAAAACCAGCTTGGCTCCGTCTCGATCCTGGATATCCGCAGGATGAACCACGCAGTCCAGGATCAACCCGAGCGTGTCAACGACGATGTGCCCCTTGCGCCCTTGGACTTTCTTGCCCGCATCGTACCCTTTGGGGCCCCCTTTTCCGTGGTCTTGGTGCTCTGGCTGTCAATGATGACAGCACTGGGACTCGCCTCACGACCCGCTTTCTGGCGGACGCGGTCACGCAGGGCTTTGTGAACACGTTCCCAGGTGCCGTCTTTGCTCCAAGCTCGAAAGAAGCGATAGACCGTTTGGTAAGGCGGGAAGTCCTTCGGCAGCATGCGCCAAGCGATGCCGCCCCGGCTCACGTAGAAGATCGCGTTGATCACCTCTCGTAGAGAGGTAGTCCGAGGCCGGCCTCCGGTTTTAGCAGCCGGCAGCAACGGGGCGACGACTTCTTCCGCATCTGAGACATCGCTCGGGTAGCCCATACGACATTTTAGCATGCTGAAGGAGACTTTTGAGACACCCTCTAAGGAGCTGTCCACGCCCAAGCCCTCCGTCGCACTCTGTATACTGGCCTTACGCGGGTGGGCCGTGGAGACTTTGTGTTTTTCGCGTAAGGTTTAGCTGTAGCTGTGAAAAAGCGAGATCGGCACTGGGAGAAGGACTCGATGGAGAGCATCTGGCGGGATTTAACTGTACCGGCCTGCCAGGAGTTGGAGGGAGAGCCTGTCAGCGCCATGGGCACGCCCTCTTACGGCCAGCGTTCGCTTTGGTTTCTCCAGCACCTCGCTCCCCAGGGCGGCGCCTACAACATCGCGGCCGCGGCCCGCGTGCGCACCCCGATCGATGCCGGGGCCCTGGAGCGCGCGTTCCAGGCTCTGGTGGACCGCCACGCGGCCTTGCGGACGACGTTTCCGGCGATCGACGGCGCACCCTGCCGGCGGGTCGCGGGACGCCAGAGCTTCTCCCTGGTGTGCATGGATGCAGGCGGTGAGAGCGAGCAGGCGTTGCGGGCTCGTCTGGCCGAAGAAGCTTGGCGCCCCTTCGACCTGGAGCGCGGGCCGCTCCTTCGCGCCACACTGCTGACGGGCGGCCCCGGCGGGCCGGTGGTCCTCCTTGCCGTTCACCACATCGTCGCCGACTTCTGGTCTCTCGCCATTCTGGTTCGTGAGCTGCCGCTGCTGTACCGCGAAGCGACCGGCGCCGGGCCGGCGCAGCTCTCTTCTCCCGGCATGGACTACGAAGAGCATGTCCGGATGGAAAGGGAGGCCCTGGGTGACGGACGGGGCGAGGCCTTGCTGGCTTACTGGCAGGAGAGCCTGGCAGGGCTCCCCACTCTCGAGCTCCCCCTCGACCGGCCGCGTCCGGCGGTGCAGACCGAGCGGGGCGACTGCTGCCGGCTTCGGCTGCCGGGCGAGCTCGCGGCGGCCCTGCGCGCGCGCAGCCGAAAGCAGCACGCCACGCTTTTCATGACGCTGGCCGCCGCGTTCCAGGTGCTCCTGGGCCGCCACTCCGGCCAGGAGGACCTGGCGATCGGCGCGCCACGCGCCGGCCGGTCCCGGTCGAAGCTCGCCGGCACGGTGGGCTACTTCGTCAACCCGGTGGTTTTGCGTGGAGACCTGACCGGAGACCCCACGTTCGCGGAGCTTCTGGAGCGCACCAAGGCGACGGTGCTCGCCGCCTTCGAGCACGGAGACTATCCGCTGCCGCTCCTCGCCGAGCACCTCCAACCCGTGCGGGAGGCCAGCCGGACGCCGCTGTTTCAAGTTTCGTTCGTGATGCAGAAGGAGACGCGCGGCGTCGAAGGGCTCACCGCCTTCGCCCTCGGCGAGGAGGGGGTCTTGGTGGGGCCGGAGGACTTCCGGCTGGAGACGCTCTCCCTGCCCCGGCCGCCGGCTCCTTTCGAGCTGATGCTCCATGCGGTGGAGCGCCAGGGAAGCTTGAGCCTCGCGCTGCAGTTCAACACCGACCTGTTCGACGCCGCGACCGCGGTGCGCCTGCTGGACCGCTTCGCCCTGCTGCTCCGGTCGGTCGTGGAGAGCCCGGAGCTCGCGCTCTCGGCGCTGCCGCTGCTCTCCGCGGCGGAACGTCACCAGCTCCTCCACGCCTGGAATGACAGCGCGGAGGCCGGCCCGGAGGCGACCCTCTACGATCTGTTCGCGGCGCAGGCCGAGCGGACGCCAGAGGCGGAGGCGGTGGTGTTCGACGAGGAGCGGCTGACCTACCGCGAGCTGGCGGCCCGGGCGCAGGCCTTGGCGCGCCATCTGGTGAGGCTCGGGGTGGGGCCCGAGGTGGTGGTGGGAGTGGCGGCGGAGCGCTCGGTCGAGCTGGTCGCCGGCCTGCTCGGCGTGCTCGGCGCCGGCGGCGCCTACCTGCCGCTGGAGCTGGACCTTCCCCGGCAGCGCCTGGCGATGATCCTGGAGGATGCGGCGCCGGCCGTCGTCCTCACCCGCCGTGCCTACGCGGATACGCTGCCGCTCGACGCCGTCCCCGGCCTGCGCCTCGCCTGGCTCGACGAGGTCTCCGGCCTGCCTGCCGGCGCGGCGCAACGGCTCCCGCGGGCGGCGGCCGACAACGCCGCCTACGTCATCTACACCTCGGGCTCGACCGGCCGGCCGAAGGGGGTGGTCAACAGCCACCGCGGCATCGTCAACCGGCTGCTGTGGATGCAGGAGGCCTGCGGCCTGGACGCGGGCGACCGGTTCCTGCAGAAGACCCCGTTCGGCTTCGACGTCTCCGTCCCCGAATTCTTCGCTCCCCTGATCCTTGGAGCGCGGCTGGTGGTGGCCCGGCCGGACGGGCACCGCGACAGCGCCTACCTGGCCCGGCTGGTCGAGCAGGAGGGGGTCACGACGATCCACTTCGTGCCCTCGATGCTCCCCTTCTTCCTGGCGGAGGACGGGGTGGCGGCGCGCTGCCGCTCGCTGCGCCGGGTGCTGGTCAGCGGCGAGGCCCTGCCCTGGGAGCTGGAGCAACGCTGCCTCGCTACGCTGCCGGTGCCGCTGATCAACCTGTATGGTCCGACCGAGGCCGCGGTCGAGGTGACGGCCTGGAGCTGCCGGCCGGCGGCCCGGCCGCGCCCGGTGCCGATCGGCCGGCCGGTCCGCAACACGCAGATTCACCTCGTGGGCCGGCGGTTGGAGCCGGTGCCGCCGGGGGCGGTGGGGGAGCTGGCGATCGGCGGCGTGCAGGTGGCGCGTGGCTATCGCGGGCGTCCGGACCTGACGGCGGAGCGGTTCGTCCCCGATCCGTTTGGGCCACCAGGGGCCCGCCTGTACCGGACCGGCGACCTCTGCCGCCATCGGCCCGGGGGGGAGATCGAATACCTCGGCCGGCTCGACGATCAGGTGAAGATCCGCGGCTTTCGGATCGAGCCGCGCGAGATCGAGATCGCCCTGGCGGCCCAGCCGCAGGTCCGCGAGGCCGCGGTCGTGGTGCGCCAGGACGGCGCGGGGGAGCGCTCGCTGCTCGCCTGCGTGGTGCCGGCGGTGGCGGATGCCGGTGTCGCCACGGCGGCCGAGCTGCGCGCCGCCCTGGCCGCCCGCCTGCCGCCCTACATGGTGCCGGCCTTCGCCTTCGGCCGGGCGCTCGACCGCCTGCCGAACGGCAAGCTCGACCGCCGGTCGCTCGCCCGCTGGAGCCCCGTGGCCATGCCCGGCCGCCCCCTCGAGGCAACTGAGGCGCCGCGGACGCCGCTCGAGGAGCTGCTGGCCGGCCTCTTCGCCGAGGTGCTGGGAGTCGACCGGCTCGGTGTGGAGGAGAGCTTCTTCGAGCACGGCGGCCACTCGCTGGCCGCCATGCGGCTGATCGCGCGGATCCGCGACGCTCTCGGCACCGAGCTGCCGCTCCACCGCGTGTTCGAGACGCCGACGGTGGCGGCCCTGGCGCGCGCGGTCGCGGGCGCTGCCCGGAGCGATGCCCCGCCGCTCGTTCCGGTGTCCCGCGCGACACCCCTGCCGCTCTCCTTCGCCCAGCAGCGGCTCTGGTTCCTCCATCGGTTGGAGCCGGAGAGCCCGGTCTACAACATGCCCGCCGCGCTGCATCTGCCGGGCCGGCTCGACCGCGCGACACTCGCCGCGGCTCTGGGGGAGGTGGCGCGCCGCCACGAGTCGCTGCGGACCCGATGCCTCGCGGTTGAGGGGGAACTGGGGGAGCCGGTCCAGGTAGTCGATCCGCCCGCTCCGGTCCCGGTGCCGGAGATCGATCTCGCGGGCCTGCCTGCCGCCCGGCGCTTGGAGGAGGCCCGCCGGCTGGCGCGCGCCGAGGCTCTGCGTCCGTTCGACCTCGGTGATCCCGAGGGTGGACCGTTGCTGCGCACGGCCCTGGTGTGCCTGGGCGAGGCGGAGCAGCTCCTCCTGCTGACGATGCACCATGTGATCAGCGACGGCTGGTCGCTGCGGGTGCTGGCGCGGGAGCTGAGCGCCCTCTACGATGCCGGCCTGGAGCGCCGCCCGTCTCCCTTGCCGGAGCTGGAGATCCAGTACGGGGACTACGCGGTCTGGCAGCGCGGCTGGCTCCGTGGGGAGGTGCTGGAGGCCGAGCTGGCCCCCTGGCGGGCCCGCCTGGCCGGTGCGCCTCCGGTGCTCGACCTGCCGCTCGATCGCCCGCGGCCGGCGAGATTGAGCTCGCGCGGCGCGAGCCGGGCCCTGGCTCTGCCCCCCGCTCTGCTGCCGCTCCTGCAGGCGCTGGCGCGCCGGCAGGGGGTGACCCTGTTCATGGCCGTCCTGGCCGCCTTCCAGGCTCTGCTGGCCCGCATCAGCAATACCGACGACGTGAGCGTCGGATCGCCGGTCGCCGGCCGCGGCCAGTTGCGGACCGAGGGGCTGATCGGGTTCTTCGTCAACACGCTGGTGCTGCGTACCGACCTCTCCGGCGCGCCGTCGTTCGCGGAGCTGCTCGCGCGAGTCCGGGAGACCTCTCTGGCCGCCTATGCCCATCAGGACCTGCCGTTCGAGAAGCTGGTCGAGGAGCTCCACCCGCGGCGCGACCTCGGGCTTGCGCCGCTCTACCAGGTCTCGTTCGTTCTGGACAGCGATCCGCTCCCCACGTTGCGGCTGGGCGACGTCGAGGCGTCCCTCTGGCCCCTGGAGACGGAGATCGAGAAGTTCGACCTGAGCCTCACGTTGGGGGTCGGTGCGGAAGGTCTCTCCGGAGCGATCGGCTTCCGCTCCGACCTGTTCGACGGCACGACGATCGAGCGCCTGGCCGGGTCTTTCGCACGCTTGCTGGCCGGTGCCGTGGCGGCGCCGCAGCAGCGCCTGCCGGAGCTGCCGCTGCTCTCGGAGGAGGAGCGGCAGCATCTCCTGCGGATCGGAGACGGGGAAGGAGAGAGCTATCCGCGGGAGGCGACGCTCCACGATCTGGTCGCCGAGCAGGCGGCGCTCTCGCCGGATGCCGTGGCCCTGGTCAGCCCTGGCACCGCCCTCACCTATGGAGAGCTCGTCGCGCAGTTCACCCGTTGGGCGCACCGGCTGCGCGCCCTGGGGGTCGGTCCGGAGGTGCGGGTGGCCCTCTGTCTCGACCGTGCTCCCGCCCAGGTGGTGGCGACGCTCGCCGTGCTCGCGGCGGGTGGTGCCTATGTGCCGCTGGACCCCGCCTACCCGCGGGAGCGGCTGGCCTTCCTGCTGCGGAGCAGCGCCGCCCTGGTGCTGGTCACCGAGGAGCGCTGGCTGCCGATGTTGTCGGAGCTGCCGGACATGAAGGCGGCGGTGCTCTGTCTGGACGGCACTGCGGCGGCGGGGGAGGAGGAGGGGAGGGAAGCGGCCCTGCCCGCGGTGGCTGCCACAGGCCTGGCCTACGTGATGTACACCTCGGGCTCGACGGGCGAGCCGAAGGGGGTCGCGGTGACGCACCGGGGAGTGGTGCGGCTCGTGCGGGGGACCGGCTATGCCCGATTCGGCCCTGACGAGACCTTGCTCCTGTACGCCCCCTATGGGTTCGACGTCTCGACGCTGGAGCTGTGGGGGGCGCTCCTCCACGGCTCTCGCCTGGTGATCCCGCCGCCCGGTGTGCTGACGACCGCTGAGCTGGGCGAGGTGGTGAAGAGAGAGGGGGTGACCACGCTGTGGTTGACCACCGGGCTGTTCCGGCAGATGGTGGAGGAGAATCTGGGGGCGCTCTCCGGAGTGCGCCAGCTGCTGACCGGTGGCGACGTGCTGCCGGTGGCGCACGCCCGCCGGGTGCTCGCCGAGCTCCCCGAAACCCGCCTGATCAACGGCTACGGGCCGACCGAGAACACGTGCTTCACCTCCTGCTACACGGTGCGTGCCGCGGCGGAGCTGGACCCCTCGGTGCCGGTGGGACGCCCGATCGCCCACACCTGGCTCGCGGTCCTGGACCGCCATCAGATGCCGGTGCCGCCGGGAGTCGCCGGAGAGCTGTGCACGGGAGGGGACGGCCTGGCGCGCGGCTATCTGGATCATCCGGACCGGACGGCGGAGCGCTTCCTGCCGGACCCGGAGGGGAGGGAGGCGGGCGGGCGCCTGTACAGGACCGGCGACCTGGTGCGTTGGCGCCGGTCGGGAGACCTCGAGTTCCTCGGCCGCCTCGACGCGCAGGTCAAGGTGCGGGGCTTCCGGGTCGAGCCGGGAGAGGTCGAGACGGCCCTGATGGCCCACCCGCGGCTGAGCAGCGCGGTGGTGCTGGCGCAGCGGGAGGAGGCCGGGGGGCACCGGCTGGTGGCGTACGTGGTGGCCGCGGCTGACGCAACCGTCGCGCCGGAGCCGTCCGAGCTGCGTGATTTCCTGCGCCAGCGGCTGCCCGAGTTCATGGTGCCGTCCGCCTGGGTCTCCCTGCCGGCCCTGCCCCTGACCGCCAACAGCAAGGTCGACCGCAAGGGGCTCGCCCTCCTGCAGCCGGACCGGCCGCGGAGCACCGGCGGAGTACCGCGCACGCCGGCCGAGAGGCGGATCGCGGGCATTTTCGCCGAGCTGCTGGGCGCCGAGGTGCTGGGCGTCGAGCCGGTGGGGCTGGAGGCGGACTTCTTCGACCTGGGAGGGCATTCGCTGCTGGCGACCCGGCTGGTGTCGCGGGTGCGCGCGGTGTTCGGAGTGGAGCTGCCGCTGCGGGCGATCTTCGAGACGCCGACCGTCGAGGGCCTGGCCGCCCGGATCGTGTGCTCCCCGGCGCTGCCCCTGGATCCCATCGTGCGGATGCCGCGCGAGCAGCCGCTGGCGCTGTCCTTCGCGCAGCAGCGACTCTGGCTCCTGGAGCGGATCGAGCCCGGCGCCGCGTACCTGCACCTGCCGGCGGCGCTCGACTGTGAGGGGCGCCTCGATCCGGCGGCGCTCGCCGCGAGCCTCGGCGAGATCCTGCGCCGTCATGAGGGGCTGCGCACCCGCTTCGTCCTCTCCGGGAGACATCCGCTCCAGAGTCCGCTCCCGCCGGCGGAGCTCGCCGCGGTCCCCCTCGTGCCGTGCATCGACCTGAGCGCCCTCCCCGCGACCGAGCAGGAGGGAGAGCTGGCCCGCCGGACCGCCGCGCAGGCCGCCCGCCCCTTCGATCTCGCGCGCGGCCCCCTGCTGCACGCCGTCCTGCTGCGCCGCGGGCCGGAGAGCCACCGGTTGCTCCTGACCGTCCATCACATCGCCGCCGACGCCTGGTCGCTCGGCCTGCTCATCCGCGAGCTGGGGGAGCTCTACGCGGCCGGCGTCGAAGCCCGGCCGTCGCCCCTGCCGGAGCTCTCCGTGCACTACGCCGACTACGCCGTCTGGCAGCGCGAGCGTCTGCGCGGCGACCGCCTGGAGGAGCTGCTGCGCTACTGGCGCGAGCGCCTGACTCCGCGTCCTCCCGCCCTGGAGCTCCCCACGGACCGCCCGCGGCCGCCGGTCCGGAGCCCGCGCGGCGCGCGCCGCCCGGTGCACTTCGACGCCGCGGCGGTGGACGCGATGCGGCGTCTCGGCGGCCCGACCGGCGCCACCCTCTTCATGGCGGTCCTGGCGGTGTTCCAGGCGGTTCTCGCGCGCCATGCCGGGCAGGACGACGTCGCGGTCGGCACCGCGGTGGCGGACCGTCCCGATCCGGCGCTGGAGGGGGTGATCGGCCTCTTCCTCAACATCCTGGTGCTGCGCGGCGACCTGTCCGGCGACCCGACGTTCCGCACTCTTCTGCTGCGCGGCCGCGAAACGGCGCTGGGCGCTCTGGCGCACGCCGAGCTGCCTTTCGAGCAGCTCGTCGAGGCCCTGCAGCCGGAGCGGGATCTCTCCCGCGGCCCGCTGTTTCAAGTCTTGTTCACGCTACGCAGCGAGCCGCTGCCGGAGCTCGCGCTGCCCGGCCTGGCGCTGCGGCCGGCCGATACGTTCCCCGGAGCGGTGCAGTTCGACCTGTCGCTCCTCCTCGAAGAGTCCAGGAGCGGGGGGATCGACGGCTGGATCGAGCACAGCTCCGACCTGTTCGACGGCACGACCGTGGAGCGCCTGGCCCTCCACTGCGGCCATCTGCTCGCGAGCGCCGCGGCGGACCCCGACCGCCGCCTGTCGGATCTTCCCCTGCTGAGCGAGGCGGAGAGGACGGAGCTCCTGGTGCAGTGGAACGACACCCGGTTGGAGGTCCCCGGTCCGGAGGCCTGCATCCACGAGCTCGTCCAGGCCCAGGCCGAGCGCACCCCCGACCGGATCGCGGCGGTCGACGGGGAGGTCGCGCTGACCTACCGCGAGCTGGAGGACCGGGCGTTCCGGCTGGCGCACCGTCTGCTCCGTCTGGGTGTGCGGCCCGGCGACCGGGTGGCCATCTGCGTCGAGCGTTCCGTCTCGATGTTGTGCTCCATCCTGGGGGTCTTGAAGGCGGGCGCCGCGTACGTGCCGCTCGATCCCGCCTACCCGCAGGCGCGTCTGGAGGCGATGCTGGAGGACTCCGGGACCGCCGCGCTGGTCGCCTCGACGGGGGCCGGCGCCTCCCTGCGGCATCCGCGCACCCTCGCGCCCGAGGCGGCGGAGACCGCCGTCCCGGGGGAGGAGCTGCCGCGGCTGCCGGAGCTCCCGGATCTGCCGGCGGGGGCCGCCGCCTACATCCTCTATACCTCCGGCTCGACCGGGCGCCCCAAGGCCGTCGTCGTCACCCACCGCAACGCCGTGCGCTTGTTTGCGGCGATGGACGTGGTCTTCGGGCAGCGCGAGCCGGGCGTGTGGCTCGCGGTGACCAGCATCTGCTTCGACATGTCCGTGTTCGAGCTGCTGGGGACCCTGACCCGCGGCGGCCGGGTGGTGATCCACGACGAGCGGCCTGGCGGCCGGGGCCCCTCGGTGGCGGAGCAGATCGCCCGCCACGGCGTGTCGCACCTCCAGTGCACGCCGTCGCAGGCCGGCATGCTCGCCGCGACTCCGGAGCGGTTGCGGGGACTCGCGCCGCTCTCCCATCTGCTGCTCGGCGGCGAGGCCCTGCCCGGGCCGCTGGCGGATCGCCTCGCGGCCACCGTGGCCGGCGCGGTCCGCAACCTCTACGGCCCGACCGAGACCACCATCTTCTCGCTCAGCCAGCGGGTCGAGCGCGGGGAGACGAAGCCGCTGATCGGGCGGCCGTTGTCCAACACCGAGGTCTACCTGCTGGATGCCTCTCTGCAGCCCGTCCCGCTGGGAGCCTGCGGCGAGGTCTTCCTCGGCGGCGACGGGGTGTCCATGGGGTACTGGCGGCGCCCCGATCTCACCGCCGAGCGCTTCCTGCCCGATCCGCTGGGGAGCCGCCCGGGCGGCCGCCTCTACCGGACGGGCGACCTGGCGCGCCACCGCCAGGACGGCAGCGTGGATTACCTCGGCCGGTCGGACCACCAGGTCAAGGTGCGCGGAGTGCGCATGGAGCTCGGCGAGATCGAGGCGGCGCTGCGCGCGCATCCGGCGGTGGCGCAGACCGTCGCCGCCGTCCGCGACGATGCGCCGGGAGGCCGGCAGCTGATCGCCTACCTGGTCCCGGTGGCGGGCGCCCAGGCCGGCGGGCCCTCCGCGAGCGAGCTGCGGCGGTTCCTGGCCGAGCGGCTGCCGGAGGCCATGATCCCCTCCGCCTTCGTCCCGCTCGCCGCCCTGCCGCTCAACCGGAATGGCAAGGTCGACCGCAAGGCCCTGCCGGCGCCGGACGCCGGCCGGCTGCGCCTGGACAGCGCCTACGCCCCGCCGCGGACGCCGGACGAGAAGACGCTCGCCGCGATCTGGCAGGACGTGCTCGGGCACGACCGCATCGGTGTCGACGACAACTTCTTCGAGCTGGGCGGGAGCTCCCTGCTGCTCGTCGAGATCGAGGCGCGGCTGCGCGAGGCGTTCCACCGCGAGATCCCGATCGTCGAGATGTTCCGCCACCCGACCATCCGGAGCCTTGCCGAGGCCCTGGAAGCCCGCGGCTGCCAGCCGGCCACGGCGGTCGCGGCCGAGGCGCGCCCGGCTCCGGCCCGGCTCCCGGTCGCGGCGGCGGCGGGCGAGGGGGGGACCCTCGACCGCCAGCGACAGGCGGTCGAAGAGCTGCGGCGGCGGCGCGCGAGCCAGCAAAGGAGCCGCGGACGGTGAGATCTGGAGCAGGACGCACGAGATGAGTGAGCAGGATCCGGAGAGCGGCCCCCTCGAAGGGATCGCCGTCGTCGGCATGGCCGGACGTTTCCCCGGCGCCGACGACCTGGGGGAGCTCTGGCGCAACCTGTGCGGCGGAGTCGAATCGGTCCGCTTCTACTCCCGCGAGGAGCTGGCGGCCGCGGGGGTCGCCCCGGCACTGCTCGACGACCCGCGCTACGTCCGGGCGGGGGCCGCCCTGCACGACGTGCAGCATTTCGATGCCGACTTTTTCGACTTCAGCGCGCGCGAGGCGGAGCTGATGGATCCGCAGCACAGGATCTTTCTCGAGTGCTGCTGGGAGGCTCTGGAGAACGCGGGCTACGACACCCGGACCTGGCCCGGCTCGATCGGCGTCTTCGCCGGCATGGGGATGGGCGGCTACCTGATCCGCAACCTCCTCTCCCATCCCGACCTGATCCAGAACGCCGGACCGCTCCAGATCCGCATTCTGAACGACAACAACTTCCTGACCTCGCTGGCGGCGTACAAGCTCGACCTGCGGGGGCCGAGCGTCACGGTGCAGAGCGCCTGCTCGACCTCTCTCGTGGCGACCTGCATGGCCTGTCAGAGCCTGCTCCAGTTCCAGTGCGACATGGTGCTGGCCGGCGGCGTGACCGTGATCGTCCCGCACGGGCTGGGCTATCTGGCGCTGGACGGCGTGATGTCGCCGGACGGCCACTGCCGCGCCTTCGACGCCGAGGCGCGCGGCACGGTGGAGGGGAGCGGCGCCGGCGTGGTGGTCCTCAAGCGGCTGGCCGACGCCGTGGCCGACGGGGACACGATCCACGCCGTGATCCGCGGCTTCGCGACCAACAACGACGGCGGGTTCAAGATGAGCTTCACCGCGCCGTCCCCGGAGGGCCAGCTCGAGGCGATCGCGACGGCCCAGACCATCGCGGGGGTGCCCGCCGAGTCGATCACCTACGTCGAGACGCACGGCACCGGCACCCCCCTGGGTGATGTGGTGGAGGTCACCGCCCTCTCCGAGGCGTTCGCGGCGGCCACCGGGCAGCGAGGATTCTGCGCCCTGGGCGCGATCAAGACCAACATCGGCCATCTCGACGCCGCGGCGGGTGTGGCGGGCCTGATCAAGGCCGTCCTGGCGGTGGAGCACGGGGTCCTGCCGCCCAGCCTCCACTTCGAGACGCCCAACCCGCGCATCGATTTCGCGCAGAGCCCCTTCTACGTCAACACCGAATGCCGGCCCTGGCGGCCGGAGGGCTGGCCGCGGCGCGCCGGCGTCAGCGCCTTCGCGATCGGCGGCGTCAACGCGCACGTCATCCTGGAGGAGCCGCCCGCACCGGCGCCGTCCGCTCCGGCGCCGCCCTGGCTTCTGCTGGTGCTGTCGGCGCGCACGGAGACGGCGCTCGAGGCGGCCACCGACCGCCTTCTCGGCCATCTCCGCGAGCTGCCGGCGGAGCCGGCCACCCAGCTGGCGGACATCGCGTACACCCTCGAGGTCGGGCGCCGCGCGTTCCCCCATCGCCGCATGCTTGCAGTCCGCGATCTCCAGGACGCCGTCGAGGTCCTGGAGAGGCGCGATCCGCGCCGGCTGCTC
>JAJKHS010000112.1 GCA_021154885.1 Thermoanaerobaculum sp.
CGGCGGGGCCGGGACGGGCCGGGGAGCCGGCGCGGGGCGGGACGGCGGCGGCAGGGCCTGCGCGGCCTGCGCGGCGTGAATGAGCAGCTCCTCCACAGCGATGGGATCGACCCCCTCCTCGTAGGAGACTTCGTCGCCGCTGTAGAACTTGAAGTCCCCCTCGTTCCAGCGCAGGAGCTGCTCGAGCAGCCGCCAGGTCTGGAGCCGCAGGGCCTGGAGGAGCTGCGACCGCTCCAGGTACCGCCGCTCCACCAGCACGTCGATCAGCCGGCCACCGGCGGACTGGTGCTCGGCGGCCGCCCGGTGGAGGTCGGAGGCGCCGATCATCCCCTCCTTGACCAGCACTTGGGCCAGCCCCTCCTCCAGCGTCTGGCTGAGGGCGTCGGCGGCCACGATGCGGCCGTTCAGGAAGGAGATGGCGACGATGTCCTGCTGGCCCTGAACCGTCAGGATGCCGGTTTTCTTCTGCTGGGAGATCAACTGCAGGATCTCCGGGAGCTTGAAGAGGTCTAGGGTACCCTCAACGGCCATGAGTGCCGGCCCTCAGCCGCGCCGCTCACGCGGGCGGACTCTAGACTGCGTCGCGCAGCTCCCGCCGGAGGCGCAACCCGAGATACAGCGCAAGACCCAGGATCGCCACGATCCAGGATGCGAAGTTTCCCGGATCATACCTCCAAGGGATGTGAACTCCGATCTTTCCGAACAACGGCAGCATCAGCAGGCCGGTGATGAAGAGGATGGCCAGGAACGATCGGCCGCCTTCACCGATCTCGGCGGAGGCCAGGCCGGGGAGGAAGACTCGGGCCCAGCGGTCGAACGACCCCTCCAGCACCACCTCGCCCGCCCGCTCGGTATAGCCGAACGGTCGCCGCGCCAGGTGCAGGGCCACGGCGACCAGGATCAGGCTCAAGGACACGAAGAGGGAGAGGCCGCGGCGCAGGGCCGAGCCGGTGTTGCGATCCTCGCCGCCGTGCCAGGTCGCCAGCAGCTCGCGCCGGATCTCCGGGATGCGGGCCAGGCCGCCGGGCACCGGCACCACCCGCTGCGCCTGGTTGGACATCCAGGCGTTCACCCGGGCGGCGTCGATCTCCTGCGCCTTGGCGAGGGCGGCCTTCTGCTCGTCGAACATGTAGGAGCCCGAGTAGGCCTGGCTCAGGTTGAACTGGGCGGCGGCGCTGCGGGGATCGACCGACGCCGCCTTCTGGAAGCTCTGGATGGCGCCGTTGAAGTCCCCCTTGACGAAGGCGTACACCCCGAGGTTGATCAGCGCGGCCGTGTTGTCCGGCTCCTTCTCCAGCACCTGGCGGTAGAGGGCGCGGGCGAGCTCCCACTGGTTGAGCGAGCGGTGGACGTCGGCCAGCAGGTGCTTGACGGCGACGCTCTCGGGCAGCACCGAGCGCAGCACCCCGAGGTCGGAGAACAGGCTGCCGTAGAGCCGGCGCTCCTCGAGGCTCTGCATGGCCTGGGCGGGGGGCGACAGCTCCACGGCCACATACCGCCGCTGCAGGTCGATGACCAGGGGAGCGGCCCCCAGCAGCAGCCAGAGGACGGCGAGCACGGCGCGCTCGCTGGCCGAGCCGTAGCCCCAGAGCAGGAGCGACCAGTAGAGGGCGAGCCAGAGCGGGCCGGAGGGGAGAGCCAGGGGCCAGAGCAGGGCCAGCGCGGCAAGGGTCAGCGCGGCCGGCCGCGGCAGCCGGCGGGCGAAGAGCACGGCCAGGTCCCCGAACAGCGCGTGGCCCCGGGCGAGCATCTGCACGGCCACGAACAGGCCGCCGCTGACCACCAGTAGCACGAGCACCCAGACGATGAGGTTCTGGAACCACAGGTAGCGCTCCAGCGGGTGGGCGAAGAGCAGGGGATAGGCGTGCAGCCAGGCGCTGGCGGCCCCCAGGTAGTCGTGCTGCCGCCAGTCCACCTCGGCCTCGGCGAAGGCCGTCTCCGGACGGTCCGGATCGAGGCGCCTGGCGGCGTCGAGGGCCCAGTGGGCGCGGGCGAAGTCCTTCTGCCGCGCCGCCTGCACCGCCTGCGCCATGGCGCCCGCCGAAAGATCCGGCAGGCTGGTCATCCCGAGCTGGCGCGCCGTGTCCATCAGGTCGTTCACGGCCGCCTCGGCCTGCTGCGGGTTTTTCTGCACCACCCACTGCAGCCACTGCTCTTCGAGCTGCTTGAGGGTCTGCCGCACCTGGGCGGTCATCTCGACCCCCGTCACCTGGGACGACGAGACGGAGGCGGCGCCCGCCCCCGCAGCGGCGAGGAGGACCCCCAGCGCGGCCAACGAGGCCGCCCGGCGCAGCCGATTACTCCCTGCTCTTCTGGACATAGCGGACCCGCAGCCGGTACAGCAGGTCCTCCAGGAAGGCGGATTCCTCGGCCGACAGATTCCCCAGGGTCTTCTGCCGCAGGACATCCATCAGGTCGATGTAGAACCGCGCCATCTCGGGGTTCTCGGCCGACTGGCCATCCGGCAACTGGGCGTCCCCCAGGTAGATGGGGACCGGCTCGGCCAGCATGGCCACCAGGTCGAAGAAGCTGGGCCCTTCCAGGTCGGGCGGCATCGGCGGCAGCTCCACCCGGGCCGCCGGCTCGGCCGGCCGCGGGGGCTCCCGTTGCGGCGGCGGCTCCGGACGACGGGTCTCCGCCGTAGGGGCGGCCGGGGCCTCGGCGACTGGCGGCTCGGCCGGCCCCGCGGTCGATTTTTCGTCGAGGAAACGGTACTCTTCCCGCAGCTTGCCGTCGGGCGTGAACAACCGCTTGTCGGTGACCTTGATCTCCTTCTTCTCGTTCGCCACTTCGGACCGCGACTCCTTTCTATGACCGAGCCCCCCGATCTCCAGAAGCTCGTCGACCTCGTCGCCCGCCTGCGCGCCCCCGACGGCTGCCCCTGGGACCGCGAGCAGAGCCTGCCCGACGTCCGGGCCTATCTCCTGGAAGAGGCGCACGAGCTCGCCGGGGCCATCGACACCGGCGACTGGGAAGAGCTCGCCGAAGAGCTGGGCGACCTCCTCTTCCAAGCCGCGTTCATCGGCCGTCTCGCCGAAGAATCCGGTGCTTTCAGCCTCTCACAGGTCATCGACGGCGTCTACCGGAAGATGGTGGAGCGGCACCCCCACGTCTTCGGCGACGAGGTGCTGGCCGACGCCGAGGCCGTGCGCCAGGCCTGGGAGCGGCGCAAGCTCAAGGCCGAGCCAAAGCGGGAATCCCTCTTCTCCGGCGTCCCGACCTCGCTGCCCGCCCTCCTCGCCGCCTACCGCCTGACCCAGAAGGCGGCCGGCGTGGGCTTCGACTGGCCCGACGCCGCCAAGGTGCTGGACAAGGCGGACGAGGAGATCGCCGAGGTGCGGCAGGCCCTGGCCCAGGGCGACAAGGCGGCGGTGCGCGAAGAGGTGGGCGACCTTCTTTTCACCCTCGCCAACCTCGCCCGCAAGCTCGACGTCGACCCCGAAGCCGCCCTCGCCGGCACCAACCGCAAGTTCCGGCAGCGCTTCGCCAGGATCGAAGAGGGCCTGGCGGCGCAGGGGAAGACGGCGGCGGAGGCGACATTGGAGGAGATGGACGAGCTGTGGGAGGCGGCGAAGGGGGAGGGCAGCGCTACTCCAGAATCGTGATGCCGAGTTGCTCCGCCACGCGCTGGACCTCGGCGTAGCCGTCGCCCAGGAAGAGCGGCAGGGGGGGCTGCACCACCTCCAGGTCCCCACGGGCGACGCGGTCTCCAAAGAGCACCAAAGCGAAGGAGGTGTCGAACTTCCGAGAGACCCAGACCAGGCCGTCGGCCCCCTCGCGCCGGGCATGGAGGGTGGCCGCCCAGGCCGCGGTGTGTTCGTAGCTCCGGGCCTCGGAGTCGATCAGCTCGGCACGGCTCACGCCGATCCTGCCGAGGCCGTAGCCATGGAGTTGGATCAGGGCCAGCTCCCGGCGCGGCGCGATGATGGAGACCTGCAACGGTTTCAGGGCGGACCGCCGGATGGCTTTCCCGGGCCCGCGTATAGGCACGTTGTGGAAGATGCTCTCGGACAGGCTGCCGTCGAGACTGTTCGCGCCATAGAGGGTCGGCACCACCTCGCCCCGGAAATCCCGGAAGGGATGAAAGCGCCCGTGGCCGAAACCGGGATTGAACTCGGTCGCGCCGAAGCGGCTGTCGTGGCAGCGTACGATCGCCCGGCCGTCGGGCCAGGTCTCCACGAGAGGATCGAGAGCCGCTGGGGCGGGCGGCTCGGGGACGTGCGTCAGAAGAAGAGACCCTCCGCCTCCCGCTCCGCAGCCCGCGTGACCTCCTCCGGCTCGGTGGCCAGGAGGTCGACCGGACGGCGGCCGTCGAGCCAGCCGTTGGCGGACGTGAACCAGAGGGCGAGCTCCCACTCCCGACTGCGGCGACCGAGAGTGGAGAGCACCCGGGAGATCACCGGGATCGGCTGACCTTTCGCGTCGAACTGGTAGCCGGGGAAGAAGGTCGAGCCGCGATGAGGGACTGAGAAGATCCTGCCCTCCTGCTTCCAGCGGTTCGCCAGGGCCGCTCTGTTCTGCGCCTTGGAGCCTGCCATCTCGGCGACCTCGGCGCTGCTGAAAGCGCTGAACTCCCGCAGCAGATCCGTCCGGGCCGCGGCGTTGCGGCGCGCCTGGAGGACCGCCGGCGGTGTGGGCAGCGGCGCCTCGGGGAGCATGGCGTCGATCATCCTCTCAACCGTGCGGTGCTGCTGTGCCAGACGCTCCAGCACGTCCGCGTAGGCCAGGATCTCCCGGCCCTCGGCGGCGATCGCCGGCTCGACAGGAGGGGCATCCGCCAGCGACCGGTCCGCCACCGCCCCCAGCGCTTCCAGCTTCTCGCCCTTTTCCACCAGCTCTCGGAAAAGGTCATCTCCCCCTTCCTGCCGCGCCTTGACCAGGGCGCCGAGCCCCGCCAGGATGACGCGATGGAGAGTCCGCACCCGATCGAGCTGCGCGCTCCGGTTCCCTTCCATGCTTCCCTCCTCGGCCAAATGGCCGGCCCGACGGAGACGCCGGGCCTGAATGATTCAAATGATATCACGGGACGATGATTACCGCCATCATTCTCTCATCCCGCTCGCGCTGGGAGACACGGCAGCACGCAGACCGTTGTAGGACACGCGGAAGGTCTCGCAGTCCTCGGACGCTGCAGTGACGTAAGGTGCGGGTCGCGATGTTGACGCGGCTACTGGTAACCAGTAGCATCTGAGCGGTGGACTACGAATGGAACACCGCGAAGGCCATCGAGAATCGCCGACGACACGGCATCGATTTCGCGGACGCCATTGCTGCTATCGAAGATCCGAACCGGCTCGAGGAGATCGACGACCGCTTCGAGTACGGCGAGGAACGGACTCGGGTCATTGGCATGGCAATCCACAACATCCTGTTCGTCATCACGACCACCCGCGGCGACGACACGTGCCGCATCATCTCCGCCCGGAGGGCCACGCGACATGAGCAAGAGCGATACTACACGGATGACCGTGAAGCCCGGTGATGCGCCGCCTCGCGGCGACACCGACTGGGCTCGAGTCGACGCGATGACGGAGGACGAGGTGTTCGCTGCTGCGCTGTCCGATCCTGACGCTCAGCCCCTGCGCCCGGAAGAGCTCGCGAAGATGCGCAGGGTCTCCCCCGTGAAGGCACTACGACAGCGGCTCGGCATGACGCAGGTGGAGTTCGCCGAAGCCTTCGGGTTGCCCGTCAGCACGCTCCGGGATTGGGAGCAGCGTCGGAGCACACCGGACGCACCGGCCAAGGCGCTGCTGCGAGCCATCGAACGCGAGCCGGAGACGATGCGGCGGTTGTTGTCTCGGGCCGCCTGATGGCACGAGAGGCCGCCCAACCTGCCGCTGCCGCCGGAGCTATCGACGCCGGCGACTGGGAAGAGCTCGCCGAAGAGCTGGGCGACCTCCTCTTCCAAGCCGTGAGGCGACGCTGAAGGAGATGGACGCGTAATCCCCTGGTCGAATTCGGTCCCACAATGGTAGATAATCAGATGCGGTTGACCTCAACTCCTGCTTGAAAGGAGCTACCGCATGAAGTACTGCAAGGCTCTGGCGCTCGCTTCGCTGTTCCTTCTCCCCGTCCGGGCATTCGCTGATCCTGTCCCCACGACTCCTCTCCTGCAGGCCATTCAACGGGCCGCCGGAGTGGTGGAGGCGCCGGCCACGCCGGTACCCGTGCCGTTATTCCCCGAGAAGGCGCGCGACACCTGCACGGTGAGCGTGCCCTGCTTCTCCCACTGCACCCTCTCGTGCACGGGGACCACCTCCTGCGTGGGCACCTCGAATTCGGTAACCTGCGACGGCGGCTTCACCGAGGTCTGCCCGCCGGCCTGCACTTGGCCGAATGGGTGCGCAGATGTCTGCGGCTATTGCGAATGCAAGGCCCAGGGATTCTCCGCCTCCGTTTGCGCTTCGCAGAACTGCTAGCTGCTGGCCCAAGGCCCAGTGCTGTGGAAAATCGTCTCGGAAAGGGCGCCGTCGAGATCGCTTGCAGCATAAGAGGATCGGTACGACGATTCCGGCCGCCGTCGTGAAGGGATGAAAACGACCGCTCCCAGTCCCTGGATTGAACTGCGTGGCACCGAACCTGGAGCTGTGACACCTGTAGAATGGCTGACCCTTCTCCCAACGGAAGAGAAGCGGTCAAAGAGTTGAGGGATAAGGAGGATCAGCGGCTCTAGAAGACAAGCCCGGCGGCCTCTTGTTCTGCTACTCGCACCACCCGCTCCGGGTCGTCTTTCAGCAGATCGACCGGCCTCTGCCCACCAAGCCAGCCGTTGGCCGCCGTAAACCACATTCCCAGGCCCCACTCGGAAGTCTTGGCTCCTAAAGCCTTGATGACTCCGGCGATGGCCGGCAGAGGAAATCCCCTCTTGTCAAACTGAAACCTGGGGATGTGGGTCGCTCCCTGGTATGTCACGGTGAAGATCTTCCCCTGCTCTCTCCACCGCTCCGTATCGCCGGCTCCCGTGTACCCAGGAGATCCGAACTCTCTGAGGAAAGCCTTACGCGCCCGCTCAAGTCGCCGTGCTTGCCGCGCTTCGACAGTTTCCCGATCCAAGAGCTTGGATCGCTTGAGCTGGCTCACCTCGCACTCCCTCGGGTCTCCTGTCCACGCAACAACTTCTCCATATAGGGTAGCACATTCTTCGCCACGATCTCCTGCCCCCTGGCCGTGGGATGGATGCCGTCGGCCTGGTTGAGGTCGCGGTTGCCGCCGACTCCCACCAGCATGAAGGGGAGGAGGGGGACGTTCAGGTCCCTGGCGACCTGCGGGTACATTGCCGAGAACCGGGAGGTGTACTCCGGGCCGTAGTTGGGCGGCATCTGCATGCCGAGCAGGAGGACGCGGGCGCCGGCCGCCTGGGTGCGGCGGACGATCTCGCGCAGGTTGGAGTCGGCCTGCTGGACCGGCAGACCGCGCAGGCCGTCGTTGGCGCCGAGCGCCACCACCACCACGTCCGGATGCTGCTTCAGCAGCCAGCTCAGGCGGGAGAGGCCGCCGGCCGTGGTGTCGCCGCTGACGCCGGCGTTGATCACGCGGACGGGGAGGCCCTCCTGCTGGAGCCTCTTGCCGAGGAGCGCCGGATAGGCCTCGTCTTCGTTCAGCCCCAGGCCGGCCGTGAGGCTGTCGCCCAGGAAGACCACGACCGGCAATTTCTGCGCGTTCGGCGCGCTGGCGACTGGCTTTGCCGGAGCTGATACCGGAACCGGACGCGCCCGCGCCACGGGCGCATCGTCGGAAACCCGCGGCCCGCACGCCGCAGCCACGGGAATAAGGAGAACGAGGGTGAGGGTTGCGAGCTTTCGCCACATAGAGAAGACCACCTTTCCAACAGAGAAAACCCGAACTCCGGCCCCATATTTCCGATGAACTCCCCGCGCATCGAGCTGCGGCAGCTCACCCGCAAGCTCCCGTCCGGCGGCCGGGAGCTGACCATCCTCGACCGGGTCGACCTCACCTTCCAGGCCGGCGAGTTCGCCGCCGTCCTCGGCCCTTCGGGGAGCGGCAAGTCGACCCTCCTCGCCCTGATGGCCGGCCTCGACCGCCCCACCGCGGGCGAGGTGCTGATCGACGGCATGGCCATCCAGTCGATGTCCGAAGACGAATTGGCTCTGCTGCGCCGGCACAAGATCGGCTTCGTCTTCCAGAGCTTCCAGCTCCTCGGCAACCTCACGGCGCGGGAGAACGTGCTGCTCCCCATCGAGCTCTCGGGTCAGCCCGACCCGGTCGGCCGGGCCAATGAGCTGCTCGCCGCCGTGGGGCTCGACGACCGCGGCCACCACTATCCCAGCCAGCTCTCGGGCGGCGAGCAGCAGCGGGTGGCCCTGGCCCGCGGCTTCGCCGCCCGGCCGCCCATCCTCCTCGCGGACGAGCCCACCGGCAACCTGGACGGCGCCACCGGGCGCAGGATCCTGGAGCTGATGACCGAGCTGCGGCGCCGCGCGGGCACGACCCTGGTGCTGGTCACTCACGATCCGGCCGTGGCCGCCCTCGCCGACCGGCGGATCCATTTCCGCGACGGCCGGGTGGAGCGGGACGAGCAGCCCGTGCTCGCCGTGCCCGCCGAAACCGGAGCGCTGTCGTGAGCCCCGGCTTCTTCCTGCGCACCCTGCTGCGAGAGTCCCGCGGCTCGCGCGGCCGGCTGGCCTTCTTCATCGCCTGCCTGGCGGTGGGCGTCTCCGCCGTGGTGGCGGTCGCGGGACTCTCAGCGAGCCTCGACCAGGGGATCCGCCGCGAGGCCCGCCAGCTCCTCGCCGCCGACGTTGCGGTGCGCGGCAACCGTCCGATTCCCCCCGAGGTGGACGGTGCGCTCGCGGCATTCCACGGCGTGGAGCGCACCAACCTCAGGGAGACGGTCACCGTGGCCTCGGTCCCTGGCCGCGACGGCCAGCCGGGCCCCAGCCAGCTCGTGGAGCTCAAGGTGGTGGACGGCGTCTACCCCTTCTACGGCAAGCTGGTGCTGCGCCCCGGGCGGCCGCTCCACGAGCTGCTCAGCCCCCGCACGGCGGTGGTGGCCTCGGAGCTGCTGGCCCGCTTCGGACGCAAGGTGGGCGACGACGTCTATATAGGCGGCCAGCCGTTCCGCGTCGCCGGCATCGTGGTTTCGGAGCCGGACCGGGTGAGCATCTCCTTCACTCTCGGCCCGCGCGTCTTCCTCTCCGGCGCGGGCTTCGCCCGCACGTCGCTCGAAGGCCAGGGCAGCCGCGTCAGCTACCGCGCCCTCTTCAAGCTGCCGGAGGGGATCACGGCCTCTGGGCTCGACGTCGCGGCCGAGATCCTCAGAGGCGCCGTGCCCCGGGGCGAAACCTACCGCGTCGAGACCTGGCGCCAGGCCCAGCCGGCCCTGCGGGAGAATCTGGCGCGCATCGAGCGGTTCCTCGGCCTGGTGGCCCTGCTCTCGCTGTTCGTCGGCGGCATCGGCGTCGCCCAGAGCGTGCGCGCCTGGCTCGCCGGCCGGCTGGACGCCATCGCCGTGCTCAAGTGCCTGGGGCTGCGCCCGCGCGAGATCTTCCCGCTCTACCTCGGGCAGACGGTCCTGCTCGGTCTCGCCGGCAGCGGGGTGGGGATCGTGGCCGGAGCCATCGTGCAGCTCATCCTGCCGCGGCTGTTCCCGGACCTGATCCCGGCCGAACTCATCAATCCCTGGCAGCCCATGGCCCTGCTCCGCGGCCTGGCCCTGGGGGTGGGGGTCGCCCTGCTGTTCAGCCTGCCGCCGCTCTCGGCCGTGCTGCGCGTCCCCCCGGCCCGGGTGCTGCGCCGCGACGCCGAGCCCCTCCCCCGCCACCGCTGGGTGGCCGCGACCACGATGCTGGTCCTGGGGCTGGGAGTCTGGGGGATGGCCGCCCTGCAATCGCACTCGCCACGGCTCGGAGCGGAGTTCACGGGCGGCGTGGCGCTGGTGACGGCCCTGCTCGCCGGCGCCGCCTTCCTGGTAACGTGGCTGGTGCGCCGCCTGCCCCGGGACTTCGCGAGCCTCTGGCTGCGGCAGGGTCTCGCGGCCCTGGCCCGGCCGGGTGCGGCGGGAGCGAGCGCCATCGTCGCCCTCGGGCTCGGCGTGCTGGTGGTCCTCGGCATGTCCCTGGTGCAGCAGCGCCTCGCCGCGCAGCTCTCGGCGGAGATGCCGGCCAACGCGCCCAGCGCCTTCCTGGTGGACATCCAGCCCGGCCAGTGGCCCGGCATCGAGAAAGTGCTCCACGACTCCGGCGCCACCGGCGTCGAGTCGGTGCCGGTGGTCATGGCCCGGCTCAAGGCCATCGACGGCGTCAAGGTCGAGGACCTGGTGGAGCGGCGGGAGGGGGAGCGCCGCTGGGGGCTCACCCGCGAGCAGCGCCTCACCTACATGAAAGAGCTGCCCAAGGACAACCAGATCGTCGCGGGCGCTCTGTGGAGCGATCCCGCGCGCGCCGAAGTGAGCCTCGAGAAAGAGTTCGCCGAAGGGATCGGGGCGCACGTGGGCTCGACCCTGAGCTTCGACGTCCAGGGCGTGCCCATCGACCTCGAGGTCACCAGTCTGCGGACGGTCAACTGGCAGACCTTCGGCATCAACTTCTTTTTGGTGGTGGAGCCCGGCGTGCTGGAATCGGCGCCGCAGCAGAGGCTCGCCGTGGCGCGTCTGCCGCGGGGCGGCGAGCAGCGGGCGCAGGACGCTCTCGCCGCGAGCTACCCCAACGTCACCCTGCTGCGCATCCGCGAGATCCTGGAGAAGGTCCTCAAGGTGTTGCAGCGGATCAGCCTCGGCATCCGTTTCCTCGGCGGCTTCACGGTGGTGGCGGGCATCGCCATCCTGGCGGGGGCGATCAGCGCCGGCTCCTCCCGCCGCGGGCGGGAGGTGGCGCTGCTCAAGACGCTGGGGATGACCCGCCGCGGTGTCGCGGCCACCTTCGCCGCCGAGTACGCTCTGATCGGCTTGGTGGCCGGCGGCATCGGCGCTCTCGGCGGCACGGCCCTCGCTTATGGCGTGATCACCCGCGGTTTCCAGATCCCCTGGCAATTCAACGCGGTCTCCCTGGCCGTGGCCCTGGGCGGCACCGTCGTCCTGGCCGTCCTCGCCGGCCTCGCCGCCAGCTATCGGGCGCTGGAACGGCGGCCGATCGAGGTTTTGCGGGCGGAATGAGCCCTCAGGGCTCTGACATGACCTCGCCGGTGGAGGAGACCACGGCGGACCGGAGCAACCACCGGTCCAACCGCGCGGGGTCCGCGCACTGCAGGATCTCCTGCCGCTGCGCCTCGCTCACGGTGATGCTGCGCGCTGCCAGAACCTTGAGGATGGCCTCGGCACCCGCTTCAACCCGGCCTTCGCTCCTCGCCTTGGCTTCCCGCCCGAGGATCACCGGGTTGCCCTTGGCAATCAGGGCCTCGGCCACGGCGTCGTCGGCCAACGCCGCATCGAGCAGGGCTGCCACCGCCAGCGGCCTCACCAAGCAGGGATCTTCGATCTGCGAGTCGCAATCCAAGGGGCGCCACCTGTGGCTCTCAGGGGACCACTCGCAGACCTGCTGATCCTTGACCCAGATCGTGAAGATCCGCCGCACTCCCCGGCGGTACATCCGCACTGCTTTCTCCGTCACCAACCGCCGGTTCTGCTCCGCGACCACTTCGAAGGCGATCTCCTCCAGGTAGCGTCCACCCGTCTCCGGGTCGACGCCCTGTTTGTACAGGCAGGTGTCGCTGGCGAAGTCGGACTTCTCGTCGTGACGGGTGAGCAGGTCCGTTGCGCCGTGGTAGCCGGGAACCCTGTGGGCCCGGAGGACGTAATCCAGTTCGGTGTGCTGAGTGGCGTGGGGCTCCTCGGCCGGAAACGCCACCACCCGATGGCCGCCGACGACCTCGTCGCGCGTCACCTCCGGCTCGACCAGGCGATCGTCGAGGCCGGGGAAGGGGCCACGGCCCGGCAGACGCAGAGAAGAGCCCGAGCGACCGGGAGCTTTGAGGTCGTAGCCTGAAGGGTTATCGCCCATGAACGGCATCTTAACAGAGAACTGATCGCCAGTCTACGGAAGCTCGCGGGGGTCTCCAGGCTCTCTCTACTCGCCGCCCGGCCGCATCAGCAGGTAGCTCACCGGCACGAAATCGTACCCCGCCGCCTTCGCCTTCGGCACCTCGCTCGCCAGCACCGCCAGGGTCGAGGGGTGGGGGTGGCCGATGGCGATGGCCGCGCCGCGGGAGCGGGCGAGGTCGAGCAGGTGTTGGAACTGGGTGCGGATGGCCTCGGGCGCGGGATCGCCGTCGAGGAAGACTTGGCGCTCGGCGGCGGGGATGCCGAGCCCGGTCGCCACCCTGTAGCCCACGCTTTCGGCGCTGGTGCGGGAGTCCAGGAAAAAGAGACGGCGCTCGGCGATCACCCCCAGCACCGTGTTCATCGGCCCCTCCTCGGACGACAGCAGCGAGCCCATGTGGTTGTTCACCCCCACCGCCCCGGGCACCGCCCGCAGAGCGGCGATCGTCCTCTGCCGCAGCTCGTCGTCGGTCATCCGCTGGAGCAGGGCCCCGGGGCCGGGGTTCGCACCGTTCTTCGGCTCCATGGGCAAGTGGAGAAGGATCTCCGCGTTGCGCCGCCGCAGCTCGGCCACCACCTGGGGCGTCTCCGCCTCGAAGGGGAGGACGGCGTAGGTGACCGGCACCCCCAGGCTCACGAGGGGCCGCAGATCGTCCACGCTGCCGCCGAGGTCATCGATCACCAGGGCCACGCGGGCGCCGTGGACGGGCCCGGTGGATACCGTCATCGGCTTCGGCTCAGGTCCGGGCTCCACGTGGTCGGAAGGGACGGCGTCGCCAAGGCGCGGGCGCTCCGGGTCCTTCACGGCTATGGCCTGGCGCCGCGGCGCCGCCGGCGTCTCGGCGGCGAATGAGGAGCGGGGAGGCGCCGGCCGCTGGAGATAGAAGTAGAGGACGCCGGCCCCCACCAGCAGACCGAGCAGGAAAAGCCACAGCCCGCCGGACCCCGATCCGCGGGAGCGGGAGGGACGGCGGGCCGGGCGCTGCGGGGAGGGCTGCCGCGGGCTCAGGCGGCTTTCGCCTCGGTGTCGGGCTCCTGGCCCAGCAAGCGGCGGATGCCGCGGCGCAGGATCAGCTCGTTCATCGGCGTGTCCTTCTCGAGGTACGTCCGGCTGCGCTCGTCGACCAGGAGGTCGGGCTTGAGCGCCTCGTTGAGCGGCTTCTTGTCCGGACCGGTGTAGAAGGCCTCGGTGAAGAGCAGGCGTCCGCCCGACGAGAGGTCGGCGGAGCCCTGGCGGCCGGCGTGGCCGAAGGTGCGCTCGCCCACCAGCTCGGTCTTCTGCTTCTGCCGCAGCACGGTGGCGAAGACCTCGGCGGCGCCCAGGGTGCCGCGGTCGACCAGGATCACCATCTTCCCCTGCCAGGCCGGCCGGTCTTCGCTCTTGAAGACCTGCAGCTCCTCGGCGCGGCGCTTCAGTGCGCCCATCTCGCCGGTGGTGAACAGCCGGGCCGTGGCATAGGCCGACTCGGCGTCGCCCGAGGAGACGCCCCGCAGGTCGACGAGGAGCTTGTCCTTCACCTTGTCGCCGTTCTTCGTCAGCGCGTCGCGCACGGCGGCGGCCGTCTTGTCGTCGAAGGTCGGGACGCGCAGCACCGGCACGCCGTCGACCACTGTCAGGCTCACCGGCGGCGGCTCGAACGCTTTGAGCTCGAAGGCGACCTGCACCGGCTCGCCGGCGCGGATCAGCTCCATCGTCACCTTGCTGCCGGGCTGGGCGGCGAGCGCCTCCTGCATCTCCCAGAGCGGCATCACCCGCGTCGAGCGGCCGTTCATCTTGGCCACGATGTCGCCGGGCTTGATGGCGGCGCCGTCGCCCGGGCTCCCCTTCTCCACCGCCACCACGAAGGCGATCCCCCGCTCCTTGAGCAGGGTCATGCCGCTGTAGCGCTTGCCGACCGTGTTGGCCTGGAGATAGCCGGGAACCTGGGAGGCCGGCACGTAGAGGGAGAAGGGATCGAGGGCGTCCGTGGTGCCGTCGAGCGCGCCGGCCATGAGGGTGTCCATGTTCGGATCGTCGACGTAGGCCTGGCGCACCAGTCCCAGGGTCTCGCTGAAGACGGCGAGGTATTTGTAGAACGAGTCGTCCTCCGGCTTGGCCTGACCGGTGTCGGCGGCCCGCAGCAGCGTCGCCGCGAGCAGGGGGAAGACGAGAATGGCGGAGAGGAAGAAGAAAACGATGCGACTGCGGCTCATGATTCCCCTACCGTAACCAAGTCAAGGGGTCTTCTGGATGGTTCTCGACGCGGATCTCAAAGTAGAGCTTGTCCGCGGCGAGCCCCACGGCGTCTCCCAAAGATACCATATCTTCCTTGCCCACCCGCATCGAGCCGAGCCCGGCGTAGAGGGTGAACACGCGCCCCGGGTGCTGGACGATCACCGTGTTGCCATAACCCTGGAACGGCGCGGCGAAGAGCACCTTGCCGGGGAACACCGCCTTCACCTCCGCTCCCGGGGCCACCGCCAGGTCGACGCCGGTGTGCGGCACCCGGGTGTGATAGCGGGGGTCGAGGGTGGAGCCGAAGCCGGCGGTGACACGCCCCTCGACCGGCCAGTCGAGGACGCCGCGAAACTGCGCCATCGGGGTGCCGGCGGGCGAGCCGGGGTTCTTGCCGGCGAGGAGGTCGAGGAAGGCGGCGAGCTTCTTCTCCCGGTCCTGGAGCTCGGTGGTGCGCGCGGCGAGGGTCTGCCCCTCTTTGACCACGCGGGCGAGGAGCTGCTGCTTGTGCTCGCGCACCGCCACGAGCTGGTTGCGGCGCACCTGCTCGCTGCGGATCCACTGCTCGGTCTCCTGACGGCGGGCCACCAGCCGGACGCGCTCGCGGTCGAGGTCCGTCCGCGCCTGCTGGTAGCGGTCGATGGCGGTGCGGTCGCGGCGGGCGAGATAGCGCAGCAGACGCACGGAGGGGAGGAGCCGGCGGTCGGGCTTGAGCGACAGGAACAGCCGGAGATACCCCTGGCGGCCCAGCCGGTAGAGCCCGCCGAGCCGCCGCCGCAGGTCCACCCGGGCCGTGGCGAGCTCCCCTTCGAGACGGTGGACGTCCGCCTCGCCCGCCGCCACCCGGCGGGCCGCCAAGTCGCGCGCGGCCACCGCCTCGGCCAGGCGGGTCTCCTGGAGCTGGAGCTCCACGTCCACGCTCTGCAGCTCGCCCTGGATCCCCGTCTGCGCCTGGCGTGCCACCTCCAGCCGTTGCGTGAGCCGGGCGATCTCCGCCCGCAGCGCCGCCAGCTCGGACTCCCGCGAGCGCCGCGGCTGGGCGGGCAGGGGGGCCGTCAGGGCCAAGGCAATCGAGAGGGCCGCGAGACCGGCGCCGAACCGGCTTTTCACTCCCCCGCCGTCCGCTGCGCCCCCTCCCCTGCCGGTGCCGGCTTCCGTCCCAGGGCATGGAAGAGGAAGGAGAGCTCGTCGGCGGCCTCCTCGATCTTCTTCGATACCGGCTTGCCGCCGCCGTGGCCGGCGCGGGTCTCGATGCGGATCAGCGTCGGGTTGGACCCGTCGTTGGCCTTCTGCAGGGCCGCCGCGAACTTGAAGCTGTGGGCCGGCACCACCCGGTCGTCGTGGTCCGCCGTGGTGATCAGCGTCGGCGGATAGGCCGTCCCCGGCCGCAGGTTGTGGTACGGCGAGTAGGCGTAGAGCGCCTTGAACTCCTTGGGGTCGTCCGGCGAGCCGTAATCGGAGGTCCACCCCCAGCCGATGGTGAACTTGTGGAAGCGCAGCATGTCGAGCACGCCGACGCCCACGATCACCGCGCCGTAGAGGTCCGGGCGCTGCACCATGGAGGCGGCGGTGAGCAGGCCGCCGTTGCTGTAGCCGGCGATGGCCAGCTTCTGGCGCGAGGTGTAGCCGTTGGCCACCAGCCACTCGCCGGCGGCGATGAAGTCGTCGAAGACGTTCTGCTTGCGCAGCTTGATCCCCGCCTGGTGCCAGTCCTCGCCGTACTCGCTGCCGCCCCGCAGGTTGGCCACGGCGTAGATGCCGCCGCGCTCCATCCAGACGACGTGGGAAAGCGAGAAGGCCGGCGTCAGCGCGACGTTGAACCCGCCATAGCCATAGAGGTAGGTGGGGTTCGAGCCGTCGAGCTTCAGCCCCTTCTTGTAGGTCAGGAACATGGGAATGCGGGTGCCGTCCTTGCTCGGATAGAAGACCTGCTTGGTCTCGTACTGGCCGGGATCGAAGCCCCGGATCTCCGGCCGGCGGAAGACGGAGCTCTTGCCGGTTTCCAGGTCGTAGCGGTAGATCGTGCCGGGAGAGGTGTAGCTGGCGAAGGAGTAGAAGGTCTCGCGGTCCTTGCGTCGCCCCGTGAACCCGTCGACCGCCCCCAGCCCGGGGAGCTCGAGCTCATGCAGGAACTTGCCCTTCAGGTCGAACCGCCGCACCTCGGCGTGGGCGTCCTTCAGATAGAGGGCCACCAGCGTGTCGTGCAGGCAGCTCACCCCCTGGAGGGTCTCGGCGGCCTGCGGGATCAGCTCGCGCCAGCGCTCGCGCTCCGGGTGGCGGACGTCGACGGCGATGACCCGGCCGCGGGGCGCGCTGAGGTCGGTCTTGAACCAGAAGACCGGGCCGTCGTTCTCGATAAACTCGTACGCGGCGTCGAATCTCCCCAGCAGCTCCACCACCTTGGAGCCGGACGTCTGGAGGTCCTTGTAGAAGATGCCGTTGTCGGTCTCCGTCCCCCGCCAGGCGTGGATGATGAGATAGCGACCGTCCTCGGTGACGGACGCCGCGAAGCCCAGCTCCTTGCGATCCGGCCGCTGGTAGACCAACTCGTCCGCGGACTGGGGCGTGCCCAGCCGGTGATAGTAGAGCTTCTGGTTGAAGTTGGCGTCCTCGAGCTGGCGACCCTCCCGGGGCTCGTCGTAGCGGCTGTAGAAGAAACCCTTGTTGTCGTGGGTCCAGGCGGCATTGGAGAACTTCACCCACTTCAGGACGTCCGGCAGGTCGCGGCCGGTCTCCACCTCGCGCACGTGCCACTCCTGCCAGTCCGAGCCGCCGGAGGAGAGGGCATAGGCGAGCAGCTTGCCGTCCTCGCTGAGGCCCGTTCCGGAGAGGGCCACCGTGCCGTCCTGCGATAGCAGGTTGGGATCGAGGACGACCTTGGCCTCGCCGTTCAGCGAGTCCACCCGGTAGAGGACGTTCTGGTTCTGCAGGCCGTCGTTGCGGGTGAAGAAGTAGCGCCCGCCGTGCTGGGCGGGGACGCCGTAGCGCTCGTAGTTCCACAGCTCCGTCAGCCGGGCGCGGATCGGCTCGCGCTCGGGGATGGCGGCGAGATAGGCCGAGGTCACATGGTTCTGCGCCGTCACCCAGGCCCGGGTCTTCTCCGAATCCACGTCCTCCATCCAACGATAGGGATCGGACACCTTGACGCCGTGGTAATCGTCCACCTGCTCGACGCGGGCCGATTCCGGGTAGACGAGTCGGGTTTCCATAGCGTGCTCGACGGGCAGTTGCATCGGTTCAGCCATTTCCGCGAGAGCCGGCGAGGCCACCAGGATGAGCAGCGCCGGCACAATCCGCAAGGACATAAGGATCTCCTTCTCCTAAGGGTGCATCTGACCCCGATTCCGGGGCCAAAGATTCAACAAGCCGCCTCGGCGGCGCATTTCGCCCTAGAGATAGCCCAGCGACCGGAGACTCCGCAAATACTCCTCGCTCTCGGGTCCCTGCGGCGCGCCGCGGTGCGGCTCGCCGTAGCCGGCGACGATCACCGGCGGCGGCTCCCACCGGCACCCCGGCGGCGGCGGCAGCTCGGCGCTCTGCGGCAGGCCGAGGGCCCGCAGCAGGGCGGCGGCCACCGCCTCAGGCGAGGTGACAGCCGGCGCGCCGGCGCAGCCCGTGCGCCGCCATAGGAGAATGCGCCCTTCTCCCTCCTCTCTCCGTCGCCCGGGATCGAGCACCAGCACCACCGTGCCCACCCCGTCGAGCGCTCCGGCCAGCAGCCGGTCCGTCGCTGCCAGCTCCGAGCGCACCAGGTCCGCGAAGGCCACGTCGCCTCCGGGCCAGCCCACGGCGGCGATGTCGAGCCCCGGCAGGTAGAGGGCCGCCGCCCGCGGCGCCGCGGCTGTCCCCGCAGCCAAGTGACGGGCGAAGACCTCGCGGTAGAAGCGGTCGGGGAGCACGGCGCGGTCGAGCACGCCGGCGGCCGTGGCCGGGGGGAGCGCCGCCGCGAGGCGCGGATCGCGATCGTTCCCGGGGGCGGCGCCCACCGCGCCGGCGAGGGCCGCGACCTCCGCCTGCGCCGCCTGCGGCTCCACCGCGCCGCCGGCCTTCTCGCGCAGGAGCTGGTAGGCGCCGTGCGCCACCACCAGCCCGGGGATGGGCTCCGCCGGATAGGTGGCCCACCAGTTCACCGCCAGCGCCGGATCGCCGCCGCGCGAGGCCAGCTCCCAGACGGCGAACGCCCGCCGCCGGTTGGCCAGGACGGGCCGGTATTCGGCGAGGCCCAGCGGCACCTCGACGCGGCTCCACCAGGCGCGCAGCGGACCGTTCTTCGCCAGCGGCGTCCGGCATCCCCAGGGTAGGAAGCTGTCGAGCGAGGTGACGCCGTGGTCCGGCCCTGGGACGCCGGTCGCCACCGCGGTCCAGAACGACGCCGGGGGCTCACGTCTCCGGCGATAGCTGAAGACCCGGCCGCCGCGCGCGAGGCGGCTCATCTCCGGCAGCTCGCCCAGGGTCAGCAGATAGTCGATCTCCTCGGGCAGCACGCCGTCGATCCCTACCAGCACGACCCGCTCGCCGGGCCCTGTGGGCAGGGTCGCGGGCGCCGCCGCCGGCACCCGCCGGGCGAGGACCACCGCCGGCAGCGTGAGCAGGGCGATGGCCAGCACGATGACGAGCCCCAGCCAGCGGCGGGAGAAGAGCCGTCCCAGCGGCGCCTCCTCGGTGAAGCGGATGGCCAGGGAGAGCAGCCCCTGGTAAACCAGCTTGATGAGCAGATAGACAACGGGCGGCGTCGCCAGGACGAGCACCGCCACCTGCTCCAGCCGCCCTTCGGAGAGCACCTCGCGCCCGAGCCGCAGCGCCAGGGCCAGCACCCCCGCGCCGGCGGCCAGGGCCACGACCAGGGACAGGGTCTCGATGCGCCGCACGTGGGCGAAGCGGATGACCACCAGGATCACCCCGCAGAGGGCGAGGAAGGCCAGGCCGGTGGCGAGCGCCAGGGGCGGGAAGAGATGGACGAAGAGGGCGACCAGGTCCAGCGGGCTCGCCGTCAGGCTGCCGTTGGCCACCGCCAGCGCCAGGGACAGGGCCGCCGCCAGCGCCAGCCCCGCGAGCAGCCCCACCTTGGCAATGAGCCCCAGCAGCGCCCGCGCCGGCTGCCGCGGCTTGAGCGCATCCTGCAGCAGGAAACGCTCAAAACCGCGATCGAGATATCCCAGCCGCCGCAGCTCGGAGCGGACTCCGTCGAGATCGTGGCCGGACGTCATGACGTCGCTAGTGTAACCCCGCCCTCACCGCCACGAGCGCCCGGAAGGCGCGGCCTGCCGAGGAGCCTGAGCGGCAGAAAAGCCGAAGCAAGGACATCAAGGACAAAGAAGACCCAGTCTCTGCGGTATTCTTCATGTCCTTGCCGTCCTTGCCGTCCCTTATGTCCTTGCTTTCCTGGAGCTTGGGCCCCCTATCCCCGCTCCCGCTCCAAAAAGTAATCCAGCAGCTCCGACGACGAGCTCTCCATCTCCACCCCCAGGTTCTGGACGCGTTGACTGATGAAGTTGAACATCCACGCCGCGGGCACGGCCACCACCAGGCCCAGCGCCGTGGTCAGCAGCGCTTCGGCGATCCCCTGGGAGACGGTGGCGAAGCCGCCCTGCCCGTTCGCGGCCGCGATCTCCTTGAAGGCGTGGACAATACCGACCACCGTGCCGAAGAGGCCAATGAAGGGAGCCGTGGTGGCGATCGTCGCCAAGCTCCCCACGCCGCGGTTGAGCTCGGCCGTCGTCTGCATGGCGGCGCGCGCCAGGGCCCTCTCCGTGGCCTCGATCACTTCGGCCGTGGTCAGTCCCCGGGCGCTCTTCTGCTGGAAGGTCGAGAGACCGGCGGCCACCACCCGGGCGACGTGGCTGTGGGGAAACCGGCGGGCGGCCTCGATCGCCGTCTGCGGCACGCCGCCCTCGGCGAGGTGGGGGGAGACCGCCCGGGCGAAGGCGACCGACTGCCGGCGCGCCCGCGACAGCACGACCAGCCGCTCCAGGGAGACGCCGAGGGACCAGATGGAGAGGAGGACCAGGAGGACGATCACCACGAAGCCCGTGGCACTGATCTTCCCGGCAAGACCGCCGATGCCGAACAATGCGGTGGAACCGTTCACGAGAATGCTCCCTTCCCGCCCCAAGGGCGCGAAATCCAGGCCGAGGATCTCGAACCTCGTCCTGTATGGCTGGTCGGGAGCGCTCCCCGTCTGGATTAGAGGGGCGGAGGGGGGATTTGGTTCCGGGATTCCGGCGCGATCACCGCCCCAGGGACAGCAGGGACGCCAGGGACTTCAGGGACGAAGAAATCGTCTCGGCGGTATCCTTCGTGTCCCTGCAGTCCTTGATGTCCCTGTTGTCCCTGGCTTTGCATGGTCACCGCGACCGGTGCTGCACGAACATCGCCAGCTCGCGCAGCGGGTCCGCCTTGCGGCCGAGGGGCGCCAGGGAGTCCACGGCGAAGCCCAGCAGCTCGCCCGCCAGGGCCTGGGCTCCCGGCACGCCGAGGAGACGGACGAAGGTGACCTTGGACTCGTCCTTGCCCGTGTCCTTGCCCGTCACCTCGGGAGTGCCCAGGACGTCGAGCAGGTCGTCCGCGATCTGAAAGGCCAGCCCCAGGTTCTTGGCGTAGCGTGCGATCACCTCCAGGTCGCGGCGCCTCGCGTCCGCGGCCATGGCCCCCAGCTCACCCGCGGCCATGAACAGGGCCCCCGTCTTATGGCTGTGAATGTACTCCAGGACGTCGAGGTCCATCTCCTCCGGCCTGGCCAGCAAGTCGAGGGCCTGGCCGCCGATCAGGCCGTCGCTGCCGATGGCCGCCGCCAGGTGGTGGACCACGTCCTCGGCGGTGTAGCGGCGCAGCGACAGGCGGTGGGCGGCCTCGGCCACCAGGGCGTAGGCGCGGTTGAGCAGCCCCAGGGCGGCGAGCAGGGCGACGCTCTCGCCGAAGGCCCGGTGGACCGTGGGCCGGCCGCGGCGCAGGGCGGCGTCGTCCATGGCGGGGAGGTCGTCCAGCACCAGCGAGCAGGCATGGACCATCTCGACGGCGCAGGCGAGGTCGAGCACGGGCTCGGAGCGCACGCCGAAAAGCTCGGCCACCGCCAGGGTGAGCACGGGGCGCACCCGCTTGCCCGCGCCCGTCAGGGCGTAGTGCATGGCCTGATGGACAGGCTCAGGCCGCGCGGTGGGAGGCGGCAGGAGCTCCGGCAGATGACGGTGGACCCGCGCGGCCCATTCGGCCAGCCGCCCGCCGAGAGCCGCCGGAGCCGCTTCAGCCAAAGGACTTGATACCGGCGTCCTCACTGTCGTAGACGTCGAACACGGTGATGAGCTGGGTGATGGTGAGGATGTCCGTCACCTTGGCCGGCAGGTTGACCAGCTTCAGCCTGGCCCCCCGGTTGGTGGCCGTGGTGTAGGCGCTCACCAGCTCGCCGATGCCCGAGGAGTCGATGGTGGAGACGCCGGCCATGTTGATCAGGACCTTGGTGGCCCCGCTGTTCATCACCTCCTGCACCGCATTGCGCAACTGCACGTCTCCCGAGCCGATGGTGATCTTGCCCTTGAGGTCCAGGATGGTCACGTCGCCGACCTGCCGCTTGCTCACGTCCATTCTTCAGTTCCCTCCTCTAATCGCTAATCGCTGGTATCGCCGGGGTCCGTCTGCGGTCCGGTGAGGCGCTTGCGCAGCGTCACCATGGTGCCGCCGCCGGGGCCGGAGCCGTAGGTGATGTCGTCCATGAAGCTTCGCATGTAGAAGATGCCGCGGCCGTTCGGGCGGAGCAGGTTCTCCGGGGCCAGCGGATCGCCGAGCAGCGAGGGGTCGAACCCCACGCCCTCGTCCTCGACCCGGATCACCAGGTCGCTCCCCTCCACCGCCAGGTCGACGTGCACCTGTTTGGCCGGATCCTGCAGGTTGCCGTGCTTGATCGCGTTGGCCAGGGCCTCTCGCACCGCCACGTCCACCCAGTGCTGGGCGTCCTCGTCCATGCCGATCCGCTGCAGGCAGTCGCGCAGCACCACCTGGACCAGCTCGATGTTCTCGAAACGACTCCCGACGGCGAGATGGAAGCGGTAGTCCCCAGGCATCGGCGCGATCCTCGGCCCGGAGTCTAGCAGATCGTCCCGATCGCGAGACCGTTCCCGCTCCGACCCTTCGAGCCTCATCCGCAGAGCCCCAGGAAAGCCGCCGCCTTGCCCGCCGTCCCCTCGATCAGCTTGAGGACCGCCGGCACCACCACCAGGAGCTGGATGCCGTCGAACAGGGCGTGGGCGGCGATGGCGGCCCAGACGCTCTGCCGCCAGCGGACCAGGAAGGCATAGATGAGCGACAGCAGGGCGATGCCCACCAGCATGAACGGCTGGCCGTAGGAGAGGTGGGCGAGGACGAAGAACGCGGTCGAGAGGACGATGCCGACGCGCGGTTGCAGGAAACCGCGGAAGAAGCTCTCCTCCACCACGCCGGCCGACAGGCTGACGGCGAACCGCACCCCGAAGGGGAGAGCGGCGATCAGGCCCACCAGGGCCGGCGGCGTATGGGGCACGGCGTCCTTGAAGCCCAGGGCCAGGAGCACGCCGGCAATGGCGATGATCGCCGCGAGCACCGCCAGCCAGGCCGCGAGCCCCAGCGACAGCCCGAGGCCGATCTCCCGCGGCACGTCGGGAGCCAGGAACCCGAACTGGGCCAGGAACTGCCGCCCCAGGGGGATTTCAGAGGGGGGCGGCGGCGGCAGAACCGCCGGGATGGGTGTCGGGGGGCTCGTCTCTGCCAAGGGCGGCGCGGGGCTCGTACCCAGCGACTCCTCATGGACCGGGATGAGCCCGGCCCCCTCTGGCGCCGACATGCCGGAGGGCAGGCCGTCCGGAGGCGCCGGCGGTGCCGCCGGCAGCGGCACCCGCGGCACCTGCGCCAATCTCGGGCGGCCGGCGAAGCCCAGCAGGAACCAGACCGTCATCACGACCACCATCATCAGGTGGAGCTCGAAGAGCTGGAAGGTGTCGATCTTCGACAGGTTCGGCGGCTCGATCTTCACGCCGGCCACGGCGGCCGCCAGGGGGAGGAAGACCCCCACGGCGAGGAAAGCGGCGACGATCAGGCCGGCCAGCACCCGGCGCCATGGCTCGCGGAAGCCGGGCGGCAGCAGGCCCCGCGCGGCGCACAGCACGTCGAGGGCGAAGGCGGCGGCGAGCCCCAGGGCAGCGGCGATGACGAGGGTCAGGGGCGACATCAGACCTTCTGCCTCTGCCGGTAGCTGCGCAGCATCAGGAGGGCGCTGTTGAGCCGTTGCATCCGCCGCTGGCGGAGCTGGATGGCCGCGAGGTCGTCGAGAGCGGGCTGATCCCCCCGCAGCTCGCGCAAATGGCGGTCGATCTCGAAGACGAGCTGATCGAGATCGCCGCGGGTCAGGTTCTTGAAAGTCCGCTCGGTGACCAGCAGGTAACCCTCAGCCACGTCCCTCGTCATCGCGTACGCGCTGCCTCCCGGGAACGCCATAGGCCGGGGATGATATCCTGAGAATGGCTCCGCCCGCCGTGCTATCCTTTCCGCCGCGGTTCGTCCCGGCCGCCCTGATATCCGTCTGCAAAGTTTCGAAGGAGGACATCCCCTTGAGCCGCTTCCCAGGCGTTGATCTGCTGGAGCTGGACTCGCTCCTCAGCGAGGAGGAGCGTTTGGTGCGCGACACGGTTCGCGCCTTCGTCGACGACAAGGTCAAGCCGATCATCGAGGAGTGCCACCGCGAAGGGCGCACCCCCCTCGAGCTGGTGCCCGACCTGGGCGCCCTCAACCTGTTCGGCGCCAGCCTTTCCGAATATGGCCTCCCCGGTCTGGGCGGCGTCGCCTATGGCCTGATCATGCAGGAGCTGGAGCGGGGAGACTCGGGACTGCGCAGCTTCGTCTCGGTGCAGAGCTCGCTGGTGATGTACCCCATCCACACCTTCGGCTCGCAGGAGCAGAAGGACCGCTGGATCCCCCGCCTCGCCACCGGCGAGGCCATCGGCTGCTTCGGCCTGACCGAGCCCGACTTCGGTTCCAATCCCGGCGGCATGCGCACCTACGCCAGGAAGGTGGGCAACGACTGGGTGCTCAACGGCTCCAAGCAGTGGATCACCAACGGCACCCTGGCCGACGTCGCCGTGGTCTGGGCCAGGACCGACGACGGCGTGCGCGGCTTCCTGGTCGAGAAGGGCACCCCCGGCTTCACCTCCTCGGACCAGCACGGCAAGTTCTCCCTGCGCGCCTCCATCACCTCCGAGCTCGGCTTCCACGACTGCCGCATCCCGGGCGACGCCATCCTCCCCGGCACGACCGGCCTCAGGAACGCCCTCATGTGCCTCAACCAGGCGCGCTACGGCATCGCCTGGGGCGGCGTCGGCAGCGCCATGGAGTGCTACTACACGGCTGTCGAGTACGCCAAGCAGCGCATCCAGTTCAACGGCCAGCCCATCGCCTGCCACCAGATGGTGCAGGAGAAGCTGGTGTGGATGGCCATGGAGATCAGCAAGGGACAGCTCCTCTGCCTCCAGCTCGGCCGCCTGAAGGACGCCGGCCGGCTCAAGCACTGGCACATCTCCATGGGCAAGCGCAACAACGTCTGGGTGGCCCGCGAGAGCGCGAAGCTGGCCCGCGAGATCCTGGGGGCCAACGGCATCGTCGACGATTATCCGGTCATCCGGCACATGCTCAACATCGAGTCGGTCTTCACCTACGAGGGAACCCACGACATCCACGCCCTGATCATCGGGGAGGCGATCACCGGCATCCCGGCGTTCAACGCCCCGGAGCGCCACGCCGCGCAGCAGGAAGAAGAGAAGCCCGCACCGGCCACCGTGGGGAGCGCCCGCTGATGGCGATGGACCACCTCCTCGAGCAGTCGTTCATCCGCGTCACCGAGCAGGCGGCGATCGCCTGCGCCAAGACGATGGGTTTCGGCGACCGCCGCTACTCCGACCAGGTGGCCGTCGAGGCCATGCGGCGGGAGATGGATTCCATCGACATGGACGGCCGGGTGGTGATCGGCGAGGGCGA
>JAJKHS010000113.1 GCA_021154885.1 Thermoanaerobaculum sp.
AACACCGACGCCATGACCCCGGCCTGGGTCTGCTTCAGCCACCGGCCGGAGGACATCGCCCGCGACGCCTACGCCGGCCTGATCGTCGACGGCAAGCGCCTCTTCGAACGCGACGCCCTGATCCACGGCAACTTCGAGGCCATCGTCTCCGGCTATCGCAAGGGGGTGGGCAGCTCCCGCGAGACCGCCGTGCAGGCGGAGAAGTGGTCGGGCATCCGCATCGCCATCGCCGCCTCCTTCGCTCCCATCCACGCCCGCAACAACATCTCCCAGGGCGTGCTGATGGGCGATCACGAGGTGATCCGCCGGCTGCAGGCCGGCGAGGGGATCCCCCTCGAGCAGTTCTGCGACGGGTGGGACCCCATCACCCGGATTGTCATCCGCCAGGGCGGTCTCTTCCCCTTCTCCAAGGCCCTGGCCGCCGGCGAGATCGAGCTGCCGAAGCCGCACACCGGGCCGCGTCCCATGACCATGGCGGAGAAGATCCTGGCCCGCCACATGACCGGCGAGGGGCCGCACTACGTCAAGCCCGGCGACGCCGTGGTGGTAGGAGTGGACGGCGGCTACTCCCACGAATTCACCACGGCCCAGGTCCACTACTTCCTGGAGCAGGAGCACGGGCCGGACTACCGGCTCAAGAACCCGGCGAAGTTCGCCGTCTTCGAGGACCACCTCATCTACGCCGACGAGGTGCCGAAGATGCGGGTCTTCCTCGACAAGATCGAGACCCTGCGCCAGCTCCAGCGCGAGTTCCAGATCCATACCGGAGTGCGGAACTTCTCGGCCAAGGACGGCGTCTCCCCCGGCATCTGTCACGAGGTGGCCCGCGAGGAGCTCATCGAGCCCGGCGACTTCATCCAGGCGACCGACAGCCACACCTGCATGGGCGGTGTCAACAACGCCCTCGCCTGGGGCGTCGGCGCCACCGAATACGCCGACCTCATCATCCAGGGCTTCACCCAGGTCGAAGTGCCCGAGTCCATCCGCTTCGAGCTCACCGGCAAGCTCCAGCCGGGGGTGACGGCCAAGGATCTGATGCTCTACATCCTCCTGAACCACGCCCGGACCCAGGCCACCCTCGACCGGGTGATGGAATTCGCGGGCCCCGGCGTGACCACCCTCTCCATGGACGAGCGCGCCACCCTCACCAACATGGCCACCGAGTGCGCGGCGAAGACGGCCATCGTCATCGCCGACGACGAGACCTGGCGCTGGCTCGCCGAGTGGCGGCCGGGGGTCGACGTCGAGCGGCTGAAGGCGCGGGCCGTGGCCCCGGACGAGGGCGCCGAGTACGCGGGCGGCGTCCATACAATCGACCTCTCCTCCCTGCGCCCCATGGTGGCCCACCCGGGCGATCCGGACCACGGCATCCCCTCGGACCCGACGAACGGCGCCTGGATCGACGAGATCGGCGACGTGCGCATCGACATCGCCTACGGCGGGAGCTGCACGGCGGGGAAGATCGACGACCTGATCTTCTATCACCAGGTGGTCAAGGAGGCCGTGGACGCTGGTCTCAAGGTGGCGCCGGGCGTGCGCTTCATGATCCAGTGCGGCTCCCAGGCGGTGGAACGGTTCGTGTGGGAGAACGGCCTCGCCGACACCTTCGTGCGGGCGGGCGTGCAGCTCATCCACCCCGGCTGCGGCGCCTGCATCGGCTGCGGCCCGGGCGTCTCGGAGAGCGCCGACGAGGTCACCGTCAGCGCCATCAACCGCAACTACAAGGGGCGCTCCGGCCCCGGCAAGCTCTGGCTCGCCTCACCCCTGACCGTGGCGGCCTCGGCCTTCACCGGCAAGATCACGGCCTACACGCCGGGCATGTTCCAGAAGACCGCGGCGGAGCGGCCGGCGCTCAGCCCGGCGTAAGACCCCTCATCACCCCGGCCCTCTTCTACCCCCTCGCCCTCCCCCCAACCGGGAGAAGAGGGAGAAAAGCAAGAACCCTTCATCCACGTTCCCCTCTCCCGGTCGGGGGGAGTGCGGTGGGAGAGGGGACAGGGGTGAGGCCCCTAGAACCGCCACCTCACCGACGCACCCCACCGCTGCTCATGGGCGTTGTACGTGCCCGTGCGGCCGGGGCTGAGGAGCTCCTGGTTGGCGGCGCCGCGGTTGCCGTAGGCGAAGTAGGAGTAGGCCATGTCGAACGAGATCTGGGGAAAATTGTAGGTGAAGCCGCCGGCGTAGACCGTGGCGTCGCCGCGCGGGAAGCCGGGCTCCAGCGTGGCGCCCGGCACGGGCGAGGGCTCGGAGGCGATGCCGCCGAAAAGCGACAGGTTGTCCGTGACGTCCCCCTCGACCCCAAGGCGCAGCGCCGTGGTGTCCTTCCAATCGCGGATCGTATGCACCGTGGGGCCGTCGCCGAAGGCGTTGCTGCTGAAGGCGATGTCCGTGGTATCGAGGCTCGACCACGTCTGGTACGAGGCGTCGAGCTCGAACCGCAGCTCGGGATAGGGGGCGTACCAGATGCCTCCCCGCAGCTCCTGGGGGATCTTGAACGACTCGCTGATGCTGCCCGGGAAAAAGCGGGCATTCAGGGCGGCGTCGATGCCGGGCACGGCGGGCACGTCCCGCGGCCTGTAGCCAACGCTGCCGTTCCCCTTGAGCTTCGCCTCGCTGCGGTACACGGCCCCCCAGCCCCAGTGCGGCGCGCCATAGTGGACCGAGACGTCCCAGGCGTAGGCGTCGACATTGGCGCCGGCGTTCCTCTCCACCTCCACCGGGAAGGTGGTCGTCGACGTCGCGGGCGCGATCTGGAAAATGCCATTGCGCTCCTGGTCGAAATTGCCGCGCAGATAGCGCAGGCCGCCGCCGAGGCTCCACCCCGCGCCCAGGTCGTAGGCCAGCACCGGGTGGACCTCGAAGAGCCGCATCTCCACGCGCCGGGTGAGAAAGCGGGCGGGGAACCGGGCCTCCTGCCAGTCCTGCGTGTAATAGATGGGCGAGTCGATGCCGATGCCGAAGGCGAACGGGTTTCCCTTCGGCTTCCAGGTGGCATAGAGATGGGGCGGGAACTGGATGACGTGATGCGCCGAGAAGCTCCCTGTGGCGCTCGTGTACTGGTCGTCGGCGTTGCTGAAGTCGAGCCCGGCCTGGAGCTGAAAGCCGTCCAGCCCGGTGATGGCGGCGGGATTGTAGAAAATCGCCGACGGCTCCGGAGCCCGGGCGGTGAACGCTCCCACCTGGCCCATGGCGCGGGCGCCATGCTGGAAAAACCCGAAGCCGGACGCGCCAGCCAGCGAGGCTCCGAGGAGCGCGGCCAGCAGGCCCAGCGAGGTGACGCGGAGTTGGTATCGCATTCTCTCTCCTTGAGGGGATCTTAAAAGGAAGCGGCAGACCCGGGCCGCGGGCGCCTGGTCGCAATGCCAATTTTCCGATCTTACCCTTACCGGCTCAAAACCCGTCACGGACTATGCAGCTCCCGCGCCAGGGGAGCCCCTGGGAGAGCCTGCGATACCCTACGCGCTAATTTTGCTTAGGGTAGGGGCGGGTCTGGAGGGGTGGGAGGGGGCGCGACCCGCCCTGCAACGTCGAGATGTCTCCACCAGGGCGGGTCGAGCCCCCAACCTGCCGTCCAGACCCGCCCCTACCCTAGGCGAGGCCAAAGTTAGCATCCATGGCCTGCGATACCATCCCCTCCATGCGCGTCGGAGTGATCGCCGATACCCACGGGCTCCTGCGGCCACGGGTCCTCACGCTCCTTCACGGCTGCGACCGGATTCTCCACGCCGGGGACGTCGGGGGCGCCGAGCTGCTGGCCAAGCTGCGGGAGATCGCGCCGGTTTCCGCCGTTCGCGGCAACACCGACTCCGGACCGGACGCCGAAGAGCTGCCGCTCTCGCTCGCCGGCGAGCTCGACGGCCTCCCCTTCCGCATGATTCACCGCCGGGAGGACGCCGATCCCTCCTGGGTGAAAGGCCTGCGCCTCCTGGTCTTCGGCCACAGCCACCGGCCGGAGCTGGCGTGGCAAGGCCCCTGTCTCCTCCTCAATCCCGGAGCCTGCGGGGCACGGCGCTTCTCCTACCCTCTCACCCTCGCCATCCTCACCCTCGCCGAAGGCCGGCTCGTGCCCGAGATCCTCGCCGTCGAGTAGAACGCCAACTTCAGTTTTCCCACAACCTTTCCCCCCATGGGCCCCCCTGGGACCGCCGGCGTCCCGCCGGCCACTTACTCCGCTTCTTTTTCTTGCCGACCCAAACTAACCAAAAACCGCCCCACGCTACACTACCCCTGCGTGCCATCCCTCACCCCACCCGACGCCCCCTACCCCCTCCCATCCATTCCCTACCTGCGCCTGCGCCACACCCTGCGCGCCACGGCCCCGGCCTTCCTTCCGCCCTTCAAAGGCTCCATGCTGCGCGGCGCCTTCGGCCACGCCCTGCGCCGCACCGTCTGCACCATGGGTCCCCAGCAGCCGTGCGAAAGCTGCCGGCTGCGCCAGGCCTGCGTCTACACCCGGATCTTCGAGACCTTCGTCGAGGGCACCCCGCCGCCCCTGCTGGGCGGGCTGCAAACGGCGCCGCGCCCCTACGTCTTCGAGCCCGCAGGCGAAGAGCGGCAGTACGCGCCGGGCGATCCCCTGGAATTCGACCTTCTCCTCTTCGGCCAGGCCGTCGACCTCCAGGCCTATGCCCAGCTCGCCGTCGAGCGCATGGCCGCCGCCGGCCTGGGCAGCGCCCGCGTCCCCTTCGCCCTCGACCGTGTCGAGGCCCTGCTGCCGGACGGCACCTGGTGCGCCCTCTTCCTGGACGGCCGCCCCCTCGGCCCCGCCACCCTGCCCCCCTCCCTGCCCTTGCGCGACGGTCTCAGCGCCCCGCGAGCAACCCTGCGCTTCCTCACTCCCACCCGCCTCAAAGTCCAGAACCATCTCCAGACGAGCGTCTCCTTCCGCGGCCTAGCCTTCGCCATGCTCCGCCGCACCCTGGAGCTCGCCCACTTCCACGTCCCCGGCGCCGCGATCGACTGGACCTTCCGCCCCCTCCTCGACCGCGCCTCCGCCATCCGCGTCACCGCCTCCGACCTCGTCTGGCGCGACTGGGACCGCTACAGCAACCGCCAAGGCACCAAGATGACCTTCGGCGGCTTCACCGGCCTCCTCCACCTCGAAGGCGACCTCGCCCCCTTCGCTCCCCTCCTGCGCACCGCCGAAATCCTCCACCTCGGCAAAGGCGCCACCTTCGGCCAGGGCCGGCTGAAAGTCGAAGAACCCGGTTCCGAGGGACCGCCCTGACTGAAGCCCGGTGACCGGCCACCCCGCTTGCCTTGCCGGTCCAAGTCTCTTAGGATGAACGTTACGGCAGGATCGTTCCTTGACAACTGAAGCGCCTCGCCTGACAAGAATCATGCCAGCGCCGATTCGCCATTTTGGCACACCGGTTGGAACTCGGACGCTAACCCGAAATTCTCCAAAGAGTTACCTATGTTTGAGACAGGCTGGGACGCAGCGTCGGAGAGGAAAAACGTCGTCGTTCCGAGGAGGTTGGAAAAACAGGCACCTTAACCCCCTTAGATTCAAGACCTTGGAAAGGGGTACCTCGGAATCGCCCTGAGCAGTACGGTGGGATTGCGACTTCTTGTTACGCATGACTTCTCCTTTCGTGGAGAGCGGTTGCTCGGAATCGCCCTGAGCAGTACGGTGGGATTGCGACGACGTCGTCGATTTCCTGGTCCGTCCGGGACAGCATCCCAGCTCGGAATTGCCCTGAGCAGTACGGTGGGATTGCGACGCATGAGCTTCACTTGATGCACCATCTCGGCGACGGTGTCGACCTCGGAATTGCCCTGAGCAGTACGGTGGGATTGCGACGCGGTGAATGTATGGGACCTGAAACAAGGCCGACATCTCCTCGGAATTGCCCTGAGCAGTACGGTGGGATTGCGACGCACACACTGCCCGCCATTGCAACAGTTCACGTGACACTCGGAATTGCCCTGAGCAGTACGGTGGGATTGCGACGCGTGAACCGCGAAGAATTCGATGAGGTCGAGGATAACCTCGGAATTGCCCTGAGCAGTACGGTGGGATTGCGACTGATCGCCAGCTCAGCACAACGATCGCCGTCGGAACGTCTCGCCCCGAAGGGGCAAAGGCATGTAGCCCGGGGCTGGCGCTTTTTGCCAGCCCCGGGTCAACGTAGCCAACAAAATCCTCAAGCCCCGAAGGGGC
>JAJKHS010000114.1 GCA_021154885.1 Thermoanaerobaculum sp.
CCGCTGCCGGCGCTGGCGGTGGAGCCGGACCATCTCGCCTACGTGCTCTACACCTCCGGCTCGACGGGACGGCCCAAGGGGGTGCAGATCGCGCACCGCGGGCTGCTCAACCTGGTGCGCTGGGACCTGCGGGCGCACGGCACGGGTCCGGGGGACCACCGCACCCAGGTGGCGAGCCTCGGTTTCGACGCTTCGGTATGGGAGATCTGGGCCTGCCTGGCCTCCGGGGCGACCCTCCATCTGCCTGCGGAGGAGGCGCGGTTGGACCCGGAGCGGCTGGCCGCCTGGATGGCCGAACGTGGAGTCACCGTCTCCTTCCTCCCCACCCCCCTCACCGAGGCGCTCCTTGCCGGCGGAGGACCGCGGATTCCGACTTTGCGCCGGCTGCTGGTGGGAGGCGACCGCCTGCTCGTCCAGCCGGAGCCGGGGTGCGGCTTCACCCTGATCAACCACTACGGCCCGGCGGAGGCGACGGTGGTGACCAGCGCCGGCCCGGTGCCCCTGCGGCGGCGCGGGGAGGCCGGGGCGTCTCCCACCCTCGGCCGGCCCATCGACGGCCTGCGGGTCCATCTGCTGGACCGGTCTCTGCAACCGGTGCCGCCGGGGGTGGCGGGGGAGCTGTGGGTGGGCGGGCCCGCTCTGGCCCGTGGTTACCTGGGGGACCCGGGCCGCACGGCGGAACGGTTCCTGCCCGACCCCTGGGGGTCGGGCGAGCGGCTCTACCGTACGGGAGACCTCTGCCGCTGGCGCCGCGACGGCGAGATCGAGTTCCTCGGCCGGGTGGACCACCAGGTCAAGATCCGCGGCCAGCGCATCGAGCCCGGCGAGATCGAGGCGGCGCTGCTGGAGCTGCCCGGAGTCCGCGAGGCGGTGGTGGTGGCGCGCAAGGATGCAGGAAACCGGCAACTGGTCGCCTACGTGGTGGGAGACGCTATCGACGAGCTGCGTCCGCTTTTGCGAGAACAACTGCGCGAGCGGCTCCCTGGCGCCATGGTGCCCTCGGCGTTCGTGCAGCTCGCGGCGTTGCCGTTGACGCCCAACGGCAAGGTGGATCGCAAGGCCCTGCCGGCGCCCGTCCCGGTCTCTCGCGACCTGCCGCCCGAGGAGGGGCGCAGCGCGCTCGAGGACGCCGTGGCCGGCATCTGGTGCGAGGTCCTGGGCGTGCCGCGGGTCGGCGTCGAGGAGAACTTCTTCGACCTGGGCGGCCACTCGCTGTTGCTCCCCCAGGTGCAGGCGCGGCTGCGCGACCGGCTGGGACGGGAGGTCACCCTGCTGGACCTCTTGACCCACACCACGGTCCGCGCCCTGGCGCGCCACCTGGAGCCCGGCCTGGCGGTCGATTGGGTGGTGGCAGAGCCCGCCCCGCTCCGCGCCGCCGGAGCGCGGGCGCCCGGCGGCCCCGGCGGTGGTGCCATCGCCATCGTCGGCCTCGCCGGCCGTTTTCCCGGCGCGCCCGGCGTCGGGCCTCTGTGGGCCAACCTGCGCGCCGGCGTCTCCTCGATCGCCCGCTTCAGCGACGAGGAGCTCGCCGCCGCCGGCGTCGCTCCCGAGCTGCGGCGCGATCCCCGCTACGTGCCGGCCGCCGGGGTGCTCGACGGCGTGGAGCTGTTCGATGCCGGATTCTTCGGCTACAGCCCGCGCGAGGCCGAGCTCCTGGATCCCCAGCAACGCGTGTTCCTCGAATGTGCCTGGGAGGCGCTGGAGGACGCCGGCTACGACTCCCTGCGCGTGCCGGGGCCGGTCGGCGTGTTCGCCAGCCTGGGGTTCAGCCACTACCTGCACCAGATCCTCACCGGCGACCCCGAGGCGGCGGCGAGTGGGCTCCAACTCCTGCTGGGCAACGACAAGGACTTCCTGGCCACCCGCGTCTCTTACAAACTGGACCTCGCGGGCCCCAGCATGACCGTCCAGACGGCCTGCTCCAGCTCGGCTGTAGCGGTCCACCTGGCCTGCCAGAACCTCCGTCTCGGCGCCTGCGACATGGCGCTGGCCGGCGGCGTGTCCATCGCCTTGCCGCAGCGCGCCGGCTATCTCTACGAAGAGGGGGGCATCGCCTCTCCCGACGGCTGCTGCCGCGCCTTCGACGCCGAAGCGCGCGGCACGGTGGGGGGGAGCGGCGCCGGCATCGTCGTGCTCAAGCGGCTCGAAGACGCGCTGGCGCACGGCGACACCATCCATGCCGTCCTTCTCGGCTCGGCGGCCAACAACGACGGCGGCTCCGGCAAGGCGGGCTACACCGCACCGAGCGTCGCCGGGCAGGCGGCGGTCATCGCCGCGGCGCTCGCCGACGCCGGGGTCTCGCCGGAGAGCATCGCCTACGTCGAGGCGCACGGCAGCGCGACGCCCTTGGGCGACCCCATCGAGGTCGCCGCCCTCACCCAGGCCTTCCGGCGGGGGACCGGCCGCACCGGTTTCTGTCTTCTCGGCTCGGTCAAGACCAACGTCGGCCACCTGGACGCGGCGGCCGGCGTCACCGGCCTGATCAAGACGGTGCTCGCCCTGGAGCACCGCCAGATCCCGCCCAGCCTGCATTTCACGGCGCCGAACCCCGCCATCGATTTCGCCGCGAGCCCGTTCCGGGTGGCCGACCGCCTGACCGGCTGGAACGCGAACGGCGAGCCCCGCCGCGCCGGGGTGAGCGCCTTCGGCATCGGCGGCACCAACGTGCACGCGGTGCTCGAGGAAGCGCCTCCCGCCGCGCCTTCCGATCCGTCGCGCCCCTGGCAGGTGCTGCTGCTTGCGGCGCGCACGCCCGCCGCCCTGGAACGGATGACGGACGGCCTCGCCGATCGTTTGGAAGGGGAGGACACGGACCTGAGCCTGGCGGACGCCGCCTACACCCTGCGGGTGGGCCGGCGGCCTTTCGCGCACCGCCGCGCGGTGCTGGCGGCGACGCGCGAGGAAGCCGCGGCGGCGCTCTCGGCGCGGGACCCGCAACGGGTCTGGACCGCCGCCGCCCGGGAAACAGCGGCGGGCCGCCGCAGCGTGGCCTTCCTGCTGCCCGGGGTCGGCGACCAGTATCCGGGCCTGGCCTGCGGCCTCTACCACGAGGAGCCGGTGTTCCGGCAGGAGATCGACCGCTGCGCCGAGCTGCTCCTGCCGCACCTCGGGCTCGACCTGCGCGAGGTGCTGTTCGCTGCGGAGGAGACGACGGAGGAAGCGGCTCCCGCGGGCCTCGACCTGCGCGCCCTGCTCGGGCGCGCCCGCGATCGTGGCCGGGGAGAGCGGGAGACGCCCGCGCGGGCGCTCCTCCGGGAGACACGCATCGCGCAGCCGGCGATGTTCGCCGTGGGCTATTGCCTGGCCCGGCTGTGGATGAGCTGGGGGGTGCGGCCGGCGGCCCTCCTCGGTTACAGCCTGGGGGAGTACACGGCGGCCTGCCTGGCCGGCGTGATGGAGCTCCCCGACGCCCTGGCGCTGGTGGCCCGGCGTGCCCGCCTGATCGGCGAGCTCGCGCCGGGAGCCCTGCTGGCCGTGCCGCTTGCGGAGGAGGAGACGTGGGCACGGCTCACCCCCGAGCTCTCCCTCGCCGCGGTCAACGCCCCTGCCGTGTCGGTGGTGGCCGGCCCCCCCGAGGCGGTCGCCGGGCTGGAGCGGCGCCTCGCCGAGGAAGGCTTCCCCTGCCGCCGCTTGCAGGCGGACCAGGCCTTCCATTCCTCGATGATGCAGCCCATCGCCGGCGCGTTGCGGGAGCTGCTGCGCGCCATCCCCCTGGCACCCCCGCGCATCCCCTGGCTCTCGAACGTCACGGGGACCTGGATCTCCCCCGACCAGGCCACGGACCCGGACTACTGGGTGCGCCACCTCGTCTCGCCCGTCCGCTTCGCCGACGGCGTCGCCGAGCTGTGGCGCGAGCCGGGACGGGTGCTGCTCGAGATGGGTCCGGGCCAGACGCTCGGCAGCCTGGCTCTCCAGCAGAACGTCTCCGCAGGGGCCGCGGACCGCGCCGTCCTCTCCTCGTTGCGCCACGAGCTCGACCGGCAGCCGGACCAGAGATTCCTGCTGCAGAGCCTGGGCCGCCTCTGGCTCTCCGGCGCGGAGATCGACTGGTCCGGTTTCCACCGCGGCGAGCGGCGCCGCCGGGTGCCCTTGCCGGCGTATCCATTCGAGCGGCAGCGGTATTGGATCGAACCGGGGATCGAGCCCGGCCGCGCGGGCCTGCCGGCGGCGGCTCCCGTGGCCCTCATGTTGCCGGAAGGCGCCGCGGCGGACCCGGCCTGGACTGCCGCGCTGGAGGCGCGCGGTATCCGGGTGGTGGCCTTCCCCCCGGGCCCGCCCACGCCCGAAGCCCTCGACGAGCTTCTCGGCCTGAAGCCCCGGCCGGCCGCCGAGACCGCGCCGGCCGAGGCTCCTCCGAGCGCCGGCCATGCCCGGCCCGGGATCGACACGCCCTATGAAGAGCCGCGCACCGATCTCGAACGGCGGCTCGCCGCGATCTGGGGAGAGCTGCTCGGGATCGACCGGGTGGGAGCCCACGACAGCTTCTTCGCGCTGGGCGGCCATTCGCTGCTCGGCCTCCAGCTCGTCTCGCGCCTCCAGGCCGGGCTCGGCGTGGAGCTTCCCCTGCGCACCCTCTTCGAGGCGCCCACCGTGGCCGCCCTCGCGGCGGAGATAGCGGCGGAGGTGGAGCAGCCCCGGGGCCGGGGCGAGACGGCGGGCGTGCCGCCCCTCGTCCCGGTACCGCGGGAGGGGGCCCTGCCCCTGTCATTCGCCCAGCAGCGGCTCTGGTTCGTCGACCAGCTCGAGCCGGGCACGCCGCTCTACAACCTGCCAGTGGTGCTGCGCGTCGAAGGGCCGCTCCAACCTGCGGTGCTGGAGCGTTCCTTAAGAGAGATCGTGCGCCGCCACGAGGCCGTGCGCACCGTCTTCGTCCTGCAAGAAGACTCGCCGGTGCAGGTGATCCAACCGCCGGCGCCCTTCGTCCTGCCGCGGGTGGACCTGTCGGGGCTGCCGGAGCCGGCGCGCGAAGCGGCGTCTCTCGCCCTGGCCGTGGAAGAGGCCGGCCGGCCGTTCGATCTCGCCCGCGATCCGAAGCTGCGCGGCGTGCTGATGCGCTTGTCGGCGGCAGACCCGGCTGAGGACCATGCCGTCGCGCTCACCATGCACCACGTGGCGAGCGACGGCTGGTCCATGGGGCTCCTGGTGCGCGAGGTGACCGCGCTCTATGCTGCGTTTGCTCAAGGGCAGCCCTCGCCCTTGCCGGAGCTGCCGGTGCAGTACGCGGACTTCGCGGTCTGGCAGCGTTCCTGGCTGCACGGCGAGGTCCTGGAGCGGGAGATCGACTGGTGGCGGCGGCAGCTCGCCGGTCTGCCGCCGCTCCTGGAGTTGCCCGCCGACCGGCCGCGGCCGGCGGTGCAGAGCTTCCGCGGCGCGGCGCGGCCGGTGCGGCTGCCGGCCGCCCTCGTCCGGCAGGCCGAGGCCCTGGGCCGGAGCGAGGGGGGGACGCTCTTCATGGTTCTCCTGGCCGCCTTCCAGACCCTGCTGGCGCGCTACAGCGGCCAGGACGACCTCGCGGTGGGCACCCCTGTGGCCGGGCGCAACCGGGTGGAGCTCGAGGGGCTGATCGGGTTCTTCGTCAACAACCTGGTGCTGCGCGGCGACCTGGCGGGCGATCCCACTTTCCGCGAGCTGCTCGGCCGGGTGCGCGAGACCGAGCTCGCCGCCCAATCCCACCAGGACGTGCCGTTCGAAAAGCTGGTCGAGGAGCTGGTCTCGGAGAGGAGCCTCGCCCACTCCCCCCTGGTCCAGGTGATGTTCGCGCTGCAGAACGCTCCCGGCGGCAGCCTGGAGGTCCAGGACCTGCGGCTGCGGCCGGTGAGCCCGGAGGCGACGGCGGCGAAGTTCGACCTCACGCTCAACCTGGAGGCGCACGACGGCGGGCTCAGCGGTACGGTCGAGTACGCCACCGATCTCTACGCCGCCGCGACTGTGGACCGGCTGATCGCGGGCTTCGAGCGGCTGCTCGCGGCGGCGGTCGCCGACCCGGAGCTGCGGGTCGCGGAGCTTCCTCTCCTCTCCCCCGGCGAGCGCCAGCAGGTGCTCGCCGAGTGGAACGACACGGGGGAGGAGGGCTGGGAGGGCCCCGTCACGTTGCTGGTGGAGCGCTGGTGCCGCGAACGGCCGGACGCTCCGGCCGTGGTGGACGCGGTGGGCCGCACGCTGACCTATGGCGAGCTCGGCGAGCGCTCCGGCCGGCTGGCCGGCTTCCTGCGCGGTCTCCTGCGCGAAGGGGGCGTGGGACCGGAGCCCATCGTGGCCGTGCTGATGGAGCGCTCGGCGGAGCTGCTGGTGGGCCAACTGGGCGTCCTCAAGGCCGGTGCGGCCTACCTCTCCCTCGATCCCGCCCATCCCGCCGAGCGTCTCGCCTTCATGCTCGCAGAGACGGCGGCCCCGGTGGTGCTGACCCAGGAGTCCCTCCTGCCTTTGCTGGCCGGGTCGCGGGCGCGGATCGTCTGCCTGGACCGCGACCGCCAGGAGATCGAGATCCGTTCCCCGCTGCCGGCGCTGGCGGTGGAGCCGGACCATCTCGCCTA
>JAJKHS010000115.1 GCA_021154885.1 Thermoanaerobaculum sp.
CGTTACAGCGGACAGGACGATCTCGCGGTGGGCTCACCCGTCGCCGGACGCACACACCGCGAGCTCGAACCGCTGATCGGGTTCTTCGTCAACACGCTGGTCCTGAGGGGGGACCTGACGGGCACGCCCACGTTCCGTGAGCTGCTCGGCCGGGTGCGCGAGACCGCCCTGGCCGCCTGGCTGCACCAGGACGTGCCGTTCGAAAAACTTGTCGAGGAGCTGGCCCCGGAGAGGAGCCTCGCCCATGCCCCCTTGTTCCAGGGGATGCTCGTCCTCCAGAACGCTCCCATCGAAAACCTGGAGATCGAGAACCTGCGCCTGCGGCCGCTGAACGTGGAGGCGGCGACGGCGAAGTTCGATCTCACGGTCAATCTCTCGGAGCACGACGGCGGGCTTCTCGGGATCGTCGAGCACGCCACCGATCTGTTCGACGCCACGACCGTCGAGCGGCTGCTCGCGGGCTTCGAGCGGCTGCTGGCGGCGGCGGTTGCCGGGCCGGACCTGCGGGCGGCGGAGCTGCCGCTGCTCGGCGCGGCGGAGCGCCACCAGCTCCTCCGGGAGTGGGGAGGGACCCGGGAGGAGATGCCCGCGGCCTCGACGCTCCACAGCCGGTTCGCGGAACGGGCCCGGCGGGCCCCCGAGGCCCCGGCCCTGACCTGTGGCGACCTGACGGTGACCTACGGCGAGTTGCATCGGCGGTCCAATCAACTGGCCCGCTGGCTGCGCCGGCACGGCGCAGGCCCGGAGAGCCGCGTCGGTCTGTCTCTGGACCGTTCGGTGGACCTGGTGGTGGGCATCCTGGGCGTGCTCAAGGCTGGGGCGGCCTATGTGCCGCTCGATCCTGCCTCCCCACGCGAGCGGCTGGCCTTCGTCGTGGCGGACGCGGATATCCGGATCGTAGTGGGGGTGGAGGAGCTGGCGCTGCTGGAGAGCCTGCCCGCCGGCGATCTCGAAATTTCTGGCGACGGGGGCGACGGGTCGAGCCTGGCCTACGTGATCTACACCTCGGGCTCCACGGGCAGCCCCAAGGGCGCGCTGATCACCCACGGCAACGTCGCCCGGCTGTTCGACGCCACCGAGGCCTGGTTCGGATTCGATGAGGGGGACGTGTGGACGCTGTTCCACTCCTACACCTTCGATTTTTCGGTCTGGGAGATCTGGGGCGCCCTGCTCTACGGCGGCCGGCTGGTGATCGTGCCCTGGGAGGTGAGCCGCTCGCCCGAGCTGTTCCTGGACCTGCTGGATCGCGAGCGGGTCACGGTGCTCAACCAGACCCCCTCGGCCTTCGCCCAGCTCGCGCAGGCCGAGGCGCAGCGCGGTCCTGGGGCGACGGCTCTGCGACTGGTGATCTTCGGCGGCGAGGCCCTCGACCTGGCCAGCCTGGAGCCGTGGTTCGAGCGCCGTGGCGACGCGCAGCCACGGCTGGTCAACATGTACGGGATCACCGAGACGACGGTGCACGTCACCTACCGGCCGCTGTCCGCGTCCGACGCCCGGGACGCCCGAGGTCACCACCGCAGCGTCATCGGCGTGCCCATCCCCGACCTGTCTCTGGCCGTGATGGACCGGAGCTTGAGGCTGGTCCCCATCGGCGTACCGGGCGAGCTGGTGGTCGGTGGAGCAGGGCTGGGCCGCGGCTATCTGGGCCGGCCGGACCTGACGGCGGAACGCTTCGTTCCGGACCCGGCCGGCGGTGGAGTGCGGCTCTACCGGTCGGGCGACCTGGGACGTTTCCTCCCCAACGGCCAGATGGAGTACCTCGGCCGGCTGGACCACCAGGTGAAGATCCGCGGCTTCCGTATCGAGTTGGGAGAGATCGAGGCCGCGTTGGCGGCGCTGGCCGGAGTCCGCCAGGCGGTCGTGGTGGTGCGTGAGGACGCAGGGGACCGGCGGCTGGTCGCCTATGTCGTGGGTGACGTCAGCGCCGAAGCGCTGCGCCAGTCGCTGCGCGAGCGGTTGCCCGACTCCATGGTGCCGGCCGCCTTCGTGATGCTCGACGCGTTGCCCCTCACCTCCAACGGCAAGGTGGACCGCAAGGCCCTGCCGTCTCCGGAGCAGCCCGGCGGCGGCGAGGGCTACCTGGCGCCGCGCACGCCGGTCGAAGAGGTTCTCGCCGGCATCTGGGCCGAGGTGCTCGGGCTCGAACGGGTCGGGGCGGCCGATCACTTCTTCGACCTGGGCGGACATTCCCTGCTGGCGACGCAGGTGATGTCGCGCCTGCGCCAGGCCTTCGGCGTCGAAATGCCGCTGCGCGATCTCTTCGCGACCCCGATGCTGGCGGACCTCGCCGCCCGGGTCGAGGCGGCGCGGCGAGCCGGCGTGCAACGGCTCACCCCACCTCTGGTCCCGGTACCGCGCGAGGGGGCCCTGCCCCTGTCGTTCGCCCAGGAGCGGCTCTGGTTCATCGATCAGCTCGAACCGGGCAGCCCGCTGTACAACGTTCCGGCGGCGCTGCGCGTCGCTGGGCCGCTCGACGCCGCGGTGCTGGCCCGTTGCCTGGGCGAGATCCTGCGTCGCCACGAGGCGCTGCGCACCCTCTTCGCCGCACCGCAGGACACGCCGGTGCAGGTGATCCAGCCGGCTGAGCCCTTGCTGCTTTCCGTGGTCGATCTGTCGGCGCTGCCGGAGAGCGCACGCGAGGCGTCGGCTCCTACCCTGCTCCGTGAAGAGGCCGCCCGTCCGTTCGATCTCAGCCGCGGTCCGCTGCTGCGCGGTGTTCTGGTGCGGCTGGCAGAGTGTGACCACGCCGTCGCGCTCACCATGCACCACATCGTGAGCGACGGCTGGTCCCTGGGGCTCCTGGTGCGCGAGGTCGCCGCGCTCTATCCGGCCTTCGCCGCGCGCCGGCCGTCGCCCCTGCCTGACCTGCCGTTGCAGTACGCGGATTTCGCGGTGTGGCAGCGCTCCTGGCTGCGCGGCGAGGTCCTGGAGAATGAGATCGACTGGTGGCGCCGGCAGCTCGCCGGGCTGCCGCCGCTCCTGGAGATGCCCACCGACCGGCCGCGGCCCGGGGTGCAGAGCTTCCGGGGCGCGGCGCGGCCGGTGCGGCTGCCCGCCGAGTTGGTGCGGCAGGCCGCGGCCTTGGGGAGGCACGAGGGAGCGACCCTCTTCATGGTGCTTCTCGCCGCCTTCCAAGCCCTTCTCGCGCGCACCAGCGGACAGGACGATCTCGCGGTGGGCTCACCTGTCGCCGGACGCACACACCGCGAGCTCGAACCGTTGATCGGATTCTTCGTCAACACGCTGGTCCTGCGGGGGGACCTGACGGGCGCACCCACGTTCCGCGAGCTGCTCGGCCGGGTGCGCGAAACGGCCCTGGCCGCCTGGCTGCACCAGGACGTGCCGTTCGAGAGGCTGGTCGAGGAGCTGGCCCCGGAGCGGAGCCTCGCCCACGCTCCGTTGTTCCAGGTGGTGCTCGTCCTCCAGAACGCTCCCGTCGAAAGCCTGGAGATCGAGAACCTGCGCCTGCAGCCGGTCGATATCGAAGGGACGACGGCGAAGTTCGACCTCACCGTCAACCTCTCGGAGCATGACGGCGGACTCGTCGGCATCGTCGAGCACGCCACGGATCTGTTCGACGCCGCCACGATCGACCGACTGGTCATTCATTACGAAAGGCTGCTGACCGCGGCCTTGGCAGCGCCGGAGCGGTCGACCGCGGAGTTGCCGCTGCTCGGCGAGGCGGAGCAGCACCAGCTCCTTCTGGAGTGGGGAGCGATCCGGGAGGAGATACCCGCGGCCTCGACGCTCCACGGCCGTTTCGCGGCACGAGCGCGGCGGGCCCCCGAGGCCCCGGCTCTGACCTGCGGCGAGGTGACGGTGACCTATGGCGAGCTCGATCGACGGTCCAACCGGCTGGCCCGCTGGCTGCGCCGGCAGGGGGCGGGCCCCGAGAGCCGCGTGGGCTTGCGCCTGGACCGTTCCGTGGACCTGGTGGTGGGCATCCTGGGCGTGCTCAAGGCCGGGGCCGCCTACGTGCCGCTCGACCCCGGCGCGCCGCGGGAGAGGGCGGCCTTCGTCGTGGAGGACGCGGGCGTCCGGATCGTGGTGGGGGAGGAGGAGCTCGGGAAGATGGAGGGTCTGTCCACCGGCGATCTGGAGCCTCTGGGCGACGCCTCGAGCCTCGCCTACGTGATCTACACCTCGGGCTCGACGGGCAGGCCCAAGGGCGTCCTGATCACCCACGGCAACGTCGTCCGGCTGTGCGACGCCACCCAGCCCTGGTTCGGGTTCGCCGAGCGGGACGTGTGGACGCTGTTCCACTCCTACACCTTCGACTTCTCAGTATGGGAGATCTGGGGAGCCCTGCTCTACGGCGGCCGGCTGGTAGTGGTGCCCTGGGAGGTGAGCCGCTCGCCCGAGCTCTTCCTGGAACTGTTGACCCGCGAGCGGGTGACGGTGCTCAACCAGACCCCCTCTGCCTTCGCCCAGCTCGCGCAGGTGGAGACCGAGCGTGCCGTGGCGACGGATCTGCGGCTGGTGATCTTCGGCGGCGAGGCTCTCGATCCGGCGAGTCTGGGGCCGTGGTTTGCGCGCCATGGCGACGCGCGGCCGCGGCTGGTCAACATGTACGGGATCACCGAGACGACGGTGCACGTCACCTGCCGGCCGCTGTCCGCGGCCGACGCCCGGGACGCCCGAGGTCACCACCGCAGCGTGATCGGAGTGCCCATCCCCGACCTGTCTCTGGCGGTGGTGGACCGCCGCCTGAGGCCGGCCCCCATCGGCGTGCCGGGCGAGCTGGTGGTGGGCGGGGCCGGGCTGGCCCGCGGCTATCTGGGCCGGCCGGAGCTGACGGCGGAGCGCTTCGTCCCGGACCCGGCCGGTGGGGGAGCGCGGCTCTACCGGTCGGGCGACCTGGGACGTTTCCTGCCCAATGGCGAGGTGGAATACCTCGGCCGGCTGGATCACCAGGTGAAGATCCGCGGCTTCCGCATCGAGCTGGGGGAGATCGAGGCGGCGCTGGCGCTGGCCGGAGCCCGCCAGGCGGTGGTGGTGGTGCGCGAGGATGCAGGAGACCGACGTCTGGTGGCCTATGCGGTGGGGGACGTGGAGGTGGCGGAGCTGCGCCAGTCGCTGCGCGAGCGGCTGCCGGACTACATGGTGCCGGCCGCCTTCGTCGTGCTCGCAACCTTGCCTCTCACCCCCAACGGCAAGGTGGACCGCAAGGCCCTGCCGGCTCCGGAGCGGTCCGGCGGCGCGGAGGGTCATCTGGCGCCGCGCACACCGGCCGAAGAGGTCCTCGCCGGCATCTGGGCCGCCCTCCTCGGGCTCGAACGGGTGGGGGCGGCCGACCACTTCTTCGACCTGGGCGGACACTCCCTGTTGGCGACGCAGGTGACGTCGCGGCTGCGCCAGGCCTTTGGCGTCGAGATGCCGCTGCGCGACCTTTTCGAGGCGCCGGTGCTGGCGGACCTCGCCGCCCGGGTCGAGGCGGCGCGCCGGACCGGCACGGTCGCGCCCGCTCCGCCGCTCCTGCCGGTGCCGCGGGACGGGAGCTTGCCCCTGTCGTTCGCCCAGCAGCGGCTCTGGTTCATCGACCGGGTCCAACCGGGCAGCCCGCTGTACAACGTTGCGGCGGCGCTGCGCGTCGAAGGGCCGCTCGACGCCGCGGTGCTGGCCCGCTGCTTCGGCGAGATCGTGCGCCGCCACGAGGCGTTGCGCACGGTCTTCGCCGCGCCGCAAGGCACGCCGATGCAGGTGATCCAACCGGCTGAGCCCTTCGGGTTGACCATCGTGGACCTGTCAGGGCTGCCGGAGGATGCAAGAGAAACACTGACTCTGGCCCTGGCCGGTGAAGAGGCCGGCCGGCCGTTCGATCTCGCCCGCGGCCCCGCCCGCGGTCCACTATTGCGCGGCCTGCTGCTGCGCCTCGCCGAGCGTGACCAAGCCGTCCTGCTGACCCTGCATCACATCGCCAGCGACGGCTGGTCCCTGGGGTGCCTGGTGCGCGAGGTCGCTGCGCTCTATCCGGCCTTCGCCGCGGGCCGGCCCTCGCCTTTGCCGGAGCTGCCGGTGCAGTACGCAGATTTCGCGGTCTGGCAACGCTCCTGGCTGCGCGGCGAGGTCCTGGAGCAGGAGATCGCCTTCTGGCGGCAACAGCTCGCCGGGCTGCCGCCGCTCCTGGAGCTGCCCACCGACCGCCCCCGGCCCGCCGTGCTGAGCCACCGCGGCGCCACCCGGACGGTGCGCCTGCCGGCCGCCCTCGTCCGGCAGGCCGAGGCCTTGGGCCGGCGCGAGGGAGCGACGCTCTTCATGGTGCTCCTCGCCGGCTTCCAGGCTCTGCTGGCGCGCGCCAGCGGGCAGGACGATCTCGCGGTGGGCTCCCCCGTGGCCGGCCGCACACACCGCGAGCTCGAACCGCTGATCGGGTTCTTCGCCAATACCCTGGTGCTGCGCGGCGACCTGACCGGAGCGCCGACGTTCCGCGAGCTCCTCGGCCGGGTGCGCGAGACCGCGCTCGAAGCCTGGCTGCACCAGGACGTGCCGTTCGAGAAGCTCGTCGAGGAGCTCACCGCCGAGCGCAGCCTCGCCCACACCCCCCTGTTCCAGGCGATGCTGGCGCTGCAGGCGCCGTTCGGAAAGCTGGAGATCGAAGACCTGCGCCTGCGGCCGGTCGATGTGGCGGGAACGACGGCGAAGCTCGACCTCGCGGTGAGCTTCGTGCAGCTCGACGGTGTCCTGGAGGGAGCGATCGAATACGCTACCGCCCTCTTTGACGCTGCGACCGTCGACCGGCTGATCGCGGGCTTCGAGCGGCTGCTGGCGGCGGCCGTCGCCGGCCCGGAGCTGCGGGTCGCGGAGCTGGCTCTCCTCTCCTCCGGCGAGCGCCAGCAACTGCTCACCGAGTGGAACGACACGGGGGAGGAGGGCTGGCAGGGGCCCGTGACCTTCCTGGTGGAGCGCTGGTGCCGCGAACGGCCGGACGCTCCGGCGGTGGTGGACGCGGGCGGCCGCGTGCTGACCTACGGCGAGCTCGGCGAGCGCGCCGGCCGTCTGGCCGGTTACCTGCGGAGCCTGGGTGTGGGACCGGAGCCCATCGTGGCCGTGCTGATGGAGCGCTCGGCGGAGCTGCTGGTGGCCCAGTTGGGCGTCCTCAAAGCCGGTGCGGCCTACCTTTCCCTCGATCCCGCCCATCCCGCCGAGCGCCTCGCCTTCATGCTCGCAGAGACGGCGGCCCCGGTGGTGCTGACTCAAGAAGCCCTGCTCGACCGGCTGGCTGGGTCGCGGGCGCGGATCGTCTGCCTGGACCGCGACCGCCAGGAGATCGAGATCCGTTCCCCGCTGCCGGCGCTGGCGGTGGAGCCGGACCATCTCGCCTA
>JAJKHS010000116.1 GCA_021154885.1 Thermoanaerobaculum sp.
CAAAAGCACAGAGAGTATCGAGGTCACACTCAAGAGATCGTTCTGCTTCACGGGAGGCGCTCCTTGGAGGTAAATGATATACCGATGCACGATCAATGTGGTTTGGCGTCACGTGCAGCGCGCTCGAGGCGTGGTGATAGTGGCCCCTTCTTCCTGATACGCGAGACGGGGCCGCCCCGGTCGCCGAACGTTTGACATGAGGGGCGGCCGCAAACAGGCGAAGCCTGATTGTGGACGTCCCCTCGATGGAAGGGTTAGGTTGCATCGCGCAGCACCGCGATCTGACCTACGTTGACCTGCATGCGCTGAAGCTCTTCGACAAATGAGTCGATTGATGCTGGGACCGTCTCGAGTTGAACAGTTGCTGATTCGGCCACAGCGGGTTGACCGGCAGCGTTCATGTAGATCGTTGCCTGCACGACCAAGTGACCGCTTCCATCCTTGCAGGCAATGCGGATGTTCGCGCCCCCGTAGCCTTGCAGGTTGGTGTTACCAAACTCGTATTCCCGGACATCCTCTCTCGACCGAGGAAAGCCCGAAAGCTGTGCTGCAAACGCCGCCGGTTCATCGAGTGCGGCATAGAAATTGGCTTGCCCCGCGAACCCAGCGCTGGAAGCGGTTAAGCGCAACTCCAGCATGTCTTGATCGAACCAGACGACTTCGAGTGCGAACTTGGGCATGGTGGAGTTTCTGCAACCTAACGCTGATGGCGGTGAGCGCGCGGGAACCGCGCTGTTTGCGGTTTCCGTCCGCTCGACCGCCGGGGTTGGCCGCACTACCGATGCGTTGCAATATTTGTATGCAGCTTCTCCTCTGCAGCGTCTGCTCCAATTGTACCCCGAGCACCACGCTATTGCTAGACGTTCCGGTCTCGACTACTTGCCCGTGCCAATAACCCTGGACCGGATCGCTTCATTGTTCTCCAAAACCCACGCTGCAGGGTTTGATTCCTCAGGTGACACAAGATTCACACGTCCGAGACTCGTTATGATCTCTTCGCCAGGCCTATCAACATGCTCGACGAGGACCACGTTCACCTTCGCAAGGTCAATTGAGTGACCGAAGACACTCAACATGTGTGTGGTGGGGTCTACTTCCGCACGTAAGGTCACAAGATCGCAGGAGAACTCTATGAAGAAGGGCTTCGAGTTCCACTGCTGCTTCGACTCCCACTTTCTATTGTGCCAGCCGTCGTCACCGCGAAAGTAGATTATGAAGGTCAACGGTTTCTGGCCCGGCACCACGAGCTCATCCACCGCGCCCCACATCGAGGTCACAGATGCCGTCAAAGGGAATCCTCCGCCACCCGACATGCGAACGGGCCTGTCGGCCGACCAGGACGCTACTGCTGCGACGGTGGCGATGATGACTCCGAGCAGGAGTGCCAGCTTCGTTCGCGATTTCATCAGGTCTCTCCTATTGTTCCCGGCGGCCAACGCCTTCGGGCCTAAGCGCGCGGGACTGCGCGAAGCGCGGTATCCGTCCGCTTGAGGCCTAGGGTTGGGCGTCGAATCCGAATCCCCTTCCTCTTGGATCGAGCGCTATACGCACGTTCTTGTCTGTTCGTATGCCCTGACATTACGCTGCCACCAGCATTGAAATTGTTAATAGAAGCCAAGCCAAGGTTATAGTAATCGCGATCAGAATACGAAGTTTGCGAACGGAAAACAAATAACCAGTGCGTGGCACAAGTTCAACTAATCCGCGATTCAACCTCAGTGGATCAAGCTTGAGCAAAATGCTCTCGATAGCTGCATAGACGGTCCAGTCTTGGTCGAGGCGCGAGCGGATACTCTGACTTATCCAATACCAAATCCAGATTAAAACTATGGAGAAGAACGCTATGCCCGAAGTACGTATAGGACTTCCGAAGGGCACTACCACACCGGAGAGAGAAAGTGGGATAAAGATCACACCAATAGACCAGATCTGAGTAGCGCTGTGCTTCCAGCGTTGTCCATATTCGTCGAGCAAGGCCAATAATAGATCAGAATCTTGCCCCTCTAGCGCCCTCCTAAGGTGTACGAGTCCATCAGAACTCACGATCTCTCCTCCTCCTCATCGAGTAATACTCCTCTGCAACGCCCAACCTCAAAGGTGAACTGTATCCGTCCCTACCCCAGCGCCATGCCGACAGTCTCAGTACCAGGTCATCCTGCTGTTGGCCAAGCTGTATGTCGTTCATTCTATGGAACGTAGGTAGTATACACTGATCCCTAATTCTCGTCAACGCACAGGGTCTCGTCGGGTTGGCAGTTGGACGCCCTGATTCGCTCTCAACTTAGCCAGACGGGCTTCCTGGCGGGCTATCCTACTGACACGGAGCAGGTTAACACCGTCGGCTGTCGGCTCAGCGATGCCAAGTGCGGGCGAGTAGAGCGTTATCCGACATGGCGGTGTCGGGTTGGCAGCTCACGGGGACGGCAGTGAATGCTACTAACTGCAATGGGATCAGATTCTTGTAGCTCCTCAGCCGCTGAGCGGGCATGACGCGTATACGACACGGCGCTGTCGGCTAAGAGGTCGTCGCAATGCCGACAGAGGACGGACTCCGGGACGTTCACTCGACCCCGACGCTCGTCTTGGGATCGTGGAAGGAGCGCTGGAGGCTTGGCCCGTAGTCGCGTCGGCACGGCTCCCAAAACGGCGTAGACCTTGGTGCGGAGGACGTGGAGCCCGGCGATTCCTACCGCCGGTCCGGAAACTCCCTCCGCGCGCGCTCCAGCAGGGGGCGGGCCGCGTCCGGCCGCCCCTGCTGGAGCCAGAGCGCGGCCCGCTCGGTCAGCGCATCGTAGCTCTCCCCTCCGGCGGCGAAGAGGGCGTCCAGGTGTTTCGCCGCCCCGGCCCGGTTCCCCTCGCGCAGGGCGAGGCGGGCGAGGTGGACGGCGGCCACGGCGTGGGTGGGCAGGCGCCGCAGGGTCTCCTCGAAGGCCGCCTTCGCCCCAGGAAGGTCGCCGCGTCGCTCCCGCAGCAGGGCGAGGTTGGCCAGCGGTGCCACGGCGGCCGGCTGCAACCTGAGGGCTTCCCGGTACTCCCGCTCGGCCTCCGCGAGATGGCCGGCGGCGTAGAGCGCCATCCCCAGGTTGTTGCGGGCGATCTCGGACCGCGGATTCTCCCGCACCGCCACGGTGAAGAGGGTGCGGTCGTCCCGGTAGATCGCGGCACGGACCGCGGCGGCCGTTCCCAGCGCGACGATTCCGACAGTCGCGGCGAGACCGGCGACGACGAGCACCCGCCGTGCCCGGGACCGCGCCAGCCGGCTCGCCACCAGCCCCGCCAGCCAGGCCCCTCCCACCGACGGCAGGTAGAGATAGCGTTCCGCAAAGTTGGCGCCGCCGATGGCGTCGGCCCGCAGGACGGGCAGCAGGAACGCGAAGACGAAGGCCAGGGGGAGGACGATCTCCCGCCGTCCCGAGCCCCGCCAGGCGACGAGGGCGAGCCCTGCCAGCGCCAGGCCGGCCGCCGCCAGTCCCGCGAGGACGGCGAAGGACAGGAGCGGCGGCACCGGCACCACGGCCAGCACCCGCGCCGGGAAGGGGACGACGAGAAAGCCCAGATACCGCGCCAGCAGGGCCCCGGCGTAGCCCACGGCGCCGGCAGCCGAGGAGGTGACGCCGTAGTCCCGCGGCGCGAAGCCCCCCAGGGCGTGGACGCGCAGGGCGAGATAGACGGCCAGCACCAGCCCGTAGGGAGCGAGCCGCGCCGCCGCCCGCCGGAGGGCCACCGCCGGCGAGCCCTCCCGGCGCCATTCCGTAATCTCTACTGCGACGAGGACCAGCAGCGTCGCGACCCCCGTCTCCTTGGCGAGGCAGGCCAGGAGATAGGCGACGGCGCCGAGCGCATTCCTGCGGGCGAGACAGGCGAACACCGCGGTCAGGGCGAAGAGGGCCGCCAGCAGGTCCGGCTGGCCTCCCACCCAGGCCACGGCTTCGGCGTGGGCGGGGTGGACGGCGAAGAGCAGCCCGGCCGCCAAGGCTGCGGCGTCCTCTCCCTCACCCCGGAACAGGCGGCGGGCGGCGAGAGCCACCAGCAGGCAGACGGCGAGGTGCAGCGCCACCGACGCGCCGTGGAACGCCGTGGGATCGAGCCCCCAGATGCGGGCCAGCAGCGAGTCGAAGGCCCCGAAGGCGGGCCGGTAATAGTTCGACGGCAGCGGTCCCTGCTCGCGGTTGAAGCCCCAGAAGGGACGGGTGAGGAAGAGGCGCAGGCCGTCGGGCGCCTGCAGCCACGGGTTGCGCTCGATCTGCACGTGATCGTCGAACACGAAGCCGAAACCGAGCGTGAAGCCGTAGACGGCCAGCACGGCCGCGGCGAGGAGCGCGGCCACGATCCAGGGGTAGCGTGGCGAGGGCTTCAACTGCCCCGCTTCTGCAGGCCCCGGTCCATCGTCACCCAGCGCCGCGTCACCGGATCGTCCACCGGCCGGGCATGGACCAGGGCCCGATCCCCCCAGGTGTGGGCGGGGCCCGGAGCGAACAGGGCGTCCGCCAGCAGGGCTCGCAGGGCGGCGACGTTGGGCACCCACTTGTTGGTGGCGTCGGAGTGGAAGCGGCCCACGGGGAGGAACTGGGCGACCGGCAGGTCGGCGAGGCGCGGCGCCAAGAGGGTCAGCGGCTCGCTCGTCTCGAAGCCGGTGAAGAACCGCGCGTCGCAGACCAGCGACTCGACGACGAGCAGGGAGCGGCAGAGGGGGCGCAGCCGGTCGAGGGCCAGCAGCGGGTGACGCAGATGATAGAGGACGCCCAGGAATAGGACCACGTCGAAGGCGCCGAGCCGGTCCGGATCGAGATCGTAGACGTTGGCCTGCACGTACTCGACCTGCGAGCCGTAGATCCGCCGGGCGGCGCCGAAGCCGGTCAGCTCCATGTCGGCGTAATCGACGGCCACCACCTCGGCGCCCCGCCGCTCGCACTCGAAGGCGAAGAAGCCGTCCCGCGTGCCCACGTCGAGCACCCGCTTCCCCCGCAGGTCGGGGGGCAGGTCGAGATGAGAGAACAGCTCGCGAGGATCGTAGGCGCCCGGCGAGACGACGCCGTGCGGGAACCGCATGACGTGGTGCCAGTGCGGCACGGCGTCGACCAGGGCGCGCACTTCGGCGGCGGTGAGATCGGGCATGGGGCTGGCCTGTGGCGGCGATGGTATCATCCGACGCCCAGTCCGCGCTGGACCCGAATTTATCCTGAGGAGCCGTGTCTGTGAGCCAACAGGTCCCCCCGGCCGGGGTCAAGCTGAGCGTCGTCATCCCGGTCTACAACGAGCGTTTCCTGGTCGGCGAGCTCGTCCGCCGGGTGCTGGCGGTGTCGGCGCCCGAGATCCGCGAGATGGAGGTCCTGCTGGTCGACGACGGCTCGAAGGACGGCAGCCTGGAGATCCTCCGCCGGCTCGCGGCCGACCATCCGGACCGCATCCGCCTGCTGGAGCAGGGGAAGAACCAGGGCAAGGGCTCGGCCATCCGCCGCGGCATCGCCGAGGCCACCGGCGACCTCATCCTGTTCCAGGACGCCGACCTGGAGTACGACCCCCGGGACTATCCGCGCCTCATCCGCCCGTTCCTGGAGGACGGCGCCGACGTCGTCTACGGCTCGCGCTTCCTGCCCAGCGAGCGCCGCCGCGTCCTCAACCACCGCCACACGCTGGGCAACAAGCTGCTCACCGGCTTGAGCAACTGGTTCACCGACCTCAACCTGACGGACATGGAGACCTGCTACAAGACCTTCCGGGCGCCGCTCCTGAAGTCGATCCCCATCCGCTCCAACGACTTCGCCATGGAGCCGGAGATCACCGCCAAGGTCGCCAAGCGCGAATGCCGGATCTTCGAAGTGCCCATCTCCTATCTCGGCCGCACCTACCGCGAGGGGAAGAAGATCGGCTTCAAGGACGCCTTCAAGGCGCTGCGCACGATGCTCAAGTACAGCCTGATCGACGACCTCTACGCCGAGGACGAGTACGGCTCGCACATCCTCCACAGCCTGGAGAAGGCGAACCGGTTCAACCGCTGGATGGCCGACGCCATCGCCCCTCACGTCGGCGCCCGCGTGCTGGAGATCGGCGCCGGCATCGGCAACATCACGTCCTGGCTGCTGCCGCGCGACCTCTACGTCGCGAGCGACATCAACCCCCATTATCTCGACTACCTGAAGAACCTCGCGCTGGGCAAGCCCTATCTGCAGGTGGACCGCATCGACCTCGAGGATCCACGGTGCTTCGACCAGTGGCAGGGGGTGTTCGACACCGTGGTCTGCCTCAACGTGCTGGAGCACGTGGGCGATCCACTGATCGCGCTGCGCAACATGAACAGCGCCCTGGCCCCCGGCGGCCGGGTGGTGCTCTACGTGCCGCAGGGCCAGAGCCTCTACTCCAGCCTCGACGAGGTGCTGGGCCACCGTTGCCGCTACGAGAAGCCGGCGCTCGCCGAGGAGCTGCGGACGACCGGCTTCGAGCTGGAGTCGATGCGCGACTTCAACCACTTCGGCATTCCCGGCTGGTACTGGAACGGCAAGATCCTCAAGCGGCGCCACTTCAGCCGCTTCCAGCTCAAGGTGTTCAACAATCTGGTGCCGCTGTTCCGGCCGCTCGACTCTCTCATTCCGGGCCGCGGGCTGGGGATCATCGCCGTGGCGCGGAAGATGTAACCGAAACAGGGACAACAGGGACAACAGGGACGGCAGGGACAACAGGGACAGCAAGGACGAGGAAAGCGTCAGCCCGGTGATTCTTCGGTCCCTGCCGTCCCTGTTGTCTCTGCCCACCTCTTTCAGCGCATTCAGAACGGGCTCGTGATCGCCGAACCCCGCTGCCAGGCCTGGAAGTCCTCCCACATCTCGAAGTGATGCCACTCCCACGCCGCCTGCTCGGTGTGCTCGCTCATGCGCGGGTCCCAGCGTGAGGCCGGGTAGCAGAACGCGCCGTTCATCTGCACCAGGACCGACCATGCCAGGGCCACGGCGAGGACGGCGCGGCTGGCCCGTGAGAGGCGGGGCAACTCGCCAATGGCGCCGAGGAAGAGGATGGGCAGCAAGTCCGTAAGGTAGCGCGGCCCGAAGCTCCAGCCACCCGTCCAGTCCTTATACGAGGCGATGGCGAGGAAGTAGATCAGTGCGGCGAGGCCCAGGACCGAGAGCAGCGGGTCCCGGCGCGGCCTGCGTAGTGCGCGAGCGATGCCGGCGATCCCCACGGCGGCGACCGGTGTGAAGATCAGCAGGCCCCGGTTGGGGCTCACCAGGAGGCCGGCGGCCCTGCCGGCGAAGCCCGCCGGCTGGAAGCGCCCCAGGGCGAGCGAGTAGCCGCCCAGCAGCGAGCCGTAATAGAAGAGGTTGTAGGCCGCGGCCGCTGCCAGGATGGGCGCTCCGGCTGCCACGAACGCCGCCGCCCGCCGCCAGCGCAGCGACCACGGCCCGCTTCCGGCGAGCAGGCTGGCGAGGCCGGCGAGCCAGAACACGCCGGCGGTAGGACGCGAGAGAGCGGCCAGGGCGAGGGCGAAGCCCGCGAGGGCGGCGCTCCGCCGTGTCTCGCCGGACGCAGTGAGAAAGAAGATGCCGGCGGCGAGCGAGAGGGCGACCGGCCCGTGCTGCCAGAGCATCTGGCTCGCCGTCGCCCACAGCGAGGTGCCCAGGCCCAGGCCGAGGGCGGCCCAGGCCGCCGCGGCGGCGGGCAGGCGCCGCCGCGCCGTGAGATAGGACAGGGACACCGCCAGCGCCGCGAGCCCGCAGGCGGCCAACTTTTCGAGCTCCTCGCTGGCGCCGAAGAGGGCCGCGTGGCCGCCCCTCCCGGTGACGGCCAGACCGAGGTAGGCCGGGACGTAGACGGGCAGAGCCAGCAAGGCCGGTCCGATCGGGTAGAAAGAGACCAGGTGACCGCGCCGCTCCTGGACGTACCAGCGGTAGCCTCCCGCGGCGGCGAAGTCCTGGCGGAAAGGGTCCAGCGTCAGGGTGCCGAAGGCGATCATCGAGAAGGGCAGGAGACGGGTGGGGATCGTGTCCCCGCCCCTGGCGAAGGGAACCGTCCGGCCGTTGGCCAGGTAGCAGGCCAGGCAGACCAGGAAGACCGCGAAGGCCGCTCTCCCGGGCGGGCTCCCGCGGCGGGACGGGACCGGCCGGCCCGCTTTCATCCGAGCCATCGTTTCCTCAGCGCCCAGAGATACCAACGCAGGTAGAGAGGCAGCCAGGCCGTGAGGCGGAAGCGGCTCTCGCCCGCCGTGCGGTCGCGCCAGGTGGCGGGGAGCTCCTCGACGCGCTCGCCCGCGAAGTGGGCCTTCACCGTCAGCTCCAGGCCGAGGCTGAAGCCCGCCGCGCTCTCGATGGGGGTGTGCTCCAGGAAGTCGCGGCGGTAGGCCTTGAAGCTGTTGGTGGGATCGCGGGTCGGGAGGCCGGCCAGCCAGTGCAGGGAGAGCCCGGCCACCCGGCTGAGCAGACCTTTCAGCCACGGTCCCCCGAGCTGCCGTCCTCCCGGCATGTAGCGGCTGGGGCAGACGACCGCGGCCCCCGCCTCGGCGCGCGCCACCATCTCCTCGACCAGCCGGTAGTCGTCCGACAGATCCACCATGGTGACGATCACCACCGGCCCCCGCGCCGCCCGCAGGCCGGCCTCGATCGCCCAGCGCACCCCGCGGCCGAGGCTGTTGTGGACGAGGCGCACGACGGGCGGCTTGTCCGTGGCCGGCAGCGCGGCCAGGGCCGGCAGGGTGCGATCGTCCGGCACGTCGTAGCACACCAGCAGCTCGTAGCCGGGCGGAAAGGCGTCGCGCACGGCGCGGCAGAAGGGGCCGATGGTCTCCGCCTCGTGGAAGACCGGCACCACCACGGAGTAACGGGGGAGATCCTCGGCATTCATGGCCGGCGGGCCCAGGTGACGACGAAGGTGCCGAGCCAGCGGCCGAGGCCGGTCTTCTCCCACAGCCAGTCGGCGCGGTTGTAGAGCGGCAGCAGGGCGTCGAACCCGCGCGGCGCCACGGCGCGGTAGGGGAGGTCGGACTGGCACCGCTGGCCGATGGCGGTGAAGCCGGCCGCCGCGAAGTCCGCCCGCAGCGTCCGTGGCAGCAGCGGTCGCTCGTCCGGGCTCACGCCCTCGGGGTTGTAGAGCGGGCTCCGGGGATGGCGGAACAGCAGCATCGCCGGATGGAGGAGGTTGGGATCGAAGGCGAACGCCCAGCCCCCGGGCCGCAGCACCCGCGCGGCCTCGGCGAGGGCGGCGCGGCGGTCCGGCAGGTGGTGGAGGACGCTGCTGAAGGCGACGACGTCGAAGCTGGCGGCGCGCACGGGGAGGCGGAGGGCGTCCGCCTGGAGCCACGCGGCGTCCGCAAAGCGTTGCCGAGCGAGCCGCAGGGCCCCCAGCGAGAGGTCGAGCCCGGCGTAGCGCTCGCTGCGGTCCTGGTAGACGCGCCGGGACCGGCCGGTGCCGCAGCCGACGTCCAGGACACGGAATCCGGTGCCGGGGATAGCGGCAGCGAAGCGCCGGGCGAGCGTCTCCCAGCCGTGGTCGGTGAATGGATTGAAGTCGCCAGCCTCCTCGACGAGCCGGTCGAAGTATGGCCCGTCGCCCCTGGCGGACGTCAAATCCGCCCCTCCGCGATCTCCTGCTCGACCCAGGGGATGACCTCGTCGAGCACGCCGGAGAGCGAGGTCGTGGCCTCGAAGCCCAGCACCTCCCGCGCCTTGCGGGTGTCGGGGATGCGCATCTGCACGTCGTGCGGATAGGGCGGATCGGAGACCCAGCGAAAAGGTTTCGAATCGCCATGGACCTTGCGCCAGATCAGCTCCGCCAGCTCGAGCACCGTGGTGGCCACCGGCGTCGAGAGGTTGAAGTCCTCGTTGGTGGCCGCCGGATGGAGCATGGCGGCGAGGATGCCGCGCGCCAGGTCGCCGCCGTAGGTGTAGCAGCGCACCTGGTTGCCGGCGCCCAGGAGGTGGAGGGGGTCCTGGCCCTTGAGCACCTTCTGCACCAGGTCGGGCACCACGTGACTCATCGCCAGCTTGATGTTGCCGCTGGGGACGTCCTTGTCGCCCAGGGCTCGCCGCTCGCCGGTGCCGACGCAGTTGAACGGCCGGCAGATCGTGTAGGGCAGCTTGTGCTGCTCCCAGGCGCCACGGGCGAAATATTCGCAGGCGAGTTTCTGGAAACCGTAGGTGCTGGAGGGGGGCGGGCACTGCCGCTCGTGCCCCTCGGGACTGGGAAAGACGGTGGCGTTCTCGTACACCATGCTGCTCGACAGGACGGTGATCTTCTGCAACCGGTGGTGGCGGTGGGCGTGGAGGGCGGCGTCGAAGGCCGCGGCCGTGATGCGCTCGTTCTCCGCCAGCAGGTCGTAGGCGTACTCGTGGAAGTAGGTGATGCCGCCGATGCGCGCGGCGCAGGCGATGAAGTGGTCGCACTCGGCGGCCAGCTCTTTCATCAGCGGCACATCGCGGGCGTCCGCCTCCAGGAAGCGGTAGCGCGGATGGTCCTGGAAGCTGCGCTCCACGGCGCCGTACTTCGAGAAGTTGTCGAGGCCGACCACCTCGTGGCCCCCTTCCAGGAGCTGCTGCACCAGGTAGCCGGCGATGAAGCCGGCGGACCCCGTGACCAGGATTTTCACGTCGTTGGCTCCGTCACTGCGAGAGAGAGGGTTTCTGCAGACAGCTCCACACGTCGATCACCCGCTTGCCGGTGATTGGCGGCAGCCGGCGGTATGCGGCGTGGGGCGTCGCCACGAACAGGACGTCCGACTCGGCGAGGACGCGCTCCAGGGGCACCAGGCCGGGATCGCGCACGAAGGGATCGGTGCACAGCACCTGCCGGGCTTCGAGGACGAGCAGCTTGCGCAGCTTGTAGGCGAGCGAGTCGCGGGAGTCGTCGCTCTCGGCCTTGAAGGCCATGCCGAGGATGCCCACGGTTGCCGCGGCGAGATCGCCGTCGCGGCGGGCGAGCTCGATCAGGTGGCTCGGCAGCCCCTCGTTGACCAGCATGGCCGAGTGGCCCAGCATGAAATGGTTGTGGCTGAAGGCGGCGAGCTGCATCGTGTCCTTCACCAGGCAGGGGCCGGCCGCGAAGCCCGGACCGGGCATGCCCGCCATGCGCGGGTACTCGTGGCGGCAGCCGTGGAGGATGCGCTCGAAGTCGACGCCGTGGGCCGTCGCCAGCATGTAGAACTGGTTGACGGTGGCGAACTGGATGTAGCGCCAGGCGTTGGTCATCAGCTTGCACAGCTCGGCCTCGGCCGGAGTCATCTCGACGAAGTCGCGGGCGAAGCGGCCGAACAGCTCGCGCACGGCGGCGAGGGCCTCATCGTCGAAGGACGAGAGGATCTGCGGCAGCTCGCGGAACTCGCGCAGGCTGTGCCCCTGCGCCACCCGCTCCGGGCAGCAGGCGACCTGGATGCGCAGCCCGGCGGCGTCCAGGAAGCGCTGGATGCGCTGGCTGGTGCCGGGGAAGACGGTGCTGCGCAGGATCAGGACCTGCCCGTCCCGCAGGTGCTCGCGGGCCGCGCGCAGAGCGCGATCGATGGCGCCGAAGGTCGGGTTCAGGTGCTCGTCGACCGGCGTGCCGATGATCATCACCAGGAAGCGGCAGGAGCTGATGAGACAAGGCTGGTCCTCGACCACCAGCCGGCCGGAGGCGAGGACGCGGGTGAGCATCTCCTCCGCCCCCTCCTCGCAGAACGGCATGACGCCCGCGCGGATCTGCTCCACCCTGTTGCGGTCGACGTCGTAGATGACGGTGCGCAGCCCCGAGTCGGCGCAGATCAGGGCGAACGGCAGCCCCACGTGGCCGCCGCCGCCGATCACGCACACGTCCTGGGAGAAAATCTGGCTGTCCATCGAACCCTCGGAGGATACCACGCGGCCTCACGGCGCCCAGGGTGCCCAGTCGAGGCGGCGGACCTCGGCGGCGAGGCGCCCCCGCGGCTCCAGCCGCACTATCGCCGGCATCGCCGGCCGGCCGGGGTCTGAGGCTGCGAGCGTCACCGTCCGCCACTCCGGAGTCTTGGTGTCGCCGAAACGGAGGATCTGGACCGGACCGCCTTCGACGCTGGCGGCGAGGTCGCGGCCCGGCTCGGCCAGCACGTCCAGGCGGATAGTGCAGGCGCCCTGCGGGCACGGGGCGAGCGGCAGGTCGGCCGGCACCTCGACGAAGAAGGCGGGAAACGGGCGGACGATCCAGCTCAGGAACGGCGCCGACTCCGGCGTGTAGGCCGCGGGCGGCGAGAAGGACCAGACGCCGGCCAGCCAGACCTCCGTCCTGGGTTGGATGGTGACGGCCACCGGCCCGGCGCCCCTCGCGGACGACAACGGCAGGATGGCCATGGGCCAGCTCGGGGCGGCCCCGGAAAGCGCGGCGAATTGGACCGGCGGCAGGCCGCCCGCCTGTATGGCGAAGTCGGTCTTCGCCTCGCGCAGATACTTGATCGCCACCCAGGTGGAGCCGTCGCGGGTGGCGAGCGGCAGCTCCAGAGGCTGGCCCGCATAGACCCGCAACCACGGCCAGGCCCCGGGCAGCCAGTCGAGGTAGGGCGCGGACGTGGCCGTGTACTCCGCCGGCAACCGCCAGTTGGCGCGGTTGAGCTCCTGCACCGTCGTCTCCCGGGCGTCGAACATCAGCACCTGGGTCTCTGGATCGGCGGCCAGCCGGTCGAGCTCGGCGAACGAGATGGGCAGACTGCCGTTGGCGAACCGGCCTTCGGGAGCCAAGGCGTAGGTGTGGGCGAGCCGCGGCTGGCTCACCCCGCCGCCGGTCTTCAGGGCGAGCTCTTCCGTGAGCCCGTTGACGAACACGAAGGAGCTCATGCCGTCGCGCGCCAGGGTGGCGGGGAAGTTGACGAGCACGACGTGGCCGGCGCCGGCGGCGAGCCCGACGCGGGCCAGATCGACCGTTCGCCGGGAGACGTCGGTGGCCTCGCGGTGGATCCGCGCCGCCAGGTCGAGATCCGTGGTCGCGCCGGAGACCAGGAGGGCGAGGGCGAAGAAGGCCAGCCCCACCATCACGCCCTCGCTGGACGGGAGGGCGAGCCGGCGTCCGAGGGCTGCGGCGGCGATCTCCGCTCCCCGCCATAGCAGCCACGAGGACAGCAGGGCCGCCGGGATCGCTCCCAGGTAGAACATCCGGGAGACGATGCCCGACGCCGCCGAGACGATGAGCATGTGCACCGCGAACCAGGCCACCAGGAAGCGCACGGCGGGAGTGCGCGACCGCCACGCCAGGAGCGCCGCCGCCATCGTCAGCGCCACCGCCCAGAGCGCCACCAGCAGCCGGTGGAGGATCGTGCCGCTCCCCGGCGTCAGGCCGAAAGAGAGCAGGGAGTAGAGCTTGGAGTCCGCGCCGCGGAGGGTGAAGATGGCGATGCAGCCGCGGACCAGGAGGTAGATCCGGAAGTCCAGGTCCGCCAGGGTCTTGGGCAGGAACATCGCATTGTGGCCGGTGGCCGAGGTGAGCGCCTTGCTGATTCCCACCACCAGGGCCACCGCCACTGCGGGCAAAAGGAACGGCCGCAGACGGCGGACGAGGACGGCGATCCTCGCGGTCGGGTCCCCCTCGGCCGGCATCAGCACGGCCTGGAGCAGGCCCACGGGCAGCAGCGACACCGCCGGCTCGTAGGTGAAGAAGCCGGCGAGCACGCAGAGGGAGAAGAGCACGGCCCAGCCGGCCGGCCGGGGCGAGCGCATGGCGCGGTGGACGGCGAAGATGCCGCCCAGGTAGAACATCGCCGCCAGCGATTGGAAATTTCCCACCACCGACCAGAACGGCACCTCGTAGAAGCTGCTGTTGGCCAGGAACAGCAGCGCCGCCAGCAGGCCGACGCGGGGGCGCCCGAAGAGGACGCAGCCCAGCCGGTAGACCAGCCAGCCGACGAGGCCCATCTCGGCGAGGTTGACGAGCTGGTACGGCGTCTCGTGCAGGTGGAAGATCTTCCACATCACCGCATCGAAGAGATGGGTGACCGGAATCGTGTGGTAGCCCAGCAGCGCGAGCGGCGCCCGGCGCAGGCCCCGGCTGCCGATCTCCAGCAGCACCCAGCCGTCGGAGAGCACGCCCAGGGTGAGCGCCTTGCGATAGAGGACGAGAACCCAGATCGCGAGGAGCGCCAGCACGGGCAGGGCGTGATCGGCGCGCCGCAGCAGACGGCCGGCGAGGGGGGGAGAGGGGGCTGGCATGGCGGGCTGAAGGAACGCAGAATCTTAGTCTGGCCGGCCCCCTTGCCGCAATTCCAGCCGGAGCAGGACTTCAGGGACGGCAGGGACTCCAGGGACGCCAGGGACAAGGGATTTTCCTTTGTTGTCCCCTGTTGTCCCTGAAGTCCCTGCTGTCCCTGATCCCCCGGCCTGGCCCGCCTCTTGCTATAAGCTCCGGTGCCATGAGTGACAGCCAGGGCAAGCAAACCATCTGCATCACGGGCGGGGCCGGCTTCATCGGCTCCCATCTCGCCGACGCCTTCCTGTCCCGGGGCGACCGGGTGCTGGTGATCGACAACCTCTCCGGCGGCCGGCGGGAGAACGTGCCCCCGGGCGCCGAGCTGCACGTGCTGGACATCCGTTCCAAGGAGGCCGCCGCCCTGGTGCGCGAGGCGGGGGTGGACGTCCTCGTTCATCACGCGGCGCAGATGGACGTGCGGCGCTCGGTCGAGGACCCGGTCTTCGACGCCGACGTCAACGTCCTCGGCAGCCTCAACCTGGCCGAGGCGGCGCGCCACGGCGGCGTGCGCCAGATCCTCTTCGCCTCGACCGGCGGCGCCATCTACGGCGAGCAGGACTTCTTCCCGGCCACCGAGGACCACCCGGCGCGTCCGCTGTCGCCCTACGGCGTCTCCAAGCTGGCCTTCGAGCGCTACCTTTACTTCTACCACGTCACCTACGGGCTGGACGTCGCCTGCATGCGCTACGCGAACGTCTACGGCGAGCGGCAGAATCCCCACGGCGAGGCTGGAGTGGTGGCCATCTTCCTGAACCGCCTGCTCGCGGGCCAGGCGCCCACCATCAACGGCGACGGCCTCCAGACCCGCGACTACGTCCACGTCTCCGACGTCGTGAGGGCCAACCTCGCGGTGGTGGGGAAGCCGGGCTTTCACGTCTACAACGTGGGCACGGGCGTCGAGACCACCGTCGTCGAGCTCTACGACGAGCTGGCCCGCGCCGTGGGCAGCCCGCTGAAGGCCCGGCACGGCCCGGGCAAGCCCGGCGAGCAGCGCCGCTCGGTGATCGACGCCAGCCGCTTGCGGCACGACCTGGGAGTCCCTCCGCCCCTCTCCCTTGCCGAGGGACTGGAGCGCACCGCCTCCTGGTTCCGGGAGAAGGCTGCGGCCTGATCGCGAAATTTCGTTGTCCCGCTTTTCCTCGGCTGCCGCACTTTTGATCGTGCGCCGGGGATCGTTCGGTCTCCGGCTCCGAGAACCGAAGAGATTCCCCCAGTTCCCCCGGGTGCGAGATCCTCTCAAACCCTTTTACGCGTCCGCCGGCCATGGCGCACGCCGCGGCCGGCGGCGTCTTTTTTTCCGCCCTACAATCTCATCCCTTCCCTGACAGAGCCCCCTGCAACGGCTTGCCGTCGAGGAAGAACTGGACGTGCCGGACATCGTGGAACTGGAGGACCGTCTCGGTGAGTTGGGAGAGGGTGCGCGGGCCGTCGCAGTCGCCGCCGAGCTCGACGTAGCCCGAGAGGTAGACGCGCACCTCCGGCCCCGTGCGGTCGATGCGGTCGACCTTGAGGGGGGAGTGGGCGAGGGCATTGTAGAGGCCCTTGGCTTCGGCACCGTCCTGCAAGGTGAGGAGGGCGGAGAGCGCCCCTTCGAGGGCGGGCGCCGGCTCCGGCAGGTCCACCTCCAGGGGGACGGCGCTGTCGCCGCAGCCCGTGGCCCGGCCGGTGGCGCCGTGGTCGTTCAGGGCGATCACGTAGACGTTGACCTTGATGGTGCGGGTGCCGGCCTCCAGGCCTTGAGCGGAGTCGCGACGGGCGCAGCAGGCGAGACCCGCCAGCAGCACCAGCGGCAGCAGCCAGGGAAACGGCCGCCGCGGGCTCATTCGTCCTTCTTCTTTCGGTCCAGCACGAGGAAGCTGTAGGAGAACGGCGTCTCCTGCGTGGGCCCGTGGTCTTCGCGCTCGACGAGCTGCCAATCGTCCTCCGCGTACTCGGGGAAGAAGGTGTCGCCGGGGAAGTCCTGGTCGATCCGCGTCAGTTGGATGCGGTCAGCACGGGCCAGGGCCAGGCGGAAGATCTCCTCGCCGCCGGCCACGAAAACCTCCTCCCCTTGCGCCTTGGCCAGCGCTTCGTCCAGCGAATGGGCCACCTCCACGCCGGGGGCGGACCAGGCGGGGTCGCGGGTGACCACGATCGTGGGCCGGCCATAGAGGGGCTGGCCGCCGATGGAGTCGAAGGTCCTGCGGCCCATGATCATGGTATGGCCCAGGGTCAGCGCCTTGAAGCGCCGCAGGTCGGCGGGGAGGCGCCAGGGGAGGCGGCCGTCGAGCCCGATCGTGCGGTTGGCCGCCATCGCGGCGATCAGCGTGATCCTCATACGGCGATCGGCGCTTTGATCGCCGGGTGGGGATCATAGCCGGCGAGGGTGAAGTCCTCGTACTGAAAGTCGAAGAGGGAGGTCCGCGCCGGGTTGAGGGTCATGGTGGGCAGCGGCCGGGGCTCGCGGCTGAGCTGCAGACGGGCCTGCTCCAGGTGGTTGCGGTAGAGGTGGGCGTCGCCCAGGGTGTGGACGAAATCGCCGGGCGCCAAGCCGCAGACCTGGGCCGTCATCAGGGTGAGCAGGGCGTAGGAGGCGATGTTGAAGGGGACGCCCAGGAAGACGTCGGCGCTCCGCTGGTAGAGCTGGCAGGAGAGGCGGCCGCGGGCCACCCAGAACTGGAACAGGGCATGGCACGGGGAGAGGGCCATGGCGTCGAGCTCCGCCACGTTCCAGGCGCTGACGACGTGGCGCCGGGAGTCCGGATCGGTGCGGATCTGCTCGACGACGCGGGCGATCTGGTCGATATTGGCGCCATTGCCGCCGTCCGGCGTGGGCCAGGAGCGCCACTGGGCGCCGTAGATGGGCCCCAGGTCGCCGTGGGCGTCCGCCCACTCGTCCCAGATGGTGACGCCGTGCTCGTGCAGCCAGGCGACGTTGGTGTCGCCGCGCAGGAACCAGAGCAGCTCGTAGACGATGGAGCGCAGGTGGAGCTTCTTGGTGGTGAGCAGGGGGAAGCCTGCCGCGAGGTCGAAGCGCATCTGGTGGCCGAAGACCGAGAGCGTCCCCGTGCCCGTGCGGTCGGGCTTCTCGACGCCGTGGTCCAGGATGTGCCGGAGCAGGTCCAGGTAGGGCCTCATCGGGGGGAATCTAGCATGGGCGCGCTCCCAGGCGGCTGCCCCTGAAAGCGTGCCCGGGTGCCCTTCGAAGCCTCACCCCCGGCCCCTCTCCCTCCGGAAGAGGGGCCGGGGGTGAGGCTTCGAAGGGCACGAGGACCCGAAGGCCGGGAACCGATTGAACCTTATGGGGTGAGAGGGGAAGGCTCATCCAGCAGGTCTAGAACTTCCTGCTCGACCCGCCGGGAGCGGGACAGATCGTGAACGTCGAGGTCGGCGTGAACGACCATACGACCCCTACGATAAGGTTCGCTTCGCCTACAGGTCAAGGGAAAGCCGTGGAGGCGCGGACGCGGACGGAGGACGACGCGCTATGATCCCTCTGCGCTCAGCCGGGCGCCACAAGGAGAGAGCGATGAACAAGATCGGTTGCCTGATCGCGGCCGTGGTGGTGATCGTGCTGGTGGGGCTGTTTGCGATGAGCACCTACAACGGCCTGGTGACCGCCGAGCAGGCGGTGGAGGCGCAGTGGGGACAGGTGCAGAACGTCTACCAGCGGCGGGCGGACCTGGTGCCCAACCTGGTGGCGAGCGTCAAGGGCGCCGCCAACTTCGAGCAGTCGACGCTGGCCCAGGTGATCGAGGCGCGCAGCCGCGTCGGTCAGGTCAGCGCCCAGGCGACGCAGCAGATCCTCAACGATCCGCAGAAGTTCCAGCAGTTCCAGCAGGCCCAGGACAGCCTCTCCTCGGCCCTCAATCGCTTGATGGTGGTGGTGGAGCGCTACCCGGACCTCAAGGCCGTGGCCGCCTTCCGCGACCTGATGACGCAGCTCGAGGGGACGGAGAACCGCATCGCCGTCGAGCGCCGCGCCTTCAACCAGGTGGCGCAGGACTACAACACCCGCGTCCGCAAGTTCCCGGCAGCCCTCTTCGCGGGGATGTTCGGCTTCCAGCCGAAGCCCTACTTCTCGGCCCAGGCCGGCGCCGAGACCGCGCCCAAGGTGGACTTCGGGGGGGCCACGCCAGCGCCGACGCCCGGGCGGTAGCGGCGCGAAAGAGGCACTTGACACCCCGGGTCGTTTCTTTGTAGGATCTTTACATGATCAGGGGGAACCCAGGAGATGCCCATGCCCATGGCAGTCGCTGGTAGCAGAGTCCGCGAGTGTGGTAGCCTTCAATTGGTGGACGACCCGTTCCACCGGCGTAGCGGAAAGGAGGAACCTGTGAGCAGCTTGGCAGAGATGGACAGGCATGGAACCAGTCTGCGGTCCTTGAGGTTCGCGGTCTTCGGGAGCATCGGTGCGCTGTATCTGGCCTCCCTCGTCTCGCCTCCCCTGCGGCAGGCCCTGGCCACGATCTTCTCGTATTTCCCCCGGTAATCGTCCTTGAGCGCGGGGAGAAAGGAGCTCGGCAGCGCGGGCCAGAGCCTCTGGGGAGGCCTCGGCGGGCTCACTCCCTACGCTGTCGCCGCCCTGAGGGCTGTCGGCAATCAGACGAGCTTCCCCCTACCCAGCTTCAGCCTGGGGTTCTGTCTGGTGCTCGTCCTGTCGGCTGCGCTCGGGGTCCTCGGCTCAATCCTGCTGGAGTCCCACACCCGGTTCGCCGCCTGGTTCCACGGCGGGTCCTTCCCCATCATGTTGAATTTCCTGTTCGGGGAGTCCCTGCACCAGGCCAGCCATCCGCCTCCGCACTGAAGGGCGTCCCGCCCGCTTTCCCCGCTTGGGGACTAGACAAGGAATTCCTCTCTGCCGTATACGTTGTTGAAGGAAATGGTGGAGTTGAGAGTTCTCCCGTCGCTGCTCCTCGGTCTCGCCTTCGCCGCCGCCCTCTCGGGCTGCTCGGGGGAGGGTGCGCACGCCGCGGCGCAGGGAGAGAGGGGGGCGCTGGTCGCCCATCGCGGGGCGTTCCGCCAGCGGCTGCTGCTCTCCGGCGAGCTGGAGGCGGAACGGGCCGATCCCCTCGCCGTGCCCCGCACCAACGCCTTCCAGCTCCAGGTCCGCTGGCTGGCCGAGGACGGCACCCTGGTCAAGGCCGGCGATCGGGTGGTGGAGTTCGACAATTCCCAGTTCGCCTCCGAGCTCGAGGAGAAGCGCCTCGCCGCCTCCGATGCCGGCAGCGAACTCCAGCGCACGGCCGCCGAGTCCAAGACCTCGACGGCCGACAAGCAGTTCGCGGTGGACAAGGCGCGCTCGGAGGTGGAGAAGGCCCGCATCGCCGCCGCGGTGCCGAAGGAGCTCCTCGCCCTGCGCGAGTACCAGGATCGCCAACTCGCCCTCAAGCGCGCCGAGACCGAGCTCGCCAAGGCTCGGGAGGACCTCGACGCCGCCACCCGAGGGAGCGCCCGCGACGTCGACGTCAAGAAGATCTCGCTCGAAAAGTCGCAGCGCGAGATCCACAACGCCGAGGAGGCCATCGACGCCCTCACCCTGCGCGCCCCGCGGGCGGGCATGGTGCTGATCGGCGATCACCCCTGGGAGGGGAGGAAGCTGCGGCTGGGCGATACGGTGTGGGTGGGCATGACGGTGGCCTCGCTGCCGGACCTCTCGACGATGAGCGTCCAGGCCAGTCTGTCGGACGTGGACGACGGCCGCGTTCAGCCCGGCATGGAGGTGCTCTGCACGCTCGACGCCTATCCCGACCAGGTCTACAAGGGGCGGGTGACGGACGTCTCGCCGGTGGCCCGGGAACTGCGCCGCAGCCCGCTGCTGCGCTACTTCCCCGTGCACGTCAAGCTCGACCGTTCCGACCCGCAACGCATGCGTCCCGGCATGTCGGTACGGGTCGAGGTGCTGGGGCCGGAGGTGAAGAGCGCGCTGCTCGTCCCGCGGGCGGCCCTCGATTTCGCGAATGTCGCCGGTACCCCTGGCATCGCCGGCGGCCAGCCGCGGGCCCTCTTGGCGAGCGGCGGCGCCGTGCCGGTGAAGCTCGGGGCCTGCTCGGCCCTGGAGTGCGTGGTGGAGTCGGGCCTCGCCGAGGGTACCCGGCTGCGCTCCCACCAGGAGCGGGGCGGGGGGCGCGGATGAGCCCACGCCAGCGCAGGATGGCCCGTTTCGCGGCGAGCGGCGCGGTGCTCGCGGCCGTGGTCCCGGTCCTCTGGCTGGCGTCCACCCGGGCCGGTGCCGGCATTTCCGGCATCTCTGGCAACAAGGGCGGTTGGGTGGAGGTGAGGCGGGAGGACCTGGTGATCGGCGTGCCGGTCTCCGGCACCCTGTCGTCGACCCAGGCGGTGAGCATCGGTCCGCCGCAGATCGAGGACGTCTGGGACTACAAGATCGCCTTCATGGCCCCCGAGGGGGTGCCCGTCAAGGCGGGCCAGCCGGTGCTCGGCTTCGACACCTCGGAGCTGCAGCAGAAGCTGCAGGAGAAGGTGGCCGAGCGGGACTCGGCGCAGAAGGAGTTGGAGAAGCGCCAGACCAACGCCGAGATCTCCCGCCACGACGCCGTGCTGCAGCTCGCCGAGGCCGAGGCCCGGCAGCGCCGCGCACAGCTCAAGGTGCAGGTGCCGCCCGAACTCGTGGCCTCCAAGGAGCTGGCCAAGTCGCGCGAGGACCTGGCGCTCGCCAACCGCGAGATCGCCTACCTCAAGGAGAAGGCGAGGCTCGAGGACCTCCAGGGGAAGACGGAGATCGGCGCTCTCGCCAGACGGCGGGACCGCGCCGCCGCCCGCGTCCAGGAGATGCAGGACGCCATCCAGCACATGACGGTGCCGGCTCCTCGCGCCGGCACCGTGGTCTACGTGGCCACCGACAACGGCGAGAAGAAGAAGATCGGCGACTCGTGCTGGCGCGGCCAGTCGGTGCTGGAGATCCCGGACCTGAAACAGATGCGGGCCGAGGGTGAGGTCGACGAGGCCGACGCCGGGCGCGTGGCCGCGGGCCAGCGGGTGACGCTGCGCCTGGACGCCCATCCGGACGACGTCTTCGCCGGCCGCGTGCGCGCCATCGGCGGCGCGGTGCGCAGCCGTTCGGACGTCAACCTCCTCAAGGTGGTGAAGCTGGAGATCGACCTCGACCGCACCGATCCCCAGCGCATGAGCCCCGGCATGCGCTTCCTGGGCACGGTGGAGATCGAGCGGGCGGCCCGGGTCCTGGTGGCTCCCGCCGAAGCGGTGTTCACCCGCGCCGAGGGCCCCGTGGCCTACCGCCGCGCGGGGTGGGGGAGCGAGCCGGTGCACCCCGTGCTCGGCCGGCGCAACGACCGGCTGGTGGAGATCAGGAGCGGGCTTGCCCCCGGGGACATGATCTCGCGCCGCGACCTCGCCGGAGACCGCAACGGCGGCGGAGGGGCGGGCCAATGAGGCCGATCCGCGGTGCCCGCCTGGGATTCGGCCTGGCCGCGGTGGCCGTGCTGGTGGCCCTGGCGGCGTTCCTCCCCCCGGTCGGCTCGGGCACGGCGGGGGACGTGCCGGTGTTGCGCCTCGAGCCCCAGGACTTCGAGCGGCGGGTGCCGGCGCAAGGCAACCTCCAGGCCGTGATGGCGACGCCCGTCTCCGTGCCCGCGGGCGTGCCCGGACCGTTCCGCATCGGCTGGATCGCCCAGGACGGCTCGCGGGTCAAGCAGGGTGACGTGGTCATCCGCTTCGATCCCAGCGCCATCGAAAAGCGGCTGGTCGACGCCGGGGACGACCTGAAGGAGACTCGCCTGACGATGGAGAAGAAGCAGATCGAGGGCACGGCCGAGCTGCGCAAGCTGGAGCGGGACGCGGCCCTGGCCCGCCTCGAGCTGGAGGATGCGAAGCAGTTCCAGAAGAAGGATGCGACGCTCTTCTCCCGCGCCGACATCATCGAGTCGGAGATCGATCAGGGCCTGGCCCAGGAGCGGGAGGGGCATGCCCGGGCCACGCGGCAGACCCGGGAGAGGCTCTCGGGCACCGAGGCCGCTCTGCTGCAGATCAAGATCCGCCAGGCCGACGCCAAGATCAGCCAGGCCCGCGCCGGCCTTCAGGCGCTGACGGTGACGGCCCCCCACGACGGCGTCCTCATCCTCAAGCGCAACTGGCGAGGGGAGTCCACCCGCGTGGGCGACAGCGTGTGGAACGGCCAGCCGCTGGCCGAGATCCCGGACCTGGCGCGGATGGAGGCCCAGGTCTTCGTGCTGGAGGCGGACGCCGGCGGCCTGACGCCCGGGCGGGCGGCGACGGTGACGGTGGAGTCCGCCCCCGGGGTCTCCTGGCCGGCGAAGATCTCCCGCGTCGACTCGCTGGCCAAGCCGCGGATCCTGGGCTCGCCGGTGCAGTACTTCGCCGTCACCCTGGCTCTCGACCGCACCGATCCGCAGGTGATGAAGCCGGGGCAGCGGGTGCAGGCGACGCTCTTCCTGGAGCAGCGCAAGGGCGCCCTGCTGGTGCCGCGCCAGGCCCTCTTCGACCGCGAGGGGCGCACGGTGGTCTATCGCCGGGACCCCCGGGGCGGCCGCGGCTTCGCGCCGGTGGAGGTCAAGCTCGGGCCGTCATCTCTCGGCCGGGTGGTGGTGGAGTCCGGCCTCCGGCGGGGGGACGTGCTGGCGATGCGCGACCCGACGCGGCCGGCGGGCGCCCCGCCGCCGAAGAAGGACACCGGGCACAAGGCGCCGCCGGTCGCTTCGCGGGGACGGCGCGGCGGCATGATCACGATCCGATGAGCCGGCGGCGATGACCCCCCAGGAAGCCATCCGCTCGGCGCTCGACAACCTGGCGGCGCACAAGCTGCGCTCCGCCCTCACCATGCTCGGCATGATCTTCGGCGTCGGCGCCGTGATCGCCATGATGTCGATCGGCGCCGGGGCGGAGCGCCAGGCCCTGGCCTCCATCGAGCGGCTGGGGCTGCGCAACGTCCTGGTGCGCGCCAAGACCCTCAAGGACGACGAGGCGCAGGAGATCCGCCAGAAGTCGCTGGGCGTCTCGCAGCGCGACGCAGCGGCGATCGCCGAGGCCGTCCCCGGCGTCGAGATCGTGGCCCCCCGCATCCGCGTCGATCCCTACAAGGTGCTCTCCGCCACCGGCAAGAGCGACGGCGCCGCGGCCTACGGCGTCGCTCCCCGCCACCGCGAGCTGGCCCACCTGAACGTGGCCGAGGGACGCTTCCTGGACGAGATGGACGATGCCAACCACGCTCAGGTGTGCGTCATCGGGCCGGCGGTGCGCCGCGACCTCTTCGGCTACGGGCCGGCCGTGGGGCAGCTCGTGAAGGTCGACGAGGTCTGGCTGGAGGTGGTGGGCGTGCTGGCGGACGACGCCGCGCCGGCGCCGGGGGGCGGCGGCGGCCCGGGCGCCCCGGGAGGTGACGCGGTGGCCTCGGGCGCGGCGTCGCGGGAGATCTATCTGCCGGTATCCACGGCCGAGCGCAAGTTCGGGCACCCGGCCCTGGCCTCGCCGCTGGACGAGATTGTCGTCCGCCTGAAGCCGGGAGCGAGCGGCGAAGAGGCGTCGGGGTCCATCCGCGAGTTGCTCGACCGCCTGCACGCCGGCGCCGCCGACTATGAGCTGGTGGTGCCCGAGGCGCTGCTGGCGGAGAGCCGGCGCACCCAGCGGCTGTTCAACATGGTGATGGGAGCCATCGCCGGGATCTCGCTGCTGGTGGGTGGCATCGGCATCATGAACATCATGCTGGCCACGGTGCTGGAGCGGACGCGCGAAATCGGCGTCCGCCGGGCGGTGGGGGCCAGGAGCCGCGACATCCGCTTCCAGTTCATCGTCGAGTCGTTCGCCATCAGCCTGATCGGCGGCGTCACCGGCATCGTGGCAGGGCTCGCCCTGGCGCGCGGTGTCGCGGCGGTGGCCGGCTGGGAAACCATCGTCACGGGGTCGTCCATTCTCCTGTCGACCGGCGTCGCCATGGCGGTGGGGCTGGCCTCGGGGATCTACCCGGCCTCGCGGGCGGCGGGCCTGGACCCCATCGAAGCCCTGCGCTACGAGTGAGCCCGCTCATCCTGGGCGGCGCCCTTTCGTGGGTTGCCTGTGCGGTTGAAGTGTGATGCTCTGGGAATTTCTTCTCTCAGCTCGTCTAAGAGGGTGATTGGAAGGGGGTTGCCAATGTAGAGACGCCGAGCGGGAGCGCTCTTAGAGTCTGATAACATTCTTCTGTCCTCCTGTCCAACGGGTTCCCGATGAAGAACGCACTTCCTTGGCTGGCGCTGGCGCTCAGTCTGATGATTGGCTTCCCGGCAGCCCGCCTGGTGATGTCACCCCAGGAGAGGCCGGCGCCCGAAGTCGCCTCGGCTCAGGCTCCATCTCCAGTAGCGACTCCTGCCGTTACGGCGCCTGCCGGTGATACCTATGCATCCTGCAAGGCACCGCCGCCGCTGCCGGCCCCTTGTTGCTCATTGCCGCCGCCTCCTCCTCCAGCCTGGTGCGAGCCCGTGCGCCTGCTGGGCGAGTTCTTTGGCAAGTCGCTGGACTCCACAGCAAAACGCGACGACCTAATGACGATGCTGAAGCAAGCGGCTCTCGACGCGAGGTATGACCTCCACCTCATGGTGGCCCTGGTGCCGGCACCGCCTGATCCGCGGCTGGACCAGGCGCTGGAGGCCGTGCAGCGCGGCTTCGCACAGTCCGAATACTTGGCGGACCGCTTCTGGCTGCCGTGGGCCGGCGGGGATTCCAAGGACGCTGGCAGCAAGACGGCGCCGGGCCTCCTTCTCTTCCGCGGCCACGAGAAGCACGGAGCCTTCCTGAACAGCTTGGCTGTCGTCTTCGTCGTCGGGGAGACACCGAAGGCAGGGATTCAGAAAGTCGCCTTCCGCGAGGCTTTGAAATTGGAGTCCGTGCTGCAGGGAGCGGCCACCGATCCGACGATAGCGATCCTCGGTCCAACCTTCTCGGGCTCGATCGAGTCGCTGCGGCTGGCGGTGAGCTCCTGGCAGCGGCAGGAGATTGGCCAGCAGGCCCCCCCGCCGCTCCTGTTTCGCGCCGCCACGGGCTCGGCGACGGCGACGGCGAAAGCCGTTGAGAAGCCGCTGGAGGGCGTGAGAGTCAAGATCTGCCGCACGGTGCTGCCGGACGAGATGCTGCAAGAGCAGACTCTCGGCTATCTGAGCAAAGAGATGGGGTGGGACTTGCGCCAGGTCGCCCTGCTCACCGAGGCGGACACGGCCTATGGCCGCAGCGTACTGACCACGGAAGGCCACAGCGTGCCGGTATTGCTCTCGTCGATCGTCAGTGTGCCATTTCCCAGCCACATCTCCGAGTTGCGGACCGCCACCGAAAAAGAGAAGGCTGCACAGGCCAAGGCCGCGGCAGCCACTCAGCCTGCGATCCCCGCCAATCGTCCGGAGCTCTCACTCGATCTCGCCGATCCTGGCCGGCCGGCCGATCTCGTTCCGACTTTCGACGCGTCCACTGTGCTCAGTAATGAGTTGGTGCTGGAGAACCTGTTGCGGGCGGTTTCCCGGGAAGGGATACGCTATGTCGGTATCCTGGCGACGGACGTTAAAGACAAGCTTTTCCTGGCTGAGCAGGTGCGGGCCCGGGCGCCTGACGCCATCCTCTTCACATTCGACAACAATCTGCTTTATGCCCATCCCCAGTACAACCAGACCATGGACGGTATGATCGTCCTTTCCAGCGCCCCTCTTTTCACCGAGGGGGCGCCCTGGCAACCGGGGTCGCTCTCGCCACCCGGTGGAGGAATGCGCCGGCAGTTCTCCAGCGAGCTCCAGCAGGGGCTCTTCGAGGCCGTACGCTACCTGCTGGGAAAGCGCGTCACGCGGCCCCGCGCCTGGATCATGGCCGTAGGCAACGGCTCATTGTGGCCTATCGCCCGCTTGAAAACGCCCCAGCCGCCGAGCGACTACCACTTGTGCAGCGAGATGGCGCTCAAGCCGGCCAGGCAGGGACCTATGCCGGAGCCCGGCCCTCCAGCCCCAGGGACTGGCTTCGCCAGCCGCGACGACCTCCAGGTGCTGCTGGTGGCGGTCGTGCTGTCGCTCTTCGCCGTGCGGCTGCGGCAGGTTGCCTTGCTCGCTCGCGTGGCGGGAGAACGGCCCAAGGGGTATACAGGGAACCGGCTCCTGCTGGTGCTCGGCACGGTGCTGCTGGCTCTCGCCGCCGGAGCGCTGCTGGCCGTGGGGAGCCTGCCCGCCTGGGGGCGCGGAATCGGCATCGATCGGCACGACGTGGATTGGCAATGGCCGCAGGTTGCCTACCTGGGCATGCTGGCCTTGGCCTATGCGTCGCTGGTAGTTGCCGCTGCCAGGGCGGCCCATTCACGGCTCGCGCCAGCGCGGACCGTGATCTGGATGTCAGGAGGCGTGGCGGCGCTGCTCCTCCTGGCTCTCGGCATGCGGTTCACCTGCATGCCGGGAGATCAGGTCGAGCTCTTTCATCTGCGGGCGCGGGCCATCTCGTCGGGGCTGTCGCCACTGATCTCGCTCGCCGCCATCGGCGGGGCCATCTACTCCTGGATACTCTGGGAGCTCAAACGACGCCGGTTGACCGCACGGCTGTCCATGGACTGCCCGGTGGCGACTCTAGGTGATCCGGCGATGGCAGGATCGGTCAAGACCCTCCGGGCGATCAACGGCCTCTTGGTCCATACTTTGCCGCGCGATCCTCGGCTTTGGCTAGCACCGGCTGTAGCTTTCCTGCCGCCGGTCTCACTGCTCTGGGCCACTGTACAGCCGGTCGCAGAGTCCCAAGGATATGGCCGCTTCTTCATCCTTTTCGTGACCCTGGCTCTGGCGCTCGCCGCCCTCTCCTATTACCGGTTCTTCCGCCTCTGGGTATGGACCTTGCGGATACTCCACCGGCTCGACAACGCCTCGCCGCGGGTGGCCGAGGCGTTTCAGGCGGTCTCCAAAGACCTCGGCTGGCGCCCCATCCAATCGTTCGGCTGGCAGATTCCGCCGTTCAAGTCGCTCACCCTCTCCCGGGGACGGCTGCGGGCCCTGGTTGCCGCCGGCAAGCTCAAGCTGCCGGACGGGATGACGCCGCTGGAGAACTCCTTCAAGGACATCTTTGCCTACGAGACCGACGACGGCTCACCGCAGGAGATCGACGCCCGCAACCGGCTGGAACGAATTTTTAGCGAGGTCTGCGAGAGCTTCGAAGGGCATGCCGGCGATTCCGAGGTGCGGCAGTTCGTGGCGCTGCGGGTGGCGGCCTGGCTGCGCTACGTCTTCGCCCACATGCGCAGTTGTCTGATCGGCGCCCTGACCTGCGCCCTGCTTTCGTTGATCGGAGTCACCGCCTACGCCTTCCAGCCGCGGCACTTCGTCTCCCTGGGGATCTGGCTCGCCCTGGCGGCTGCCATTGGGCTGACGCTGCTGGTCTTCGTGCAGATGGACCGCAACGCCACCCTGAGCTACATCGGCGGCACCACGGCGGGCAAGGTCAATTTCGACCGCACTTTCTTCTCCAAGCTCTTCACCTTTGTGGGCATCCCTCTGCTGGGCCTCATCGCCACCCAGTTCCCCGAGGTGGGGCACCTCCTCGGGCTGCTCGCCAGCCAACTCCTGCGCATCGCCGGCGGTGGGTAGGGCGGCGGGTGAGCCGTGTTAGAGTTCCCCGCGCAGCTCGATCGACTATTCCAGGAGGATTCCCATGACGAGAGCGAAGTGCGTCCGGCTGTGCGCCGGAATGGTGCTGGCCGTTCTGGCCGCCATGCCGGCGATGGCGCAGCAGCAGGACTTTTCGAAGGTGGAGATCAAGGCGATCCCGGCCGCCGGCAACGTCTACATGTTGCTGGGGTCGGGGGGGAACATCGGGGTCTCGGCCGGCCCCGACGGCGTCCTGATCGTGGACGACCAGTTCGCGCCGCTGGCCGACAAGATCCGGGAGGCCGTCAAGGGGATCAACCCCGGCAGGCTCAAGTTCGTGCTCAACACCCACTTCCACGGCGATCACACGGGGGGCAACCCGGTCTTCGGCACCGAGTCCACCATCATCGCCCACGACAACGTACGCCAGCGGCTGGCGGCCGGTTCCGTCGTCCGCGGCAACAAGACGGAGCCGATGGCGGCGGCGGGCCTGCCGGTGATCACCTTCGCGGACGCGGTCTCCGTCCACTTCAACGGCGAAGAGATCAAGGTGGTCCACTTCCCCCACGGCCACACGGACGGCGACAGCATCGTCTTCTTCACCAAGTCCAACGTGGTGCACATGGGCGACGACTTCTTCAACGGCCTCTTTCCCTTCGTCGACCTGGAGAGCGGCGGCAGCGTCCAGGGGTTGACGGACGCCGTGGCCAAGGTGCTCTCTCAGATCCCGGCCGATGCCAAGGTCATCCCCGGCCACGGCCCGCTGTCGGACGTCGAGGGGCTCAAGAAGTTCCACCGCATGCTGGTGGAGACCACGGCGGTCGTGCGCAAGGGGATGGCGGCCGGCAAGACCCTGGAGCAACTCCAGGCCGCCGGCCTGCCCGACGAGTGGAAGAGCTGGAGCTCCTTCATCGACACCAAGGGCTGGATCGCCACCATCCACGACAGCTTCGGAGCGGCGAAGAAGAACCCGGCGGGATCGAAGCACCACTAGGGGTTGAGGGACAACCGCTTCACCGCCTCCACGAACGCCTTCGCGTTCTCGACCGGGACCATGGGCAGGATGCCGTGGCCGAGGTTGACCACGTGGGGGCCACCGCTCCCCTCCCGGAGGAGGTCCGCCGTGCGGCGCTCGATCTCCGGGATGGGGGCGAGCAGGGCCGCCGGGTCGAGGTTCCCTTGCAGGACGCGTGGACCCACGATCCGGCGCACGGTGGAGAGCGGCTGGCGCCAGTCGACCGACAGCACGTCCACGGGCAGCTCCGCCAGGGCGGGGAGCAGGTGCGAGCCGCCGTTGACGTAGTAGATGAGCGGCACTTCACCTTTCAGCGCGTCGACGATCCTGCGCAGCGGCGGGAGGGCGACGGCGCGCCAGCGCTCCAGGTCCAGCAGGCCGCCCCAGGTGTCGAAGAGCTGGAGGGCTTGAGCGCCGGCGGCGATCTGGCCTTTCAGGTAGGCGATCGAGGTGCCGGCGACGCGGTCGAGGAGCAGGGCGAGCCCCTCGGGGTCGCCATAGCTCCAGGCCAGGAGGTGCTCGAAGTGCTTCGAGCCGCCGCCCTCGACGAGATAGGCGGCGAGCGTCCACGGTGTGCCGCCGAAGCCGAGGACGGGTACCCGGCCGTCGAGCTCGCGACGGACGAGGCGCAGGGCGGCGAAGACATAGCCCAGGGTCTCGTCCACCTCCGGGTTGCGCAGGCGGGCGACGTCCTCGCGGGTGCGCACCGGGTGAGGGAAGCTGGGGCCGTCCCCCTTGACGAACTGCAACTCGGCGCCCATGGCCTCCAGCGGCAGCAGGATGTCGGCGAAGAGGATGGCCGCGTCGACGCCGAGGATATCGACCGGCTGGATCGTCACCTCGGCGGCCAGCTCGGGGGTCTTGCACAGGGTGAGGAAGTCCACCTTCTGGCGGATCGCCCGGTATTCGGGGAGGTAGCGGCCGGCCTGGCGCATGATCCATACGGGCCGGCGCTCCGTGGCCTCGCCACGGCAGGTGCGGAGAAAGAGATCGTTCACGGCCCGGGAGGATAGCATTCCCTCTGCAAGAGGAGGGGGTCGGGGTGACGAGGGTTCGCGTGGAGTACACTGGCAGTCGATGTTGAGACTCGTCGCTTATGCCCCCGATGGTGTCCGGCGCTTTCCCGTTCACCGCAGTGAGCTGATCATCGGGAGCTTCCCCGAGTGCGACATCTGCCTCCCCTACACCGGCGTGGCGCAGCGGCACGCGCGGCTGCTCTACGACGGCAACCAGTTGCGGATCGAGGATCTGGGCAGCCGCCGCGGCCTCCTGGTGAGCGGCCGCAAGGTGAAGGAGGCGTCGCTGGAGGTGCTGGACGAGATCCGGCTGGGCGGGGTGACCCTGCTGGTCGAAGACGTGGTCCCCGGACCGGAGAAGCCCCCGCCGCCGACACCCGCGGAGCCGATCGGACCGCCGCGCATCACCCCGGAGCGCATGATCGAGCACCTGAACCGGATCTCCGAGTGGGTGCTGGCCGACGCCGAGAGCCGTACCACCTCCGAAGCCCTGGTCCAGGAGGTGCTCGCCGACTTCGGCGGCGGCGCCCTCTTCCTCCTCCTGGGCGATGAGGAGAACGCCGGCGTCAAGCTGGTGGTGGCAACCGATCAGGCGTGGCTGGCCAGCGGCGAGGGGTTGCTCGAGCAGATCCTCCGCCGTCGCGCTGCCGAACCCGCCGCAGCGGCGAACCGCTGCTTCGAGGGCGAGCTGGCCGGCGCGCCGGCCTGGATCTGCCATCTCACCTTCGGCGCCATGGACCGCAAGTACGCGATGATGGTCGCCTTCCCCCGTTTCCGGCCGGAGGAGCTGGGGTGGTCGCCGATGGCGGCCCTGAGCGGCCTCGGCCACCTCCTGGTGCTGGGCCTGGTGCACCACGTGGGGTGGTACGAGCCCATCCTGCCGGGCCACCCGGGACAGCAGGACCTGACCCTGGACCCGAACCTCGTGGTGGGCGAGTCGCTGGCCATGAAGCAGGTCGTGGAGCAGCTCCGGGCCGCGGTCGATCCCCCGGTCCACGTGCTCCTCTCCGGCGAGCCGGGGGTGGGCAAGGACCTCCTTGCCCGCTCCCTCCATCTCTCGGGGCCGCGGCGGCATGGGCCGTTCGTGATCGCGAGCTGCGGCGGCGCGCGTCCCTTGCAGATCGAGGCCGACCTCTTCGGCGCCGAGGTGCCCGGCAAGGGCGGTCCCGTCCGGCGCGAGGGCAAGCTCCTGCTGGCCCACGGCGGCACCCTCTTCCTCGACGAGGTGGAGCAGCTTCCCATGGAGCTTCAGGCCCGGCTGGTCCGCTTCCTGCGCTCGGGCGCGGTGGAGCCCGCGGGGAGCACCGAGGCCCACGCCGTCGACGTGCGCCTGGTGGTGGGGAGCCGCGGCACGCTCGACTCGGTGGTGACCCGCGACCTCTTCCGGGTCGATCTCGCCTACCGGCTGTCGCAGCTCGTCATCGACGTGCCGCCGCTGCGCGACCGCCGGGAGGATCTGCCGCTGCTCATTCAGTCCTACATCAACCGGTTCTGCCACGAAACGGGCAAGCGTATGCAGGGGATCACAGTCAAGGCCATGTCCGCCCTGCTGAGCTACGACTACCCGGGCAACCTGGCGGAGCTGGAGAACATCGCCCGCCAGCTCGTCTACATGGCGCCGGCCAAGGGGCCGGTGGACGTCAACCTGCTGCCGGACCGGGTGCGCAACGGTACCCTCATGGCCACGACGCGGGTGGACGCCGCCTCGGACCTGGAGCTGGAGCACCTGGTCAGCGGCACCGAGCAGAGCGCCATCCGCGAGGCCTTGCGCCGCACCAACGGCAACAAGTCCCAGGCCGCCCGCCTCCTGGGCTTGTCGCGCAACGGCCTGGCGATCAAGATGGAGCGCTACGGGCTGAAAGCCTGACCGGTTGATCCCCCTTTAGTCCGTCGCCGCGGCCACGATCAGGTCCACCAGCGATTCCAGATCCCGCAGGTCCGCCACCTCGACGGGGGAGTGGGAGTAGCGGCCCGGCCAGGAGAAGGGGAGCATGGCCGGCCCGTCCGCCAGGAAGGCCATGCCGTCCGTGGCGCCGCCGGTGAAGCCCACCTGCACGGGGATCTGATGGTGGGCGGCCAGGCCGAGGAAACGATCGATCAGCTCGCGGGGCGCGAGGTAGCCGTTGTCCATGGCGCGCAGCACGGGCCCGGCGCCGAGGCGCTCGTCGGCGAAGCGCCGGGACTCGATGGGCGAATCGGCCGAAACGAAGGTGTCCACCGCGTGGACCTCCGCTAGGTCCTTGAACCGCTCCGCCAGCACCTTGGCGCCGTCGAGCCCCGACTCCTCCTCGACCGACCAGGCGAAGATCACCGGGCGCTTCAGCTTCGCCGGATCGATGCGCCGCAGGGCGAGGAGGAGGGCCGTCGAGCCCGCCCGGTCGTCGAAGCTGCGGGCCAGGACGCGGTGACGGCCGAGCCGGAACATCCGCTTCGGCATGGTGACGGTGCTGCCGGCGTGCATGCCCAGAGCCTCGGCCTCCCGGGCCGAGGCGACGCCGAGCCAGGCGATGAGGGCGCCCGGCGGCGCGAAGCGCTCGGCCGTGCGCCAATCCTCCCGCGGCTCGAACACGGCGGGGACCGGGCCGCGGTCGCCGTGGACCAAGGCCGCCTGGGCCTCCCACACCGAGGCGAGGAGACCGCCCCGCTTCTGGAGGCGGAGGCGGCCGTCCGGCAGCACCTCCTCGACCCGCCAGCCTACCTCGTCCTGATGGGCCACGAAGAGAACGGGCTTGCCGCCACTTCCTATCGTGACGATCACGTTCCCTTTGGCGTCCACCTCGGGCTTCGCCCACGCCGGCAGGTGACGAAGGATCTCCTCGCGGACCGGCGCTTCGGCGCCGCTCACCCCGTAGCGGGCGATGAGCTCGCGGAGCACGGCGGCGGCCTCCTCGTGCCCCTCGGTGGTTTCCACGATGGCCGGCGCGGCGGGCAGGGCCGGCCCCGAGGCCGAGGCAGAGGCTGCGGCAGCCTCGCCCAGGGCGGAGAGGAGGCCGGCGGAGAGCGCCTCCACGTCCCGCACGGCGATCGTCTCGACGGGTGTCCCCGGGTAGCGGACCGGCAGCCCGAGGAACCCCAGGCGCACGCCTTTCAAATCCGGAGAGCCGGCCATGCCGCCGCCGGCCGCGTAATGGGGTGCCGCGGTCAGCCCGGCGAGCGTCGCCGGCAGCTCGCCTGACCGGATGGGGCCGGTCCCGGTAGCCGGCAGCGCCTGCGGCTTCGGCGGGCCGCTCTGGTTGCCCTCCCAGCCGAAGCCGGCGTCGAGGAGGACCACCTCCCGGAAGGGGCCCTGGCGACGGAAGACGTGGATCAGCCCCGCACGGTTGAGCAGGTCGTGGGCCGTCCAGGCGAAGACGACGGTGCCCGAGCCCGGCCTCGGCCGGTACCGGCGCGCCGCGTCCGCCAGGGCCACGCAGGCCCCCTTCCGGGCGGCGGCCGGCGCGGCCAGGAATCCGCCCGCCAAGCGCATAGGCCGGCGAATGAGCGCCACGGGATCCATCAGGCGGATCCCCAGCGCGGCCACCTCGCCGGCGTTCTCGGCGCCGGCGTCAAGATAGAGGTCCTCCACCTGGAAGGGGCGGTCCGGCGGCGCGGCCGACCCCTGCTGGAGGTGCACCGAGGGGAGCGCCACGGCTCCCGGCAGCCACCCTCGGGCGCCGCCGATCATCACCGTCTGCCCCTGGAAGCCTTGCGTCCACAGCGCCCCCGTGAGCCCGGCGCCGGCCGGGACGACGCGCAGGTAGCCGTCCTCCCGGATGCCGCTGACGACGAATCCCGGCTCGCCCAGCTCGCAGGCCACCAGCCGCCGCGGCTCGCCCGAGCCCACCGTGAGGACGACGTCGCCGAGGGCGTCCCGCTGCGCCGGCCGGCCCGCCAGCCGGCCCTGGATGAAGTCCGCCGCGGGGGCCTCCCGGCCGGCCACGGCGATGACGTTCAGGAACGCCTCGGTCTCCTCGCCCAGGGTGGCGGCGGGGAGGAGGCTGGGGTGGAGGAGGGACAAGAGGGCGAGGCCAGCGAAGGCGCGCAGGTCGATCACTTGCGGGATTGTAACGCGCCTCAGGGACAGCAGGGACTTCAGGGACGGCAGGGACGAGGAAAGACTTCGCGTCTCTGAAGTCCCTGCTGTCCCTGAGGTCCCTGCTTCGGCTTCTGTGGCCGGCGCGGCGTAGAATACCCGCCATGAGCCCGACCACCATCGCTCCTGCCTCCACCGCCCGACCCCGCACCGTGCGCGCGCCGCGCGGCACGGAGATCTCCTGCCGCAGCTGGCAGCAGGAGGCCGCCCTGCGGATGCTGATGAACAACCTCGATCCGGAGGTCGCCGAGCGGCCGCAGGAGCTGGTGGTCTACGGCGGCTCGGGCAAGGCGGCCCGCAACTGGGAGTGCTTCGAGGCGATCGTGGCCACCCTGAAGCGGCTGGGCGACGACGAGACGCTCCTCGTCCAGTCCGGCAAGCCGGTGGCCGTCTTCCGCACCCACGCCGAGGCCCCGCGGGTGCTGATCGCCAACTCGCTGCTGGTCCCTCACTGGGCCACGGCGGACGAGTTCCGCCGGCTGGAGGGGCTCGGGCTCACCATGTACGGCCAGATGACCGCCGGCTCATGGATCTACATCGGCACCCAGGGCATCCTCCAGGGGACCTACGAGACCCTCGCCGAGTGCGCCCGCCAGCGCTTCGGCGGCTCGCTCGCCGGCCGCCTCGCCGTCACCGCCGGCCTCGGCGGCATGGGCGGCGCCCAGCCGCTCGCCGTCACCATGAACGAGGGGGTCTGCCTGGTGGCCGAGGTGGACCCCAGCCGCATCGAGCGCCGCCTCGCCACCCGCTATCTCGACCGTGTGGCGCCGGACGTTCCCACCGCCGTGGCCCAGGCGCTCGCGGCCCGCGACCGCCGCGAGGCCGTCTCCATCGCCGTCGAGGCCAACGCCGTGGACCTGCTGGAGCACCTGGTGGCCACCGGCCTGGTGCCCGACGTGCTCACGGATCAGACCTCGGCCCACGACGCCCTTCAGGGCTACGTCCCCCACGGCCTGCCCTTCGCAGAGGCGCTGCGCCTGCGCCAGGACGACCCCGCAGGCTACATCGCCCGCGCCATGGCCTCGATGGCGGTCCACGTGCGGGCCATGCTGGCCCTGCAGGAGCGCGGCGCCGTCACCTTCGATTACGGCAACAACCTGCGCGGCCAGGCCCTCCAGGCTGGGGAGGGGCGGGCCTTCGACATCGGCGGCTTCGTGCCGCTGTTCATCCGGCCGCTGTTCTGCGAAGGCAAGGGGCCGTTCCGCTGGGCCGTGCTCTCCGGCGACCCACAAGACCTCGCGGCCACGGACGAGGCCATCCTCGACACCTTCCCGCACGACGCGGCGCTGGCGCGGTGGCTCCGCATGGCCCGCGAGCGCGTCGCCTTCCAGGGGTTGCCGGCGCGCATCTGCTGGCTCGGATACGGCGAGCGGGCGAAGGCCGGCCGGGTGTTCAACGAGCTGGTGGCCTCCGGCCGCGTCAAGGCGCCCATCGTCATCGGCCGTGACCACCTCGACTGCGGCTCCGTGGCCTCGCCCAACCGCGAGACCGAGGCGATGCGCGACGGCTCGGACGCCATCGGCGACTGGCCCATCCTCAACGCCCTCCTCAACGCCGTCAACGGCGCCACCTGGGTCTCGGTCCACCACGGCGGCGGCGTGGGCATCGGCTACTCCCTCCATGCCGGCATGGTCATCGTGGCCGACGGCACCGAAGCGGCGGCCCGGCGGCTGGAGCGGGTCCTCACCGGCGATCCCGGCATGGGCGTGGTTCGCCACGCCGACGCCGGCTATCCGGAGGCCCTCGCCTGCGCCCGCGAGCGCGGGGTGGACCTGCCGATGCTGCCGCGGTGAGAGAGTGAGCGAGCCGCTCCGCGCCTCTCGCGAGCCCTGGCGGCGGGCGCTGCTCGAGATCGTGCTGGTGGCCGCCCTGGTGGCGGCGCCGCTGCTGCCCGCGCCCGGGTCGGCTCTCGCCGCCCTCGTCCTCTCCGTCGCCTGGCTTGCGTTGCGCGATCACCGGGAGCGGCTGATCGCCGGTCCCCTGCTCATCGTGGCGGTGGTCTCCCTGATCGCGGGGTGGGCCCTGAGCCGCGGCGAGCGGGCCGCCCGGACCGAGTGGGCGAGGGAGACACGGCAGGAGTACGAGCGCCTCTGGGACGGTCTCCAGGAGGAGGCCGAGGCCGCGGCGCACCGGGTGGAGGGGCTGCGGAAGTCCCTGGCTGCAACCCCTCCCGCGCCAGCCGTGGCCTCCCAGGCTTTCCAGCGGCTGGAAGACGTGGCGGGGCTGGGGAAGGGGCGGCGCGCCCTGCTGCTGCTCGATCCGGACGGCGCCCCCGTGGCCTGGGCCGGCGAGGGCCTGCTGCACGAGCTCCCGCAGGAGCTGCCCAGCTCCGGCCCCTACTACCGCGCCAGCTTCAGCGCCGTGACCCTGCTCGCCATCCGCCCGCTGGACGGGAGCCGCCGCCCCTGGCGCATCGCCGCTGGCGCGAGCTTCGGCACCGACGCCCTGCCGTTCCCCTCGGCCCGCGCCGCCCGCTGGGCCCTCGCGGACACGCCGCCGCAAGCCCTGCCGGGCACCGACGCCGTGACCTTGCCGGGGCTCCCCGTGCTCGTCGTCGAGCGGGCTCCCGCCGGCGGCGCGCACAAGGGCCGGCCGCTGACGGACCGCGTGGCCTGGGTGGCCCTCGGGCTCGCCCTCCTGGCGCTGGCCGTGGTGCGCGGTCTGCGCCACCTGCTGCCGGGAGGGCCGCCGCCCGGCGAGGAGCCCGCAGCCTGGCCGGTCACCCCGCTGGTGCTGGGCGGGCTGGTGGCGCTGGCCGGGGTTTTTCCTGTCCCCCTGCCGGCCCTGGTTGTGCTGCTCGCCGGCCTGGGGTTCGCGGCGCTGAGCCTCCATGTCCGCGCCACCGCCGGCGAGCGCATCCCTGTCGCCCTGAAGGGAGGGGCCGCCGTCCTGCTGTTGCTGCTGGCCGCCTGGGCGCTGCAGCGCGTCCTGGGTCCTCGCGACCTCGCCGCCGCCATCGTGGTCTCCGCCGAGTCCTCCGCCCTGCGGCTGGGCCTTGCCGGGGCGGCCTTCGGCCTTCTCGTCCTCGCCGGGCGGCGGCGAGACCGGCCGGCCACGGGGCCCGTCAGCCGCTGGGCCTGGATCGCCGTCACCCTTCTGCTCGCGGGAGCGGCCCTGTGCGACCAGCCGTTCGCCGCCGTGCCCCTGCTCGCTGCCGGGGGCGCAGCGGCCGGGGCCTGGGCCGACCTCCGGCGCTTGCAGACCGGAATGTCCCTCGTGGTGCTGATCCTGCTCTCGGCCTTCGCCGCCGCCGGCGCCTGGGAGACCGCCTACCGGCTGGCGTTGCGCGCCTACGCCGGGGACGAGTTGCTCGTCCGCCTGGCCCCGCCCACGCGTGCCGACCTCGCGTCCGTGGCCGGCGAGCTCCGCGGTCATTTCCTGAAGTCCGACCTCCAGAGCCTGGTGCCCCGCGCTCCGGCCAACCTGGAGCGGCAGGACCTGGCCTACGCCCTCTGGAAGGACTCCCCCCTGGCTCGCCACCACTCCCTTTCCGCGCTGGTCGTGGAGACGCCGGGCGGCCCGTCGTCGTTCTCGTTCGGCATGCCGCTGACCGATCAGGGGGTGGTGGACACCGGGTCCGAGCGTTGGGGGGACCTCCGCCTGCCGATGTGGGATGGCTTCCTGATCTCCGGCGAGACACCGCTGCGCCTGGGCGGCCGCCCCTGGGGGACCATCCGCTACTGGCTGCTGCCGCGGCCCGGCTTCGAGGTGCACGACTGGCGGCGCCTCTCCGAGGTGGACGTGGGGCTGCTCAAGGGGGGGCCGGTGGCCGGCTCCGCCGAGGGGATCGCCGATCCGGCCCTCTACGCTCTGTATACCCCGGACGGCCGGGCCGCCCTCTCCCCCTGGGAGGAGGAGCCGCCGCTGCCTGCCAGCCTGGAGCGGTCCCGCGGCTGGCTCTCCCATACCGTGGTGGAGACCCCCTCCGGGCCGGCGCGGGCCTGGGCGCGCGTCTCGCGCCAGGGTTGGGAGGCCGTCTACCTCCCCTTCCTCGCGCCGCTCGAAGGCCTGGAGCGGACGGGCAACTGGAGCGTCGGCGTGGTGGCCCTGCTCGCCTTGGCGGCGCCGTCGATCCTGCTCCTCGCCCTCCCCCGGGCCGCGTTCCGCGACCTGCTGCGGCGTACCCTGCGCTCCTACTCCAAGCGCCTGACCCTCATCTACACGGTCCTCCTGCTCGTCCCGCTGGTGGCGCTCTACTTCGTCCTCGTGAGCGCGATGGAGGAGCGCCTGCGCCGCGACCAGCGGACGGCCGGCGAGGCGGCCCTGAGCTCCGCCCAGCAGCTCCTCGCCGAGCAGTTGCTCAAGGCGCCGCCCGGCTTCGGCGTCGACACCGCCTTCGGCGACGGGCTGCTCATCTATCTCTCCGGCGTCGTGCGCCACGAGGTGAACCTCTACTGGGGGAGCGCCATCCACTCCTCCAGCCGCCACGAGCTGTTCACGGCGGGCCTGCTGCCCAAGCGCATTCCGGGGGAGATCTACCGCCGCCTAGCCCTGCTGGGCTACGGCCTCTCGTCGCGCACCAACCGGGTGGGCGACACCACCTACCTGGAGATGTACGCCCCCGTGCGCGTGCCGGGCAGCCCGCTGGGCAGCAAGCGCCTCTTCCTCTCCATGCCGTTGCTCGCCCAGCAGGAGGAGTCGGCCCGGCAGCTCGCCGAGCTGCGCCGCCACGGTTTTCTGGCGACGGCTGCCCTCTTCGCCCTGCTGGTGGCCGTGGGCCGGCACCTGGCGAGCAACTTCACCCGGCCGCTCATGCAGCTCGTGGAAGGGACGCGGCGGATCGCCGTGGGCGCGCCGTCCCTCGACCTGGCCCCCACCGAGCTCGAGCTGGCCGCCCTGGTCGAGGCCATCGACGAGATGGCCCGCCGCATCGCCGAGGGCCGCGAGCGCCTGGTGCGCGAGAAGCAGGTGGTGGAGCGCATGGTGGAGAACATCACCTCCGGCGTCGTCTCCCTCGACCGCGAGCGCCGGGTGCTGCTGCACAACCGGGTTGCCGCCGAGCTGCTGGGCACCGCCGTGGGGGAGAGCCTGGAAGAGGCCGTGGCCCGCTCCGAGTGGCTGGCCCCCATCGCCGCCTTCCTGCGCACGGCCGGCGCGGAGATGGAGCGGTCGACGGTGCGCCTGCGGGGCGCCGGCGGGGGAGGAGAGCGCGAATGGTCGCTGGTCTGGGTCCCCCTGCCGGGCGCCGGCGAGCCCTCGGCCCTGCTGGTGGTGGAGGATGCCACCGAGGTGCTGCGCGGTCAGCGCCTCCTGGCCTGGGCCGAGATGGCGCGCATGATCGCCCATGAGATCAAGAACCCGCTGACCCCCATCCGCCTCTCGGCCGAGCACATGCGGGAGGTCTACCAGCACGACCCGGACCACTTCGACCGTGTCTTCGAGCGCTGCACCCACAACATCCTCACCCAGGTGGACGAGCTGCGCTCGATCGCCTCCGAGTTCTCGACCTACAGCTCCATCCCGCGGATCGATCCCCAGCCGGCGGACCTGGTGGCGAGCATGGGGGACCTGGTGGAGGGCTACCGCGCGGCCCCTCCCCAGGGGGTCGAGGTGGATTTCGACGCCGAGCCCGAGACCCTGGTCACCCGCTTCGACGCCAAGCTCCTCGGCCGGGCGGTGCGCAACCTGATCGAGAACGCTCTGCGGGCGAGCGCCGGCGGCGGCCGGGTGGTGGTGCGCATCGACCAGCAGAACGGCTTCGCGCGGATCGCCGTCCAGGACTCCGGCCCCGGCGTCCCGCCCGACCTCCTGCCGCGCATCTTCGACCCCTACTTCTCGACCCACGACACCGGCACCGGCCTGGGGCTCCCCATCGCCCGCCGCATCGCCGAGGAGCACGGCGGCGACATCACGGCGAGGAACCGGCCGGAGGGCGGGCTGGAGGTGGTGGTGACGCTGCCGGTGTAGGCGTCATATAAGCAGGTGGGTCTTCGCTGTCGGGAAGCCAAATCTGCTACTGTCCGCAGTCGATCTCACGGCCGTTTCTGCGAGACTTCCATGATCCGTTCCCAAGGCAAGGCCTTGCTTGCGCTCGTCCTCCCTGTCGCCGCCGGGGCGGCTTCGATCGCCTTTTCCTGGCTGCGATGGATCAGCCCCTTCGTCGATTCGGGGCGCGAGATGGACGTGCCGGCCCGCCTGCTGGCCGGCGAGCGGCTGTACCGCGACGTCACCTACAACTACGGTCCCGCCGGGCCCTGGCTGAACGCGGTCGCGCTGCGCGTCTTCGGCCACCGCTTCGCTGCCCTTGAGTGGGTGGGCCTGCTGCTCTCGATCGCCATCCTCGTCCTGCTGTTCCGGCTGACGATGCGGGCCGGGAGCTTCCTCTCGGCGGTCGTCGCCACGACGGTGACGGCGACCATCTGCCTCGGCGCGCCCTGGGGAGGATCGTTCATCTTCCCCTACGCCTTCGCCAACCTCTACGGCCTCGCCGGCAGCCTGCTGGCGCTGCTGTGCTTCGGCCGCGAGCCGGCCCGCGGCCGCGACCTGGCCCTCGCCGTCCTGGGTCTCACTCTGTCGGTGACGGCGCGCCCGGAGCTGGGGACGGCCACGGTACTGATTCTCCTCATCGCCGGGATGCGTTCCAGCGACTGGCGGCGGAGCGGCCGCCAGGCCCTGCTGGTCGTCGGCACCGCCGGCGTGGTTTCAGTGGCTGTCTATGGTCTGGCCTTCGCGGGGATACCCTGGCAGACCCTCCGGCGCGAGGTGCCGTACCTGCACCTGGGATCGCTGCCGCCGGAGTGGCAGCATTTCTACAAATGGGCCGCAGGGCTCCTGCATCCGTGGCTCTCCCTGCGGATCCTGTTCGTGGGCGTGGTTGCCGACGTGCTGCTGCTGGCCGCTTTCGCCTGGCTGTTGCGGCCCCGGCCCGTTGCCGGCGAAGACGCCGCGGAACTCCGGTGGCCGCCGGTCTGGCTCGCCGCCGAGGTCCTGATCCTGGCGGCGGCCCTGGCCACCTGGCAGGTCATGGCTGGAGACAACGGCCTGCCTCCCCTCCTCTTCCCCCTGCCGGTGCTCGCTCCGATAGCAGCGGCTGTCCTTTTCCTCCGGCGGCCGCTCGGAGCGCGGGCCCGCGACCGTTTCATGCTCTGCGCCCTGGCCGCCGTCGTGGCCTCGCGGGTCCTGCTCAGCCTCGACGTCGGGCCGGCCATGGAAGCCTATGACGCCCTGGGCGTGCCCTGCGCCTTGGCCATGGCCTGCGTCCTGGGCTTCGACGTGCTGGCACCCCGTCTTCCCGATCCCGCCACCTTCCGGCGGCGGCTCGCCGTCGCCCTGCTGCTGTTCGGCGGCCTCTTCCTCTATCAGTTGCGGAGCGTCGATGCCAGGGCCGTCCGCCTCGACACCCGGGCGGGCACTCTGCGGCTGCGGGAGCGCGAGGCGCGCGCGGTGAACCAGACCCTGGATTACCTCGCTCAGAATGCGCGCCCCGGCGATGCCCTCGCCACCTTCCCCGAAAGCGGCTTCTTCAATTTCATCACCGGCCTGCGCAACCCCCTGCGCGAGAACCTGATCCTGCCCGGCGTGCTGGACGATGCCGGCGAGGCCGAAGTCCTCCAGCGGCTGGACCGCGAGAAGCCGAGGTTCTTCCTCCTCTGTTACCGTCCCACCTGGGAGTTCGGCACCGCCCGTTTCGGCAAGGGCTACGCCGCCCATCTCTGGGGGGAGGTGGAGAAGCGGTACACGCAGGTCGCATCATTCGGCTCGCCGCCTCACATCCCCGGGCAGAAGGGGAGCTGGTTCGTGCGGATCTATGAGCGGAGCCCGGCCCTCACCGAGGGTGCGGCCGAGCGGTGACCGCCCGCAAATCTTTACGGATTCTTTGCATCTCCTCTGACCTCTCCAGTCCCCTGGCGCGCATAGAATCGCCGGGTCATGGCGAGCCAACCTCCCGACCCAGGACCGCCTCCAGGCCGGAGCATGCGCAACCGGGCCTTCGACCGGCGGCAGTTCCTGCTCCTCTCGGCCATGGCGGCGGCCGGCGCGGCGGTTCCCCAGGCCGTTGCGGAGGGAGCGGCGGCAGCCGCCGGCGCCTCAGGGACCCGTTGGGCCGGCTATGACAAGGCGCTCGTCATCGATGCGTGTGGCGCGCCTGGGGGGAGCGCCACGGGGATGAACGACGCGCCCCTCTCGGCGGCCGAGATCGCCGACGTCCGCGCCTCGGGAGTGACGGCGATCAACCTCACGGTGGGCTCCGTGGGCGGCGGACCGGACGTCTTTCCGGACACCGTCGAGCGGATCGGCTTCTGGGAGCGCGAGCTCGACTCCCACCCGGACGTCCTGATGAAGGTGAAGTCGGCAGCCGACCTCGACCGTGCCAAGGCGAGCGGCCGGCTCGGCATCATCTACGGCTTCCAGGACGCGACGCCGCTCGGCGAGGACGTCAACCGGGTGAAGGTGTTCAGCCGCTTCGGCGTCCGCGCCATCCAGCTCACCTACAACCGGCGCAACCTCCTCGGCGACGGCTGCCTGGAGCCCGCCAACGCGGGTCTGAGCCGCTTCGGCCAGGAGGTGGTCCAGCGCATGAACGAGCTGGGCCTCGTGATCGATCTGAGCCACTGCGGCCACCGCACCACCACGGACGGCATCACGGCCTCGAAGCAGCCCGTGGCCATCACCCACACCGGCTGTGCCGCCCTCGCCGACCTGCCGCGCAACAAGACGGATGAGGAGCTGCGCCTGCTCGCCAAGCGGGGCGGCGTGGTGGGCATCTACCTGATGCCGCGCACCCACGGCCAGCCCACGGCCGCGGACCTCATCCGCCACGTCGAGCACGCCGTCGACGTCTGCGGCGAGGACCACGTGGGGATCGGCACCGACGGCGTGGTGTCGCATATCGAGCTGACGCCGGAATTCGTGAAGCGCCACCGCGAGGATGTCGCCAACCGCCGCCGGCTGGGGATCTCCGCTCCGGGCGAGGAGGAGGACGTCTACACCTTCCTGCCGGACCTCAACACGCCGCGCCGCTTCGAGACCCTCGCCGGCCTGCTGCTCGCCTGTGGCCACTCCGAGAGCCGCGTGACGAAGATCCTCGGCGGCAACTTCGCCCGCCTGTTCAGTGAGGTCTGGCGCCGGGCCTGAACGGGCTCTGAAACGATTCTCGCTGGCTCCTCAGTGACTCTCAGTCACCGCTGCCCTGCCAGCGGTCGTTCCTGCCGCGGCAGCGGTCGCTGCTGCCACGCCAGCGGTCACTGCTGCCATGCCAGCGGTCGCTGCTGCCATGCCAGCGGTCGCTGCTGCCGTGGCAGCGATGACTGCTGCCATGGCAGCGACCACTGCTGCCATGACAGCGATGACTGCTGCTGCGACAGCAATCGCCGCTGCCGCGCCAGCGATGACTGCTGCCGTGGCAGCGATCACTGCTGCCACGTCGGCGGTCGCTCACGCCGGTCTCCGAGCCGGTCGTGCCGGTTCGCGAAAACCTCTGCCTGCCGCGAGCGTATCCTCCTCATTGCGGCTGCACCGCCAGAAGCAGTCGCGTATGGCAGACGACGCGAAGAAGAAGGTCCTGACCTACCTGCTCCTGGCGTTTGCCCTGAGCTCGGTCTTCTACTATCTCATCCTGTCTCCCGGCAAGGGCAAGCTCGGCACGCTCACTGTGATGGGGCTGATGTGGTGCCCGGGTGTTTCGGCGATTACCACAGTGCGACCCCGCGCTGGTGGTCGCTCCTCTTCTTCACCCTGGACATCGGCGCGGCCTCGGTGGGCTTCGCCTGGTTCCGCCTGCGCTCCGGCAGGGTGTGGACGGGGGTGATCCTCCACGCCAGTCACAACCTCTTCCTCCAGGAGGCTTCGATCCGCTGACCGTGAACCGCGGGAAGACCGAGTACTGGACCACCGAGTTCGGCCTCGGGATGACGCTGTTCTACGGGGTGGTGGCCTGGTGGTGCTGGCGGCGGCGCGGGGAGCTGGTACAGACGGAGGAGGTGCCCGTGGCGGCTAGGGAGCTGGCATGGAGAGAGATGCTGAGACGTTCTTGATTAACGCGCAAAACAGGTGTATGGTAGCTTCCAGATCTTGAGTGTAGGAATTCTCAAGGCGCTACAGTTGTTGTAAGCTCCTCAAGAGGTTAGGGGAACCAGACCTCCTGCGGCAAGGGAATTTTATGGATTACTCCGATTTCGCTTTGCATTTTGGACCAAGCGAGAGTCAGCAGAGCTATAGAGTCACTGCGTGCTCTGCGGCAGGAAGGGCCGCAGGTCTCTTTCGCATCCCGTCGGCGCTCCAACAAGGAGGTGAGCTGTTGGGGGAGCTGTGGCAGACCACCCCCGATCGGACGCCACGAGGATACCCTGATGGCTCTCCTTCACACACTCCACTGGCCGCCGAACGGGTGGGGATCGAGCTCTTCCGTGCCCTATTCGACGAGTCGGTCCTCCGGTTGCTCGACCGCGAGACAGGGCGAATCGAGAGCCGACCGCAGGTGGGTCTCCGTCTCCGGCTAAGTTTCGAGGTCGACGGTCAGGATTTGGTGCGGCTCTGCAGCCTCCCTTGGGAACTTCTCTATGATCCTCGGGAAAATGGCCGACGCTCCCAGCCTATCGTCCGCTCGATCGCCGTTCCCAGGCCTGCTCGCCCTCTCACTTTTGCGGAGCCGCTGCGCGTCCTCGCCGTCGCCTCGCGGCCCTCGGGCCTTCCAGCCCTAAGTCTGGACCAGGAGCAACGCACTCTTGTGCAGTCCTGGACGCTAGAACCCAGAGTGGAATTGACTGTCCTTGACACGCCGACTCCTCATGAATTGCGTCGTGTGCTGCTAAAGAGGAATTTTCAGATTCTGCACTTCATGGGTCATGGCACCCTGGAGGCGAAAAACGGGGAAGGTTCCCTGGTGCTTGGCAGTTTCTCGAATGAGCCCCGACTGGTGACCGGGGAGGAGCTCGCCCTGCTGTTGCGTGATGCATCGAGTCTTCGTATGGTGGTCTTGGACGCCTGCCACACAAGCCGCCTCCCCGCAGGTGAAGTCAACCCTTTCGCCGGAGTCGCCACCGCGCTAATCAAGAACGGGCTCGCGGCTGTGTTGGCCATGCAGCTCCCCATTTCGGACCGGGCAGCTCTCGCCTTCAACCACACCTTTTACCAGCGTTTGGCGGCGGGCGAACCGGTGGAGGTTGCGGTGGGCGAAGGGCGTCTCGCGATCGCCCGAGCGGATCCTCAGGAACGGGCAATGCCAGGTCTCTATCTTCCTAACTCTGAACGGCTCGTTGACGCCGCAAGGCAGGAGCGAGACCGTTATGCAGAGCTCGTCGACAAGAAGTTCCAGTCGCCGCTAACCGTATCAGAGCAGGCCGAGCTGCTGAGGTTGCAGGAATACCTCGATGAGGCGGATGCGAAGTTCTATGAGCCGATCGAGGAAAAGTTGGAATCGGTGCTGACGAAGCTTCGTCAGCGATCACAGGCGAGGTGAGAGTTGGCGGTCTTCCGTCGGCGTGAATCACCTCCATCTCCCGTCAATCATTACTCCGAGTATCGTCCCTGCGTCCGGGACGACTTTCAGGAGTGCTGCGCGTATTGCCTCTTGCATGAGGATTGGGCGGCAGGTCGAGAGAATTTCGAGTTGGACCACTTTCGACCCAAATCTCTGTCACAGTTCGCCAGCCTTGCAAAAGAATTCTACAATCTCTACTACGCCTGTCACCCCTGTAATCACCTCAAAGGCAGTGCTTGGCCCGAGCCTTCCCTGGAAGCTGCTGGCTACGTCTTTCTGGACTTCTGTGCCGAGACGTTCTCGAGCCACTTCCATGAGAACGCCGACGGGGCCTGGCAGCCTTTGAGTCGCGGCGCGGAATACACTCTGGAGAGACTGCGACTGAACCGGAAGCACCTCGTGAGAATCCGCTTACTACTCCGGGAGATTGCGTCGGCGAGAGGAGTCCAGGTCGTCGATTGGAATCTTCCAGCAAGGGATCAACTTCGGGAGCTTCTGGAAGGGATCGTCGACTCCTGATAGCTACCGCCGCTTCACCTTCAACGCCGTCCGCCGTCCGCCGCCCATGCTGACGCGGGGCTTCATCTCGACGTAGGGCTCGACGCCGGGGACGGTGCAGCGGGGGAGGTCTTCGCCCAGGGTCGACTCGATCTCCTTGATCCGCATCTTGTCCATCCACGAGGCGAGGGTGGAGACGATGCCGGTGGCGGTGCCGCGGGCGGTGCGGCCGGCGCGGTGGATGTAGTCCTCCACCGTCTCCGGGATGTCGAAGTTGATGATGTGACGCACGCGCGGGATGTCCAGGCCGCGGGCGGCGATGTCCGTCGCCACCAGGATGCGGTGCTCGCCCTCGCGGAACCCCTGGAGGGCCTGCACCCGCTGCCCCTGGGAGAGGTCGGAGTGGATGCGCTCCACCGGGTGCCCCTCGCGCTCCAGCACACCGGAGAGCCACTCGGCGTCCACCTTGCGGCGAATGAACACCAGGGTGCTCCCCAGCTCCTGGTTGAGGAGGGCGAGCAGGCAGGCCTTCTTGTTCTCCGGCTCCACCAGGTAGAGACGGTGGCTGATCCCCTGGGCGGCCCCCTTGGGGGTGATGTCGACCCGCTCCGGGTTCGACATGAACTGCTGGGCCAGCCGCTCGATGGGGGGCGGCATGGTGGCCGAGAACATCAGCGTCTGCCGCTTCGTGGGGACCTGCTGGAGGATGCGGAGGACCTGCGGCAGGAAGCCCATGTCCAGCATGTGGTCCGCCTCGTCCAGCACCAGCACGTCGACGTCGCCCAGGCGGGCCGTGCCCTGCTCCATGTGGTCGAGGAGCCGGCCGGGGGTCGCCACGATGATGTGCGGCCGGCGGCGCAGGGCGGTGTGCTGAGGTCCCATCTTGACGCCGCCGATGAGGCAGGCCGTGCGCAGGCCGTAGTCGCCGCCGAAGAGGTCGAGGAAGGTCTGGGTCTGGAGGGCGATCTCACGGGTGGGGGAGAGGATCAGCCCGCGCGTCTTGAGCGAGTGAGTCGGCGAGTTGGCCAGCCGCTCGGCGATGGGGATGGTGAAGGCGGCCGTCTTGCCGGAGCCCGTCTCGGCCAGGCCGACCAGGTCCTTGCCGGTGAGGGCCACGGGGATGACGGCGGCCTGAATGGGGGTGGGATGCTCGAAGCCCACCAGGCGGACGCAACGCAGGATCGAGCGGCTCAATCCCAGAGATTCAAAAGTTTTTTCTGTGGTTTCAACAGGATGCTGCGGGATCGCCAGACTCTGCATGACTCTTGCTTATAGCCGATTCACGGCTCGGCAGGCAAGCGCGCCCTCAGGGGTAGGGGTGATGAGGGCCGGGGGGCATCGTCGTCGAGGGTCGGGCGGCCGGGGGCATGGTCCCCGGCCGCTTTCCTCTCCCGTGCGCTCAAGGAGTCTTCGGGGCGGGCCCGGGCTTCGCCTGCACGAGAGCGAGCTCGCCGAACTGATCCTCCTCCTCCGTCGCGTCATACCAGGCCTCAATCGCGCCGTTGCCCGCGTCGACGAAATCGGTGGTCAGGAAGCTCAGCTCGCCGTTGGCGATCCGCACGACCGTCAGGAGCGCGGGGTCCACCGCCGCGGGGTCGAACTCGATGCGGACGTGGGTCGGTCCCGCGACGCGCAGGCTGCTGTCGGCTACGACGGAAAAGACTTCGCCGGTGCTCAGCAGCTCAGGAGGGAGGAAGGACGGCGGGCTCAGCGGGTCTTCGAACACCAGGTCGAGGCTCCCGAGGGCAGCCACCCCGGCGACGGTCAGCCCGACCGTCCGGCCCACGTTCACGGCTCCCGGCGCCTTGACGGGAATGGCGGGCCGCGGCGGCGGTGCCGGGTTGGCCCCTCCCTGGCGCAGATCGTTGGGGAGGTTCCTGAACGCATTGTCGGTATTGATGATGACGGTTCCCCAGTCGTCGAGAGTGAAGTTGCGGCCGTTGATCTGTACGTTGAGGCGTTGGAGGCCGGCGTTGCCCAGCCCCCGGACGAAGGTGTTCAGACCGTCGTACGCCGTGATCGCGTCGTTCACGTTGCCCAGGGAGAGCGCCCGTTCCAGCGCCAGCCAGTGTTTCTGCAGTACCAGGGCGTCGTTGCGGTCCGCCGCGACCATCGGGTTGTAGCGCCCCCGGGCCGCCCCGAGAGTGAAATCCCCAGTCCGGACGTTCACCTGAACCTGGAGGCTGGAGACGATCTGGGCCACCGAGGGGAAGTTCTCGCTGAAGACGGCAAAGATCCGCTGCGTCCGGCGCTGCACCTCGAGGCTCGGCGCGAAGGTGGGATCGAACGCGGCGCGTTGCAGGATGCCCACCTGCTGGGCTGTCAATCCGCCCGGCATGCGGGCCTGCCGCTCCAACTGGGCCTGCGCCGCGGCTCGCGTGCGGTAGACATTGCTGTCCAACTGCTGGTAGAGGCGATCGAAATCGGCCGGGGGGAGAGGTTTTGCCAAGGCCAGGGAGCTGACGGCCAGGGCCAGGATCACGCTCAGAAGGGAACGATTCCAGCGATGCATGGCGGACCTCCTCGCGAAGGGAGACAGAGATCTCTTCTAAGAAAGAAGGGTGCGCGGCGGCCTGTTCCCAGAGCCGGGTCGCCGCGATAAACTCCCCCCGCCTTCGGCATCTCTTCTTTTTCCGGGGAAACCATGAATCCAGCTCTTCTGAAGCCCTTCGCCGCCGTCCTCCTCTGCGCCCTTCCTCTCGCCGCCGCGCCTTCCCAGGGGGAGGACAAGCCTGCGGCGGCCGAGGCGCCGGCTCCCAAGGCATTGCCCGGGATCGCCAAGCTGACCGCCAGCCTGGAGAAGCGGGAGGGGCTCCTCACCTTCTACGCCGACCGGCAGAAGGGGAAGATCTGGCTGGAGGTGCCGCCGGCCAAGGGACCGCGGGGCGAGGTGGCCAGCTATATCTATCAGGAGGGACTGGTCACGGGGCTGGGCTCCAACCCGGTGGGCCTCGATCGCGGTCAGCTCGGCGACACCCGGATTGTCACCCTGCGCCGGGTGGGCGGGCGCGTGCTCCTGGAGCAGCCCAATCTCAAATTCCGCGCCCTCACCGAGGATCCCGCCGAGCGGCAGGCGGTGCGCGAGTCCTTCGCCACCTCGGTCCTCTGGGGTGGCGAGATCGCGGCCCTGGAGCCCGACGGCCGGGTCCTGGTGGACTTCACCTCCTTCCTGGTGCGCGACGCTCACGACATCGCGGCGCGTATGAAGATGGCCAGCCAGGGGAGCTGGTCGCTCGACGACAAGCGCAGCGCCATCGACCTCGAAGACTGCCTGGCCTTCCCCGAGAACCTGGAGTTCGAGGTGCTGCTGACCTACCAGTCGGCCGAGCCGGGGCCGCTGGTGCGCGAGACCGTCCCCAACGCGGGGAGCGTCACCCTGGTGCAGCACCACTCGCTGGTGCACCTGCCGGACGACGGCTACCAGCCGCGGCGCTTCGACCCGCGCGCCGGCTACTTCGGCGTCGAATTCATGAACTACGCGGCGCCCCTCGCCGAGCCTCTCGAGACCCGCTGGCTGTCGCGCCACCGGCTGGAAAAGGTGGACCCCACGGCGGCCCGCTCGCGGGTGAAGAAGCCCCTCGTCTACTACGTGGACAACGCCGCTCCCGAGCCGGTGCGTAGCGCCCTGATCGAGGGTGTGAGCTGGTGGAAGGAGGCCTTCGACAAGGCCGGCTTCATCGACGCCTTCGAGGTCAAGGTGCTGCCGAAAGACGCCCATCCGCTCGACGTCCGCTACAACGTCGTGCAGTGGGTCCACCGCTCGACCCGCGGCTGGTCCTACGGCGGCGGCGTGATCGATCCGCGCACTGGGGAGATCCTCAAGGGGCACGTCACCCTGGGCTCGCTGCGCGTGCGGCAGGACCGGTTGATCTTCGAGGGGCTGGAGGGCGCGGACAAGACCGGCACGGGGGCGCCGGACGACCCGGTCCAACTCGCGCTCGCCCGCATCCGCCAGCTCGGCGCCCACGAGGTGGGACACAGCCTGGGGCTCTCCCACAACTTTGCCGCCTCGACCTACGGCCGCGCCTCGGTGATGGACTACCCGGCGCCCCTGGTGGGGATCACGGCGGACGGCAGGCTCGATTTCTCCAAGGTCTACGCCGTGGGTGTGGGGGCCTGGGACGTCCAGGCCATCCGCTACGGCTACAGCCAGTTTTCTCCCGGAACGGATGAGGCGCAGGCCCTGGATGCCATCGTGCGCGATGGCCTCGCCCGCGGCCTGGTCTACCTGACGGACCAGGACGCCCGCCCCGAGGGCTCGGCGAGCCCGCTCGCCCATCTCTGGGACAACGGCGCCGACGCGGCCGAGGGGCTGAAGCACGCGCTCGCCGTGCGCCGCATCGCCCTCTCTCATTTCGGCGAGCACAACATCGCCCCGGGCCAGCCTCTCGCCCTGCTGCAGGAGGTGCTGGTGCCCGTCTACTTCCATCACCGCTACGAGCTGGAGGCCGCCTCCAAGGTGGTGGGGGGGCTGCGGTACACCTACGCGGTGCGGGGCGACGGCCAGCCGTCGTCGAAGCCGGTGGATGCGGAGGCCCAGCGCCGGGCCCTGGCGGCCGTCCTGGAGGTCCTGTCGCCGGAGGCCCTGGACCTCCCGGAGCCGGTCATCGGCCTGCTGCTCCCCCGGCCCGCCGAATATCGTCCCAACGAAGAGATGTTCAAGGGGCTCACCTCGCCCGCCTTCGACCCCCTGTCGGCGGCGGCCACGGCCTCGGACATGGCCGTGCGTCTGCTGCTGCGGCCGGAGCGGACGGCCCGCCTGGTGGACTTCCACCGCCGCGATCCCGCGCTGCCGGGCCTGGAGGAGGTGATCAAGGGCCTGGAAAACAAGGCCTTCGGCGGCGCGCCTCCGAAGACGCCGCGGCTGGCCGAGATCCGCCGCTCCGTGCAGTGGGTGGTGGTGCGGCGGCTGATCGGCCTCGCCAGCGATCCCCAGGCCGCACCCGGAGTCCGCTCGCGGGTGGAGAGCGAATTGCGCTCACTCGGCCGCAAGCTCGGCACCGCGGGCGCCGGCGCCTCCGCCGAGGCGGCGCAGCGGACCTTCCTGGCCGGCGAGATCGGCCGCTACCTCGACCGCCGGCAGGACGAGACCGGCAAGCGCCCCGAGCCGCCCCCGCCGCCTCCCGGCCAGCCCATCGGCGGCGCGGAGTCCCTGCCTGAGGATCTGGGAGGATGCTCGTGGGGCGGGTAAAAGGTTCGCAGCCTCTTATAATCCTTGCCGTCATGGCCGCCCTCCTCGCCGCCGCCGTCCTCGCCTGGTCTGTGCGCCACGGCGCTCCTCCCGCCCCTCGCTCGGCCCAGCCGGCAGCCGCCATGGCCTCGGCACCCAACCAGCCCGAGCGGCTCAAGGTGAAGGTCCTCGCCACGCGCCCTCACGATCCGACGGCGTTCACCCAGGGCCTGCTCGTCCACGCCGGCTCGCTCTACGAGAGCACGGGCCTCTACGGCTCCTCCAGCGTGCGGGAGGTGGACCCGATCACGGGCACGGTGAAACGCAAGGCGGACGTCCCCTCCCAGTATTTCGCCGAGGGGCTGGCGCTGGTGGACGACCGCCTGATCCAGCTCACCTGGAAGGAGCAGAAGGCCCTGGTGTATCAGCTCGCCGGCTTCGCGCCCGCAGGGGAGCTGCGCTACGAGGGCGAGGGCTGGGGGCTGTGCTGGGACGGCAGGCGGCTGGTGATGACCGACGGCTCCGACAAGCTGACCTTCCGCGATCCCAAGACCTTCGCCTTCCTGGGCGAGGTGACGGTCACCCGCGCTGACCGCATGGGCGAGCAGGTGGCGAACCTCAACGAGCTGGAGTGCGTGGACGGCCTGGTCTACGCCAACGTCTGGCAGACCGACGAGATCCTGCGCATCGATCCCAAGGATGGGCGGGTGTCGGCGGTGATCGATGCCTCGGGCCTGCTCACCCCTGAAGAGCGGCAGAAGACGGACGTCCTCAACGGCATCGCCTGGGACCCGCAGCGCAAGCTCTTCCTCATCACCGGCAAGCTGTGGCCGAAGCTGTTCGAGGTGACGTTCGTGCCCGCCGGCTAGCCGACGGGCGCTTCGATCTTCAGCATCCGGCCCCAGGCCTGGCGCAGGGTCTCGGGCAGATCGAGCTCGGGGAAGATCTCCCGCACCTCGTCGCGGCTGACGTAGGTCCAGATGTCGTCCCACTGAGCGTAGCGGAGGAGATGGGAGATGACCCAGGCGCGCTGCTCGCGGGTCCCCTGGCGCAGAAGATGATGGACCTCGTCCTCGGTCACCCGCTGATCTGGGAAGAAGTAGAGGGACTCGATGCGATCAACACCATCGCGGCTGCGGCCAGATCCGTGCATGGACAAAGTATATAGCGCTATGCGGGATTGGCAAGGTCGGAGCTGGCCCCAACCGGGGCAACCCCTTGACCGCGCTGCGGCGCTCGGCTAGATTCCCTCCTGCTCGACCATCGAGCGGGCATAACTCAGTTGGTAGAGTGCAAGCTTCCCAAGCTTGATGTCGCGGGTTCGAGTCCCGTTGCCCGCTCCAAAGCTTCCCTTTCTCCTCCGGACCATGTCGATCTTCCGTCGCGAGACCCCGTCCGCAGATCTGGCCGGCTCCGTCGGAGCTTCCGACTCTGCCCCGCAGCGCCGGCTCACCCACATCGCGGCGGGCACCCGCCTGCACGGCGAGGTCAGCGGCGCCACCGAGGTGGTGGTGGAAGGGGAGGTCGTGGGCGAGCTGCGGGTGGAGGCACCCGTGGTCGTGGGGGCGGACGGGGTCGTTGAGGGGCCTATCTCGGCGCCGGTCGTGCGGGTGGGCGGCCGGGTGGTGGGGTCCATCGAGGCCACGGACCGGGTGGAGGTCCTGGCCACGGGCAGCGTCGAGGGGAACATCTCCGCCCCCCGGGTCGTCATCTCCGAGGGCGCCTTCTTCAAGGGCCGGGTCGAGATGAGGGGGGATCAGGGGCTGCTCCAACGCGGAGCGCCCGAGTTGGCGGGGCCGTAGATCTCCCACAGAGCGGGGACTGCAGGGACAACAGGGACTCCAAGGATGCCAAGGGCTCTTCGCCCCTGCTGTCCCTGCAGTCCCTGAAGTCTTTTGATTTCCTATGCCGTTGGCAGTGCGGCCTCGCCCGTCACCGCCTGCCACAACTCCCCAAAATCCTCCGGCACCGGCGCCTCGAAGCTCAGGGGCTCGCCGGTACTTGGGTGTTTGAAGGCCAGCCGCCAGGCGTGGAGGGCGGGGCGGGGAAAGTCTCGCAACTGCGCCTGGACCGGCCGCGGCAGCCCCTTCCAGCGCGCCTCGCCGTAGACGGGATCTCCCACCAGCGGGTGTCCGAGGTGCTTGAGGTGGACGCGGATCTGGTGTGTGCGGCCGGTCGCCAGATCCATCTCCAGCAGGGAGATCCCGGCCTGGGCGGCGACGGTGCGATATCCGGTCTTCGACGGCCGGCCGCCAGGGCGCACGGTCATCTCGACGCGCCGCTGGGGGTGGCGGCCGATGGGAGCCTCTATAGTCCCTGTTGCCGGGGAAGGCGCGCCGTAGGCGATCCCCAGGTAGCGCTTGGTCACCTCACGGGCGGCGAAGGCGCGGGCGAGGCGGGCGTAGGCGCCGGCCGTGCGGGCCACCACCAGAACGCCGCTCGTCCCCTGGTCCAGCCGGTGGACGATCCCCGGCCGGCCCGGACCGCCCACGCCGGCCATCTCGGGGTAACGGTCGAGCAGCCGATGGGCCAGGGTGCCGGTCGACCGGCCGGCGCCGGGGTGGACGGTGAGCCCCGCCGGCTTGTCGATCACCACCAGGGCGGAATCCTCATAGAGGATGTTGAGCTCGCCGGCCTCGGGGAGCACCCTCTCTTCTTTCGGCTCCGGCGGCGCGCACTCCACCCGGTCGCCGGCGGCCAGGGCGGCCGAGGGCTTGGCCGCGCGGCCATTGAGCTGGACGAGACCGTCCTCGATCCAATGCTGCACCTGGTTGCGGGGGATATCGAGGCGGGCCGCCACGTGGCGGTCGAGGCGCTCGCCGGCGGCTTCGGGGGGGACGGTCCAGCCGGTCATTCGGCCGCGGCCGGGGCGGGGACCTCCCGGTGGTGCGGCCGGAAGCTGTCGATGGCCATCAGCACGATGCCGATCGAGATGGCGCTGTCGGCGACGTTGAACGAGGGCCAGTGGTGGATGCCCACGTAGACGTCGATGAAGTCGGTGACGGCGCCGCTGGTCACCCGGTCGATGAGGTTGCCCACCGCGCCCCCCACCACCAGGGCCAGGGCCACCAGCAGCCAGCGGTCGCGGGACGGGGCGAACCAGAAGTAGAGCGCCACGGCGGCCAGGGCCCCCAGGCCGAGGACGGTGAGCAGCCAGCCGCTGCCGCCGTCTGAGGCGAAGAGGCCGAAGGCCACGCCGGTGTTGCGCACGTGGGTCAGATTGATAAAGCCGGGGATCACCGTCTCCGCCATGTGGTGGGGAAGGTGGAGCTCCACCAGCCACTTGGACCACTGGTCGAGGACGATCACGCCGACGGAGACCAAGAGGTAGCGCAGCTTGCGCAGGTGGCCCTCGAAGCGGGATTGGACGTCGGCTTCCACGATGCTCCTCCTCGACTTACGGGATCAATCCACGGCAGAAGTGCTCTCGGGCAGCGCTCGCCACCCTGTCCAGATCGATCTTGTGCTGGAACAGCCGGATGGCCGCCACTCCCGCCGCACCCGCCGCGGCCAGCTCTGCGAACCGCTCTAGTGTAACCCCTCCCAGGGCATAGACGGGAACGCCCAGGGCGGCCGCGCCGGCGAGCGCCCCGAGGCCCACCGGCTCCCCCTTGCCGGGCGTGGCGTAGACAGGGCCGAAGGCCACGTAGTCCACCCCCTCGTCGCGCGCCCGCTCCACCTCTGCCAGGGAGTGGGTGGAGCGGCCGAGCAGGACGTCCGGCCCGAAACGGGCTCGCAGCGGGGCGGCGGGCAGGCCGTCCGCCGGCAGGTGGGCGCCATCAGCCCCGGCCGCCAGGGCGACGTCGAGACGGCCGTTCACCAGTACCCGGGTCGCTGGCGGCAGCGTCTCCCGGGCGCGGCGGGCGAGGTCGTAGAGAGCCCCATCTTCCAGATCCTTCTCGCGGATCTGGACGGCGCCGATCCCCGCCGTGCCCAGGGCCCGTAGCCAGTCCGTCATGTCGGAGGATCGGCGGTCGCTGATGGCCAGCAGGCTAAACGTCGGGGGCACGCACCCTCCGCCGGAAGATCAGCTCGTCCAGATCGTGGGCCCCCCAGATCAGGTGGATGAGCCCGAAGCCCGTGACGCTGGCGCGCAGCAGGGGATGGAGGCAGAGGAGCCGCAACGCCTCGGCGTGGATCTGGATGAGGGTCCGATCCCAGATCGGGCTCCATGGGGCCAGGACGAGGAACGTCCCCGCCTCGACGCAGTAGAGGATGAAGAGGACGCGGAACAGGAAGGTTGCACGCATGAGCGGGGGGAATTGTAGCCGCGAAATGGAACGGCCGGCGGAATTTCCGCCGGCCGAGGGAGAGAGGATCGGAGAGCGAGCCCTACCCGCCGTGCTCCTTCGGCTTGGACTCATGCTGTGGCCGGCTGCTCTCGCCTTGGGACCGCTGGGGCTGGGGCGAGGACGGACGCGCCTGCGGCGCCGGCCGGGACTCTGAGCGTTGCGGCGCGGAGTAGGAGCCGCGGTCGGGCCGGGGCTCCGGCCGCGTCATCCGGGGCTGGTAGACCGGCTCGGGCTGGCTGGGCCGCTCCGGCTGCTGATAGCGGTCCGGACGCTGCGAGCGGCCGGGCTCGGGGCGAACGTAGACGTCCGGCCGGTTCTGATACTCGGAGCGCCACTGCTCCCGGCTCGGCGGCCTCCTGTCCGCGGGGGGCTGGGGGCGATCGGCCTGCGGCTGCGGCCGTTCCGGCTGTGGCTGCGGCTGGGGCCGCTCGGCTTGCGGCTGGGGCCTCTCGGCCGGCGGCTGCGGCCTCTCCGCAGGGGGATTGCTCCGCTCCGGCCGGGACGCGTCGCCGTCGGACTCGGGGCGCCGCGCGGGCCTGTCCTCGTTCGCCGGCCGCTCGGGCCGGGCCGGCCGGCCAGTCTCCACCGAGCGTCCCGGCCTGTCGTCGGAGCCGGTGCGCGGCTGGGGGGCGCCGCCATCGGTGCTGGGAGCGGGCCGTCCGGGGCGGCTCCAGGTGGAGCCGGGTTCGTTGGACCGTCCCGGCTTGCCGGTACGTTCGGTACGATCGGCGCGATCACCCCGATCGGGCCGGTCGGGCTTGGGCGCGCCGCCGTCGGCGCTCGGGGCCGGCCGTCCGGGCCGGCTCAAGGTGCCGGTGCGGCCGTTGTCCGCCGGGCGGCCGGGATTGTCGTGGTTGTCGCGAGTGTCGCGAGTATTACCTTCGCCGATCACCACGCGTCCCGGCCTGTCGCCGGCGCGGCCGTTCCCCGCGCCGTGGGCTTCACGGCTCGGGCGGCCAAGGGTGCCCGGCTTGAGGGGCGTGCCGTCGAGCGCGGGGCCCGGACGATCGACCGCCACCCGTCGTACGACGTCGGTGGGCAGTTGCGGCTTGCGGGCGATGAACGGCGTCACGTCCGGGATCTCGCGGCCATTGCCGATCTCATGGCCATTGCGATCCCTGCCGTTCGGGCCATTGGGGCGGACGTTGAGGGCGTTGAGCACCGAACCGTGGTTCTGCCAGGTGTTGGGGCCCAATGGTCTGGTATCCGTCGTGATGACGCCCCGCTCCAAGCCGCGGCCGTGGTGCACGTGGTCGATGGGCACGGCGTAGCGTTGCACGTCGCGGTGGCCGTCCCAATAGCCATGGTGGTGGCCGTCTCGGTAGCCGTCCCGGAAATAGCCGGTGCCCACGAAGCTCCAGCGGTCTAAGAAATCCCAGTCGAAGAGGTCCCAGTCACCGCCGGCCCAGCCGTAGACGCCCGAGCGGAAGCCGACGCTGAAGCGGGGGCCGTAGAAGCTGGTGTAGAAGCCGGTCGGACACCAGCCGACGTAGCTCGGGCCCCAGTACCAGTAGACCCAGGCCGGCGACCAGACGTAGCCGGGCTGCCATGCCCAGCCGTAGCCGTCCAGGTAGTTCCAGCTCCCATAGTGGGAGGGCACCCAGCCCCAGGGCTCCTGGGGGATCCAGGTCAGGCCGGCCGGGGTATAGGCCCAGCGACCGTGCCAGTAGGGGCGCCAGCCGGCCTCGACCCGCGGGCGCCAGTAGCGCGTGCCCTCGACGTCGATCCACGAGCCGTAGCTGGCGAGCGACGCCGACTGGTACTGCAGGGTTTCATCCACCCCGTTGTCGGCCAGCCGCTCCGCCGCGGCGGCCTCGTCGTCGAGGCGGCGCGCCCAGCGCTCCAGCGAGTCGGCGCCCCCCGCCTCCTGGACGTCGATGCCGGCCTCGCGGCCATTGCGGTCGTTGCCGCCGTCGTCGACTACCGCCTGCTCGTCGGCGCGTACGGTCTGCTGGCCGTGGTCGGTGACCACCTGGGCGGTGCCGCGGCGGACGACCACCTGACTGAAGCCGTCCCGCTCGGCGGTGATGCGGAAGATGCCGTAGTTCTGGACGTAGATCGTGGAGTTGGGCGTGTCGATGCGCGGCAACTGGTCGCCCAGGGAGTCCTGGGTCACGGCGAGCTGGACGTTGCCCTCGAGCAGCCGGATCACCGTGGCCTGGTCGTCGCGGTCGGTCTCGCCGGCCTGACGCTCCAGCACGAGCTCGCTGCCGCCGTCGACGCGCAGCAGGTTGTGGTCGGCGAGGACGATCTCGATGTGCCCGTGCGCGGGCACCCAGAGGTGGTCTCCGGCCAGCACCGGCTGGTTGATCTCGGCGCTGGCGCGCTCGCCATCGGCCGGCGTCAACGCGGCCGCGCCCTCGACGACGCGCAGATAGCCATAACTTCCCGAGCTTCCCGCGACGGCGGCGGCGGGCGCCGCCAGGGCCAAAAGCAGCCCTGCGACGAGCGACAGAGTGAATGAGACGGTCTTGCTGACGGTCTTCATGACGTTTATTCTCCTGGGTCGGAGGACTTGCCTCGCACGTTAGAAGAGCAACTTCCATTCCAGGGCTCAAATTCTGCTGCCGGGAGGCCCGGCATGGCCGCTCCGCGGCGGTTTCTCCTTGGAGAAGAGCGCCCACACAGGGAGGCCCCTCCTGGCTATAATGGGCCGCACTCGGCAGGCGGTGGTGTCCACCTCAGGCGTCACGGGCGTCCCCCGGGCTAAGGGTGCGCCCCGGCCCGGTTTCCGTTCAGGGGGTAGCAGCGTGGCGATCAAGTGGTTCGGCGGCGGCAAGAAGCAGCCGGAGCTCCAGGAGCACAGCATCGACGACCTCATCGTGCTCGAGCGGTACGACGAGGCCGGGGAGCGTCTGCGGTCGCGGCTGAAGGAGAATCCCAACGATCTTCACTCGCATCTGAAGCTGGCGGAGGTCTATACCGAGCTCCGGCAGTTCGAGAGGGCCGTGGACGAGTACGGGTTCGTAGCCGAAGAATACGCCCAGGACGGCTTCTACGACAAGGGGATCGCCCTGCTCTCGCGGGCCATGAAGCTCGCCCCGCTCGACCCGTCGCTGCGCGCGAAGGTCGAGAAGTTCCAGCGCGACAAGGACATGGAGCACGTGCGCACCCTCGCCCTGGAGGGCCTCCAGAAGGCCGGCGGCGTGGAGGCCGGCACTTCGATGCTGGAGCTGCGGCGGCTGTGGAGCTACCTCGCCGCCGGCAGCCTGGTGCAGCACCTGCCCGGCGAGCAGCTCAAGCGCCTGTTCTCCACCATGGAGCTGGTGCGCCTCGACGCGCGCGTCGAGCTGGCCCGGGAAGGAAGCCCGGAAGCCTTCCTGTTGTTGATCGTCACGGGTGTCGTCGACGCTGCCGTAGTGGAGGGGGGGCGCAACATCCTGGTTCGCAGCTTCACCTCGGGCGACGTCCTGGGCGAGGCGGTTTTCCTGGAGCGGGGCACTTGGCCTGCCGACTACCGGGTTACCGAGCCTCTGGTGGCGTTGAAGCTCACCCGCGCGGGGCTGGAGCAGGCCCTGATGGGCAACCCCGATCCCCGCGGTTTCCTCGAGACGCTGCGCGAGCAGCACAACGACCGCGACATCGCGGCCACGGTGCGGCGTCTGCGGGGCGGTTCCTGATGGCCATACTTGCCATTCGCATCTATCCCGACCCCGTCCTGCGGGTGAACTGCCGCCCGGTGACGGAGTTCGACGCCCGTCTGAAGAAGCTCGCGGCGGACATGGTGGAGACCATGCACGCCGCCCCCGGAGTGGGCCTCGCGGCCCCCCAGGTGGGAGTCGAGCTGCGGCTCGCGGTAGTCGACGTCTCGGTGGGGGAGGACCCCTCGCAGGTCCGGGTGCTGGTCAACCCCGAGGTGGTCGAGCACTCGGGCGGCCTGGAGTCCGAGGTGGAGGGTTGCCTGTCGCTGCCCGGCATCAGCGACAAGGTGGAGCGTCCGCTCTTCGTCACCGTGCGGGCCCAGGATCTCGAAGCCCATCCTTTCGAGCTGCGGGCCGAGGGGTATTACGCCCGCGCCATATCCCACGAGATCGACCACCTCGATGGCATCCTGTTCACCGACCACCTGCGCGGCCTGCGGCGCGAGCGGGCCCGCCGCCAGCTCAAGAAGCTGGCGGACGAGCTGCAGGTGCGCGCTTGAGGAAAGGCGCCCTGGCGGTCCTCGCCGCCCTGGCGCTCCTCGCCCTGGCCTGCGGCGGCGGTGGCGGTGGTGGGGGGCCCACCGCGCCCACGCCGACTCCCACCCCGACCCCGACGCCTGCGAGCATCGTCTTCACCGGCCAGGGGACGCCGGGGGTCAACGCCATCTTCCTGGCGAGCGGCGCCGCCACCACGGCCACGACGCTGGTGCTCGAGGTGCGGGCGAACCAGGTCACCGACCTTTACGGCGTGGCGTTCGACCTCTCCTATCCGAGCGCCCTGCTCCAGTTCTCGCGCGCCACGGCCGGCCCCCTGCTGGGGAGCTCCGGCTCCGTCCAGGCGGTCGTCTCCACCCCCGGCACCCTGGTGGTGGGCGGCAGCCATCTCGGGGCCGTCCCTGGCGCCACCGGCTCCGGCGTCGTGCTGACCCTCGAATTCACCGCCACCGCCGCCGGCCAGGGGAGCTTCACCTACGCCCGCAACTCGGCCTTCGCTTCCACCGGCCAGACCCTGAGCGGCACCTCCTGGCTGGCCGGCTCCGTGCAGGTCACCCGCTAAGCCCCGATCCACGACTTCCAGCGAACGAGAGACATGACGACCGAGCTCGTGCTGTTCAATACCCTCGGGCGCAAGCTCGAACCCTTCCGCTCCCAGGTCCCTGGCGAGGCCCGCATCTATACCTGCGGCCCCACGGTCTACAACGAGGTCCACATTGGCAACCTCCGCACCTTCGCCTTCCAGGACCTGCTGCGGCGCAGCCTGCGCCATCTCGGGTACAGGGTCGTCCAGGCGATGAACCTGACCGACGTGGACGACAAGACCATCCAGGGTGCCCACCAGGCCGGCGTCTCGCTCGCCGAATACACCGAACCCTTCATCCGCACCTTCCTGCGCGACCTGGAGACCCTCCACGTCGAGCGGGTGGAGCACTTCCCCAAGGCCACCGAGCACATCCCGCCGATGATCCGGCTGATCGAGACGCTGGTGGCGAAGGGCTACGCCTACGTCAGCGACGGCTCCGTCTTCTTCAGCATCGCCAAGGACCCGGACTACGGCCGCCTCTCCGGCTTCGACCTCGACCAGGCCCGGCGTGGCGAGCGGGTGGCCGCCGATGAATACGGCAAGGAGGACGTCCGCGACTTCGTGCTGTGGAAGGCCGTCAAGCCCGGCGAGCCCGCGTGGGACTCCCCCTGGGGGTCCGGCCGGCCCGGCTGGCACGTCGAGTGCTCGGCCATGAGCATGGAGATCCTGGGCGAAACCTTCGATCTCCACTGCGGCGGGGTGGACCTGATCTTCCCCCACCACGAGAACGAGATCGCGCAGAGCGAGAGCGCGACGGGCAAGCCGTTCGTCCGCACCTGGCTGCACTCCGAGCACCTGCTGGTGGACGGCCAGAAGATGTCCAAGTCGCTGGGCAACCAATACACACTGCCGGACCTCCTGGCGCGGGGGCTCTCGGCGCGGGCGCTGCGCTACCTCTTTCTCTCCGTCCATTACCGGCAGAAGCTCAACTTCACCTTCGAGTCGCTGGACGGCGCGGCCGGGGCCCTGCGCCGGGTGGACGAGATGCGCTTCCGCCTCCTGCACGCCGAGGAGAAGGGCGCCCCCGACCCGCACCTCGCCGAGGCCGCCGACCGCCTGCGCCGCGACTTCGCCGCCGGCCTCGCGGACGACCTGAACGTGGCCGTGGCTCTCGCCGCCGTTTTCGCCTTCGTCAAGGAGGTGAACGTGGCCATCGAGGAGGGGCGGATCGGCCAGGGGGACAAGCCGCGGGTGGTGGACACCCTGGCGGACGTCGACCGCGTCCTGGGTGTGCTCGACGCCATGGCCTGGGACACCGGAGCCGGGGAGGACGACTCGGCGGAGATCGAGCGGCTGATCAAGGAGCGCAACGACGCCCGCCAGCGTCGCGACTTCGCCGCCTCCGACCGCATCCGCGGCGAGCTGGCGGCGCGGGGGATCGCCCTCGAAGACACGCCGCAGGGGACGCGCTGGAAGCGGAAGTGAAGTCGAGATTGCCCGACCAGCCCGTTGCCAGCGCCCCTTCGGGGCGGACCCTCACTCTCCCAACCCTCTCTCTCCCAGCCTCCCCCCCGGCCGCCGGGAGAGAGAGGGCTAAAACAGCCCCTCCCTTATTTTCTTCAGACTAACCCCTCCCTCTTCTCCCGGGGGACGAGTTGCCCTTTTACCACCTGCGCCTAACTGCCCCGATGCCGCCCCCTCGGGGGTGTCCGTGCGAGCTTCGTACCCTCGGCGACCACCTGCGGAAGGCGCGTCTCCTCCGGGGCCTCTTCCAGGATCAGGTTGCCCGCGAGCTGGGCGTCTCGGGTGCGACCCTCCTCAACTGGGAGAGAAACCACACGAGGGTTCAGGCCCGCTTCATGTCGAAGGTGGTCGCCTTCTTGGGCTACGATCCCAGGGAGGAGGCCGGGTCGCTTGGTGCCATACGGGCATTCACGGAAGCGTCAAGTCCGGAGGCGGTTGAGGAGTTCCTCGCCGGCTGAGGCAAACTTCATGCTTTTCTAAACATTATGAGCCACCCGAGGGTGGCTCTTTTTCTTTGCAGGCTCTTCTTAGAAGGCTGCCCGGCCAGGGGTGGTCCCTGGACCGGGCTCGGGCAGGCTATGCGGGGAGCATGAGCGTCTTTTCGTTCGTGTCTCTCCTCTTCCTCCAGTCGCTCGCGATCCAGGAATCCGGCTTCAGGCGGGCGTGGAGGTTCCGCATCTCCTGGAGGTCCGGTCCCACGACCTCCTCCGGGATGCAGGTCCACCAGTTCACGTCACAGGCGGCATACTGCTCCGCCGCGTACTTGCAGGCGCCCTGCATGTCGAGGCTCACGATCTTCTCCTGGGAGGGCAGGTGGATGAGGTGGAACCGCCCGCTCTCGGGCAGGCGGTAGATGGCGAAGGGGCCGGAGACGATGCCAGAGACGGCGACCGCATAGAGCCGGTCGGTAAGCCCCTTGGGCTCGAAGACGGCGAAGTTGCGGCGCTTCCAGGTGAGGGGCGTAGGAATACGGGACATTTAGGGCTTCCTCCGCCCCTCATCCAAGCCACGCTCCAGCCGATCGGCGAGTTCGCCGAGCGCCTCGGCCACCTCGGCACCGATACCGGCGAGACGGACCTCGTAGGGATGCTCCGGGGCGGTCGCCGGACTAGTCCACTCCTGGAGCGCTCCCTGGAGGTGCCGCAGGTCGGCGACCACGGCCCGGCACTCCGCCGGGAAGATCCCCTCGGGATGCGGGGGCCACATGCGCCAGAACTCCAGGACCAACTCATGGAGGAGCCGGCCGAAGCTCCGGAGAGTGGCGTTCGCTACGGGGTCCGTGAAGTACAGGAGAAACGTCTCCCGAAAAGCGGGCTCCTCCTCCCACTCTTCGGGCCGAATGATTGGCGGCGAGACGGCGGAATCGGACGATGGGGAAGAAGGGGGAGGGGGTGGGATAGACTCGTCGCGGTCAGGCATGGAGTTAGCTCCTTCATGCTTGGCTAGGCTCCGGCAGCAGGTGACCGCCTCTGTCGGGGCCGCTTCCTTGTGATCGAGGAGCGACATTCGCTCCTCCTGCGGGACGGATTCTACGACCTATGCCCATGCTGTGTCTAGCCTGGATTCAGGATAGGGCATGGGGTATCCTCTCTCGCCATGAGCGACGGGAAGAAGATCTCGGGCGAGCGGAAGCGCTTCGCCGGCACGAACCTCGTCCGTGAGGTGAGCTACCTCCACGAGGACGAGGCGGAAGCGCTCGGGAAGCGCGCGAAGAAGGAGCGGTGCTCCAAGGCCGAGATCATCCGGCGGGCGCTCCGGGCCTATCTCGGGATCGAAGACTAGCCCGGGTTCCGTCCCACTCCATTCCCTCGCTGGAAAGAGCTGCGCAGGTCGATCGGACCACCCCTGGATGGCCGGCCTCGCTTGACTCTCTGCGAGCGCCACACGCCCCATCTGCCCGCGTGAAGTGCTCGCCCGGGAGGGCTGGACTTCGTAGTCTGAGGAAGCCGGACAAGAAAAAAGCCCCGGGCGGTGGTGTCGCCGTGGGGCTATGGAATCAGCGCTCCTCCGGAAGGAGGATGCGGGTAGGAAGCGGATCTCCGGGCCGGGTGAGGATGAGGCGTCCTTTCCCGACCTCGATCCGCAGGACATCGCCTTCGCGGAACCCGGCATTGAGGAGCCACCGGCCGCGCAGGCGGATCATGGGGACGCTTACCCTCGTATCGAAATATGAGGTCACCGTGATTCTCCGGTGCAATAGGAACTCCTTCTGAGGTGATCCGCGCTAGGCGGAAATACCCGTTGCCGGCTGCGGGGAGAGATCCGAAACCCACCGTACCGTCGCGTAGCGCGCAAGCCGGGCGACGGTGCGGTCATGGAACTCCTCGCCCACGAGGAGGAAGCCCTCGTAGAGAGAAAGGGCGCCCACGAGCGCCTCTTCCTGCTTCGGGGAGAGCGACCCGTCGAAAAGGCCGAGCGCGGAGGCGACTCCCTCTTCGGCAAGCCGGAGGACCCCCTCGATCTCGGGCGCAAGATGAAGCGGCCCCGTCTCCTCGGGGACCTCCATGAGGCGGTGCAGGTTGAAGACTTCGAGCGCCGGATGGAATTTCGGCGGGAAAAGATACCGGGGAGTCTCGCCCTCCCCGACCGCGAGACCGGCGTAGGCCAAGAGTTCCCCGCGGCTGCTGTGGATCGGGATCGCGAGCCGGCCCTTCATGAGTCCCTTCGCGCAGTACCCTGCGCCGAAGCGCTCGATGGTCTCTGTCCCGATTCCTAGAGCCGCAAGCTCCGCGTGGTTCGGGTCAAGGGTTTTGAGGGTGAAGGTGAGGGGCGGGTTTTCGGCGGGCAAGGTCTCCTCGGTGGCGAGCGGTGGCTCCTCAGCGACCTTTGGCGTCTCGGCGGGGGCGGAGGGTGCCGAGGGTCTCTCCGCCTCTTCCGCGAGCCCCAGCTCGAACCAGGAGTTGAGCTTCAAGGCCGCGGTGCGTACGCTCACCCCTTCGTGCTTCGCGACGAAATCCAGAATGTTCCCGCCAGCCTTGCAGCCGAAGCAATACCAGGCGTTCTTTACGGGATTCACTTGGAACTGCCGCACTGACCTCCCCTTGCAGAAGGGGCAAAGCCCTGCGAGATTCTTGCCCTTCCGAGAGAGGTTCTCGAAGAATCCGTAGCGCGTGAGAACCGCTTCCATTGTGACCGCCTGCTTCACCTCCACAAACGACACGAAGCCCTGTGACATCGCATCCTCCTTTCTTCTCAGTTTTGAGGTTCTGCGGTCAGGGTAACGGCCGGAAGAGCGACGCAAAAGGCGGCACGAAGTGCCGCCTTGCGTGACTCATACTTTTTCGGCGGGACTGCGCTACTTCATCGCGTAGGTCACCGCCAAGGCCAGGGCGTCGAAGGTCGCGATGCGCTCATCCTCGCTCTGCCAGACCTTGCGGCGCTGCGGCACTTTCTCGGCGAGTTCCGGGAAGGTCTCGGCGAGGCGCTTGGTGATCGAGTATTTCGTGGCGCGCTCGTCCGGCGAAGAGAAGCACTCGATGACGGCGAGCCGCGGGAGGGCCTGTACCTCGATGCCGCGCTCGCGGGCGGTCTCTACCAGCTTTCCCAAGAGCTTGCGCACCCTGGGGCGGCGGCGCGAGCCGGGGGCCGCGGAGTCTTCAAGGATCACTGCATCCGGCCGGAACTGATCGAGAAGCGCCTCAAATCGGGTGACGGCGCCGGATTCCTTCTCGCCGGAGACATGGGCAAGGCCCCAGTCGACGAGGCGAAACGGCAGTTCGAGGACGGCGTAGCCAAAGCCTTTGGTCGTGGGGTCCAAGGCGAAGATGCGAGGCGGGTGAGTGGGAGTTTGTTGCATAGGGGTTTTGAAGTTGGGTTAGTGATGCGTAGCAACCTTCAAGAACCCTGGCAGGGCCGGCGCGTATGTCGGCGAGACGTATTGCATAGCGGGACTTCGGACACGTCTTGGTCATGAGTGGGACTCAGGCTATCCGTGCTCATGGCAGCGCAAAAGACGGCAAAACTTGCCGCCTTGGCTAAGTTTTCAAAAGTGTGGAGAAGATGGCGAAGCACGCTCGCACCGGCGCCTTTTGTGCGCCGCGGGCGGGAAGTACGCTCCTTCGCATGACAGAAACCACGCCCGCACCCGCGCGGTTAAAGACGCTCTTCCCAGGACTGAGCGATGCCGAGTACGCGGCGCTCGACGCCTGGTATGCGGGCTATGCCGCGCTTATCCTACGCATGTACGAGCGGATCACAAACGATCCGGCGGCCTATGACCGCTTCCTTGCTTTGACGAGTGAGCTTCCCCGTCCTACCATGACGGGAAAGGTCGATTCCCCAAAGCAAACCGAACACACATGAACAAGACGTTTTACGGCTACATCCGGGTCTCCACGGCCCGGCAGGGGGAGGGCGTTTCGCTCCAAGAGCAGCGCGCCTCTATTGAGCGCTTCGCAGCACAGCGGGGGCTTACTATCGAGCGTTGGTTCGAGGAACGGGAGACGGCGGCTAAGACCGGCCGTCCGATCTGGAACGAGATGCTCCGGCTTCTTCGCAAGCGCGCCGCGGCAGGCGTCGTGATCCACAAGATCGACCGGGGTGTCAGGAACGGCCGGGATTGGGTAGACCTTACGGAGTTGGTGGACAAGGGCCTTATCGAGCTGTACTTCGCAAACGAAGGACTTGATCTCACGAACCGCGGCGGCCGGCTCTCCGCCGACCTTCAGGCGGTCGTCGCCGCCGACTACATCCGCAATCTTCGGGAGGAGGCGCTCAAAGGAATCAACGGACGCCTGAAGCAAGGCATCCTGCCCTTGCCGGCCCCGGTGGGTTACCTGGACTGCGGGGCCGGCAAGCCCAAGGCCATTGATCCGGTGAAGGGTCCCTTGGTGCGCCGCGCCTTCGCGCTGTATGCCACCGGCCAGTACAACCTACGCACGCTCCTAGCGGAAGTGCAGGGATCAGGACTCAAGAACCGGCGGGGCGGCGAGGTCTCCTTGAACGGTCTCGCGACCATGCTCCGCAATCCCTTCTACGTCGGACTCATCCGGGTGAAGCGCCGCAAGGAGACCTACGAAGGCGCCCACGATCACTTGCTCAAGAAGTCGCTCTTCGATCGCGTGCAGGCGGTCCTCGACGGCAAGCTCTCGGCGCGGCCGGCGCGGCATGACTTCCTCCTGCGCCGCACCGTGCGCTGCAAGAGCTGCGGCTACTCCCTGATCGGCGAGACTCAGAAGGGCTTCATCTACTACCGCTGTCACTCCCCGAGCTGCCCCACGACGAATCTGAAAGAGGAGACCGCCGATGGGAAGGTCAGTCCTCTCTTCCTCGCCTGCGAGCTGGACGCTGAAGAGCGCGCCTATATCCGCGAGAAGATTGAAGGCATGAAAGCGAATTGGAAGGACGAGAGAGCGGAGTATCGCAAGGCGCTCGATTTGAAGCTCAGCCAGATCGCCGCAAGGCGCGCTCGGCTCACGGACGCGCTGATTGATGGGCTGCTTGACCGTGAGCTTTTCGAGGAGCGCCAAGCAGCACTCCTTTCCGAGAAGCGGACTCTTGAAGAGCAGATTGCCAACCTCGATGACTCCGGGATGACGGGTCCGCAAAAGCTTGCCGATTTCCTCGAACGGCTGGATTCCGCGCATACGCTATACCAATCGGGTACGATCGACGAAAAGCGTGAATTGCTCGCGAAGTTCACCTCGAACTGGCTTGCGGCAGGAAAAAATGTTGATTTCACGCCGCTCCCCGAGGTGCAGCTCGTGGCCAAGCGGCCAAGAAATCTTTACGGTGGACCAGAACGAGACAGACCTCGAACCGCCCGCCGGGACCGCCTTGACGGTAGGGCAAGAGAAGGTATGTCTCGAACCTTGGATGTGCTTCTCTCTCAGCTTACCAAGCTCCTCGCCGTAAGACTAGGCACCGACAAAGGGCAAGAAGTCTTTACGGTGGACCTAAAGTTTGGCTTTCCGAACTCATACCCCAACGGGAGTATCTCGCAGTCAGCATACAGAGATTAGCGTCTTTAGTTGAAAATACCGACTAAAGTGGACTCAGGGTTGGGCTTCGGCTTGACTTGAGCGTACTCGACGAACGAAGTGCATCAAGAATGGAGATGTTGCCGCCTTGACGGCGCGGGCGTCGGTGTCGGAGGAGGCCGTGAACGCCGCGGGCAACCTTCGCTTGAGATGCGGTGAAGTGCCGCGAGATCTATCTCATGGCTGATATACCCAATAGCGGAGGCCATGCCGTTCGCGAGCGTCAAGACCATACCGATCGTCTGGCCCAAATCCCTTAGTCAAAAGCCAAAAGATGTCCTCCAAGACTGAGCGTCGATCACCGTAATAAGAATGAGCTAGGAAACTTGTATCTGCGGCAGAGGAATCTATCGAATCCACACCTTCGACCACCGCCATCTCCTCCCCGCCTCCTCCTGCTCGAGGATAGCGCTGCAAAAATCTAGATGCTTTTAACGCGAGATCATTTTCAGAGCCATAGAGAGTGAGTCTTTCAGCCAGGAAGCGAAATTTCGGCACCAGAGCAACAAAGATGTCTCTGTCTATATCCGGGGCCGCAAAGACCACCTGCTTAAGAATCATGGTTGTTGTCACCTGAACGAGTTCCCTAAGGCAGCGGCTCAACAGGTCCCCTCCCATGCTATGTGAAACGACGTGTACACTCTTAGAACCGACCGCGGCTAGTATTAGTTGAATAAAGTTGCACAGGTGAGGATAGCTCCAGTCAATGTTATTCCTGTCAACAGGGTAGAAAGGTATAGATCCCTCAGAGGGCCAGCTAAAGAGAAGAGTAGGACCATTAAAATCTAGATCAAATGCCACTTGTCCGGCTCGTCGCACAGCTTCGTCAAAGGTGACGTTAAAGCCGTGAATAAAGACTAGAATGTCTGAGGTTGGTGACTCATTTACGGCATTACCCAGGGTCAAGGTGAACACGGTTTCTTCGAGCACCTTACTCATTAGAATCGTGACATGCTTCGCAGGGTCTTCAGAAACCCAAAACTGCCAGCGCTTAGGCCTGGGCAGATCTCCCTTTATCCGACTTTCCGGTATGGAAACTTGGGCAATGCCATAACTAAGCTCTCCGCTTCCCCGACGGGGCCCGAATGTGACTTTTGAGGATGAGCTGCCTTTCGAGCGAAGACGATCTGTGGCGTAAAAAACCGGGACTATGAAGTATCCATGCCCTGCTTCAAAGGCCGACGGCTCGGATGTTGCCACCTTTTGAAAGTTGCGCTTCTGTCTCGCGCCGCTTATGATTACCTGCCCACTCTTTGTTAATCGCCCTCTCTCTAGATCCTTAGCGCTCCCACCTAGCAGCCGATATCCTGGAGTCCATACCAAACTCCCTTCGGTTAAATCAGTCTGGCTAATGCCTTTTAGATCTAGGCTGACGACATCTCCGGGATAGACTCTTTCAGAAGGGCTTCCCTCCAAGTTTATACCAGCAACAACGACAGCTTCAACACTGTCAGCTCCAGCAATCTCAAGCCGCTTCCCAACTGATAGGGTACCTTGCTTAACCCTACCAGCAATTTGGGCTCGCCTCCCAGTCGATTTTAGGAAGCTATCAATGGACATCTCGAAGGGGTCCAACGATTCCTCCCGGAGTCGAGATGGTTGGGCCTCCAAGATAGAGATAAGCTCTATAACCGATCTGTCGATCAGCTGCTTCTCGATTTTTCGGGGAATGAAGCCACGAAGAAATGGCACAAGTTTTGCTGGGAAACGCAAGCTGGCAAGCAACTCTCTTATCTCCCATTCAAAAAAGTCAAGTAAACCTTTCTGCTCCTCTGGCACTTCATCACATTTGTCAAGAAACACGATTGCCGAGGTCACGCCGGCTTGCCGTGCCCAGACCAGGCGACGACGGAGTTCCTCGGAAAGAGCGCGGTCTACGGCGTGAACTAGAAGTACTGTATCGGCCTTTGAGGGCTCCTCTGTAACTTCAATTCGGGCTTCAGGATCGTCGGCGAGGTCTGATGATGACCACAATAAGATTGTGCCGACTGCTTCTCTGACATCCTCAGAACCAGCAACAAATACTTTGGTCACTGTACCAAATGTCTGAGATGTCATATGTCACCTCCATTGCGTGCCGAGCAGTAAGAGTAATGCAAATCCGGTCATACAATATTGCTAAGCGGCAGTTTATAGTGTTCTGAGGCTGAGATGCAAGAGTGCCATGCGCCTCGACCATTCACCCAATCGCACGCGAAGATGCTTCCGCACCTAAGGCTCTCCTCGTCTGTAAAGAGGAAGAGCCCTGAACCCCCTCCTGAGAGCGACAGACAAGCGGCCACGAGGTGCTCCACCCGCTCCCTGCTCGTCGTGATGGTGAGGACCCGGAAGTTCGGGATGCCGAAGTGCGTCTTGTGGAGCCCCCGCCGCCACGTTGCCTGGTAGGCGAGGAGCTTGCGACGAAAGGAGGTCTGTCCGAGCCCTCTCCGGGCGACCGGCATGGTGCCCCGGTCAGCTTCGAGGAAGAAGTACGCAACCTTCCTGCTCTCCGGTGCATCCGCGAAGCGGAGGCCGAAGACCCGATCCGGCTCAACCCCGAGGCGGTAGGGTTTACCCTCGACGCGGACCTCGACCTGCCATCGGAAGGGCAGGCGCAGGTGCCGGGTCGTCCCCGGAGCCCCCGCGAGCACTTCCTGGGGCGGGATGAATCGCACCCCCTCGCGGCTCCGGCAATCCACCTCGAAGGCCACCATGATCTCGGCGACCGCAAGCGTGTGGTGAAGGAAGACCCGGGAGAGGTTCCGGTTCTTCGTGTCCCACCGGATGCCCCGCCTGACCTCACCCTCCGTCTCGAGGACCTCCACGCCGCGGTTCCCAAGGGCATAGACCAAGGGTTCGGAGCCCGTGGCGTACCAGTCAAGCTGCATGGCCGGGCGATCAAGATAGCCGTGGTGGAAGAGGAGCTGCAGGCGGCGGAGCGTCGCCTGCCGGCTCCCATCTAATAGCGCTATGAGATGCGTGGACCTGAGGAGCCGGTGGCGGTGGACGGCGCGAAGGATCGCGAGGTCGCGGGGCGTGAGGATCATCGGGCGCACCGGGGCGCGCTCGAAGCGCGGACGGCGGGTCTGAGGGTGAGGCATCGGACTCAAGCGTACCGGCCGGTTACAACTCCGACTAGGCGGCGCTACGAGCCGCCTAACCACCGCTCGATCTTCCCCTCCACCTCCTCCCGCGGCCGGCCATACCGCTCCCGCGAGCGGCGGATGACTGCCGCCCGTCTGCCGCTGGCCGTGCCGTGGATGGGCGGCAAGGTCCGTCCCCGGAAGGGCTCCCGCATCCGGCCCTGATCCAGGAGCCGGGCGTAGAACTCGTACTTCCCGAGGGAGACGAGATTCCCCATCTTCACGTCGCCGCCGAGCTCGTCTTCGAGGAGGCGGGCATCGGCTTGGCCGACCCGGAAGACGATGAGGTTCCCGGCATTGCCGAATACGCTTTGCCGGATCTCGTCGGTGAGCTGGTCGAGGTACTGATGGGCTAGCACCAGCCCGAGCCCGTACTTCCTCGCCTCCGCGAGGATGGAGGCGAGGGCATCGGTCGCGAAGCTCTGGAACTCGTCGATGTAGAGGTAGAAGGGGGTGCGGGGCGAGTCCGGCAAAGCGGCACGCTGCATCGCCGCCCATTGGAACTGCGAGAGGAGGAGCGCGCCCAGGAGGCGGGAGGAGTCTTCGCCGATCACGCCTTTCGAGAGATCGGCGATCATGATGCGCTCCCGGTCCATGAGGAAGCGCGCATCGAAGCGGCTCTTCGCCTGGCCTAAGACGTTCCGCATGGGGGCGTTCCCGAGAAGCCGCCCGATCTTGTTCTGGAGAGGCGCGATGGCTTCCAAGCGGAAGCGGCGCTCGTATCCGACATATTCCTCCCGCCAGAAGGCGCGCACGACCGGATCCCGGACCTTCGCCGCGACGCGCTCCCGGAAGCGGTCATCGGAGAGGAGCTTCGGCAAGGCGAGGATCGTGAGCCCTCTGTCCAAGAGCGCCGCGAGCGCATGCCCCAGGATGTATTCGAGCCGCGGTCCCCAGGAGGAGCCCCATATCCCGCGAAAAGCGGAGAGGACGCCAGAGACCACAAGGTGCGCCTGATCCTGGGGCACCTTCGGGAGGAGGTTCAGGCCCACGGGGCGCGCGAGGTCGCCCGGGTTGAAGTAGAGGACTTCGCCCGTCCTTCCCTTCGGAACCGCATCCAGGACCTCCCGGGCGAGGTCTCCATGAGGATCAAGGAGACCCACACCTCGCCCGGCGTAGAGGTCCTGGAGGATGAGGTTCCGGAGCAAGGTGCTCTTCCCCAAGCCAGTCTTCCCGACGACATACAAGTGCTGCGCCCGGTCCTCGGGATGAAGTAGCACGAGCTTGGGCTCGTCAGAGACCCAATACGTGCGGGTGCCGATGGCGATTGGAGTCTGATCCATGGGAAAAGGCGCCCGACCTCTCTTCCCCTCCCCATGGGGAGCCAGTGTCCTCCCTCTAGGGAGGACCGCTCTAAACCCGTGCCTGGAGGTCCGGCGGTACGCCCGCAAAGCGGCGTGTGGTGACCGAGCGGGCGCGGCAAGAGAGGTGGACGCGGCCACATTGTGGCGCGTGGTTTCCGTTCCCACAAGGCGGAGAGCTTCGACGCCTTACCCGTAGTGACGCGAAGCGTCGGCCCTTCGAGAGCCGGTAGTCCCCCCACCGCTGTCGGGAAGGCCGAGTATCGAGGCCGGTGCGCCCGACTGGCGGGGTTTGGTCAAAGGGCCGACCGATAGGGAAAGATCGAGACCCGATAGCCGTCAGGAAACCACGCCAGTCGGGCGCAGCCCGACAGCGGTGGGGAGCCAGTTCCTTGAAGCCCCATATGGGGCTTCGGCCGTCCGCCTCGGGCGGGACCCGTACATACGTTGTATGTAGCGGGGTATGTATACCCCGGTCGAGCCGTGAGGCGATCGTGACGCCGTATCAGGCGAGACAATAGAAAACAAATCTGAGTCCTCTTCAAGGCGGCACTCTGTGCCGCCTTTTCTCGCTTCGCTCCCACCCTTACCCTGAATTCGGTTTCTTCAAAACCCTTTTCAGAAAGGAGACTCTCATGCAATCTGCCGTACGCAAGCGGGAATTCTCGAAGCTCGACGAGTTGGCCGACCAGTGGGCTTTAACCGTTGGCGAGTACATCGAAGAGTACGCCCTGGATGACGTGGTGCCCGGGATTTGCATGAATCCCGGCTGCCTCTACACGGCCGAAGTCGAGCCCGACCAGCGGCAAGGCTGGTGCGAGGTCTGCGGCACGACCACGGTCCGGAGCGGCGTCGTCTTGGCCGGCCTCATCTAGCCCCACCCCTCCGCAATACCTCTCCCGATTCCAGACAAAAAGGAGAAGTTGTATGCCCAGGATTGTCCGTAACTTCTGGGTCGCCGGAGATGTGGACGGCAGGCGAAGCACTCTGTCCGGCGGCCTGCGAGGGCGAGACGGCGGCCTCAGTCTCACGCTTTACCAGCGGATGGAGGGCCAAGTAGCGGCATCTCTCAGGGTGCGTTGCTCGGCATGCCGAGACGGCACCCTCTCTCTTGAAGTTGAGCCCGTTCTGCCCTTCAGGCTTGCCCGACGAGACGGCAAGCTCCGCATCAAAACCAAACGCTAGAAAGTGACGGTACGCCCATTCCGAGACGGGGGCTCGCAAAAAGAAGCGGGCCTCCTCGGCTCTTTGTACAACCAATTCAAGGAGGAAGTCCGGTGAAGGAGCCTAGATCGAAGTTTACCCGTTGCATGAGAAAAGCGGCACGGCGGCGCGACATGGCGCCCACCTCCGCGCACCTCGCGGCGATCCGGCGAAGCATCACCACAACCGCCGCGAGATTCGGGCGGCGGCTCTCGCCGGAGTGCATCGAAGACCTGGTGCAGGAAGTGCTTCTGGGATTGTGGCAGTCGAGGGCGGAAGACAAGCTGAACTGCCTGCCCTACGTGCGTCGGGTCGCCGCCAATGTCACCGTCGATTCGCTGCGGTGGCAAGGCGCACAGAAACGAAGGTGGCGCCGCGACATGAGTCCCGATCTGGAGAAAATGCTCTGGCGGCCTTCCCGCACACCCGAGGAAGTTTTGGTCAAGCGCGAGGAGGCGCAACAACTCCTTGCGACCGATCGGGCGCTCAAAAGGCGGGTGGAGTGGGCTGCGAAGCAGTACGCGAGAGCGCAAGCGGCCATGGCGGGAAGTGCATAGGGCTACCTGGGTGCTCCGCGCCAGAGCCTCGTCGGCGAGGCGTATGCCTAGGCTCCGGTTGCGGTTGACATAGCAGCCTGAAGTCCGCTCGCCATCGCACATCAACTCCGTGCGTATCAGCCCTAGGAAACAATCCTGGGGCTTTCTTTTTGGGCGACGATCAAAACTCTTGTGCTGTAACTTGACACCAACGCGGCATTAACGTATAATATAGGGGTAATTGAGGTTCAGATCGTGAGCTTTCTGCTGCGTGCAGAGTAAGCCCTCTGAGTTTCTCTCCGGTCTTTCTTCTCGTCCGAAGTTTCCGCTCACGGAAAGTTTCGCTCTCTCTACCGACGACCCCCGCCAGCCGCCTATTCTTTGTGCTGCCATGACACACATTCACGGACGGCCACTTAATTACTACCTCCGCAGCTATCGCCGCCACGCGCATCTGACTCAGGGGAGCCTTGCCTATCTCCTCGGCGCCTCTACGGGCGTGAAGGTGTCGCGCTACGAATCTGGGAGCCGCACGCCTTCCCTCGAAACCGGGTTGGCTTACGAGGCCGCGCTTGGCGTTCCCGTCTGCCAGCTCTTCCGCGGCAGGTACGAGGAGATCGCGGAAGAGGTCGAAAGGCGGCGGCGGAGACTCGAAGCGAAGGAAGAGAAACGGCAGAGAGTCAGCTCTGCTGCTCGCCATGCAGCTTGAAATGCCGGACACAATTCTCGCCATCGACCCGACCTCAAGGGGTTTCGCCTTTGCCGTCCTCGAAGCTCCTGCATTTCTCGTGGATTGGGGCGAGAGGATCGTACCCGCAAGGAGCGGGAGTCTGCTTCGCAAGGTGGATGAGCTTCTCTCGCGCTACGAGCCCGCTCTGCTCGTAACCGAGGATCTTGCCGTCCCCGGCGCGCGACGCCGGAAGCGAGCGAGCACAGAGATCCGCTCGATCGAACTCCTAGCCCTGAAGCGGGGCCTCTCGGCGGAACGGATTTCCCGCCTTACGGTCATCGACGCCTTCGCACCAGCGAAGAGCAAGTTTGAAGTGGCCCTCCGGCTCGCAGATATCTTCCCGACACTTGCCGAGCGACTCCCCAGGAAGCGCAAGGCTTGGACGACAGAGGATGCCCGCATGAATATATTCGACGCACTCGGGTTTGCGGCGGCGGCAATGGACAGGAGCGGCATTGCCGGAAGGTGAAGGCATCCTATAGCCTGTGCTAACCACCCTTGGAAAGTCAGCCGCCTCTTGGCGTCGAGAGCTTTCGCATCCTTTGGCGAGAGCTTCAGTGCGTTTCTTATAACAGCTAAAGCCTCTGCTCGTCGTTGAAAGCTTCTCCAGTGCATATGCCTTCTCGACCAGCACTTCGATGTCCTCAGGATTTAATCGGAGTGCGTGATCTAAAGAATCTAGTGCCTCCTGATATCGGTCCAAGTGATTGAGCGCTTGACCGCGATTGAAGAGTGCATCCTCAAATTCCGGATTCGTCTGTAGGGCCGCATCAAAGGCCGCTAAAGCCTCATTATAATTACCATGGCTTTCCATGATCGCATCGCCGAGATTACTCCAAGCCTCTGTGTCCGGACTTAACTCTGTGAGCCTCTTGGAGATTGCTACTGCTTCAGGAAGACAGTCCGAGCCACTTCATCTTCTCGGCTTCGGAGTGAGCCGAGAGCATGTTCACCGTCGCGCCGACCGGCGGAGCCACAGCGCCATGGTACGGCGGGTGACGAATGAGATGGTCCGGGAGTTCTGGGATAAGGAGTATGCCGGGTACTCGCAACCGTTCCGGGCCGTGGTGACGGCGCCCCTCCTCAACAAGCTCGGGGCGTTCTCACCGATCCCTTGCTCCACTCGATCCTGACCGGCGAGCAAAGCTCCTTTGACCTGCGCCGGGTCATGGACGGGGGGGGAAGATCCTGGTGGTGAACCTCGCCAAGGGGAAGCTTGGGGAGGGGCCGACTGCGCTCCTCGGGGTGCTCCTGGTCTCCCACCTCTCCCTTGCCGCCATGGAGCGGGCCGACAAGCCCCAGGAGGAGCGCGGGACTTCTACCTCTACTTGGACGAGTGCACACTTTCGCCACCCTTACGCTCGCCACCATGCTCTCCGAGCTGCGGAAGTACCGGTTGAACCTCATCCTGGCCCATCAGTACCTCTCGCAGCTTGAGCCGGAGGTGCGGGATGCCGTCTTCGGGAACGCGGGGACCTTCATCGCCTTCCGGGTGGGGGCCCTGGATGCTCCCACGGTGGCGCGGGTGTTCGAGCCGACGTTCGGAGCGGAGGATCTCCTGTCCCTGCCGAACTACCACATCTATCTGAAGTTGATGATATGCGGGGAGGTGGGGAGGGGGTTTAGCGCGGTGACGATGGGGAGAGAAACAGACAAACTGGGAAGGTATCTGTTTACCGCCGCTGGCACCTTCAGGAAGGGTTTTACTTTGGACACACGCCCGCGCTAGTCAGTCGGCGGCCTGACAAGGGTGCCACCGCTGACGCTCCCAAATCCACGGGTGACTCCGTGATGAGGCCGGTTAGGGTGGCTGGGGCGACGGGAGTATGGCGTCGAGCTTCAGAGCTTGGGAACTGCGCAGAAGCCGGGACAAGACTTCGAAGTGCGCTGAGTTGATGTTGCTGACATGTGCGCAGGACACTCATCAAGACCGCTTGCGCCTGAGAACCCTCGGCCGTCCGATTGCCCCCGGATGTCTTGCGGTTGATCACCGCCGGGCGAATCCCTTGTTCGGCCGGCCAGTTGGTCGCCTCCACATCCTGTCGCTCCAAGAACAAGAACAACTGGTCCTGGTGGCGGATCAAATGCTGAGCCAGACGCTGGTTGCTGGGATTAGTGAACTGTCCCGACAGGCGACGGTCCATCTGCGACTCCAACTCCTCCTTGGCCTTCTCCATGGCCTCGCCGCTGATCTTCCCCGCGTCTCGCTGGTCCCGCACCTCCAAGGCGGACTGCAAAATCTCTTTCACCGCCCGAGGAAATCGCACCGCACCCCCTGTCGCCTGCTCCAGCATCTCGTCACAACGGCGCAAGAGGTGCGCCAGACACGTCTGGTGCGTCGCATCTTCAAATTTCTGATAGACCACCCAGCCATCGGCCACCAGCACACCTGTGTAGCCCTCGCCCAGAATCTCCGACGCCTCGGCATAGCCACGACCCGGCTGGATGCTATAGACCGTCTCGTTCCGATTGATGAAGACCCACAGCCACACGCTGTGGCCCCCCTGCCGCCAACCGGTCTCATCCGGGACACGACCGGCGAGTTGCGAATCTTCGCCTTCAGCTCCTCATACAGCGGCTCCAGTTTCTTGCCCAGGCGAAGCAGCGCACGGCAAAGCGCTGAGCGCGACACCTCAAGCCCGGCCAGTTCTTTGAGCAACGCGGCCATCTTGCCGTAGCTCATGCCTCCGATCTTGTTGAGCCAGGCGGCAAACCCCAGCACACCGGGACCGAGTTGCACGCTGCCCACCCGGAAGGCCTGCGAGGTCTGACGAGGGTGACGACCCACCACTTCCCGGCCGCACTGCGAACACTTCCCGTATTGGAGGATGAACTGCGTCGTAAATGGCCGAATCTCCGGCAGATGATACTGGGAGGCTTCATCCTCCAGAGTGACCTTGCCCTGACAGTGCTCACAAGACAAGGGGCACTCCACCACGATTGTCTCGTCCACCTGCTTGGGCAAAGCTCGCGTCGCTTGCTGGCCGTACTGATCTCCGGCTTTGCGCCCTGGACGCTTGGGGTCGTCGCTCGGCTCCCCCTTCGAGAAGGGGGCGGCTTGGCGCTTGCCCCGCCGCCGCAGCTCCTCGACGAGTTTTTTCAACTCCTCGACCTGGCGCTTCAGCCTGGCGATCTGGCGCTCTTGCTCCGCGATTCGGCGGCGAAGCTCAGCGTTCTCTTGAAGGAGTTCCTCATAAGTCGGCATGTCGACAGGAGATTAGACCATGCTAGAAAGCGAGATTCAAGCCCTTGCGGACCTGCCGGCCGGCAGAAATGCTTTGGAGGGAGGCGGCAGTAGGGCGGTAAACAGATACCTGGGAAGGAGTTTAGTACGGTGCAAGTAATATTTGCAATTGGCAATACGCCAGAGGTTACTTGACCCCGCCTGTTCTGAAGTGCATAATCATGACTATGAAACCACAAGATTGCTTGCGCTTCGGCCCTTCTGGTGTTGGAAGTGTCCTCCTCTGGTCTTTGATACTATTGATAGGCATTGGGTCTGTATATGCAGAACCAAAGCCTCATGCAATCAGCCTAAATTCTCCCTATGCTGGATGTTCTCCTGAAAAAAAGGTGGCGCTGCTCCCCAGTTTGCCTAAAGATAATCAAGAAGAGCTTGAGGGGATGTCCTTGAAGGGTATCTCTCGTTCTGCTCACATATCTATTCCCGCAAAAACAGATCCAGATTCTTTTAAATCGCTTCTTGGCTATTCTGGGCTGTTTTATAACACGGAGGAACTAGATGGTCATCCCAAGGTTCTCTCGAATACGTTGTACGAATGGCCGCAGGAGACATGGAAGGTGAGCGGATTAGTCCGGAATCAATCCTGCGACACAGTGCATATATCTACCCTCGGCGCAAAACTGCTCGGAGTTAGAGGCGAAGTTCTTCAGGTTGTAGAGGCTGTTTACCCTGTTAAAGACCTGCGGCCTGGAGAGCCCGGCCCTTTCACAGTTGAGGCACCAATTCAGAGTGAAAGCGTTAAGGCTGTGCAATGGATACTAGAAACCGAGAAGACGTCCCATGTGCCTGCTCGGTCACTAGCCCTTTCGGTCTATGAAGATAGACGTGTCGGATCGGTATATTCTCTCTACGGACGCGTAAAAAATCTCGGAACGGAATCGGCAGAGGATAGCCATATTGTTGCCGCATGGCTTAACAGTGATGGTAAGGTAATCTATGTCGATCAACCAAAAATTCGTTTGGTTTCAGACCCGACAAAGGCACAGGACTATGTAACCCTGGCTCCTGGGGACTTCGATGATTTTTTCTATAGTGTTGATTCGCCGGCAATCGTTTCTTTCCTCGAAAAATCCAGAGTCATTTTGTGGGGTGCATCAAATTGAGAGTAAAAAGAGATTGCATACTGCTCAGTATTTTTCTCTTCCTAGCTCCGCATTCTTTAAGCGCTCATAAATTTGGGAGCGTACCTTACGATGACATCATAAATGCGGCTCAAAACTATAATAGCTGCGCAACTCTTCCGACAGATAAGCTCATTGCCTATATGCTCTCACCTACGTGGTGGGAAGTGGCTGGTCAGGATAGCACGCTGACTCCATCTCCCATGACCTTGGGTAGAGCAGACAACGATGTAGATCAATACCTGGCGGGTCAATCAAGCTCCGGCTCTTCTCTCCACCGCATATTTTGGCATCCGGGTATAGGCGTCTGGCAGCTTGATGAGGTGAGCGATGATTTGGGGCGACAGCTCGGCATAGGGCGGTTTAACACTGGAGACGCCGCAATACGCATAGCCAAAACAATGTCAGCAAGTTATTGCCGGACACCGACAGCGTATAGCGTTTTCGCGCCTTGGTGCGCATGCAGTTCGACAGGGCTTTGTAGCACACCAGATAGGAACCACTGCGAGAACACCTTCAATCTACTCTATAATCCGAATGGCCCGCCCGCTCATCCCATTGAGCGAAACGATTCAGTAGGCCGATGGGGCGGCTCTCAGCTGCATACGTGCAAACTATTGGGGCAAATCACGACTTTCCCCTGCGCATACGCCAACTACAATAATGCTGAAGGTGTAACCTCGACCTGGATCTACTCTCCTTTAGCTGGAAGTACACCGCCGTCCTTGCCTTCTCCGCTGGCGATGCCATTCTATGTTTTCAGAGATGACTCCACTGGCGGCCCCTTTGAATGGCGCTACTGGATGGCGGCAGATATCGGCGGCTCGGCGGACTATGCCGCCAGACGAACATACGGAACTAACTCTAGAGACGGGCTTACATGGTTTTCCAACGCAGCGACTAGTCTTGGCTTGTGCGATCTTACGGCACTTCGTGGAGCGTGCGGAGGAGGAGTATGCACTGTTCCAGGCACGAATATCGTCGCTGCCTCATGTGGGCCCTCCAGTGTACCAGTAGTAACTACATCTTCTGCAACTGGCATCACTCAGAAAAGCGCGAGCTTAGGGCTCACTGTTAATCCGGGCGGGGCCTCGACTTCTATTTGGTTCGACTGGGGCAGTACCGCAAGCCTTGGAATTCAAACTGTGCACCAAGAGGTTGGCTCCGGGACAACCTCAATGCCAGCGAGCATAACGCTTAGTAATCTTCAGTGCGGGACGATTTATTATTTTCGCGCAAGGGCGCAGAACTCAGTTGGCGACGCAACTCCAGGGACAACTTTAAATTTTTCGACAAACAGCTGTAGCGGTGGAGGTACGCAATCTCAAGAACTGGTTGTGAACGGAGGTTTTGAGCAAGGTAGCCAAGGCTGGAGCATTATCGGCGACTGGTATGCCGATTCTCGATTTTCTACCCATCACTCAGGATCTGGCTACGCTTATCTTTCCAGATCTGACGGGACCCCGACCAACAACCTCACTGGCCGACTTTATACGCAGCCTATCTCTATTCCAAGTAATGCATTGAATGGACAGTACAGCTTTTGGCTAAGCATAACGACTAACGAGCCGTCCAGTGCGGCTGCCGTAGATTTACTTCATTTTACGATAGTAGATGCATCTACGTTTTCAGTCATCCTCGATCATGGCTGGATCTCAAATCAGAACAATACTGGCGGTAGCTATACGTTCGTTCCATTTCAGCTGAGCAGTGCCCTTTTAGGGCGAACCGTTCGCCTAATATTTGACGGAACTACCAATGCTTCGAATCCGACCGTTTTTCGGTTGGATGATGTGAGTTGTGTCGTTTCTACGCCAGTAGGAAGCAATCCTGCCACTTCGACTCTTGCGGCCGATCAGCTTTCGTCTTCTAGTGCTCGCCTTAATCTGACTGTGAATCCGAATGGCGCAGATACTACTGTTTGGTTTAATTTAGAGGCCGGTAATTCTTCGCCTACTGCCGAGACGCAACACTTTCAGGTCGGTGGTGGACAGCAGAGTATTAATTCTAGCCTTAGTGTGTTTGGCCTTGCCTGTGGTACTACATATTACTTCCGAGCAAATGCCACCAATTCCTATGGATCGGTGCGAGGATCGGTTCTTTCGTTCCAGACAGGTTCGTGTCCTGCGCAGCCTCCTTCCGTCTCCACGAGCCTGGCCGACAGTATTGCTTCAAGCTCCGCTCGCTTGACAGGTGTTGTGAATCCCAACGGATTTACTACGACTTCTTGGTTTGAATGGGGAAGCGAGGGTGCTCGTTCAAGCACCCCTATGCAAGCTATGGGTTCAGGAACCTCATCGAATCCGGTTTCGGCAGTAGTTAATGGCCTTCAATGCGGGACAATATATTACTTTCAAGCTGTGGGCGAAAACGGAGGCGGTAGAGTTTACGGAGAGCTCAAGAGCTTTGTAACTGCCTCCTGTGGCCCGGCCCCCAATGTCTCTCCGACTATTTCTATAACGTCCCCAGGTGCAGGAGGTGCTATAGCCGATCAGTCTTTTGTTATAGCGTGGAATGATTCCGACCCCGACAACAATGCTGTAATAACTCTATCCTACAGCTTACACGCTGATTGCAGTTCGCCGGTCCAGATTGTGGGCAATATCTCCGAAGACGACTCGGCCAATACTTATACCTGGAATACATCTGCCCTTCCGGTTGATGGCTACTATATTCTCGTTATGATTTCAGACAGCGTTAATCCTACCGTATCTTCGTGCAGTAGTGGCCACGTTTCGGTCTCGCATGCAACACAACAAGGTTTCTTCCTCGACTTCCGGCGCCAAGGGTGCAACGGTAGTGGGCCGGCTGTCCTCTTGTGGTGGACGGCGCCTCCGGGAATGAGCAACGTCTTTACGGTTCGGCGTTCGGACGGCGGATACGCAGCGACGGTCGATTCGTCCCAGGACGGTATGGTGAACCTCGTGTCCAGTTCCCTAGTGCCGGGTGAAACATACAGCTTCTCTGTCGAGGGTACGCTTAACGGGTCTCCGGTGCAGACGAACGCAGTCACGGTGCCCATCCTTTCGGATGAGTGCAGGCTCCCCGTCGGGGCTGGCGAGCTTCCTCATCTGCCGCTGCTCTGGACAGGCCCGCCCGTATGCAGCGGCAGCACGGCTTCTGTGCCGGTTCACTGGACGGCGGTGGGAGGCGCAGCTTCCTACACCCTCACGCGCATCGACAACGTTGCCGCGCAACTCACGCCGTATCCCAATCTGACCGGCACCAGTTTTGTCGATAGCGGCTTGGTACCGGGCGCCGAATACGAGTACATGCTCAACGCAGTCGGCACCGGAGGCTCCCGCCAGACGAACATCATCAGCGTGTTCGTGCCATCTGGAGTTTGTGCTGAGCCGTCTACGCCAGGACCTTTTTCAGTTCAAATCAGTGCACCGGTCTGTACCGCGGGGAAGGGAGCGGTGACCGTCAGTTGGACACCGGCGTCCGGCGCAGCCTCAAGAGTCACCACGTATTGGTCCGACGACGAATTCACCAGCGGCACGACGAGCACATCCACGCTCTCCGCGCTGTCCATTGATGGTATCCGTCCGGGGGCCCTCGTTAAGTTTATGACGCAGGCTGAAGCCGCCGCTGTCTCGGGTCGGTATCGCAGTATAATTATGTCGCAGCGTATTCCACTTGATATCTGCGGTGCCGGTACTGCGCCTCCTACGGTGACCGCCATTGCCGCCAGCTACATCCAGGAGCGACAGGCGCTCCTTCGCGCATCGATTGTTTCCAACGCCGATGCGGCCGTCGTATTTTTCGAGTGGGGAACGACTACGGGGTATGGATCGCAGACTCCTCTCAGGAATGGGGGCGATGGATACCGGAGCGTGAGTCTCGGCGAAGTCCTCACCGGTCTTGCTTGTAATACGACCTATCACTACCGTGCAGTCGCCTCCAACGCTAACGGAACAACGCATGGCCCCGACGGGACGTTCACGACGGCCTCGTGTTCACCGACGCCAGTTGTGACGGTTACGGCGACAGACCCAACGGCGACCGAAAACCCGATGACGACGGGAACGTTCCTCATTGAGCGCACCGGTAGTACCGTCGCAGAGTTGCCAGTTACCTATTCTGTCGGGGGAACAGCCACGGTAGGAGTCGATCACACGCTCGGAGCCGGAACCGTGGTCATTCCCGCGGGCTCCACGTCCCGTACCCTGACCCTGTTCCCGCTTGATGATACCCTCGTCGAAAGTGATGAGACGGTTGTCGTTACTATCCAGCCGCAGAGTCAGTACACCGTCGGAACCCCGAGTAGTGCAACGGTAACCATTACTAGTGATGATGTCGCCGGTGGTGATCTGATCTTTAGCGACGGCTTCGAGAGCGGCAATCTCTGCGGGTGGAGTTTCGTGTCAGGCGGCGTGTCGCAGTGCTCGCGCAGTACTTCCTTCGCCCCGAAGGTAGACCTTCAGACTGGGACGGAGCCCTTGGGTCTCATGGTTACAGACCTTGACGGGGACGGGCGGCGGGATATTGCTGTCACTATCTACAACAACGGTAGCGGCGATCACCTTACGATCTTCCGAAACACGGGGACAGTGGGACATCCACAGTTCGACGCACCGGTGGATATTCCGACCGGCAGAGGTCCCGAAGGCATGGCCGCGGGTGATCTCAACAACGACGGGAAACCCGACCTGGTAGCAGCAAACCCAGGTGACAGTACGATCTCGGTCCTCCGTAATTCCAGCACGCCAGGGCTCATGCAGTTTGACTCAGTGCCGCTCTCGCTTTCTGCTCCACCGACGCCTCACCGCATCGCTATTGCCGACTTCGATGGAGACGGCAAGCCTGACCTCATCGTCACGTCGAACAGTGGACGTCTGGTGTCGGTATTCCATCACGCGACCGACCCGAACACCATTGCCTTCGATTACCGTAGGGATTTCGGGGCCACTGGCTTCCTGAATGATCTTGCAGTTGCCGACATAGACCGCGACACGAGGCCCGAAATTCTCATACCGATAACGGATACAGGGCTCCTTACCATATTGCAAAACAACAGCAGCCCTGGAAACGTACAGGCCAGCGCACTGGCGCCGCTTGCGGCAGGTGCCGCGCCAATTAGGGGCATTGCGGTCGGCGATCTGAACAACGACCATGCCGCGGATGTCGTAGTCGCCGCGATAGGCGGCGTGGGAGTCTTCCAGAACTCCAGCAGTCCCGGAGTATTTAACCTTTCACGGACAGACCTGCCCACGGGCACGAACCCGGATGCCGTCGCGATAGGCGACCTCGACAAGGACGGACTATCTGATGTGGTCGTAGCGAATCCTAGCGATAGGACGCTCACCGTCCTCCGCAACGCGAGCACGGGAAATACGATTGTACTGACACCGCTTGCGCTGCGGCCCATAACGGGCCTGACTCCCATCAGCCTAGTCCTGGGAGACGTGGATGGTGATGGTTGGCTGGATATCGTCGTCGCGAACCATGATGGCAACAGCATCTCTATCTTCCTGAACACGACGAGCGGCCCTCCTCAGCCCCCGAGCGCGTGGATGGAGACCGCCGGGCCGGACCTCACCAACTCGACTGCTACCGCGGGTCTTGTGACCACCACGCTTGGCGAGGTCTTCGCGAGTACAAACCGGAGTTGCCAGGATAGCAATGCATTGGGCGTCTTCCGCTCTACCGACCAGGGCGCTTCATGGACCCAGTTGAACTTGGGTCTCACTTCAACGAACGTGGGCTCGCTCGCCCTAAGCAAGGGAGGCAACCTCTTCGCCGGCGCCCATGACGGCATTTACCGGTACGACCGGACTCTGGCCACATGGAAGCCGAGCGGTCTCTCGGGCCAGACCATCATCATGCTCGTCGCCACGCAAAACGGCCTCTTCGCGGCAGACAGTTGCTACTGCCGCGGTCTCTATCAGTCCTTCGATGAGGGGTCGACCTGGCAGCCCACAGCGGGAGGATTACCGACATGCGTCAACGCCTTCGTACAGGACGCCTCGGGCAACTCCTTCGCCGGCACGGGGACCTCGGGTGTCTTCAAGCTGCCTGCCGGCGGTACGTCATGGCAGGCGGTCAATGGCGGTCTGCCCACTTCAGATGTCCATTGGCTTGCGCTCGATGCCGGGGGCAACCTCTTCATGGGTGGCCCTGCGGGGCTTTTCCGGATGAATCAGGGCGCGGTGCAGTGGCAGCAGCTCACGAGCGGGTTGCCGTCAGACGGGGTACAACGGATCGCCTTCGGTGCCGGTGGGAAGGTGTTCGTGGGGACCTTCTCGCACGGGATCTATGTCTCAAATGATGGCGGCAATACCTGGAGCGTGGACAACTCCGGGATTGCAGACACTACGCCGACCGTAGGCGCCTTCGCGATTGACAACCAAGGATATATCTACTCTGCGGTAGGCTCGATCGTGTATAGGAGCACTGGTCCCCAGTGACGACGCGGCCTGCGACACACTCCGACACGGGCGAGCCTATAGTTGAAGCTGAGAACCGCGCGACCTAGGGGAGCTGCGTTTTCGGATTTACTGGTCGGGCACTATCAATTGTCACGGTCTCTTTTGGGATGATCCTCATGCTCTCCTTTCTCTCCGGCAGGACACGCTCCTTTGCAACCCCGGTCTTTGCCCACTGGCATACGCTCGTGGAGAACTTCCAGACCTCGCCGCTTGAGTTCTATGAAGCGGTCGAGGCCGCAGTCCGAAAGCGGGAGATCCCCGAGCTGCGCTTCTCGCGCGTCGAGTACCACGAGTCGGGGGTCCTCTCAGCCCTCCGCATCTACCAGCGGATCGAGCGGAAGAAGCTCGCCTTCGATGTCTGCGCGGCGCCTTTCGGCACCGGGTTCTTCTTCTCCTGGTGGCTCTCCGAGCCCAAGAAGTCGTATAAGGCGCTCGGCTGCTTCGCCTTCCTGCTCCTCCTCGCGTTCGCCAACATTGTTCTCGAAAAGTACGGCGTGACCGGATGCTTCTTCGCGCTCCTCTTAGGACTGGCCGCCATGGCGATTCTCGTTATGGGAGTTCGCGAAGGGTGGTTCCTTTCGGAAGACATTATTCGCGATACCCCCTATATTGGTGCGATTTACGAATACTTTTTCGACCCCGAGACCTTCTACAAGGAAGACACCCGGACCATGTATCGGGAGATGGTGCATGCGGCGGTCCTCGAAGTGATCGACGGGACGCTTGAGGCGAAGGGGCTCCGGGCCTTGGCACCCGAGTATCGGAAGCCCGAGATCCGACGCCTTGCCGAGTAGCGCGGTGAGAGGGTGACCGATAACGACACGATCACCCGGAACTTTTACGCCTGGGAGCTGCGGGGCCGGGGGTGGCAGGCGTACACCCGGGTAGTGTGCCTTGAGCCACCCTTCCGGTCGTTCCTGGGGCACGTCCTCCCCACACGCCGGGCATCCGATGACGGAAAAATCGAAACGAAGGCCAGCTCCTTCGCCGGGTGGTTCTTCAAGCGAGAAGGAGATCCAAGCCGGAGATCAGAGCCCGAGGAGGAGACCGTCTTCGAACCGGAGCCGGAGATCTTCCGGGCGCCCTACCCGCTCTCGGAGATCGTGGTCTCCCTGCCGCCGGGAGCCGCCGTCTCTTCGGGAGTCACCGAGAACCTCCTCGTCGCGCTCGCCGCCTCACGATTCCCGCTCAGCTTTGAGGTGGTGGGCCTCCAGGAATCCGTGCGGGTAGGGGTCGCCTGCGGCACGCCTGACCGCGAGCGCGTCTCGGGATTCCTCAAAGCCCACTTCCCCGAGGCGATCGTGGGCGAAGCACCCGAGCCGCTCCGGGCTGCGTGGCGGAGCGCCCGAGGGGCGTGCGTCTGCCTTGAGTTCGGCCTGGCCCGGGAGTTCATGCTGCCCCTCCGCACCTTCCGCGACTTCCGGCCCGATCCCTTGCTCGCCCTCTACGCCGCTCTGGCCGAGCTCCACGCGGGGGAGATCGGGCTCTTCCAGGTGCTCTTCACGCCCGCCGTATGCGCCTGGGGCGAGAGTGTCTGGCGGGCGGTCCACACCCCCCAGGGGCAACCCTTCTTCACCGATGACCCGGAGTTCACGAAGCTCGCCAAGGAGAAGGTCATGCACTCCTTCTTCGCGGTCGCCGTCCGGATGGGCGTGAGGACGGAAAACGAGGCAAGGGCCTGGGACCTCCTCCGGGGCATGACGAGTGCCCTTCACCTATTGGGTCATGCGAACGAACTCACCCCTCTTGCCGAAGAGGAGGAGATAGACCTCGAAGAGGATCTCCTCTCCCGCACCTCGCACCGCTCGGGGATGCTCCTCACGACCCCTGAACTCGCGGGGCTCGTGCACCTCCCCGGAGAGAGCGTCCGCCTCGAAGCGCTCGCTCGCGAGACGCGGCGCACCAAGGCCGCGCCCCGGGAGATCCTTGGCGCGGGGCTCCTCGTGGGAGAGAACCTCCACGAGGGCCGGGTGACGTCGGTCCGCCTCCCGCCCGACCTCCGCACCCGGCATACCCACCTCGTGGGAGCCTCGGGGACGGGCAAGTCCACGCTCCTCGTCCAGCTCATCCTTGAGGATCTACGGGCGGGCGGGGGCCTCGCCGTCCTCGATCCCCACGGCGACCTCATAGACGAGATCCTCGCCCGCTATCCCGAGGAGCGGGAGGACGATCTCATCCTCTTCGATCCCTCGGACACCTCGTTCCGGGTCGGCTGGAACATGCTCCACGCGCGGACGGAAATCGAGAAGGTGATCCTCTCTTCCGATCTCGTCGCCGCCTTCCGGCGGCTCTCGACCTCCTGGGGCGACCAGATGACCTCGGTCCTAGGGAACACGATCCAGGCGTTTGTGGAATCCGAATCCGGCGGGACCCTCCTCGACCTCCGGCAGTTCCTTCTGGAGCGCGACTTCCGCACCGAGTTCCTGAAGACGGTGGAGGACCCCGATATCCGCTACTACTTCGAGCGCCAGTTCCCGCTCCTCAAAGGCATTCCCCAAGGACCAATCCTCACGAGGCTCGATACCTTCCTCCGCTCGAAGCTCGTCCGGGCGGTCGTGACGGAGCGAAAGAATCGCCTCGACTTCCGGGAGTTGGTAGACGGGGGCAGGGTTTTCCTTGCGAAGCTCGCGCAGGGCGCGATAGGCGAGGAGAACGCCGCGCTCCTGGGAAGCCTCCTCGTCTCCGCCTTCCACCAAGCGGCCCTCTCCCGCCAGGATCTCGCCCCGGGAGTCCGCCGGCAGTTTTCCCTCTACGTGGACGAGTGCCACCACTTCGCCACTCCCTCCATGGCCGCGCTCCTCTCCGGCGCGCGGAAGTACCGCCTCTCCTTGACCGCCGCGCACCAGGAACTCGGCCAGCTTCGGGCACGGGACCCTGAGGTGCTCTCCGCCCTTCTCGCGAATGCCGGGACGCGGATCGTCTTCCGGGTCGGCGAAGCTGACGCCCGCGAGCTGGAACGCGGGTTCTCGTCGTTTGCGGCAGAGGATCTCGTGCGCCTCAAGGTGGGAGAAGCCATCTGCCGCGCGGGACAGTCTGAAGCGGACTTCAACCTTCGGACGCGGGAACTCGCCGCCGTGGCACCTGAGGACGCGACCACCCGGCGGGAACTCTTTCTCGATCTCATGCGCGAGCGGTTCCCGGTGCTGTCGCCCGAGCCGCGAAAAGAGGATCAACCTCCGGCATCAGTCCCTCGCGAGCGGGTTCCCGTCCCGCCCGCACCCGTGCCACCGACACCTCCCACGGTGGTGCCGCCGCCTCCGCCTCCGAAGCGAGCAACGCGAGAGGAAGTTCCCGTCCCACCCTTGGGGCGCGGCGGCCCCGAGCACCAGTATCTCCAGGATCTCGTGAAGCGTTGGGCGGAATCCCACGGATACCGCGCCACAATCGAGGAGGAGATCCCAGGCGGTCGGGGTAAGGTCGATGTGGCACTCAGGAGCGACGACTTCTCCTTGGCCTGCGAGATCTCGGTCACCTCCACCGTGGCCCAAGAGGTCGGGAACGCCCTGAAGTGCCTCGATGCAGGCTTCCATGAGGTCGCGATCCTGGCCTTGAAGCGTCCGCGCCTTCAAAAGATCGAGGCCGCCTTGAAGGCCAAGCTCCCGCCCTCCGATTTCGCCCGGGTGCATCTCGTCTCGCCCGAGGAACTCTTCACGATGCTCTCCATGCGGCCCATGACCAAGGAGAAGGTGGTCGGCGGATACAAGGTGAGGGTCCGCCGCACCCCGGTTGAACCTGACGAAGAGGCCGCCCGCTACCAAGCGCTCAAAGATGTCATCGGCAAGAGCCTCCGGCGCATGGGGAAGAAGGAGAAGCCGTAGGGCGGAAGGGGGCGGATCGCGCCGCCTTTCCTCGGGCGCGCATCGCCTCCATCATGACGGGAGTCCTTTTAGAAACCCCTCAAGAAATCCAAAGGAGGAATCCCCATGGAACGCGCGAAAGATCCGCGGGGCGAGACAAAGCCCGTGGGCATCTGGATTCGGGTCTCGACCGAAGACCAAGCCCAGGGCGAAAGCCCGCAGCACCACGAGATGCGGGGCAGAAGCTACGCCGAGTCCCGCCTCTGGGAGGTCCGCGAGGTCTACCGCCTCGAAGGCGTCTCCGGCAAGTCCGTCATGGAGCATCCGGAGGCAAGGCGGATGATGGCCGACGTGCGCCGCGGGCGGATCGCGGGCCTCATCTTCTCGAAGCTCGCGAGGCTCGCGAGGAACACGAAGGAGCTTCTGGAGTTTTCCGAATACTTCCGGGAGCACGGGGCGGACCTCGTCTCCCTACAGGAGTCGATCGACACTTCCACCCCCCACGGCCGCCTCTTCTACACCATGATCGCGGCAATGGCCGAATGGGAGCGCGAGGAGATCGCCTCCCGGGTCGTGGCCTCGATTCCCGTGCGCGCCCGGCTCGGGAAGCCCATGGGCGGCATGGCCCCCCTCGGGTACCGCTGGGTTGAGAAGCGCCTCGAAGTAAACCCCGACGAGGCTCCGCTGCGCCGCCTCATCTACGAGCTTTTCAAGGAGCACCGGCGCCTCAAAACCGTGGCAGAGATCCTGAACAAGGCCGGCCACCGGGGCCAAAACGGCAGACCCTTCCGGGATACGACCGTGGAGAAGCTCATCGTGGACCCGACCGCGAAGGGCCTGCGCCGCGCGAGCTACACGAAGCTCGTGAAGGGCCAGAGGGTCCAGAAGCCGGAGTCGGAATGGATCTGGGTGCCCTGCCCGGCGATCGTCTCCGAGGAACTCTGGGAGGAGTGCAACGCGCTTCTTCTGAAGCGCAGGGCCTCCCGGAAGCCGGTCGCGAAGCGGGCCGTCTACGTCTTCGCGGGCTACGTATACTGCGCCTGCGGCGAGAAGATGTACGTGCGCTCGAACACCCCGAAGTACGTCTGCAAGGCCTGTCACATGAAAATCCCGATCGTGGACCTCGACAACCTCTTCCGGGACGAACTCCGGGAGTTCACCTTCTCGCCGGAGGCCATCGCCGCCTGGCTCGCCCAGGGAGCGGAGGTCCTCGCCGGGCGGGAGGAGCTTCTCGGGTCGCTCTTCCGGGAACGGGAGCGGCTCACGAAGGAGGCCGACAAGCTCTACCGCCTCTACCAGGAGGACGCCCTCTCGGTCGATGGCTTCCGCGAGAAGCACCGACCACTTGAGGAACGTCTCGCCGCCTTAGGAGGAGAGATCGCCCGCCTTCAGGGGGAGATCGACTTCCTCAAAATCCGGACCGTGATGGAGGAGGACATCGTGAGCCAGACCCGGGACCTCGCGGACAAGTGGCAGACGATGGACATCCCGGAGAAGCGCCGGGTGGTCGAGAGCCTCCTCCAGCGGATCACGATCGGGAAGGACGTCGTGGACATCAACCTCGCGAACCTCCCCCCTCTCTCGGAGATGATGGCAAAAGGGCCGCCCATCCCGGCGAACGGGGGGGAGGCTGGGAGAAGAGGGCCGGGGTGATGAGGGTCTTGGGAAGGGGGCGTTCAGGGGCGGCCCCATGGGGCCGCCCCCCCTACGTTGACATCCAATCCCGTCAAGCGGCCTTGCGGCGCTTCAGCATCACGAAGGCCAGACCCGCGAGCACCAACGCCAGCAGCAACAATCCGAAGGGCGAGAGGGTCGGGATATCGCCGGGCTCCCCTACCACCTGGATGCTAGTGGGATCGGCGGCACCGGCCACCCCCGGATCATCGGTCTGCGCCGTCGACTCGTTGGTGCCGTTGGCGTCGCCGTCGAAGGCGATGGTCCCCTGGTTCGAGACCGTCTTGCCGGCAGCGGCGGGCAGGATGGTGGCGGTAATAGTGATCGTCACCGAGCCGCTGGCCGGTATCGCGCCGTTCCAGGTGACGGTGTTGGTGCCGGTGTTCGCCGCCGCGGTGCCGCTCGAAGCCGTGGCGGAGACCAGCGCCAGCTCCGGCGGCAGGGCGTCGGTGAATTCGTTGCCGGGATTGTCGGCCTGAGCTCCAGAACCGCCGTTGGTCAGCGTCACCGTGTAGGTGATGGTGCCGCCGACAGTGAAGGGCCCGGTTCCGACGACCGTCTTGGTGCCCGAGATCGACGGTCCAAGCACGGCGGAGATCGTGTCGGTGTCCGTGGCGCTGTTGTTGCCCGGGGTCGGATCGGTCACGCCAGCGGGAGCCGTCACCGTCGCCGTGTTGCTCAGCGTGCCTGTGGCCGCGGCCGAGAGGGTGCAACTCGCGGTGTAGGTCACGCTGCCGCCGCTGGGCAGGTTGACGGTGTCGTTGACGTTGCCGGAGCCCGACGCCGTGCAGGTGCCACCGCCCGCGCCGGCACAGGTCCACGTGCAGGTCAGTGAGGCGGGGAAGGTGTCGGCCACCGTGGCACCGGTCGCATTGCTGGGCCCGGCGTTGGAAGCCGTGATGGTGTAGGTCACCGAGCCACCCGGGGTTGCCGTGGTGACGCCGTCGGTCTTGGTGATCGAAAGATCCGCGCTCGCCGCCAGCGTGTCGCTGTCGGTCGCGGAGTTGTTGCCAGGGGTCGGATCGGTGACGCTGCCGGGTGCCGTCACCGTCGCCGTATTGCTCAGCGTGCCGGTGGCCGCGGCCGAGATCGTGCAGCTCGCGGTGTAGGTGACGCTGCCGCCGTTGGGCAGGTTGACGGTGTCGTTGATATTGCCGGAGCCCGAGGCGGTGCAGGTGCCGCCACCCGCGCCGACGCAGGTCCAGGTGCAGGTGAGCGAGGCCGGGAAGGTGTCGGCCACCGTGGCACCGGTCGCATCGCTGGGTCCGGCATTGGAGGCCACGATGGTGTAGGTCACCGAGCCGCCCGGAGTCGCCGTGGTGACGCCGTCGGTCTTGGTGATCGCCAGGTCTGCGGTCGCCCCCAGCCCGTCGCTGTCGGTCGCCGAGTTGTTGCCGGGGGTCGGATCGGTGACTCCGGCAGGTGCCGTCACGGTCGCCGTGTTGCTCAGCGTGCCGGTGGCCGCGGCCGAGATCGTGCAACTCGCGGTGTAGGTGACGCTGCCGCCGTTGGGCAGGTTGACGGTGTCGTTGATGTTGCCCAAGCCCGAGGCGGTGCAAGTGCCGCCGCCCGCGCCGGCGCACGTCCAGGTGCAGGTCAGCGAAGCCGGGAAGGTGTCGGCCACCGTGGCACCGGTCGCATTGCTGGGCCCGGCGTTGGAAGCCGTGATGGTGTAGGTCACCGAGCCGCCCGGAGTCGCCGTGGTGACGCCGTCGGTTTTGGTGATCGCCAGATCCGCGCTCGCCGATAGCGTTTCGCTGTCCGTCGCCGAGTTGTTACCCGGGGTTGGATCAGTGACGCCGGCGGGTGCCGTCACGGTCGCCGTGTTGCTCAGCGTGCCGGTGGCCGCGGCGGAGATCGTGCAGCTCGCGGTATAGGTCACACTGCCACCGCTCGGCAGGTTGACGGTGTTGTTGATGTTGCCCGAGCCCGCCGCCGTGCAGGTGCCACCGCCTGCTCCGACGCAGGTCCAGGTGCAGGTCAGCGAAGCCGGGAAGGTATCGGCCACCGTGGCACCCGTGGCGTTGCTCGGCCCGGAGTTGGAGGCCACGATGGTGTAGGTCACCGAGCCGCCCGGGGTCGCCGTGGTGACGCCGTCGGTCTTGGTGATCGCCAGATCCGCGCTCGCCGCCAGCGTTTCGCTGTCCGTCGCGGAGTTGTTGCCAGGGGTCGGATCGGTGACGCTGCCGGGGGCCGTCACGGTGGCCGTGTTGCTCAGCGTGCCGGTGGCCGCGGCGGAGATCGTGCAGCTCGCGGTGTAGGTCACGCTGCCACCGTTGGGCAGGTTGACGGTGTCGTTGACGTTGCCCGAGCCCGCCGCCGTGCAGGTGCCACCGCCCGCGCCGACGCAGGTCCACGTGCAGGTCAGCGAGGCGGGGAACGTGTCGGCCACCGTGGCACCCGTGGCGTTGCTCGGGCCCGCGTTGGAGGCGACGATGGTGTAGGTCACCGAGCCGCCCGGAGTCGCCGTGGTGACGCCGTCGGTCTTGGTGATCGCCAGGTCCGCCTGCGCTCCGAGAGCATCGCTATCGGTCGCGGAGTTGTTGCCCGGGGTCGGATCGGTGACGCCGGCGGGTGCCGTCACGGTGGCCGTATTGCTCAGCGTGCCGGTGGCCGCGGCGGAGATCGTGCAGCTCGCAGTGTAGGTCACGCTGCCGCCGTTGGGCAGGTTGACGGTGTCGTTGATATTGCCCGAGCCCGAGGCGGTGCAAGTGCCGCCGCCCGCGCCGACGCACGTCCAGGTGCAGGTGAGTGAGGCGGGGAAGGTGTCGGCCACCGTGGCGCCGGTCGCGTTGCTGGGACCAGAGTTGGACGCCGTGATGGTGTAGGTCACTGAGCCGCCCGGGGTCGCCGTGGTGACGCCGTCGGTCTTGGTGACCGCCAGATCCGCGCTCGCCGCCAGCGTGTCGCTGTCGGTCGCCGAGTTGTTCCCTGGTGTCGGATCGGTGACTCCGCCTGGCGCCGTCACCGTTGCCGTGTTGCTCAGCGTGCCGGTGGCTGCGGCCGAGATGGTGCAGCTCGCGGTGTAGGTGACGCTGCCGCCGCTCGGCAGGTTGACGGTGTCGTTGACGTTGCCCGAACCCGACGCCGTGCAAGTGCCGCCGCCCGCGCCGGCACAGGTCCACGTGCAGGTGAGTGAGGCGGGGAAGGTGTCCGCCACCGTCGCACCTGTGGCGTTGCTCGGGCCGGCGTTGGACGCCGTGATCGTGTAGGTCACCGAGCCGCCCGGTGTCGCCGTGGTGACGCCGTCGGTCTTGGTGATCGCCAGGTCCGCGCTCGCCGCCAGCGAGTCGCTGTCGGTCGCCGAGTTGTTCCCTGGTGCCGGATCGGTGACTCCGCCTGGCGCCGTCACCGTTGCCGTGTTGCTCAGCGTGCCGGTGGCCGCGGCCGAGATGGTGCAGCTCGCGGTGTAGGTGACGCTGCCGCCGCTCGGCAGGTTGACCGTGTCGCCGATGTTGCCGGAGCCCGCCGCCGTGCAGGTGCCGCCGCCCGCGCCGGCGCACGTCCAGGTGCAGGTGAGCGAGGCGGGGAAGGTGTCCGCCACCGAGGAGCCCGGAGCGTTGCTGGGTCCGGCGTTGGAGGCCGTGATGGTGTAGGTCACGGAGCCGCCTGGGGTCGCCGTGGTCACGCCGTCGGTCTTGGTGATTCCGAGGTTGGCCTGGGGCGTCAGCGTGTCGGTGTCCGTCGCGCTGTTGTTGGCTGCGTTCGGATCGCCGGCAATCGTCACCGTCGCGGTATTGCTCAGCGTACCGGTGGCCGCGGCGGAGATGGCGCAGGTCGCGGTATAGGTGACGCTGGCGCCCGCGGGCAGGTTGACCGTGTCGTTGACGTTGCCGGAGCCTGAGGCCGTGCAGGTGCCGCCGCCCGCTCCCACGCAGGTCCAGGTGCAGATGAGGGTCGCCGGGAAGGTATCCGCGACCGTGGCGCCGGTCGCCGGGAAGGCGGTCGCGTTCGATGCCGTGATGGTGTAGGTCACCGACCCTCCGGGCACCGCCGTGGCCACGCCGTCGGTCTTCGTGATCGCCAGATCCGCGACCGCCGCAGTAGCGACGTTGATGCACCCGTTGGCCGTCACGCTCTGATTGTCAGGGTTGACGATGGTGACGTTCTGGGGCCCGGTGGCGAGCGCCGTGATGTTCAGCGTCACCTGGGTCGGCGTGTTGAACGTCACGCTGTTGACGATCGCGTTGGTGACCGTGGCGGAAAGGTGGCTGAACGGCAGGGCCGGCGGCGCCAGGTTGGCGCCCGGATCGTAGAAGCCCGAGCCGCCGCTGGAGGTGGCGGTGATCACCACGTTGCCGGTGGGGCCGGCGAAGGCGATGGGGGAGCCGGAGCACGTCGGGGTCGCCGGCGGCGGTGCCGTAAGGCGGCCGACGCGCACCGCATAGCTGTTCGACGCCTGGTTGTAGTCCTGGATCGTCCACACCGTCATGTCGTCGAGCGGGTCGACGACGGTGAAGGAGTAGTCACCCCAGCGCCGGCCCGAGGTGCTGCCGGGATCCGAGGGCGGGTTGTAGTTGGCGGTCGTGGTCCCGTACGACACGGCGGCCACCGTCGGTGGCCCTGTCATCGTGCTCAGGGCGTCTCCCGCAAGCCTGCCCACGTAGACGGGGGTGGCGCCCACGGGAGTGCCGGCCATGGTCGCGCCAAGCACGGCGTGTCCTTGCCCGGTGACCACCACCGAGGGGATCCAGTACTGCCGGGCCGCGGCACGAGTCGCGGCGTTGTCGAAGACCGTCCCCGACTGCACGACTGTCGGCGTGGTGGTGAGGTTCTGAAATTCGTACCAGCGCACCGCGTTCCTGGAGGCAGCGGCGGTGCTGGCGACGCCTGTGGTGCCCACCGTAAAGTTGTGTGCGGCCCACAGGCGGCCGTTGCGAATCATCGCCTGGTAGAAGCGATCGTCCAGAGTGTCCAGAAGACCGTTGTTGCCGCCGGCGTTCCCGGCGTGCTGGACCAACCGGATGGTCTGGGTGCCCGAGAGCGTCGTCGTCGGCACAGTGACGCTGATGTTGGCCGAGATCGTCGGCGTCAGGGATCCCGGATTGCTCACCCGCCGGAACATGATCGTGCTGAAGGTGGCGTTGTCGGGGCCGACGAAGTACCCCTCGGTCGCGCCCGGGTCGAAGTTGTCGACACCGCGCGGCGATTCCGGCCCGGCCCCCGCCCCCCCCGCTACCAGGTTGGCGAACATGGTGACGAAGAGCGGTCCGGCGCCGAGAACCGACGTCTTCTGCACCACGTAGCCGTTGGTGCCGACGAAGGCGCCGGCGCCGCTGAAGATGTTGCAGCCAACATAGAGCGCATTGACGTCGATGCCCAGGGAGGGGTAGTCGCAGAAGTCGCCACTCGCGTCCGTCTGGAACTGGAAGAAGGTCCATACCGTGCTGCCGGTGATCACCCCGGCGCTCGCCGCGTCGCTCACCGCAACCATCCAGCGGTTGACGGCCGTCGTCGTGCAGGTGGCATTCGTGCACGGCACGTCGATGATGGACAGGTACCAGCGGGCGGTGAACCGGTCGTAGCGGATCTGCGGATCGCTCGTGAAGTTGAGGACGACCGGTGGGGTCACCGGCGTCATCACCGAGGCGAAGAACACGTCGGGATTGGCGTTCAGCACCCCGTCCGCGACCCCCGCCTTGGTGAACGAGCGGATGCGGCCATTGACGAAGGTGATGAACTGTGTCGGCCCGACCGTGCCCATCGAGTCGGGAGGGAAGGCCCCGGTGTCGGTGAGCGTCGCACCGTCGAAGGCGGCCCCCGTTGTGTGGATCTTCAGCGCCTCAGGCGCGGCCTTCTTCTCTGGCGCGGCCGCCGGGAAGCTCGCCACCGCAGGGGCATTCGGGTTCTGCGGCAGAGCGCTCCGATCGGGGTATGCGAGCTCGTGCTCGGGCCGTGGGCCCGGCGGAGGGGCCGCAGCTTGTCGCTCCGCGATGGCGGCTGTGCTCTCCCGGATGCCGAGCGTGCCCTCCAGCCTCTTCCCCGGAGTGTCCGCCCAGGCGATTCCCAGGGAGACCGAGACGAGGAGGGTGGTCAAGGCGAGTCTGGCCGTGGCTCGGACGCGGGAGCTGCCCATAATAATCTGGTTCCTTCCTTCCTGCCCGGGCAGGAAAGCTCAACGTAGCAATCTGGACTTTGGACGCTATTCTTACCAGATCCTCCGTGTGTTGTCCAGAGGATTGTCGCGTCAGGAGGGGTCGAGAGGAGAGGATAGGATGGCGCTGAGAGGGGGGCCGTTCCCCCGCCCGAGGGCCCTCACCCCTGTCCCCTCTCCCGCCCCCTCGCCACCCCCCTCCCCGGGAGAGGGGGACCCGGTTGAAGCGGTCTCGCTGGTCTCCCTCTTCTCCCGGGGAGGGGGGTGGCGAGGGGGCGGGAGAAGAGGGTCGGGGTGATGAGGGTCTTGGGAGGGGGCGTCGCGGCGGCGCGGCAAATCCGGATGGATCGAAAGGAAGGCATCTCCATGAGCGCTGACTTCCGAGAGCAGCCTCACGCCCGGGCGCGGGGCAGGGTGGGGGAGGATGACGCCGTGGCCTGGCTGACGGCCCACGGCTACGAGGTCCTGGCCCGCAACCTGGTGAACCACGGCGGCGAGATCGACGTCGTGGCCAGAGAAGGAGCCACCCTCTGCTTCCTGGAGATCAAGGCCCGGGACGGCGGCCGCTACGGTCCGGCCATCGAAGCCGTGACCTTCTCGAAGCAGCGCCGCCTTTCCCGGGCGGCCTCCCTGTACCTCGCCTCCCGCGGCTGGCACAACCAGCCCTGCCGCTTCGACGTCCTCGGCCTCGACCGCGAGAGCGGCGGCTGGCGCTACACTCTTATCAAGAACGCCTTCCCCTACAATCCCGGCCCTGCCCGCCGGCGCTGGTAGGAGCGAGGCCGCGATCGGAACGACTCCCACCGCCAGCCCGGCTTGACAGCCCCGTGCCGCCTGACTATTCTTTGCGAGCCTGTTGGGCGGGAATAGCTCAGTGGTAGAGCACAACCTTGCCAAGGTTGGGGTCGCGGGTTCAAATCCCGTTTCCCGCTCCAGATTGTGACCTCCTAAGACTGCGGACGCCCTTTCCGCGTTCTTTGCCAAGTTCTTTGGGGCCGCGCAATGCGGCTCTGCCCATCCCGGGCGACGTAGCCAAGTGGTAAGGCGAGGGTCTGCAAAACCCTTATTCAGCGGTTCGAATCCGCTCGTCGCCTCCAAGCCCCTCTCTGCTCCGCCTCAGGAGTTGTGCCACGGTTCGCTAAGCACTATCCTCTTCCCATGACGACGACCATCACCTTGGAGGAAGAGCTCACCACGAAGGTGGAGCGGCTCCGTCAGGAACTGGCTCTCAGCTTTGAGGAGGTCCTCCATCGGGCGCTTCGGGAGGGGCTGGTGAGGCTGGAGACGAGCCGCGTTCATACGGTTCCCGTCGCGCTCGGCGGCTGCCTCGTCGAGGACCTCGATGATGTCTCCAAGGCTCTCGTGATCGCTGAAGGGGAAGCCTTCAGGTGATCCTGGTCGATACCAACCTCCTCCTCTATGCCTACGTCCAGGATGTTCCCCAGCATCCAGCCGCCTTCGCTTGGCTCGAAGAGCGACTCCGGGAGGGGACTCCAGTGGCACTGCCCTGGCATGCCCTCCTCGGATTCGTTCGTCTGGTGAGCAACCACAGGATCTTCAAGTCGCCCGTGACCATCCTTGCGGCATGGGAGCAAGTGGAGCGTTGGCTCTCGGCTCCCTCCGTCTGGTCGCCCTCTCCGACCCCCAGACATGCCGAGATCCTTGGAAAGCTCCTGCAGGAAGTTGGCGCGGATTCGAACGGCGTCCCGGACGCCCACCTCGCGGCTCTGGCCATCGAGCACGACCTCACGCTCTGCACCAGCGACGGCGGGTTTTCACGGTTCACGGGTCTGCGAAGGCAGAATCCGCTCCGCTCCTGAGGGTTGCCGCCGCGAAATCTTCCCAGCTCGCGGCGGCGGTCCCGGCGCGCTCCATCCCCTCGCGGATGAGCCGAGCCCTACGGGCTCGCCGTATCGTGGTCGTCGCAGACACGGTCCATGGTCTTGGCCAGATTGGCCCGCGCGGAAGTTAGGAGATTGTGTCGGTGGTCATCTTACTTACCTCGGTTGGTACAGGATACTGTGCACGTATGATGTCCCTTCGATCAACCGCTGGCCGGAGGGAGCCCCGCCCCCTCCGGCCCGGTTTTTCGAGGCGGTCTACGGCGTGAAGCTCAGGGTGGCACAGCCGTACTGGCCGCCGTCGTAGACGCAGGTCTTCCAGAGGTAGCTGTGGCCAGAAGTGTGGTCACCGGCCGGGGGAAAAGAGGTGCTCCAGGTGACGCTGCAACTCGGCATGCCGGAGAGCGTGCCGTTGATGACGGGAATGCCCACGCAGCCGCCTGGCGGCACTGCATGGCAGCGCGGCTGCGCGGAGTAGCCCTGGCCGGGCGACCAGTAGAGGCCCGTGCTGGTGTCCTCGAAGGTCGAGGTGACCGTGGACCAGTTGGCGCTGAAGCAGGCGCCATTGGTGGTGTCGTGCCCCGTGCCGGAGTAGGAGGTGGGAGGCGTTCCCGACGAGCTGATGGACGCGGTGGGGGCCGTCTTGTCCCAGATGTGCGAGACGGTGTTGGTGGTGGAGTTGTCCGGCCAGCGGATGTAGGAGCTGGCCGTCTCGTCGTTGGCTTGGTTCGCCCAACTCCACGGGCCCTTGGTGGCGTTGCCGCTGGCGTCCGTGCACAGCCAGCCGGGGGTGGTCTGCGGGGCGCCGCCGTTGCGGACCGCCACCAGGTCGCCGCAGGTGCTGGCGGGGCCGCCCGCCACGGAGAAGTACAGGTCCGGGGTCTGCGGCCAGTTGATGGTGTAGTTGAAGTAGGCGCTGCCGTTGGCCGACGCCATGCCCGTGCCGAGGACCAGGAGCAGGGGAGAGATCGCCAGCATCGTCCTCAGCCGGTTGCGGAGAGAGGTCTGGCCGGGCTTCGTGGTGGGTGTGTTTTTCATACTGCATTCCTCCAAATCGCTCGCGGGGCTCCGATGCCCCGGGCGAGGCGGGTCGGACCGCCTGCGCGGTTGTCCGACTCCACTTAGGAATGCGAGTTCTAAAGCGAGAGTCCGTCACGGGCTCGCGGGAGGCGCGGCCCGGTCCGGCATCACGAACACCCGCTGCAGGTTTCTTCATCTCGTGGGAAAATGCGTCTGTGCGTCCGTCCAAGAGAAGAGGGCCCTCATCGCGGTCGGGACGGAGCGAGCCTGAAAGGAAGTTGAGATGCTGACATTTGCCCAGGCGGTGCAGGAGATGGACGCGACCGGGATGCCGGTCGTGGAAGGCTTCGCCGTTAAGCTCAAGGCCGGCGCCGACGAGGCAACCGTGACGGCGGCGCTCGCGGCCCGGCTCCCGAATTACGGGTGGACGGCCGGGGCCATGCCGGACGAGTGGTGGGTGTACCGCGGCAGCAGCGCCGCCTCCCCGGCGCTCGGCGAGGCGTGGGAGGCTGTCCGTGCCCTGAAGACGCTCCCCGGCGTCGAGAGCGCCGAGCCGCTGCTGCTCACCAGGCTGCCGGTGACGAACGGCTCCGACGCCCAGCGGGCCTTCCGGCTGTGGGGCAAGGTGAGCGATGACCGCCTGGCGCAGATCAAGGCGGCGAGCAGCGATCAGCATCGGCACTGGTCGCTGGAGAAGATGGGCGTCTGCGACGCGAACGGACAGAACGGCGCCTGGGCCGCCTGGAAGGCGAAGCCCGGGAACGAGAACAGGTCGCCGGGGGAAGGGGTCCTGGTGGCCCACCCGGACACCGGGTACACCCGGCACGCGCGCCTCCTCCCACACCTGGAGCCCCATCCGGGCGACCCATTGCTCTTTGGCAAGAATTTCGTCGAACGCGATCAGCCCGACGGTTTCGATCCCATGAAGGACCAGTCGTTCGGCAACTTCCCCGGCCACGGCACCGGCACCGCCAGCGTCATCGCGACCGGGGACAGCCCTGCCGGCGAGCCGTGGGGCGTCGCGCCCGGGGCGAAGATCCTGCCGCTGCGGGTGTCGTCCTCGGTCATCCACCTGAGCTTCCAGAACGTCTGCGACGCTTTCGTCGAGGCGATGGACCGCGACCGACCGGCGGACGTCATCTCGATGTCCCTCGGGGGGCCGGTCGGCTCCGGGCTGCTGAATTCCCTCATCCGCCGCGCGCTCGACCGCGGCATCATCGTCGTCTCCGCGGCCGGCAACAACGCCCCGACCGTCGTCTTCCCGGCCCTCATTCCCGGCGTCCTCGCCTGTGCCGCCAGCAACGCCCTGGAAGCGCCGTGGCGCTTCTCCGGCCTGGGCGCCGCGGTCGCCATCACCGCGCCGGGGGAGCTGGTGTGGCACGATTCGAAGAGCTTCGACCCGCACGGCAACCCGGTGGACCATCAGGAGAATGGCAACGGCACGTCCTTCGCCACCGCCAACGTCGCCGGCCTCGCCGCGCTCTGGCTGTCCTACCACGGCCGGGCCAACCTCATCCAGAACCATTGCGACAACCGGCCGGAGCTGCTGCCATTCCTGTTCCGTCTCTGCCTCCAGAGGTCGTCCAACGCGGGTCCGAAGTTCATCCGCGGCGGCAAGGGCGGCTTCGGGGCGGGGATCGCGCAGGCGGACAAGCTGCTGGAGCAGGCTCTGCCCACCCCCGCCGAGGCGGAGGAGGTGCGCAAGAAGATCCTCGCCGGGGAGCCCGACGGCATCGTCAGCTTCCCGGTGAGCAGTTGGTGGACGATCCTGACGCTGCCCACGCTGACCGCCGAAGGGCCGGTCTTCGCCGTTGGCGAGGTGGCGCAGGGCGAACGCAGCAAGCGGCTGGAGAGCTTCCTGTCCGGCAAACAGGGCCTCGTGCCCAAGACCGCCGGCGGCGTGGACGACTCCGACCGCGCCGAGATCGGGACGCTCGCCGGGACGGACATCCTCCTCTCCAATACCTTGGCGAAAGTCGCGCAGGCAGGGCGTGACAGTGTGTCCGCCGCGGCGGTGCGGCGCTACCTGCTGCGCCAGGAATCCCGGCTCTCGGACACCCTGCGCACCAAGCTGAAGGCGGCGCGGGATCACGGCCACAAGGCATGGAGCGAAAAACACCCCGAGCTGGCCGCCGCCTATCTCCTGCCACTCGCCGCGGACGAAGAGAAGAAGACCGCCTACGCCATCGCCCAGCCGCCGACGCGCAGGCTCCGGGCCTTCGCCTTCGATCCCAGCCTCGCCACCCGTAGCGCTGACGCCGCGGTCAATGAAATCACCATTCCGGTCGTCTTCGAGCGCGACCTGAAGCCGGGGCCGGTCGGCGACTACCTCGAAGTGGTGGACGTGGACCCCGCCTCCGATTGTGCCTATGCTCCGGTGGACCTCAACCACCCGTTCCTGCTGGCTCAGGACGGCCTGCCCCGCTCCGAGGGCAATCCGCAGTTCCATCAGCAGATGGTCTACGCCGTCGCGATGAAGACCATCACCCATTTCGAGGAGGCGCTGGGCCGCCCGATCTTCTGGTCGCCCCTGCGCCCCTGGGACTGGCGCAGCGGCGACGACGATCGCGCCGACGAGCTCCTCAAGCTGGACGACAGCGGGAACGTCGTCGTGAACCGGCGGGGAAAGGCCGAAGCGGACGACTCCGATCAGTTCGTCCAGCATCTGCGCCTGTATCCCCACGCCCTGCGCGATCAGAATGCCTACTACTCGCCGCAAAAGCGGGCCATCCTCTTCGGTTACTTCCCGGCGGGCGACGGCGATCCTGGCGCGGAGTACCCCGGCGGCGTCGTCTTCACCTGCCTGGCGCACGACATCATCGCCCACGAGACGACCCACGCCATCCTCGACGGGATGCACGTCCGCTTCACCGAGCCGACCAATCCGGACGTGTTCGCCTTCCACGAGGCATTCGCCGACATCGTGGCCTTGTTCCAGCGATTCACCTATCCCGAATTGCTGCGCGACCAGATCGCCAGAGCGCGGGGGCGCCTCGACGCCGGAACGCTGATGACCCGCCTCGCCCTGCAGTTCGGGCAGGCCACCGGACGGCATCAGGCTTTGCGCGACGCCCTGGGTTACGTGGTCCGGCAGAGCCGCGCGAAAAGGGAGATGGAGTGGCGCGACCTCAGCGAGGAGCGCGAGATGGACGGGAGCGGCGAAACGAGCGTCACCATCGCCGATGCCGCCCGCGAATTCGACGAGGAGACACGGTATCAGTGGAAGCGGTTCCAGGCCGATCCGTCGCTGCTGGCGGAGGTCGACGAGCCGCATGCGCGAGGCTCCTTCCTCGTCGCCGCCGTCTTCGACGCCTACCTCCGCATTTACGAGGATCGCGTCGTGGACCTGAAGCGTATCGCGACCGGTGGGACGGGCGTCCTGCCCGACGGCGACCTGCACCCCGACCTGGTGAATCGCATGGCGAACGAAGCGTCCAAGTCCGCTCGCCACGTGCTCAAGATGTGCATCCGGGCGATGGACTACGTGCCGCCGGTCGACATCACCTTCGGCGAGTTCCTCCGCGCCCTGATCACGGCGGATTCCGACCTCGTGCCGAACGACGACCGCCGCTATCGTGTCGCCTTCATCGAAGCCTTTCGCAAGTGGGGCATCTATCCCCGCGACGTCCGGACGCTCTCCGAAGAGAGCCTGCGCTGGTCGTCGCCTTCCTCCGTTCCCACAGCTCTCCCGGAAGGGTTCAGCCACGTGCGGCGCGCGCTGTTCAACTGGCAACCGGGTGAGCCCCGTGGCGGCGTCTTCCAGGAGATCAAGACGGCCCAACGGATGCTCTGGAACTACATCCGCTATGAAATGCCCGACAACGCGGCCAAGTGGAAGCTGCTGGGCGGCATCGACACCAGGCGCACGTTCCAGGTGGCGAACCTGCGCCCCGCCCGCCGCATCGGCCCCCGGGGCGAGTTCCTGACCGAGATGGTGGTCGAGATCCTCCAGAGCCGGGATGCCCTGCCCTACGACAAGAACGAGAAAAAGGCGGAGTCGGCGCGGCGGAGCTCGGCGAAGGAGGAGAGCCTGGGGCAGGGCGGGGTGGAGGCGCCGGACCTTCCCCCCTTCCGTGGCGGCGTCACGCTGATCATCGGCATGGACCAGAACGAGTACCGGGTTCGCTATGCCATCTACAAGCGGCCCGACAGCGCCGCCCGCGAGGCCAGGCAGCGCGAATTCATGCTCCGCGCCGGGGGAGCCGCAAACCCCGACGCCGCCGAGTACTCGTCCGCCAACCTGCCCGCGGGCTGGTACACCCGGGACGAAGTGCGGGCCCAGTGGTTCAAAGGCCGCGCGAGCGAGCTGGAGGACATGCGGGCTTCCTCCTGCGCCTGCCGCCGCGGCAGGATGGAGGGGGCCGAAAAGAAGGTCGCCGAGAAAGCCGCGAAAAAGGCCGGAGTCCCGGTTCCGAATGCCCTGACCGAACCCTTCGCCCTGCTGCACCGGGGCTGATGCTCGAAAGGACGCGCGAAAAATGTCTGGTCAACCTGGTCAACCTCAAGGCAGGCTGCTTCCCCAGTGGGGGGAGATCAAGATGCGCCTCTACGGGCAGGGCCTCGGCGACTGCTTCCTGCTGGCCTTCCCGCGCGAGGACAAACCGGAAAACCCCTGCTATCTGGTGATTGACTGCGGAGTCGCGATGAGCACGCCCGACAAGGACGTGCGCATCAAGAAAGTCGTCGAGAACATCTCGGTCGCCACCGGCGGGCATATCGACGCCCTCGCCATTACGCACCAGCATTTCGATCACATCAGCGGCTTCCAGGACGCCTGGCAGGAGTGGAAGACGATCACCGTGGACGCCCTCTACCTGCCCTGGACGGAGACCACCGCCCAGAAGGGGGAGCACGCGGGCACGGCCGACTTTCGCAACATCCTCGACCAGGCGGCGAAGAAGGCGATGGAGAAGGCGGCCGAGATGGGCATCCTCGATACCCATCCTGGTTTTCGGGCGCAGGGGGATTTCCTCGGCGTCAGCCTGGAGGCCGCCGGGGGTGGGAAGATCAAAGGCCCCGCGAACATGGACGAGGCCATGGCCTTCGCTCGCGGCCTTTGCTCCCCCGATAAGATCCGCTACTTCGAGCCCGGCGATGTGTTTCGCCTTCCGGAGACGGATTTTCACGGCTACGTCCTCGGCCCGCCGCTGCCGGACAACGTCAATCCGGACGGCAAGAAGTACATCGAGCTCCTGGTGGACGGCACCGACGGTGTCATGTATTCCTACGACTCCCTGGGCATGAAGGTGGACGAGGGCAAACCCGGCGGCGCGAACGCCTTCGCCTTGAGCGATGACCGCAGCCTGCCCGCGCTGGCCTCGGGCCTGCTCGCCGCCGGCACTCTCAGCCGCGACAGTGACGAAGGCTTCTGCCCCTTCGCTGCGGAAATCCGCCTCGACTGGGACAGTGCCATGGCCTCCCCGTTCTTCCAGAATCATTACGGCGAAGCGAAGGAGAAAGGGGAGGACGGCGCGTGGCGGCGCGTGGACGCCGACTGGCTCGCCGGGGCCGCGAACCTGGCCCTTCGGGCTGGCGATTACACCAACAACGTCAGCCTCGTGCTGGCCTTCGACATTCCAGGCTCCGACAAGATGCTGCTGTTCCCCGGCGACGCGCAGGTGGGCAACTGGCTCTCGTGGCACACGATCCAGTCGTGGCGCTTCCGCGACACCTCGGTGCCCGACAACCCGCCCGCCCCGAAGGAGAAAGAGGAGGAGAAGCAGACCCTGATGGAGAACCTGCTGAGCCGGGTCGCCTTCTACAAAGTGGGGCACCATGCCAGCCACAATGCCACCATCAAGGAGAAAGGGCTGGAGAAGATGACCAGGGAAGACCTGGTGGCGTACATCCCCGTCAGCGTCCCCGTCGCGCAGGACCTCATGGGCTACTGCCCCATGCCTTTCTATCCGGTCGTTCGCGCCCTCCAGACGAAAACGCAAGGGCGCGTTTTCCTCCCGAACGGCCACGCCGTCGGACCCCTGCCTGCCGGCAAGACGAACGAAGATCTGCTGGCGGCGTCGGGGATCGTCTGCGCCGACGACACCCTGCCCGCGAAGAGCCAGGGTGCCACCCTCCTGGAGGGGGAGGTCCCTCTCTATCTCGAAGTGACCCTCGCCGGCTGAGTGGGGAGCCGCTAGGTGACTGGCGCTCGATCCGGCGCTCGATCCGGCATTACGAACACCCGCCGCGCCAGCTCCGAGCCGAGGGTCTCCGGCTGGTAGTAGCGGTCGAGGACCGAGGGCTTCCAGACCAGCAGGTCCGGGTTGGCTGCCGCGAACTCCTCCCAACTCCCGGCGGCGGCCCCGCCGCGCTCCATCCGCTCGCGGATGAGCAGCAGGAAGGCCCAGGTAATGGTCTCGTGGTACAGCCCCGGGTGGCCGTTGGCCGTGGCGAAGCGCCGGAGGCCGTCGGCAAAGCGCGTCAGTGCCTCCAGCGGCGAGTGGCGGCGCAGGTAGAGCCAGGCCAGACGGACGTGGTCCCGGTGGTGGAAGGCGGCGTTGGGGAGCGAACAGTCCTCGAAGCGGGCAAGGAATTCGGCGTCGGTCATGGCCGCCGTCGTCATGGTGCTCATGAGCGTGGCCCCTCCGGCGCTTCGATCAGACGGTGGCTGGCGGTGGCGTCCAGGTCCAGCCCGTAGATCCGCTTCAGCTCCGCGATCCGCCGCAGCGTCTCCGGGCTGAAGGGGCTCTGGCCCTCGAAGGCGTGGAGGACGATCCCCTCCAGCAGGTCTCCCAGCGACAGGTCGTAGAGCTCGGCCAGGGCCTTCAGTACCTTGAGCAGGCGCTTCTCCAGCCGGACTCCGGTCTGCACCCGCTCGACCACCAGCTTGTCTCCCTCGGGATTCATGGCTCGGTTCCTCCTCGTTGAGGATTGTACCATGGTACCAAGGTAGTTCCGCAATCTCGGCGCCGCGGCCGGGGGTGGCGAGGGCTCGTCGCTGCTAGAATCGTCCTCGGGCCGGAGTGGCGAAATGGCAGACGCAGAAGACTTAAAATCTTCCACCCGAAAGGGTTTGCGGGTTCGAGTCCCGCCTCCGGCACCAAATACCATAGGGAGGTCAGGCTTGGCGACGTATCGAGAGCGGAGAGACTCGAAGGGCATCTCCGGGGATGAGTACCAAAGGTTGATAGATGCCTGCGACGAGGCTTGCAGCGGGACCGGAGTCAAGCCCGAGACCGCTTGCGCCACACTACGGGCACGATGATCCTCGAAGCCGGCGGCAGCACCAGGGATGTCATGGAGATGCTCGGGCAGAGAACGGAGTTAATGGGCAGAAGGTATGCCCATGCCACGGGAACGCACAAGCAGGGAATCGCCAGAAGGCTGGCTGAACGCAGGCGCGCAACTACTTGATACCGAGAGTCCGAGGGGTCGGCACTGCCATCCTCCGCTTGATGGGTTAATGACGATTCCATGGTTATCCACCAAAGGAGAGCTGAATGTCTAAAGAAGATGAGTACGAAGTAGAGCGCGAGTTACCAAAACGTCCAAGCTTGCCCTCGTTTAGTGAGCCCAAGAGACGGAGGGAACCGAGTCACCCGGGAAAAGTTCCAGTTCCATGGCCCGATCCAGAATGGCCCGATCCAGAACCACCAGCAATACCTCTCCCAAGTGAGCCAGAAAAGCAGCCGGAGGTGTGTCCTTGAAAGAAGCAAGCGAGGTTCTGGACGGCGACTTCCTGCGAAGAATTATACTTCCTGGCGCAGTGGCCGCCTCATACGCCCACCCCTACCTTAGGAGTTGGCTGGTACCAATGACTCATAAGCAATACGGTTTAGAGGTAGGGCTTGTCCTGCTCGCTGAAGCTGTCTTCTTCGGGCTACTGGTAAGCAGCGCTACAGTTCCGATCTTTCAAGTCTATGAGGGTTTCAGGTTAAGGCGGCTAACCAGATGCGCAGAATGGTGGAACAGGAAGAGGCTCAAGAAGCTTGAGGCAGCCTACATGGCGCTTAATGCTCCGGGTCGTAAATTGACGGAGGAGGAGAAGAACAAGTCGAGCAAGCTTTTTGAGGGCTTGTCCGACTATTTGATTGTCGAGAGTGAAGGAAAGGCGGAATATACTGTCGAGCGGCCAACCCTGCTTGGCAACATAATGGCCACCTATGAACTCTACCCCAAGACGAGATATGGAGTCAACGGTGTAGCGTTCTGGAATCACCTTCTTTCCCTTGCGCCTGAGTCCGCGAGGAAGTCCTTCGAGGAAAACGTCACGTTTGCTGACAGCATGGTGCTGACCTCGGCGACCGGAGCGCTTGTTTTGCTCGTAGCTCTATGCTCTATGTTGGGAAGGCTTATCGGTACGATAAGCGGACTAGCGATAATTAAGGTCTCTTTGCCTGTGGGTGTCGATATTGGCGGCTTCCTCGGTGGCGTGGCGACGTGGTTTCTTTTTTATCAACTGTCACTCCCTGCTCACCGGAAGGTGAGGTATGTGTTCCAAGCTCTAACAGACCTGACGATGCCTAAGTTTGTACGCTATATAAACGCCTTTGACGTGAAAAAAGCAACAGGTGCAGCAGCGAAGGCCGAAGAGGTTGAAGATTACTTAGTCCTACTCTATAACGCGAACGGTCAACCAAAGGAGATTTTCGATGTCGCAACCCTCGGCCCGGCACTCAGAAATTCGTCAAAGGAGGAGGGGTGAATCATGAGCATCGACGATCTAAAGGCCAGACAGAAGGCAGCACTAGAGTCAACAGCCGCTTGGGAATTACTCAGAAAGGACCTTGAGGCGAAGTTCAAAGCGGTATTGGCTTCTCTGGACGCTGAGGTTAAAGCAAAGACGACCGGACTAGAGTTCCGGATGTCTCGACCAACAGTACTGCCCTTCTTTGACTCAAATGCCGACTCGTGTACGATTCGTGGTGGCGAATGGTTGACATTGCATGTGCCGGGAGTAGACAAGGCAGTTAGAATCGCGACTCTGAGGTGTTACATAACGAGAAATGCAGATGGTTCCTGGAGGGAGCAACTGATTGAGACGGGTTCCGACCAAGATCCAAAACTAGATGTTGCGTTGCATAAACCTTGCATCCCGGTGCGTATAGGCTGGAAACAGAACGTTTGGTGGTGTGGGCCAGAGGACAATGGCAAGCTAGTCGAAGCGCTTGTAGGTGCCCTATTAGTGAACGATATGCCTTCAGATTTTACCCTGAAAGACCCAAATCAGACAAAGGGATGTGTCTTGCTTCTTGCAATCGGATTGATCGGTCTCGCGCTGAGCGTTGCGCTGTTCACGTTGTAAAGATGTTGCCGCATATCGCCTACGCTCTTCCAACAACCAAGGACTCTTGCGCCATCTGCGCCGCGTGGCTTTCCCGGTCGATGCCATAGCACAGCATCTCCCTTCCGAAATGATCGATGCGGCCTTGCAGTCTTTCGCCGAGGCGCTCGGCGACGCGGATTGAGGCGCGATTCTCCGGATAGATGAGGCTGATCACGCGGTCCCTCTTCAAGACGGTAAAGGCATAGTCCAAGGCGGCCCGCGCCGCCTCCGTGGCGTAGCCGTACCCCCACCAGCGACGCACGAGAGTCCAGGCGAGCTCAAAGCCGGGCCAGCCCTCCGGCTCGGAGAAGCCGACCATCCCGATGAAGGCGCCGGTCTCTCTGTGCTCTACCGCCCACGTGCCAGAACCCCAGACCTGCCAGTGTCCGAGGAGGAAGGCCATGTGCCGAGAGGCCCGGCCCCGGTCCCACGGTTGTGGCCCGCATCCCAGGTAGCGCAACACCTCGGGGTCCGCGTTCAACGCGGCGTAGTCGTCCAGGTCGCTCCTGCGGAAGGAACGCAGCCGCAGGCGCTCTGTCTCCAGAATCGGGGCTTGCAATAGGTCCATGGAGCCCTTCCCTTTCCTGCATCGTCCGCGCGCGAAGCAGTAGCTTGTCCCTGGGCACTACACTCCGGCCGTAGGGACACCAATCACGGGCAATAACGCTCGTGCGTGTACCTGTCCCTGAAAGGAGAGAAGCTATGCTTCGTCTCGTTCTGCTCGTGCTTTACCTTCTCGCGTCATCCTCCACGGCCCTCCAAACAAAACAGGGCGGCAGTGCGGCCCCCTTGGGGCTCAACACGCCCCCGCCGCCTCCCCAGACTGATGGAGGCGGGGGCATGGACCCCCTCGGCTGAGCCGTTTGAGGCGGAGTCGCAGTCGTCGCGACTCCGCTCTTTTTGGCTATACTAGGGACGCTACATTTCGCGGTCTGGTGACTTCTGTCTGACTTTCGCTACCGTGAAGGACTGCCTTAAATGTTTGAAGAGGCACACGAGAACCTTGAGGGGTTGCGTAGGCTGTTCGCCGGTCAGACCTCGCCAGCCGAGGCCGAGCGGGTTGCCGCCCACCTGACGGGTTGCCGCGAGTGCTGGCTACTTGCCAGCCGCGTCATTGCCGGTCAAAAGGCAAGCGGCGGGATCGCCGTTCCAGGCACGCTCAGGCCGCTGATCGACTTGCACGAGTTGGAGCAAGCGAGGTTGGAAGAGTGGCTGGAAGCACAAGCAACTTGGACGGAAGTTCAGTCGCTGAGCACCAAGGCCAGGAAGGACAAAGTACGTCTCGCTCGCTCACTCCACACCCTGAGTTTTCTAGAAGTACTCTTCGAAGAGGGCGCATCGGCGTCTCCAGCAGAGAGCGAGGAGTGCTTCTATCTTGCTCTTCTGGTAGCAGGGCAGCTACCTTCCCCTAGATTTTCGGTTGAATTGAAGAACGATCTCTGTGCAGAATGTTGCGCTGAGATTGCGAACGCACGGCGGAGATTGGCTAAATGGCCCGCGGCCCGCGAGGCTCTTAAGAAGGGAAACGAATATGTCAAGAGGGGATCAAGGAGCGGAGTTGTGGAGGGAAAGGTGATTTGCGTAGAGGGAGCTTTGGAAGATGACCTCGGCAACACTGAGGAAGCCGCAAGAATCCTGCGCCGAGCAGTAGGACTCTTCAAAGCGGCAGCGCAAACCTTTCTCACAAGCAGGACTCTCGCCCAGTTAGCCTACATCCTAGCTGATCCCGACCCCGCAGAAAGTCTCCGAGCGGTAGAGCAGGCCCTGTCACTGATACAGGACAACAACCCTCGGCTTGTCGTGAATTTAGAGATACTCAGAATGAACTGCCTCGTAACCATGGGCGCGCCACAAGAGGCCCTCCTGAGATTTAGTGACCTAAGGGGGCTGAGCGAGCAATTCCGTGAACCGTGCATCCAACTTAGGAAGCGTTATACAGCGGCCCGAATTCTGGAACACCTTGGGCGGCCCAAGAGGGCGGAGAGCCTGCTTCAAGAGGTCATTGCCGGAGACCTTGAACACGGTCTGGTGAAGGACTTCTTCTTGGACCTTGTCTACTTGTTTGGCTTCCATCTCCGAAGGGGGCAATCGTCCAAAGCGATCGAGGTTTGCCGTCGCGCCAGTCAGGAGCTATCTATCTTGGATAACGAGGAGGGAAGCGGAGAGCTTGCACGCGACCAGATGCAGATAGTGTGGCGCAGCCTGGAGGAGGAGGTAAAAAGAGGGACAGTTGACCTCAGTGCCACAACGGTACTGAGGAACTATATAAAGGCCCACTGGAGAACCCCTGCCAGCGATCCTCCCTCCTTTGGAGGACGAGACGGCCCGCAGGACGTGAATAGCCGATCACATCGGGGTTCATAGCCTGTCCGGGCGAGCTCACCATGGTAAGGGCTCGGCACAAAAACAACTCTCCCAATCCTCGGAGCTCAGCCCCGAAGGGGCGATCGTCTGCATACGAGGGCTCTTTGGATTCATCCAACGGCTCATCGCAGGCATCGGCGGCCCGTCGTACCGATCCAACGGCCCATCGTATCGAGAAAATGGCCGTGGTAAGGATACGGCGGGCTGTCGTATCGGGAAAACGGGCGTTGTAAGGATACGATGCCTCGTCGTATGGAGGCGGCGGGCCATCGTATGCATCCAACGTCTCGTCGTAACGATCCAACCGTCCATCGTAACGATCCAACGGCGGTTGTAAGGATACGGCGAGCCGTTTGATCGGGAAAACGGCCGTTGCAGGGATACGACGCCTCGTCGTATCGGGAAAACGGCCGTTGCAGAGATACGACGCCTCGTTGTATGGATACGGCGGGCCGTCGTATCGATCCAACGGCCCGCCGTATCGAGAAAACGGCCGTAGTAAGGATACGACGCGCCGTCGTATGGATACGACGGCCCGTCGTAGCGAGCGGCAAGCCGCCGGATCGATCCAACCGCGCGTTGTAAGGATACGACGGCCCGTCGTCTGGAGAGATGAGGCGACGTCTCGATCCGTCCGGCTGGCGGCGGCAAGAAAAGAGGGCGTGCCGGAGCACGCCCCCTCGCCGTGCTAGTTGAACATCGCCGGCGCTCCGACCGGCACGACCGACGGCTCCGAGGACGGCTTGACGACCCGCGCTGCGGACCGCTCGGCAGCCCGTTCGCGCAGGCTGAGCCCGAAGAGCCACATCCCCCGGGTCGCGGCGATCAATGTCACGCTGTAGAACATGGTGTACTGCACGTGCAGCAGCAGCAGCACGGAGTAGGCGGCCGCGATCCCGGAGCCGAAGAGGATCTGGCTCCTGAGCCGCGCCGGCGAGGTCTGCGGATCGGTGATCATGTAGAAAGTGAAGAGCACCATGGCGATGCCGGTCAGCGGCACCAGCTCGGCCACGACGTTGGTGTGCTGGAACCAGGCCCGGCAGGCGCCGAGCACGATGAAGGTGATGAGCCACGAGGCGATGGTGGGGAGCCGGCCGGTGAAGAACAGGTTCAGCCGGAACCCGAGCCCGACGATGATGAGCGGCACGAGCAGGTCATAGAAACCGTGGAGGTTGATGGTGAAGCCCCACGGCAGGACGCCGGTCCACTGGTAGGTCAGGAGCACCACCGCGATGGCGAAGTTCGACGGGTTCATGAAGTGGCGCAGGCGGCCGTTCTGACGCACCCGGAGCACGTACTTGGAGCCGATGGCGAGCGCCACGGTGAGCGCTATGATCCACAGCCGCTTGTTGACGTAGAGCAGGAAGGACAGCGTGATCGACGTCATGTGCGCCGAGAGCAGGAAGTCCACGAGCTTGCGGAAGCCGCCGCCCAGGAAGCCCGGGACGGCGTGGTTGGCCGACGCATCCATCCACTCGAAGAACAGCGCGCACGAGTAGCCGGTCACCAGCGCGACGACGACCTGGGCCCAGGATTGCTCGAAACCGAACACCGTGTGGCCGAGGATGGTGAAGACCGTGGCCAGGGTGGCGGACATCCGGAGGCCGTTGCGGGGATCGCGGGCCTTTTTGGGGGCGGCGGTCATAGCGTCTCTCCTTGGGCAGCGAGCACGATGGTGTGATAGCCGGGTGCGAGCGACAGCGCGTCGTGATGCAGGGTACCGTGGAGGTCGCGCCAGGTGATGCGCACCGGGATCGCGGCGGCGGCGGTCCGCCCGAGGCCGAAGCGGACCTCGGGGCTGCGCTGCCCCGAGTGGCCGTTGCCGCCGTCCACCTGGCGGATCTGGCGCTGGCCGCCCGCGATCTCGGCCTCGACGAAGGCCCCGATCGCGGGGGTGCCCTCGCGCCAGGCCGGGTGCCCGTCATGGACGCGCAGGCCGGCCGGCGGCTGTCCGCCAGCGCCGGCGACCGGCAGCAGCAGGTGCAGGCCGAGGAAGCGGTTGCCGTTCCCGGTCGCCTGGTTCTTGATATAGACCGAGTCGGACCAGAAGTTCGCGTAAACCATGTCGGGGTAGCCGTCGCCGTCGACGTCCGCGACGGCGATGCCGCGGGTGGGCGAGGTCAGGCCCGGGAAGAGGACGGTCGAGAGGTCGGCGTAACGCCCGTCGCTGCCGAGGACCCAGAAGGGCTTCGGGTATGAGCCGTCGACGTCCGAGCCGACGAGGAACTTCGGCCAGACCGCCTGGTATTTCACGAAGACGTCGTTGCCGGCGCCGACCTGGGCGAGGTCCGGCCAGCGGTTCGCCTTGCCCTTGACCAGGCCCGTGGCCTGCACCAGCTCGAGCACGCTGTCGTTGTCGAAGTCCTCGAAGCGGGCATCCCAGGCCCAGGCGCTGTGGGCGACCCCCATCTCGTCGCCGCGGTCGACCCACGGTGCAACCCCCTGGGCCATGCGCTTCATCTCCCCCTGCCCGGTGCTGGTCCAGAGGAAGTGGCTCTCCTGAAGGGCGAAGGGGGAGGCGATGTTGCTGACGTACATGTCGAAGACGCCGTCGTGGTTGATATCGCCGAAGTCGATGCCCATGCCCTTGAAGGAGTCGTGGCCGAGGGCCATCGACTCGGGGGTGAAGAAGCCTTTTTCTCCCTTCAGCTCCCGGAGCCTGACGTGGCCGGGCCGCGAACGGTTCCACAGGAGCTGGTCGGGCCCGAAGTCGTTGGCTATGTAAAGGTCGGAGAGCCCGTCGCGGTCGAGGTCGGCCGCGCCCACCGCCAGCGTCCACGCGTAGGCGCTGCGGCCCGGGAACACGTCGCCGGCGTCGCGGTAGAGCGCGGCCGGCGCGGCGCCCGACTCGCCGCCGGCATGCAGGAAGATCCGGTTCTTGCCGCCATTCAGCGCCCGGGAGAAGTCCTCGTTCATCTCGAAGGGGCGATTCGAGCTCGCATCGGTGAGCTCGGCGCCGTCGGGGTAGTAGTTGCCGACGACGATGTCCTGGTGGCCGTCGCCGTCGACGTCCGCGAAGGTCGCGGTGGCCGTCCACCAGCGCTGGGTGAGGCCCGGGACGAGCTCGACGGCGGCGAACGAGGCCATCGAGAGCGGGGCCTGGGGCTGGAGATCGGCGGGCGCACGGCGCAGGAGAAGCAGGGGAGGGCGGCCATAGAAAGCGACAAAGATATCGGCGAGGCCATCTTCATTCATGTCGGCGATGCGGCAGACGGTCGGGTGCTCGGTCACCCGGTCGACGAGCTTGCCGAAGTCGAGCACGAAGGAGGGGTAGCGGTCGCCGGTGCCCGGCACGGGGCTCACTGTCGCGGTCTTGGTGCGGACGTCGGTGAGGCACAGATCGTTGGGCAGTCCATCCCCGTCGAGGTCGCCGAGCGCGGCGGAGGCGCCGATCTGGTAGAAGTAGAACTGCATGTGCGCGGCCGTCTTGTTCACCGGGAAGACGACTCCGCCGGCGGGAACGGGGGCCGGAGGGAGCGGCTGCCAGGCAAACCGGAAGTGCGGCGCGAGGCGCGCCGCCTCGCCGGGTGGCGGGCCGGGGAGGCGGGCGAGGGCCGCGAGCGCCGCCACGACGCCGAAGACGGCGAACAGGACCCGGAGGCTTTGCTGTCTCATCGTAGGCTTTTCCTTACGAAAGCGTGATCGTACACGAGCGTGCGGAGCCCGTCTAGATCGTATTTGCACCGGGCAGGCGCGGGGTGGCGCATTCCGGAGCGACGGATTTATTCCGTTTCGACGCGCCGCATGAATTGCGATCGCTGAAGAATTCCCGCCCGGCATGCCTCCGACTCGTCCCGAGCATGCCGAGAGATAAAATGAAGAACAGAAACATTGCGGGTTTGCTATGAAACATCGGTCTTGTGTGCAATAGATCCAGATGGTAAATTACCACCCTCACGACCGGATTCTTCTGAATTGCTTATGCGAGCCTCTGAGAGTGCCAAGATCACACGTATTCTGGAAGCCGTGGCGCGCGGTGAGTCCGATGCGGCGGCGCGTCTGCTGCCGCTGGTCTACGACGAGCTGCGCCGCCTGGCGAGAGCGAGGATGGCACGGCTCGGCCCGGGTCAGACCCTGACCCCCACGGAGCTGGTTCACGAAGCCTATCTCAGGGTCACGGGCGGCAAGCAGGACAGCTTCGAGGGGCGCCGCCACTTCTTTTTCGCCGTCAGCCGCGCGATGCGCGACCTCATCATCGAGGGAGCCCGCCGCCGGGGAAGCCTAAAACGGGGAGGCAGCTACCTGCGGCTGCCCGTCGAGGTCGCGGAGCTGACCATCGCGGATCCTCAGGAGAACGTTCTGGACCTGGACCTCGCCCTCAAGAAGCTCGAACGCGAGAGCCCGGACCGCGCCCAGGTGGTGGTGCTGAGCTACTTCGGTGGCCTCACCCATCCGGAGATCGCCGAGGTCCTGGGACTGTCGCGGGCGACGGTCGAGCGACGCTGGAGCTACGCCAGGACCTGGCTGCGCCGTGAGCTCTCGCAGTAGTCAGGCCAGCGGCGCGAGCCGTGCGCTGGAGCGGGAAAGCGAAGCCGAGAGGCTGCTCGAGTTGGCACTGGAGCGGCCTCCGGCGGAGCGGGACCGCTTCCTCGCCGCCGCCTGCGCGGGCGAGCCCGACCTGCACCGGGAGCTGAAGGCCCTGCTGCCTTATGCCGAAGGGGAGCCCGGCTTCCTCCGCAGCCCGGTATTGCGCCCGGTGATGCCCGACGTGCTCGGGTTCCTGGAGGCGCAGGCCAGCGGCCGCAGCGTCGCCGAGGCCAGCGGCCTGCCCGAGCAGATCGGCGGTTACAAGATCGTGCGCCTCCTCGGCTATGGCGGCATGGGGCTGATCTACGAGGCGAGACAGAGCGAGGCCGAGCGTTCTGTCGCCCTCAAGGTCCTCCATCCCTGGCCGGCGCCCCCCGAGCTGGTGCATCGTTTCGCCGCCGAGGCCCAGGTCCTGGCGCGTCTCCAGTCTCCCGGCATCACGAGGATCTTCGAAGTCGGCGTCGAGGAGATCGCGGGTCCGGCGGGTACGATCTGCCGTCTGCCGTTCCTGGTCCTGGAGCTCGTCGAGGGCGTGCCCCTCGACCGTTACGCCGCCCGCTCCGACCTCTCGCTCGCCGACCGCCTGCGCGTCTTCGTCAAGATCTGTGAGGCCGTCCACCACGCTCACCAGCAGGGCGTCGTCCACCGCGACCTGAAGCCCGCGAACATCCTGGTGGAGGCGGACGGTCAGCCCAAGATCCTGGACTTCGGCATCGCCCGGCTCCTCGCGGCAGAGGGCGAAGCCGCGGCCCGGTTGACGGTCACCGGTCAGGTCCTCGGCAGCCTCGCCTACATGAGCCCGGAGCAGCTCAGCGGCGATCCCCAGCAGGCGGACGCGCGCTCCGACGTCTACTCTCTCGGCGTCGTCCTCTACGAAATGCTGGCCGGCCGGCTGCCGTTCGAGGTCAGCCATCTGTCCGTCGCCGAGACGGCGCTGCGGATCGAAAGGACCAGGGCTCCCCGCCTGGGGGCGCTGAACCGTGCCCTGCGCGGCGAGCTCTCGGCCGTGGTCGCCAAGGCGATGGAGAAGGATCCGCGGCGCCGGTACCGCGGCGCCGGCGAGCTCGGCGCGGACGTGGAACGCTACCTGCAGGGGCAGCCTGTCCTGGCGCGATCCACCCCGCTGTGGCGCCGGCTGCGCGCCCGCGGCCGGTGACCGGCGGAAAGCGTGAGGGGTTTTCGCGATGGTTTTCAGCTTATTACCCAGAGCTAGAAATGAGGTGACCATGGCACAACGCACAGGAAGCGAAGGCCTGGCGCCGGTCCTCCTTGACCTTGGAAAGATCAAGGGGAAGACCGTGCGTCAGTTCAAGGAAGGACGCGGCAAGCTGGTGGGCGAGGTCCAGCTCGTGCTGGCGGAAGTCCGTCAGAACCTGGGCCCCGAGGCCGCAGGCAAGGAGTTGGTGCCGATCGTGGTGGTGTACCGCAAGAAGGCGAGGGGCAGGCGCGGGGGCAGGCGGGGCGGCGGTAGTCTCTTCTGCTTGTGACGCGGCGGGAACCCGGCATCGACAACGGCTGCACGAAAGGAGTGAGAGATGGCGCAATCGACGAGCTCGAAGTCCGCCGCGGATGACGCGGCACGGGCCGCGAACGATGCGGCGCGGGCTGCGGCTGGCGCGGCCAGGGCCGCGGAAGGCGCGGCAAACGCCGCGGCGGACACGGACCCGATCGTCTACGAGGTCCAGAAACCGGTCGTCTATGAGGTCGCGACCCAGAGGCCGATCGTCTATGAGGTCAGGAAGGGCCGCAAGGGTCGCAAAGGCCGCAGGAAGAAGAAGTACAGCCGTGGGTTGAAGGCCCCGCAGAAGGTGGAGCAGGGTCTCTCGCGCTCGGCGGAGCGTCTCGCGGAGGCGGTGGCGGACGGGCTTACCAGGTACCGCCGGCGCGAGAACAGATCGGCGCGGAAGAAGCGCGATGGCGCCATCAAGGACGCTCTGCGCAACATCGGCCGCGGCGCGGAAAAGGCTCTCAGGACCGGGTCCAGGGCCCCGACCGATTTCACCAAGAGGTTGTCGGTGAAGCGGCTGACCCGGTTCTGCATTCCGCCTCTTCCCGGGTTCGTGAGGTAGCCGGTCGGTGCCCCGACTCGCCCGGGCGTCGGCAGAGCGCTGCCTGGAAAGGTCGGGACGTATCTGCTCGCACTCAGGAAACCGCCGTGGGAAGAGGTGTCTGTATCCATGCAAGAGCTGCTACCAGATGATGCCGATGACGGCAGCTTGAGCACTCGCACTCTTGAGAGCGGCGGCAGTGAGTCGCCCGCGACACGCCCTCGGAGCCGACGGGGCGGTCAGGGCGATCTCCTGTTCCTGCCGCCGCGTCCGCGTCGCCCGACCTCCGGTCCGGGGATCGCGGCGAGCGGCGCGATCTCGGCGGCGGACCTGCCGCCGGACACCGAGCTCGTCAGTGCCGGCTTCTTCGGCGTCGTGCGCCGGGTCTGCGAGATGCTGGCGGCGATCCTCTACTTCTATGTTGCCGGTCTGCTCGACCGGCTGTTGCTCGACTGGCGGGAGGTTCTGCGCCGCGGCTCGTTCAAGGGCCGCGGCCTGCGGCTGACCGCCCGCCGGGCGGTCCGGCTGCGCAAGGTCCTGCAGTGGCTGGGGGGCACCTTCATCAAGGTCGGCCAGCAGCTCGCCATCCGCTCGGACGTGCTGCCGCCGCTCTACTGCCGGGAGCTGGAGAACCTGCTCGACAACGCCGACCCGATCCCCGACGACTACGTCCGGGAGGTCCTCGAGCGGGTCCTGGAGCGCATTGGCAAGCGCTTCGACGAGGTCTTCGCCGCCTTCAATTTCTCGCCCATCGGCAGGGCTTCGATCGCCTGCGTGTACAAGGCGCGGCTGCTGAGCGGCAAGGTGGTGGCGGTCAAGGTCCGGCGTCCCGACATCGTCAAGATCTTCAAGACCGACCTGGCGGCCCTCGACCTGGTTGCGGAGATGCTGGAGTTCATCACCGTGCTGCGGCCCCGGGTCACCGACACCTTCCGCTCCGAGCTGCGGCTGATGCTGCTCGAGGAGCTGGATTTCCGCATCGAGACCCGCTATCAGGAGCTGTTCCGGAGGTATTACAAGAGGCGCAAGAAGCTCAGGACCACGGCGCCCAAGCTCCATCCCAAGCTCTGCGGGCGCGAGGTCATCGTCAGCGAGTTCGTCACCGGCATCTGGCTGAAGGACATGATCGCCGGCGTCGAGTCGCCCGACCGCGAGGGCTATCGCGAGTGGCTGGGCTCCCTCGACGTCTGCCCCAAGAGGATTGCCAAGCAGTTGATCCGCGGCAGCCACTACGGCTTTTTCGAGTGTCCTTTCTTCCACGGCGACCCCCATCCGGGCAACGTCCTGGTGCAGCCCCACAACCGCATCGTGATGGTCGACTTCGGCGCCTGCGGCGTCTTCTCCGAGCGCGAGCGCCTCCAGCTCGCGCAGATGCACTACTACCAGGCCCGCGAGGACGTGGGCGGCATGGTGCAGTGCGTCATCGGCCTCATGGAGCCGCTGCCGCCGATCGACATCGACCCCTTCCGCCGCCGGCTCGAGGACGCCTGGTGGAAGGGCTTCTACGGCATCAAGAGCAAGCATGCGGAATGGTGGGAGCGGACCTCCTTCCGGCTCTGGTCGGCGCTGCTCCGGGAGGTGCGGCGAGCCCAGATCCCCCTGCCGCTCAGCGTGCTGCGGATGATCCGCGCGACGCTGCTCTACGATACGGTGGGGGCGCGGCTCTACGACGGCATCAACGTCTTCAAAGAGTACCGGTGGTATTACGAGCGCTACGCGCGGCGGGTGCGGGCGGACATCCAGAAGTCGATCGTGCGCCAGATCTTCCGCGGCCTCGATCCTCAGAACTACGTCCGCATCCGGCGGCTCTGGGACGTGGGCAACCTGCTGCTGCAGCAGACCCAGCTCTTCATGCGCAAGCCGCTGCCGGACTTCTCGGCGCTGGTGAGCAAGGGCTGGGACATCTTGAAATTGATCCTCAAGTGGTCTCTCCTCGAGATCGCCGTCACTTTGGCGGCGGCGGGTGTGCTGGCCTTCCGGTTCCTGGGCCGCATCCAGAGGCTCCTGCCGCCGCGCGGGCAGGTTACCGTGTGGGACTACCCCAGGGCTCTCCTCAAACAGGTGGGAGCGGACGTGCTCAATCCGGCGGTAAGAGGTCCGGGGATCGTGCTCGCCGTCTGGGGCGTCCTCATCCTCTTCATCTCTTTCAAATACATCCGGTCGATGTGGTTCCGGCTGTCCGACAAAGACATCCTGCTGAACGGCAGGGATTCCGGCCGGGGGCGATGATGCCGTTCTTCGCCATGCCCTACCAGATCCTCTTTCACGACACCATGGCCTATGGTTCACAGCACCATACCGTCAACATCAAGCTGCAGAACATCGCCCGCGAGACCATCCTCTTCGCCAGCCGGGTCGACGGACGCGCGGTGTGGCAGGAGCAGTTGAAGGACATCGTCATGCTGACGCGGGAGGTCTACAGCCTGAACCTGGCGCCGGTCGACCTGGGCCAGAAGGTGGCGGTGCTGCTGACCTACGAGGATCCGACGCACAGCACGGTGCGCCTGTGCTTCCGCATCGTGCGCTTCGACGGTCAGCCGGTCGCCTGCGGCTATCAGACGATGATCCTGATGGACCGTGAGACCCAGGCCCTGGTGGGGCCGCCGCCGATGCTGGCGCAGTACCTCGACGCGGCGCGCGAGAACAGCCTCGTGGAACGGCTGGCGGAGCCGTCCTTCGGCGAGCGGGCGAAGGGCGGGGGGCGGTGGCTCAAGGACATCTTCCCGGCCGAGGTCCGCTCCCTCGGCGCGCACGTGGCCAATGCCGAGCGCGCCCAGGCGACGCCCAAGATCATCGACGAATCCTTTCGTGAGTTCGACTTCTAGCTTGAGGCAGCCGACGCCATGAACGAGCCAAGGTCAGCATCAGGTAGAGGCCGCGAGCTGGTGTTCCTGTTTCCCGGCCAGGGTTCCTACGATGCCGGGGTCCTGCACGAGCTGTACACCCGCTATCCCGAGACCGTGCCCGGTTTCGCCCAGGCCGACGCGGCCGCCCGGCGCCTGCTCGGCGAGCCCTTCCTGCCGCTGGTCACCGCGGCCACGCCGGAGCAGCGCCGGGAGCTCGCCGGTGCCGCGCCCGATCTGCAGCAACTGGGCATCTTCCTCACCGGCGTGGAGATCGCGCGCGTCCTGGAGCGGCGGGGCGTGCGGCCGGACCTCCTCGCCGGTCACAGCTTCGGCGAGCTGGCCGCGCTCGGCGCGGCGGAGGTCTTCGACCTCGCGACCGGGCTCGAGATCGTCTGCCAGCGGGTGCTGGCCCTGCGCTCGGTGCGGACCGCGGGCGCCATGGCGGCGCTCGCCTGCGGCCCTGAGCGCGTCGAAGAGCTGCTGCGCAAGCTCGGCGGCGAGGCGATCGAGATCGCGGTGCTGAACCATCCCCGGCAGACGGTGGTCTCCGGCCCGCGCCAGGATCTCGAGGCCTTCGCCACCCTGGCGGCGGCGCACGGCGTCACGCTCACTTTCCTCAAGAGCCCCTATCCCTTCCACTCCTCGCATCTCGCCCCGGCGGTCGAGCGCTTTGCCGCCAGCCTCCGGGCCTGCAAATTCGCGCCGGCCCGGGTGCCGGTCCACCTGGCGATGGAGGGGCGGCTCTGGTCCCCGGAGCTCGACCTGCCGGCGCTCCTGGCCTCGCAGCTCACCCGCCGCCTCGACTTCGCGGGCGTCGTGCGCAGCCTGTATGCGTCGGGCTACCGCCGCTTCGTGGAGATGGGGTCCTCGGACGTGGTGAGCAAAGTGGTGCTCAAGAACCTCGCCGCCGCGGACCCCGAGGTCTCGGCGCTGCCGGTGGTACAGCCCGGGGAGGAGCTGCGGCAGGGGCTGGCCCGGCTGGCGCCGGTGCCCGCGTCGTCCGGATCGTCCGGGCTGCACGGCGAGCTGGCGCAGCTCCTGCGCGAGGCGGCCGAGCGCCTGGCGCGCGCCGAGCAGTTGCTGCAACGACTGGCCGCCCCCGAGCTGGCCGCCCCCGAGCCGCGTCCTGAGCCGGCAGAGCCAGTCGAGCCGCTCGCCGAGCTGCCGCCCGAGCCCTGCCCGCAGCTTCCCATCGCCATCGTGGCCATGGGGTGCGTGCTGCCCGGCGCCGCCGACGCCGGCGAGTTCTGGCGGCACGTGCTGGAAGGAGTCAGCGGCATCGTCGACCTGGCGGCGCTCGATCCCGATCTCGGCCGCGACTTCGTGGCCGGCCGCGGCGACGGCCAGCCCGAGATCGTGCCCGACAAGACGTACACGCTGTTGAGCGGCGCCATCCGGCACGTCGCCTACGATGCCCGGCGTCTGGCGGGCGCTTACGACGCCGAGGCTTTCGCCGCCCTCACCCGCGGCCAGCAGCTCCTCGCCAGCGCCCTCGGCCAGGCTCTCGCCGCCCTGCCGGGTGGCGCCGGGGCGGCCGCGGCCGGCCGGCGGCAGTGCATCCTCGGCGCCACGGCCGACGGCTCCAGCGAGTACGACGAGGCCCTGTTCCTGGACAGCGTGCGCCACGTCGCCGCGCAGCTCGACCTGCCGGAGGAGCGGCGGCGGGCGCTCGCGGCCCGGCTCGAACGGCTCCCGGGCCTCGGCTCCGGCGACAGCGAAGCCCTGCGCCAGCACGAGCTCTACCGCGCCGTCGCCGGACGGCTGCTGGGCGACGGGGTGCGGACCTACGTCGTCGACGCCGCGTGCTCGTCCTCTCTCTACGCGCTCGACCTCGGCCTCAAGGCGCTGCGCGACGGCGAGTCGGAGCTGGTGGTGGCGGGCGGCGTGTTCGCGCCCGGGCCGGCCAACAACGCCCTCTTCGCCCAGTTCCGCGGCCTGACTCCCCACGCCAGCCGGCCGCTCGACGCGGCGGCGGACGGGGTGGTCTTCGGCGACGGCGCCGCCGTGGTGGTGCTCAAGCGCCTGCCCGACGCCCTGGCGGCCGGCGATACCGTGCTCGGCGTGATCCGCGGCATGGGCCTGTCGAGCGACGGCAAGAGCCCGGCGGTGAACGTGCCGCAGTCGGCGGGCCAGAGCCTGGCGATCCGCCGCGCCTATGCCGCGAGCGGCATCCCGCTCGACAGCATCCAGTTGATCGAAGCGCACGCCACGGCGACACCGGTGGGCGACGCGGTGGAGGTCAAGGCGCTGGCCGAGGTGTTCGCCGCGCGTCCGGCCGGCCTGCCGCGCATCCAGCTCGGCAGCGTCAAGGCGCTGGTCGGCCACACCGGCTGGGTGTCGGGGGTCGCCTCGCTGATCAAGATCCTGCAGGCGTTCGCCCAGCGCACGATCCCGCCGCAGCACAACTTCACGGCTCCCGCTCCCGGCCTCGAGCTGGCGGCGACGCCGTTCGAGATCTCGCGCCAGGCGCAGCCCTGGCCCGCCAACGTGGCGCCCTTTCCACGGCGCGCCGGCATCAACGGCTTCGGCTTCGGCGGCACCAATGCCCACCTGGTGGTCGAGGCTTTCGACGAGCCCTATCACCGCCGGCTCTGCCGCGCGATCACCCCGCTGCCAACGGCGCCGCCCCCGCCCCTGTCACCGCCGGAGCTGGCGGTGGTCGGCGTCGCGAGCCTGTTCCCCGCCGCCGGCCGGCTGGCGGGCGACGCGCCCGCCGGCGTCGCGCAGTTCCGGCGCGCCGACCTGCGCCTGCCGGCCGGCAAGCGCCTGCTCCCCGACGTGACCGACCACATGGACTCCAGCCAGTTCCTCACCGCCCTGGCGGCGGAGCAGATCCTCTCCCGTCTGCCGGAGGGGTGGCGGGAGCTGCGCGAGGCGACGGGCGTGGTCGTCGGTCTCGAGGGCAAGACGGAGCGCGGCGTGCGCGCCAACGAGCGCATCTTCCTCGACCGTCTGCGCCGCCTCGCGCGGTCGGAGGGACCGGCGCTGGCGGCGCTCACGGAGCGGCTGGCGCAGCGCAATCCGCCGTCCGGCCCCTACACCCTCTCGGGCCTCATGCCGAACGTGGCGGCGAGCCGGGTGTCGAGCCTCTTCGACCTCAAGGGGCCGAACCTGGTGATCGACCGCGGCGAAGGCTCGCTCTTCCAGGCCCTCGCGGTGGCGGCCGGGCTGCTCGCCCACGGCGACTGCCGGCTGGTGCTCGCCGGCGGCCTCAACGCCGCCGCCCGCGATACCGCCGATGCCGCCGATATTGCCGATGCCGAGGGCGCCCTGATGCTCGCCCTGGCCTCGCCCGAGACCGCCCGCGCGCTCGCCCTGCCGGTGCTGGCCACGCTGCGGCTGGCCGCGCCGGACCCGGCGAAGGACGCGGCGGGGGAGCGGGCGGCCGCAGCCAACGGCCACCGGTGGCGTGGTGCCGCGGGAGCCGTCGAGATCCTGGCGGCGCTGCGGCAGGTGAGCGAGGAGGGGGTCGCGGCGAGCGTCGGCGAGCCCGCCCTGGGCGCGGCGAGCCGGCGCCTGGTCTTCGCGCCCGTCGCCGGCACCGCAGCCAGCGCGAAAGTCGCCGCCGCACCGGAGCCGCCGGCGACCCACGCCTACGTCCAGGGGACTCCCATCGAGACCTACACCCCGGTCCTGATCGCGGCGCCGGCCACCGCGCCGGCGGCGTCGCTCGCCGGCCGCAAGCTGCTGGTGCTCACCGATCAGCCGGCGCTATGGGCAGGAGCCGCGGGCGCCCTGGCGGGGACGGCGCACACGCTGGTCTGTCCGGCCGACGTCGCGGTGCCGGGCGCCGTGGCGATCGATCTCAGCTCGGAAGAGCGGCTTGCGGCCACCGCCGCCGCCCTCGACGGGCTCGACTTCGACACCATCGTCGCCGTCAAGAGCCTCGCGCCCTGCGACCCGCGATCGCTGCTGCTGGGACGGCTGGAGGACGAGACGCGCCTGCTCGACCTGCTGTTCGCGGTCTGCCGGCAGGCTTACGCCAGGCTCGGCCAGGGCGGCGCGGCGGTCTACACCCTCTGCCTCGACGCCTTCGCGGAGGACAGGCCCCACCCGTACACCGGTCTGCTCGGCGGCTTCGTCAAGGCGCTGTCGCGCGAGGTGCCGGCGGCGGTGGTCAAGAGCCTGCACACCGACGTCGCGGAGCCGCGGCGGGCCTTCCAGCAGCTCGCGCTGGAGATGGGGCAGCCGCTGGCGGCCGGCGAGGTGTGCTGGCGCGGCGACCGCCGCGAGGTCTTCGCCCTGGCGCCGCTCGTCGAGCTGGCCGCCGACTCCCGCCCCTGCCTCGGCGCCGGCTCGGTGGTGCTCGCCACCGCCGGCGGCCGCGGGGTGACCGCGGTGATGGCGGAGGAGCTGCTGTGCCGCTTCGGCTGCACCGTGGTCGCGGTCGGCCGCACCGATCCCGACGCCCTGCCGGCCGACCTCGCCGCCATGACCGAGACCGAGCTGACCGCCTTCGAGGGGAGCTTCTACCGCCAGGAGCTGGCCCGCGATCCGGCCCGGAAGATGCCCGAGCTGAAGCGCCGCTTCGCCGGCTACCAGGCCGTCCACGAGCTGCGGGGCGCCATCGGCCGCCTGGAACGGCTCCCGGGCCGCTTCGTCTACCGCCGGCTCGACCTGCACGACGAGGCGGCGGTGGCGGACCTCGTCGCCGAGGTCTACGCCCGCTTCGGGCGTCTCGACCTGGTGGTCCACGGCGCCGGCATCCAGATCTCCAAGATGCTGCCCAAGAAGTCGCTCTCCGACTTCCGCCGCATCGTCGGCACCAAGCTGGGCGGCCTGGGGGCGATCTACCGCGCCTGCCGCCGGCACGCCGCGGGCTCGCCGGTCCATTTCCACCTGCTGAGCTCGGCGTTCAGCGTCCTCGGCAACGACGGCCAGCCCGACTACGGCGCCGCCAACGAGGCGATGAACCGCCTCGCCGCCGCCCTCGACGGGCGCGAGGCCGGCGCCCTCTGGTCGTCGCTGGCGTGGCTGGGATGGGCGGGCATCGGCATGACCCGCGGCTCGGAGTTCGCCGCCCTGGCCGCGAGCCGCCGCCTGCGCGGCGTCACCCACGACGAGGGGCGCGAGATCTTCGGCCGCCTGATGGCCGGCCGGCCCACGGCGCCGGTCAACGTGCTGCTCGCCCAAGGGGAGCGGGAGCTGTATCGGCCCGTCCTGACCACGGCGTTCCAGCCGTCGTCGCCAGCTCGGCCATTGCAGCCAGCGCGGCCCGCCGCGTCCTCGCTGGTGGTGCCGCTCGCGATCGACCTCGACTTCGCGCCCTACCTGCGCGACCACCTGGTCCAGGGCGTGCCGACCCTGCCCGGCGCCTTCCTCCTCGGCATCGCCGCCGATGCCGCCCATCGCCTGCGGCCGCAGTTGCGGATCGTGGCGTTCGAGAACACCAGCTTCCGCCGCTTCGTGCGGGTCTACGAGGGCCGTTCGACCCAGATCCGGCTCGACACCCGGATCGTCGAAGAGGGGGACGCCGAAACCGTGGTCCGCGTGCAGGTGCTGTCGGACTTCGTCCACAAGAGCGGCGCCGTGCTGCAGAAGGACGTCGTACAGACGGAGATCTTCATCCGCATGGCCGAAAACCCGCCCAGCTCGCCGAGTTCGCCCTCCCGAGGCGCGGCCGGGGAGCTCGGCGACGGCGGCCTCCAGCTTCCCGATCCCTACCTCCTGGAGGGCTCGCCGGTGCGCCTCAACGGGCGCTTCAAGAGCCTGCGCGGTCTGCGGGTGGTCGACGGCCGGCGTCTGGCCCACTATCAACTGGGCAGCTCGTCCTATCCCGAGTCGCCCCTGCTGCACATGCTGCCCAACGTCATCCTGGTGGACGCCTTCTGGCGCTTCGGCACCATCATGGCGACCGGCGAGCGCTCGCTGTCGGTCTACGTGCCGGAGCGCTGCGAGCGGATGGGTGTCTACTTCGACTACACCGACTTCGCGCTCGACTGGCTGCACGAGCCGCTGGTGTTCACCGGCGCCAATCCGCAGCCGCAGGGGGATCAGCTCCTCGTCGGGCCGATCGAGGCGCGCGACCGCGAAGGCCGCCTGCGGCTGACCGTCGAAGGCGGAGTCTGCCGCAAGTTCGGGGAGATTCACGATGCTTTCTGAGCCCCAGGCCCCGGCGAATACCGGCTGCGCTCTGGCGCTCCTGGCGGCCACTGCGGTGGAAGAGCCGAGCCATGGCGACCGCCTGTCGAGCCGCGAGGCGGCCCACCTCTCGGGGCTGGGGCATCCCCGCGTGCGCCGGCGCTGGCTGGCCGGCCGGCTGGCGGCCAAGACCCTGCTGCTGAGCGGCAGGACGGGAATCGATGTTCTAGACGGCGAGAGCGTGCGCGCATATCCCGCGGCGAGCTACCGCGAGATCGAGCTGCTGCCGGTTGCGAGCGGTCCGCCGCGGCCGACCTGGCGCGGCCATGAGCTGCCGGCGCGGGTCTCGATCTCCCACGGCGGCGGCCTCTCCTGTGCCGCCCTGGCGGCCGCGGGCGCCGCGACGGGCATCGACCTGGAGACCGTCGCGCCCCGCGTCGAGGCCTTCTACCGCGGCAACTTCACGCCCGGCGAGAGGCGCTGGGCCGAGAATGGCGCCCGCTCGACCGCCCTTTCCCGCGATTGGCTCTATACTTTCCTCTGGACCCTCAAGGAAGCGGCGTTCAAATCGGGCGCCACCGCCGTACAGAGCGTGTGGGGGTTTGCGGGACTGGAGATCCGGTTGCCCGCCGACCTTGCCGAGCGCCTCGAGGCCAGCCGCCGGCCGGCCCTGGGGGAGCGCTTCGCCACCTTCGAAACCCTGGTCTGCGCAGCCCAGCGCCGGACGCTGGCGCGCATCGAGACGACGTCCACCCCCGACGTCGTCCTCAGTCTGTTCACAGCCGGAGCAAGCCGATGAACACTGGCACAGAAGCATTGAATCGTGACGAGATGACGAGCGGTGTGCAGCGCGTGTTTGCGCAGGTCACCCGCTATCCCCTGGAGATCCTCGATCCCCAGGCTTCCCTGGAGGAAGACCTGGGGGTCGACTCCGTGAAGCTGGGCGAGGTGTTCGCGGTGCTGCGCGAGCAGTACGAGCTGCCGGCCACGATCGGCATCCCGCCGGAGCAACTGCGGACGATCGGCGGCATCGCCACCGCGCTGGCGCAGCACCTCGGAAATGGCAACGGCCACGGCGGCAACGGTCATGGCGGCAACGGCCATGGCGGCAACGGCGACGGCGGTCACGGCGATGGCGGCCACGCGCCGGCGCCCGCTGTCGGCGCCGCGCCGAAGGGCAGTGGGAAACACGGCAACGGCTCGCTGGAGCCCGCCGCTTTCGAGGCGGGAGTGCGCGCGGTGTTCGCCGAGGTCACCCGCTATCCGCCCGAGATCCTGGATCCCGGCGCCTCCCTCGAAGAGGACCTGGGGGTCGATTCCGTCAAGCTCGGCGAAGTGTTCGCGGTGCTGCGCGAGAAATACGATCTGCCGGCGACGATCGGCATCCCGCCGGAGGACCTGAAGACGATCGGCACCATCGCCACGGCGCTGCGCCGCTACCTGTCGGCCACGGTGGAGCCGGCACCGGCGCCGGCGGCGCCACCGCCGGGCGTCGCCGCACAGTCGTTCGCCGCCCTCACGCCGCAGCTCAAGCCGTTCGCCGGCAAGATCGTCCTGGTCACCGGCTCGGGCCGCGGCCTGGGCAAGGACATCGCGGTCTACCTGGCGGAGCTCGGCGCCACCGTGGTCGTCAACTCCTTCCACTCCCGCCAGCAGGGGATCGCCACCGCCGAGGAGATCACGGCGGCCGGCGGCGAGGCTGTCCACCTGTGGGGCTCGGTCGCCAACGTCGACCATGTCGAGGCGCTCTTCCGCGAGGTCGAGTCCCGCTTCGGCGGCCTCGACTTCTTCATCAGCAGCGCCTCGAACGGCATGCTGGCGCGGCTGGAGGACATCACCCCCGAGCACTGGGAGAAGGCCTTCCGCACCAATGTCGTGGGCCTGCACCAGAGCGCCCTGCGCGCCGCCCGGCTGATGCGCCGGCGGGGGGGCGGCAAGATCATCACCATGTCCTCGCCGGCGGCGCACGGCTATGTCGACTACTTCGGCTGCATGGGCGCGGTGAAGGCCGCCGTCGAGTCGTTGACCCGCAGCCTCGCCATCGAGCTGGCGCGCGACAACATCCAGGTCAACTGCGTGTCGCCCGGCCCGGTCTACGGCGATCTGCTCGACAAGTGGCCGGAAAGCCAGCGCCTCGTCGCCCAGTGGGAGGCCAACACCGCCTACGGCCGGCTGTGCGAGGCTCGCGACGTCTCCCACTTCGTGGCCTACCTGTTGAGCGAGCCCGTCAAGCTGTTCACCGGCAGCGTGCTGGTGATGGACGGCGGGATCTCCTCGCAGGGCTGGTAAGAGCGCGGAGACGAGATGACGGTTTCCACGATCTGGCGCCGGCTGCTGGCCATCCCGCCGCGCTCCGCCTCGTTCGCCGGGCTGGGCTTTGCGCCCTGCGACGCCGCGGTGCGCGGCCGGCTGGAGAAGGTCCTGGAGACCTTCGTCCTGGGCTACAACCTGTCGCTCGAGATCGCCGACCCCGAGCTGCTCGCGGCCACGCTGCACCGCCAGCTCGACGCCCACCACGTGGGCTTCGCCTTCGAGGGCGCCGGCATGTGCTACGCCCTCTGCGACCTGCTGGCGCCGTGGCGGCCGAGCCGGCTGCGCGCCTTCCTCGAAGGACCCGGGCGCGACCACGACTACATCGCCGCCGTCGGCGCCGGTTTCGCCCTCGCGCGGCTGCCGTGGGGGCGGTGGCTCTGGCCGTCGTACTCCCGGCGCCTGGACCCGCTGATCGTCTGGTGCCTGCCCGACGGCTACGGCTTCCACCAGGGGATCTTCCATCCCCGGCGCTACATCGCCGGCCGCGCCGCGCCGCCGGCCGTGCTGCCCCCCTTCGCGCGCCAGCTCTTCGACTCCGGCCTCGGGCGCAGCCTGTGGTGGAGCCAGGGCGCGGAGCCGCAGCGCATCGCGCGGGCCATCGACGGCTTCGCGGCGGCGCGGCGGCCGGAGATGTGGTGCGGCATCGGCGTCGCCGCGGCCTACGCCGGCGGTGCTGGCGATAACGCGCTGCTCGCGCTGCGCGACCTCGCCGGTCCCTATCGCGCCGATTTTCTGTCCGGCATCCCGTTCGCCACCCGCATGCGCCAGAAGGGCCGCAACCCGTCGCCGGTGACCGACCGCGCCTGCGAGCTGCTGCTGGGCTTGAGCGCCGGCGAGGCCAGCGACTGGATCGTGGAGGCCGTCGAGCGCGTGGTGGCGGACGACAGCGTGGAGCGGGAGGTCCGGCTCCGCGACAGCTATCTACTGGTGCGTCAGCGGCTCGTCGAGGAGCTGCGCAATTCAGCCCAAGGAGAATCACCATGCAGGATCCCAGCCCACGGCAGACAACCTATGATTGCATCATTCTAGGCAGCGGCATCGGCGGCTCGATGCTGGGGGCGATCCTCGCCCGGCACGGGCTGAAGGTCCTGCTGCTGGACTCGGTGGCCCATCCGCGCTTCGCCATCGGCGAAGCCACGACTCCGGACACCAACCTGCGGCTCAAGCTCCTGTCGGTCAAGTACGACCTGCCCGAGATCGATCATCTGAGCGCTTTCGAGCCGCTGCGCGACAACGTGAGCCCGGCCTGCGGCGTCAAGCGGGCCTTCAGCTTCCTCTATCACCGCGAAGGGCAGGAGCAGCAGCCGCTGGAGTCGCAGCAGTACCCGACCCTGGCGCCGCCGATGGGAGCGGACTGCCATTTCTTCCGCCAGGACACCGACGCCTACATGCTGACCGTCGCGCTCCAGTACGGCGCGCGCGTCCACCAGCAGACGAGCGTGACCGGGATCGACCTCGGCGACGACGAGGTCAGCGTGACGACCCAGAAGGGGGAGACGTTCAAGGCCGCGTACCTGGTGGACGCCACGGGCATGCGCTCCGTGCTGGCCGAGAAGCTCAAGCTGCGCGAGGACCCCACGGGGCGCTTCCGGACCAACTCGCGGGCCATCTACACCCACATGGTGGGCGTCAAGCCCTACGACCAGGTGGGCGCGCCCAAGAGCGTCCACGGCCACAAATACCCCCTCTCCCAGAGCACGCTGCATCACATCTTCGAGGGCGGCTGGTTCTGGGTCATCCCGTTCAACAACCACAAGGAGAGCACGAACCCACTGTGCAGCGTCGGGCTGGTGCTCAACCGCGAGATCCACCCCGAGACCGGCATGGACGCGGAAGAGGAGTTCTGGAGCTTCGTGAACCGGTTCCCTCACATCGCCCGCCACTTCGAGGGCGCGCAGGCCATGCGCAACTGGATCTCCACCGGGCGGCTGCAGTACGGCTCGAAGACGATCATCGGCCGGCGCTACTGCCTGCTGTCGCACGCCGGCTTCTTCATCGACCCGCTGTACTCCTCCGGCCTCGCATTGACCACCGCCACCGTGGACATCCTGTCCAGGAAGCTGCTGGAGGCCTTCCGGTCGAACGACTTCAGCGAAGAGAAGTTCACCTCTCTCAACGAGTTCTTCCACGAAAACATCTCCTACTACGACTCGGTCATCGGCAGCTCCTTCGTCGCCTTCCGGGATGCCGAGCTGTGGGACGCCTGGTTCCGCGTCTGGGTCGTCGCCCTGCTCATCGGCACCGAGCTCTCCGCCAACGTGTATCTCAGATACGTCGAGACCGGGGACCCGCGCGTCCTGGAGGAATCGGGGGGACCGCCCTATACGACCCTGCTGGGCGGGGCGTTTCCGGAGTGGCGGGAGGTCTACGACCGGGCGCTCGCGCTGATGGACGAGGTGCGTTCCGGAGCGGCTGAGCCCAAGGCGGCGGCGGCGGCGATCCGGGGCCTGTTCAAGGACCTGCCGTACGTCCCGACCTACTTCCGCTGGCACGACCCGAGCGTGCGGACGACCCCCGCGTTCACCCTGTGGGGCATGACCCGCATGTACCTCTGGTACTACTTCCGCACCCCCCGCGCAATGCGGAAACGCCTGTACGGCTGGAGCCCGTTCACCGCCTACGGAGTCGTCCTGAAATCCCTGCTGGAGAACCGGCGCCTGGCCCTGAGGAGGAAGCGGAGCTACGTGCGCGACGTGTTCAAGGCCTGGAACGACGACTGGACGGCGGACGCCGCCGATCAGCCGGCCGCCCGGCGGCCGGCTCCCGTCTCGGCCTTCGGGGAGACGAAAGCGGAAGCGTCATCCTGAGCACCATCAGGGCTGCGACCGGACGACCGTATGAAGAAGCTGTGCATGACCCGCCACAGCGCCCTCCTGCTGGCTTACCGGCGCCTGGCGTACGAGCAGCGGCGCGTCGCCCTTCTGGAGGCGCGGGTCGACGCCCTGGCCGCTGAGCTGAAGACCATGGGCGCCGGCGCGCCCGCGAAGAGGACGACTCTCTGGATTTTCGCCGGCCTGATCGTGCTGGCGGTGGCGGTGATCGCGGTCAAGGCCTGCCCAACCGATGTATTTCAAGGAGGGACGCGAACCATGAACATTCCATTTCTATTGGCGGCGATCGTCGCGCTAGTTGCGGTCACCTTGCACGTCTACACCTTCGAGGTCTGGATCTGGCCCAAGCTGAAAGACATCGGCTTCCCCGCCACGCCCTTCGGCCCGCCCAGCGTCACCAAGGGCTTCTACCGCACCGTCTGGCATTTCTTCACCGTCTCCTGGGTGTTGACCATCCTGCTGCTGCTCTTCTTCACCTTCGGCGACGTCGTCCCCTATGCCAACATGATCGTGACGATGCTGATGGTCTACTGGATCTGTATCGTGATCGAGATCTTCGTCGTCGCCGCGCTCTCCCTGCAGCCCGGCGAGTCCTACATCAAGACCATGATGAAGGCCTTCCAGTGGGTCATCGTCCTCGTCATGGTGGGTCTGATGTACTGGGGAACGAAGTTATGAGCCTTTTTGACCGTATCAACGCACTGGTCAATAAGCTGGCCAAGAACTACACGCTGTGGATCTTCGTGGGCCTGATCGTGCTCACGGCCATCGCGGTCAAGGCCTATCACGTCATCTTCCCGGCAATGCCGGAGCCGGCGGTCTACGGCTCGGAGTCCGTGCCCGGCCAGGGATGGTCGGACCCACGGCGAGCGAAGTACTACCAGACGAGCCAGGGGAACCCGGTCATACCCTTCTACTGGTTCATGTCCCTGGAGCGCCAGCCGCAGGGATTTCCGCCCAAGCTGGGGGAGGTGGACCTCTTCAGCTCGCCCAAGGTGCAGGCCCGCTACGGCCTGCTCCCCGACACCTCGGCCTACAACCCGTACCTGCTGCCGGTGGGCATCGTCAAGGACGTCCTCGCCGACGACGTGGTCAAGCTCCTGGGCCAGGGGCAGAAGGAGTGGATCGGCATGTCCTGCGCCGCCTGCCACACCGGGCAGATCCTCTACCGGGGGCGGGCCTTTCGCGTCGACGGCGGCCAGGCGATGTGGAACTTCTCGCAGTGGAGCAGCGACCTGGTGACGAACCTGACGCTCACCGCCGCGATGCCCAAGCGCTTCCACCGTTTCGCCCAGAGGGTCTTCGCGTATGAGCACCTCGAAAACAACGAGGAGAATCGCAAGGCTCTGCGGGAAGCCCTGAAGGTCTACCTCAACAGCCCGCTGGTCCGCGACGCGATCGACGCCATCTTCAACCACACCTACCCCACCGTCGAAGGCAACACCAGGACCGCGGCCCTGGGCCGCGGCGTCAACGGCGAGTTCGGCCTCCTCGATCAGCGCAACATCGATCGCAACCATGGGCCGGTGAGCTTCCCGCCGCTGTGGTACACCCACGACTACGACTGGGTGCAGTCGGTCGCCGCGATCCTCCAGCCGATGGGCCGCAACATCACCGAGGCCTGGGGCGTCAACGTGCAGGTCGAGTTCAACAAACCCAACCGCTACGTCTCCACCGCCAGGCTGAACGACCTGTTCTGGATGGAGACCCTGCTGTCGACGCTGACACCGCCGCCCTGGCCGCAGGATATCCTCGGCCCGATCGATCCGCAGAAGGTCGAGCGCGGCCGCTACCTCTACGAGAAGGCGGTCTGGCCCCAGGCGCTGACGCCCGCCGAGGAGCAGCTCCCAGCGGGCGGCGGGGTCCTGCCCCCCAATCCCAACCAGGTGCGGACCGGCTACTGCGCCCGCTGCCACGCGCCGACGCTGCAGACCACGGCCGACGCCTACGGCAACCGCTACATCCAGCTCCCGATGTACCGGCTCGACGTCCTCGACACCGATCCCTACGACGCCAAAGAGTTCAACGCCCGCAATCCCTACACCGGCATCCTCGCCGACGACTTCAAGGGACAGAAGCAGGTGAACATCGGCGAGGCCCTGACGACGATCGTCAGCGGCATCGAGCAGCGGTGGTATGACGACCGCAACGTGCCGCCGCGGTGCCGGGAGATCATGAACGGTTTTCGTCCGCAAGGGTTCCGCGCTCCGCTGGCCTATCCGGCGCGGCCCCTGGCCGGCTACTGGGCGACCGGACCCTACCTTCACAACGGCTCGGTCCGCACTCTCTACCAGCTCCTGAGCCCGGTGAAGGACCGCGAAAAGACCTTCTACCTGGGGAGCTACGAATTCGACCCCGTTCAGGTCGGTTATCGCAACGACAGGATCGACGGCGCCTTCGTCTACGACACGCAACAGCCCGGAAATGAAAACACCGGGCACGAGTTCAGGGACACGCCGAAGGGTACGAAGGGGGTCATCGGGCCGTATCTCTCGCCCGAGGACCGGCTGGCGATCGTCGAGTACATGAAGGTGATGGACGACGTCGTCGCGAGCGGTCTCATCTCGCCTCAGGCGCAGGGGTACCGGAAGCGACTGCTCGACGTCATGACCTACACCTACGAGGGCAAGGCCGGTACCCAAGGGTATGAACCCGGCGACAAGCCCGTGACAGAGCTCTGCCAGAAGCTCGAGAGCGCCATGGAGCAGCTCTCCGGCGGTGCCCAGAAGACCCAGAGCTACATCGCGTCCCCGGCCCCCGGCCCGGCCCCGGCCGCGACGCCAACCCCGGCCCCGGTGGGGCACTGATCCGTGCCGGAGACGGCCAGAGAGGCAGAGCCAGAAATGCAGGAGACGATGAGCCCAGCCGCCGCAGAGCTTCCGGAGATCCGCACGCGCACCGACGTGCCGTTCACGATCATCAACCTGGTGACCACCGTGGCGCCGCTGGTGCTGGTCTTCTATTATCACTCGCGCTCGTCGATCGTCGCTTTCTTCGTCTGCTACGTCGTCTTCGGCCTCGGCCTGACCGTCGGCTACCACCGTCTCTTCTCCCACGCCGCCTTCCGGGTGCCCAAGTGGCTGGAGCACACGATCGCGATCTGCGGTTATCTGGCGATCCAGCGCGGGCCGCTGTTCTGGGTCGCCATGCACCGCCTGCACCACAAGTACGTCGACATCCCGGGCAAGGACCCCCACACGCCGAAGGAGGGCCTCTGGCACGTCCACTTCGGCTGGACCCACGAGCGGCGCAGCGACGTGTGGGATCCGATGATCTATCGCCTGCTGGTGCCCGACCTCCTCGACGACAAGCTCTACCGCTTCATGGATTACGAGGCGACGGACTACGTGGCCTACGTGCTGCTCAACCTCGCGGCGTTCCTCGCCGGCGGCGCCCTCGGCCTGCCGGGCGCGTTCGACACCCACAACGCGATCTGCTTCCTGGTCTGGGTCGGCATGCTCAACCGCGTGGCGCTGCTGCACGCCTTCGGTTTCATCAACTCCGTCTGCCACCTGGTGGGCAGCCGGCCGTTCAGGACCAAGGAGGGCGACCAGTCGACGAACAACCTGCTGGTTTCGTTGCTGATCTTCGGCGAGGGCTGGCACAACAACCACCACGCCTTCCCGGGCTCGGCGCGCCAGGGCCTGCGCTGGTACCAGATCGATCCTTCCTGGTACGTCATTCTCCTGCTCGAAAAACTGGGGCTCGCCCGCAGCGTGCGGCGGGTGTCGCCGCGGGTCCAGGAGAGAAAGCTGAGGAAACCGCGTCCGGCGCCCGAGCCGCTGGCAGAGGTGGAGGCGCGGCAATAGAAAGGGGTAAATCATGGCAGAAGCGGCAGACAACAAGCTTCATTCCGATTCCCGGCCAATTTTGTGGTTGGTCTCCTATGAGCTGGCTCCAGCCTTCTTCGATCTTGGGGCTGACGAACAGTATCAGTTGGAAATGTCAGATGGCGCCCATGCCATCGCCTTGGCCTTCGAGCACGCATGGAAAGCCGGCTACATCGCTACGGACTTCAAGAAGAGCTGGATCCTCCTGGACCTGGGACACCAGGCCGACCAGGCTGCAGCCGAGAAGGCCATACGAGGATATCCGTTGCACAAATATTTCAACAACCTCACGTATACTCGTGTTTTCAGTGCGACCCGGGGCGGTTTTGATCCGAAGATCATCTGGAGCGGCTTCAAGGAATTCGCCAAAAGTCGTTTGTGATTCATGCGGAGCCTCCTGAAGAAGCTGGGCCTCGCCGCTCTGCTCGCGGCGGTGATCGCCGTCGCAGGCTTTCTCTTCTTCCCCGGCCTGCCCAAGCCGATCAAGGTCTACGACGTGGTGCAGCTCAACCAGCGATGGACGGCGGAGGAGCGGCAGCGGTACTACCACACTTCCCAGGGCTCGCAGCTCATGCCGTATCGCTGGTTCCTCGCCCTCGAGCAGCCTGAAAACAGGAAGCTCTTCGTCGAGCCCGATTACCTCACCCGGTTCCGACTGATTCCCGACGTCAATCCGACGAACAACCCCGACCGCCTGCCGGTGGGCTTCGCCAAAGACTCTCCCGATCCGGTGACCGGGGTGGAGAACGTGGGCATCACCTGTGCCGGCTGCCACACCGCGCAGCTCAACTTCAGGGGCCTCGGCCTGCGCATCGACGGCGCTCCCGGCCAGGTGGACTTCGATGGCCTGCTCCAGCGCGTCGCCCTCGCCATGACGACGACGGCCCTCGATCCGCTGAAGCTCGACCGCTTCGCCAGGCGGGTGCTCGGCCCGAGCTACGGCGCCGCCGCCAAACGCGAGCTCAAGGAACAGGTCCGCCGGTACATCGGCGGGCATCTCGGCAGGATCCGGCAGCAGATCAACGCCGACCAGGAGTCCGGCCTCGCGCCGACCGTCGCGGGCTTCGGCCGCATCGACGCCCTGGGCCAGGGCGGCAACCGGCTGTTCGGCCCGCTCAGCGCCAGGAACCTGCGCAGTCTCGACGCGCCGGTCAACGTCATCCCCCTGTGGAACGCCCACTCCTACGGCTGGGTGCAGTCCAACGCCTCGATCCGCCAGCCCATGGCCCGCAACGTCATCGAAGCCTTGACGTCCTACTCCAGCCTGGTCCTGCCCGGCAAGCCCGACGCGATCTATACCTCGAGCGTGCGCCTGAAGAACCTCCACGACCTGGAGGAGATGATGGCGAGGCTCCAGGCGCCGCAGTGGCCGGAGTGGCTGTTCGGCAAGCTCGACCAGGGCAAGTTGGCGCGCGGCAAGGTGCTCTACGGGAAGCTCTGCGCCGGCTGCCATCAGCCCGAGCTGGAGAGGCCCACCACCAACGATCACGTGCCCGTCGTGCCGGGGCCCTTCCCTCCCGACCCGGTGTCGCAGGCCGCCGGAAAACGTTTCTATCACCTGCGGATCTTCAACGTCGACGTCATCGGCACCGATCCCCGGGACGCGGTCAACTTCGCCGCGCGCACCGTGGACGCCAGGGCCATCGGCCTCGGCGCCGACGAGCCGGAGGCCCGGGTGATCTTCACCGTCATCTCAGGGCTCATGCAGCGCTACTATCAGCAGAACGGCATCCCGCCCGAGCAGCAGGCGAGTTGGAGAAGCGACCGTGCCAACGATTGGCGCGCCCCCAGGGCCTACCCGGCGCGGCCCCTCGCCGGCATCTGGGCCACGGCGCCCTTCCTCCACAACGGCTCGGTGCCGAACCTCTACGAGCTGCTGTCGCCGGTGGAGGAGCGCGCCGCCACTTTCTACACCGGCGACCTCGAGTTCGACCCGGTCCGGGTGGGCTATCAGAGCGACAGGTTCTACGGCGGTTTCAAATTCGACACCTCGCAGCCGGGCAACTCCAACGCCGGCCATGAATTCCGCGATGAGAAAGGCAAGGGGAGGATCGGCCGGCGGTTGACCGAAGAAGAACGCTGGCAGCTCGTCGAATACCTCAAAGCGCTGCGCTTCGAGGACGAGGCCGCAGGGCTCATGACCCCAGGGTAGTACCAGCCTCGGGCAGCTCCGCCTGAGGTGAGGGGATTTGCAGCCGATTCTCGGCTTGGTTTCTGGAACCCTTACAGGCAAACCACAGCGGCGAGGCTGCGCACGGCGGCATTTCCGATGGCGCAGGACGGCTGCCCGATCGATTTTCAGGAGGCTTGGCAATGACTCCGAGGACTCGCAGCATCCTGAGGAAGCTGGGGCTCGTTGCCCTGCTGGCTGCATCGATCGCCGTCCTGATCCACCTCGCTTTTTCCGGTCCCCCCAGGCCGATCAGGGTCTATGACGTGGTGCGTCTCAATCCGGTGTGGCCGCCGGACCAGCGACAATGGTACTACCACACCTCCCAGGGCTCGCACCTCATGCCGTACGCCTGGTTCATTGCGCTCGAGCAGTGGGACAGCGAGCAACTCGTCACCGATCCCGACCACCTCACGCGTTTCCGGCTGATCCCGGACGTCAATACCACGAACAATCCTGACCGCCTGCCGTTGGGCTTCGCCAAGGACATGCCCGAGGCAACGGACCCCCCCGATCCATTCGGCAATCCCGCCTACGTGGGCATCACTTGCGCCGGCTGTCACACCGAGATGCTCACCTACAAGGGCAAGGGCCTGCTCATCGACGGCGCTCCCGGTCAGCTCGATCTCAACGGCTTCCTCGAGGACATCGGCAAAGCATTCGCTGCCATGCTCCTCGATGAACAGAAGTTCGACCGCTTCGCCTGGCGAGTGCTCAACAATCCAAACGGCGACATCGCCGACGACAAGAGCGAGCTCAAGGCGGAGGTGGTGGCTTTCATGGGCAATGAGCTCCATGTGGTCAACCAGCAGCTCAAGGCCGACGTGAAGTCGGTCCTGGACTTTGGCCCGAAGCAGACCACCGCGGGCTTCGGCCGGCTCGACGCTCTGGGCCAGGGCGGTAACACGATGTTCGCCAAGTTGAACGCGAAGAATCTGCGGGTCCTGGACGGGCCGGTCAACGTGCTCCCATTATGGAACGCCCACCTCTACGGCTTTGTGCAGTCCAACAGCTCCATCCGCCAGTCCATGGCGCGCAACGTCATCGAGGCGATGGCGGTCAACGCGTCCGTGGTCCTGCCCAACACCCCCCTCGGGGACTACCCCTCAACCGTGCGCATGACCTGTTCCTCGGCGATGGAGAACATGGCGAAGGCCCTCAAGCCGCCGCAATGGCCCGAGAACCTGTTTGGCAAGCTCGACCAGCGCAAGGTGGCGCGGGGTGGGCAGCTCTACCGCAAGCTCTGTGCCGGCTGCCATCAGCCCAGGCTCGATGGAGAATTCAGCCGCGAGTGGACCCAGTGGCCGGTGGTGGGGCCCCCCAACCACCCCCCTTATGATCCGATATCGCTGAAGTATCAGAAAGAGGCCGGACCATCCTACGATCTGCCGACCTTCAGCGTCGACGTCATGGGTACAGACCCCAACGACGCCGTCAACTTTGCCGAGCGAACGGTGGATGCCAGAGCCCTGGGCCTCAGCGCCAACGAGCCTGGCGCCAAGGTGATCTACCCGGTCATCGACGGTATGATGCGGACTTACTACAAGAATCACAACATCCCCACGCAGAGTCAGGACAACATCCCCAACTCGTCCGATACGCAGCTACTGGAGATGAGTGGCTATCGTTCCGACTATTGGCGGGCGCCGAAGGGCTACCCGGCGCGGCCGCTCGCCGGCATCTGGGCCACGGCTCCCTTCCTGCACAACGGCTCGGTTCCCAACCTCTATGAGCTGCTGTCGCCGGTCGCAGAACGCTCCACCACTTTCTATACCGGCAACCTCGAGTTCGACCCGCAGCGGGTGGGCTTCCAGTCCGGTTGGTTCTACGGCGGTTTCTATTTCGACACTTCGGTGCCGGGCAACTCCAACGCCGGTCACGAGTTCACCGACTGTGATCGTAGAGGCCGGATCGGCCCCCAGCTCACCACAGACGATCGCTGGGCTCTCATCGAATTTCTCAAGTCGCTGCAGCACGAGAAGCCGCGGCGAGCGCCGGGTCCGCCACCGGAATACACTTGCCAGCCGCCCGCCTGGTTCCAGAACCGGTGGGGGGGCACCGGCAATAAACCGCAACCGCAGGGTGCCGCCTGGGCCCAGCCCTCCCCGGCGCCCGCTCCCTAGCACTGCCGGTTGCGGCAAAGGAGTCCTGTATGCAAGCCGATCCGTTCAAGTCCCGCGAGCCCGAGCCGCCGGCCGGTGAAGCGGAGCTCATCGACAAGCTGGTCCCGCTCGTCGAAGCGCTCATCGAGAAGCCCCACCTCACCGGCACCACCTACCGCGACACCCACGCCAAGGGGCACGCCGCAGTGCGCGCGACCTTCACCGTCGAGGCCGACCTGCCGCCGGAGCTCCAGGTCGGCCTGTTCGCGCAGCCGCGGACCTACCCGGCCTGGGTCCGGCTCTCCAACCTCAACCCGACACCCCAGGCCGATGCCAAGAAAGACCTGCGCGCCCTGTCGATCAAGCTCATGGAGGTCGACGGCGAGCGGCTCTGGCAGAGCGAGCCCGGGGCCCGGACCCTCGACTTCATCCTGATGAACGGGCAGACCTTCCTGGCACCGAACCTCCAGGTTTTCTACGACATGGAGATGGCGATCCTCAAGGGTGGTCTCAGCGTGCCGCTGTTCTTCCTCACCCACCCGGCGGTCTTCCTGACCATCGCACGCAGTGAGAAGAAGACCGCGAACCTGCTGCAGACCCCGTACTGGAGCCAGACCGCCTACGCCTTCGGCGACCAGGCCGTGCAATATCACCTGCAGCCGCATCAGAGCGCCACGAGCACCCTGCCGGCGAAGGCGTCGCTCAATTTCCTGCGCGAGCGGCTCAGGGAGGACCTGGGGCGCCAGCCGGCGGCCTTCGACTTCATGGTGCAATTCCAGACGGATCCGGTGAAGATGCCGATCGAGAACCCCATGGTGGCCTGGGATCCGCAGCTCTCCCCCTATCGCAAGGTGGCGACGCTCCGGCTGCCGGTGCAGACCTTCGATTCGCCGGCACAGATGCAGTTCTGCGAAAACCTGTCCTTCAACCCTTGGCGCACCCTGCCGCAGCACCGGCCTTTGGGCGGCATCAACCGCGCCCGCCTGCGGGTCTATCCCGCCATCGCTCGCTTCCGCCATGAGAAGAACGACGTCGTATTTCGCGAGCCGACCCCGCAGGATCCGAGCTTCTGAGATGAAACCGCAGGTCGTGATCCTCGGCGGGGGCTTTGCGGGGCTGGCAGCGGCCAGTCAGCTCGGCGACCGCTACGCCGTCACCCTTGTCGACCGCGGCGCCGACTTCGAGTACCTGCCCAATCTGCATGAGCTGGTGTCGCGATCCAAGAAGCCGCGTTCCCTGCGGCTGGATCGGGGCCGGCTGGTGGAGCGTCACGGCCACACCTTCCGCCAGTCCGAGGTCGTCGCGATCGACCCCGAGCTCCGGCAGGTGCGGACCGGCGACGGCGGCATCCTCCCCTACGATGCGCTGGTCGTGGCGACGGGCTCGGCGGTCTCCTCGCACGGCGTGCCCGGAGTGGCGGAGCATGCCCTGGCGCTGCGCTCGATCGCCGAGGGCGTCGAGATCGGCACCCGCCTGAAACAGCTTGCGGACGACGGCGGTACGCGTTCCGTGATCGTCGTCGGCGGCGGTTTCACCGGCGTCGAGTGTCTGGGCGAGATCCTGCGCCGCTATCGCCAGCGCCGCGGGCTCGACGTCCGTCTCATCGAGCCCGGCCCGCGGCTGCTCGCCCGCCAGCCCCGCGTGGTGCACCGGGAGCTGCGCGCGGTGAGCGAGGAGTGCGATGTGGAGCTGCTCTTCGGCGAGTCGGTCGCCGGGCTCGAGCCGGGGCGCCTCCATCTCGCCTCCGGAAGCTGGCTGCGCACCGACCTGACGCTGTGGACGGCTGGCGGCGCACCGTCGCCCCTGCTCGCCGCGGCCGGTCTGGCGGCACCGAAGGAGTGGGCGCCGGTGCGGCGAGGCCTGCAGAGCCGCGCCCACGACGACGTCTTCATCGCCGGCGACAGCGCCGAGCTGCGGCACCGGGTGTCCAAGCAGTCCTACCAGGCGACCGCCATGGGACGGCGGGCGGGTAAGAACGTCGCCCGGCTGCTCGCCGGCCGCGAGCTGAAGAAGTACTCGCCGCCGGACGAGCAGCTTCTGATCACCTTCGGCTATCTCACCGGCTTCTACGTCGACGACGACGTGGTCCTCGAAGGCGCGGCGCTGTGCCTGGCGCGGGAGCTGCTGTTCCAGATCGGCATGGCGGAGCTCGACCGCCCGCATCGCGCCGGGGCGCGCCGCCGTCTGCTGAAGCGGCTCGGGGACGCGGCCCGGCTCGGCGCCTTGCCGGCCCCGTTGCTCAGCCTGATGCCCCAGCCCTTCGCCCGCACGCCTCGCGACCGTTTCGATCTGCCCTCGCTGCCGCGGGTTCTCAAATGGCGCGGCGCCGGCTCCGCTCTGGAGGCTGCGGGAGCCTCCGCCGCGACCTCCGGGCGGGTGGGGCAGGTCGCCGGTGAGCAGGCGCCCGGGGTCCTTCGCGTTCTCGGGCCAAAGCTCCTGAAGTAATCTCAAGGAGAAACAGATGAGCAAGACCGGCGTCAGTATCGTCGCCTACTCGATCTACCTGGGCAGTGGCGGCCTGGGCATGGCGTTGATCCCCAACGTGCTGCTCGGCCTGCTCGGCCTGCCGCCGACCCCCGAGCCCTGGATCAGGCTCTTCGGCTTCCTCGCGCTCGTGCTCGCCGCGAAGGGGATCAACGGCGCGCTCCTGAACCTCGTCCCGGTCATGCAGTTCGATGTCTATACCCGCATCTGCTTTTCGCTTTTTCTCACGGCGCTCATCGTCCTGGGCCTCGCTCCCCGCATCATGTTCATCTTCGCCGCCATCGACTTCGCCGCGGCGGTATGGACGCAGGTGACCTTGGTCGCGGCGAAGCGCAGGGCGGTCTCCACGGCGACCTGACCCGGACCTCCGGGCACCCTCTGGCACGACTCTTGGATCTCCGTCCCCCGGACTCAATCTGAGGGTGAGCTGGAGGGACGGCCCATGGACGAGGTGAAGGAAGCCGGCGGGGAGGAGCCCGCCGGGGAGCTGGAGAAGGAGGCACCGCCGGCGGGGTCGCCGCCCTGTCCGGTGGTGGCCGTCGGCGCCTCGGCCGGCGGCCTGGAAGCGTTCCAGGAGCTCTTCCGCCACATGCCCGCCGACACGGGCTTCGCCTTCGTGCTGATCCAGCACCTGTCGCCCCGGCACGAGACGCTCATCGCATCCCTGCTCGCGCCGCTGACGCCGATGCCGGTGCGCCAGGTCGTGGACGACGAGACCGTGATCGAGGCCAACCACGTCTACGTCAAGCCGCCGAGCTCGACGCTCACCATCGACGATTGTGTCCTCTACATCTCCAAGGCGCCGCGGCTGCGCGGCCGGCGCTCGCCCATCGACCGGTTCTTCCGTTCCCTGGCCGAAGACCAAGAGGACGAGGCCGTGGGCATCATCCTCTCCGGCACCGGCACCGACGGCGCCCTGGGCCTGAAGGCCATCAAGGAGCACGGCGGCCTGACCCTGGTCCAGACCCCCGGCACGGCACACTATGACAGCATGCCGCGCGGCGCCATCCTCACCGGCGCCGTCGATCACGTGCTGCCGGTGGCGGAGATGCCGGCCCGGCTGGTGGAGCACGTGGCGCGTCTGCGGGATGGGCAGGGGGGAAACCGGGAGCGCTTCCGCGAGGAGGTCACCGGCCATCTGGGGAGGGTCTGCGCCGTCCTGCGCCGCGAGACCGGGCACGACTTCCGTCACTACAAGCAGAGCACCCTGGTACGCCGCGTCCGCCGCCGTATGAACGAAGCGGGGTCGGCCTCGGTGTATTCTTACCTGGAGCACTTGAGCCATGACCCAAAGGAAGTCGAGCAGCTTTTCCGTGACCTGCTGATCAGCGTGACCCATTTTTTCCGCGACCCGGAAGCTTTTGAGCTGCTGGCCGCCAAGGTCGTTCCCCGGCTCTTCGAGGGGAAGGACGCGGACAGCTCGGTGCGCGTCTGGGTCCCCGGCTGCGCCACCGGCGAAGAGGCGTACTCGATCGCCATGCTGCTGCGCGAGCAGATGGAGGGGCTCGAGGCCCCTCCCCAGGTGCTGGTCTTCGCTACCGACATCGACACCCAGGCGCTGGAGGTGGCCCGCCAGGCGCTGTATCCGGAGGCCATCGCCGGCCAGCTCTCCCCGCAGCGCCTGGAGCGCTTCTTCGTCAAGCACGGCAACATGTACCAGGTGGCGCGGGAGATCCGCGAGATGTGCCTGTTCTCCCTCCACAACCTGATCGCCGATCCGCCGTTCTCCCGGCTCGACCTGATCTCCTGCCGCAACCTGCTGATCTACCTCGAGCCGGAGCTGCAGAAGAAGGTCGCCGCGCTGTTCCACTACGCCCTGCGCCCCGGGGGGTTCCTGTTCCTCGGGCCCTCCGAGATGGTCGCCGGCCAGCCCGAGCTGTTCCGCACCCTCGACAAGAAGCACCGTCTCTTCCAGTCGCGCGACACCGTCGCCCGGCCGCCGTTCAGTTTCCCCATGGGCGAGCGGAGCCGTGCCGGCTACCGGCTGCCGGAGGAGCCCCTGCGGCGAACGCTGCCCCGTCAGCAGGAGGTGGCGCGGACCTTCGAGGCCGTGCTGCTGGAGAGCTTCGCCCCCGCCTGCGTGGTGGTCAATGAATCAGGAGAGATCGTCTACTTCTCGCCGCGCACCGGCCGGTATCTCGAGGCACCGTCGGGAGCGCCCGTGGTCAACGTCATCGACATGGCACGCAAAGGGCTGCGTCTGGACGTGCGCACGGCTCTGCACAAGGCGGTCAATTCGCGGGTGCAGGTGGTGCACGAGGACGTCGCCTTCGAGCTGGACGGCGAGATGGGGAGGGTCAACGTCATCGTGCGGCCGATGCCGGAGCTGGGGGAGGACCCCGGTCTGTTCATGGTGGTGTTCCAGGAGGTCGTGACGGCGGGCGAGGCGGCGGACGAGGGGGAGGCCGGCGTCGTGGCGCTGGACGACCCCATCGTGCGCCGGCTGGAGGCTGAGCTGCGGGCCACCCGGGACCACCTCCAGGCCACTCTCGAAGAGCTGGAGAGCTCCAACGAGGAGCTGGTCTCCTCCAACGAAGAGCTGCTGTCGATGAACGAGGAGCTGCAGTCGGCCAACGAGGAGCTGCAGACCTCGAAGGAGGAGCTGCAGTCGGTCAACGAGGAGCTGGAGACCGTCAACACCGAGCTCAAGAAGAAGCTCGACGAGCTGGGGCGAGCCAACAGCGACCTGCAGAACCTCTTCCAGAGCACCCGCCTTGCCACCATTTTCGTCGACCGCGAGCTGCGCATCAAGAAGTTCACTCCGGCGGCGGTGGAGGTCTTCCGCCTGATCGACGGCGACGCCGGCCGGCCGATCGCCGACATCGCGCCCCGCTTCTCGGGCGTCGACCTGGTGGGCGACATCCGGGAGGTGTTGCGCACCCTCTCCGCCCGCGAGCGCCAGGTGCGGATCGAGGACGGCCCGGGCTGGTACCTGCTCCGGATCCTCCCCTACCGGACCGTCGAGGACGTCATCGACGGCGTCGTCCTCACCTTCCTCGACATCGGCGAGCTGAAGCAGGCGCAGTCGCATGCGACCCGGCTCGCCCGCATTGTCGAGTCGTCCCTGGACGGCATCATCGGCAACAGCCTCGACGGCGTGATCACGAGCTGGAATGCCGGGGCGGAGAGGATGTACGGCTACTCGGCGCAGGAGGCCGTCGGCCGGCCGATGGACCTGATCGTGCCGCTGGAGCGGCGTGGCGAGTTGCCGGCGGCCTTTGAAAAGCTCAGGCAGGGGATCCAGGTCGAGACCTTCGAGACCGTCCGGGTGCGCAAGGACGGCCGGCAGCTCGCCGTCTCGGTGACAGTCTCCCCGGTCTACGACGCTGCCGGCCGGCTGGTGGGTGCTTCGGGGATCGACCGCGACATCTCCGACCGCAAGGCGGCCGAGGCCGCGCTGCTCGAGGCCGCCCGCCGCAAGGACGAGTTCCTGGCGCTGCTCGGCCATGAGCTGCGCAACCCGCTCGCTCCCATCAGCAACTGCCTCCACCTCCTCAAGAACCCCGGTCTCAGCACCGAGCAGCGCGACAGGGCGCACCAGACCGCCGAGCGGCAGTTGAGCCATCTCACCCGGCTGGTCGACGACCTGCTGGACGTGGCCCGCATCTCCCGCGGCAAGATCGAGCTTCAGCTCGCGCGGATCGACCTCGTGGAGTCGGTCCGCACGACGGTGGAGGACCAGCGTCCGGCGATCGAGGCCGCGGGGCTCGGGCTCGACGTCGACCTGCCCGCCGCACCCGTGTGGATCGACGCCGATGCCACCCGACTCGCCCAGGCGGTGGGCAATGTGCTCCATAATGCGAGGAAGTTCACCCAGCCCGGCGGGCGGATCGCGGTCGCCCTCAGGGAAGAGCCGGAGCGGGGCAGCGTGTTGCTGACCGTGCGCGACACCGGTATCGGCATGGAGCCGGAGCTCCTCGCCCGGCTTTTCGAGCCGTTCAGCCAGTCCGCGCGCAACCCGGTGCACGGCCGCGGCGGCCTGGGTCTGGGTCTCGCGCTGGTCAAAGCCCTCGCGGAGCTGCACGGCGGCGCCGTCGACGCCGCCAGCCCGGGGCCGGGCCGGGGATCGGAGATCGCGCTGCGGCTGCCGCGGCGGGCCGCGGTGGAGGAGGCTGCCATGACCGAGCGGAAACGAAGCGCAGGCCCGCCAATCCCTCGGCGCTGCCTGGTGATCGAGGACCACACCGATGCCGCCGAGAGCCTGGCGCTGCTGCTCGAGCTCGCCGGCCACGAGGTCGAGGTCGCCTTCGACGCCGCCTCCGGCCTGGAGAAAGCCCGCAGTTTCCACCCGGACGTGATCCTGTGCGACATCGGGCTGCCCGGCGCCATGGACGGATATGGTGTGGCCCGGGCCCTGCGTGCCGCTCCCGAGGCTCCCTCGGTCTACCTCATCGCCCTCACCGGCTACGGACAGGACGACGACCGGCGTCGCGCTCTGGAAGCGGGGTTCGACGCCCATCTGACCAAGCCCGCCGACCTCGACGCCCTCCATCGTCTGCTGGCGGGCGCCGGTCCGCCCTGACGGGCTCTGGCGTGCTCCTTGCAGCCCCTCGCGTGGCACTCTGTATATTGGATCGCGAGGCTCTTGACCCATGAATTTCTTGCCATGGAGTTGTAAGGAAAGGCGCGGCGCCGGCTGGTTCGGCCCGCTCCTCGGATGTCTGCTCCTGTCGGGCCTGGCGGCGCCCGCCCCCGCTCAGGAGGAGCCGCCGGTCGAGCCCGCCGAGCTCAAGCAGCTCAGCATCGAGCAGTTGATGGAGATCGACGTCACCTCGGTGTCGCGGCGCAGCGAGCGGCTGTCGAAGGCGGCGGCGGCCATCACCGTCATCACCGGCGAGGACCTCCGCCGCTCGGGGGTCACCAACCTGCCCGACGCCCTGCGGCTCAGCGTTTCCCTGCACGTCGCCCAGTCCGACGGCCACACCTGGGCCATCAGCTCCCGCGGCTTCAACTCCAGCTTCGCCACCGCCGACAAGCTGCTGGTGCTGATCGACGGCCGCAGCGTCTACACGCCCCTGTTCTCGGGCGTGTTCTGGGACGTGCAGGACGTGCTGCTGGAGGACGTCGACCGCATCGAGGTGATCCGGGGCCCCGGCGCCACGCTGTGGGGGGCCAACGCGGTCAACGGCGTGATCAACATCATCACCAGGAGCGCGAAGGCGACCCAGGGTGGTCTGGTGACGGCCGGCGCGGGCAACGAGACCGACCTGGGCAGCGTCCGCTGGGGCGGCAAGCTGGGGGCCGGCACCTACTACCGCGCCTACGGCAAGTATTACTCCCGCAGCGCGCTCGATCTCGAGCAGGGCGGTAGCGTCCACGACTCCCTGCGACGCACGCAGGGGGGGTTCCGGGTGGACCGGGACGACGCCGGCGCCGGCACCTTCACCCTGCAGGGAGACCTCTACAACGGCGGCTACAGCGAGGTCAGCCGCCCCCAGGACACCGACCTCGACGGCGGCAACCTCCTGGGGCGCTGGAAGCGTACCCTCGCCGCCGGCTCCAGCATGGACCTCCAGGTCTATTTCGATCGCAGCCACCGGCGGACCCCCGCCTACTTCGAGGAGCACCGCGACACCCTGGACGCCGACTTCCAGCACCATTTCCCCATGGGCCGGCGGCAGGACGTGGTCTGGGGCCTCGGCTCCCGGGTCACTCGCGACGAGGTGACCAACAGCCAAGTGGTGGCGTTCATCCCGGACCACCGCACGCTCAACCTCTTCAGCTCCTTCGTGCAGGACGAGATCGCACTGGTGCCGGACCGCCTGCGTCTCACCCTCGGCTCGAAATTCGAGTACAACGACTACTCGGGCCTGGAGGTGCAGCCGAGCGTCCGCGCCGCCTGGACCCCCGACGACCGGCATACCCTCTGGGCCGCCGTCTCGCGGGCCGTGCGCACGCCCACCCGCTTCGACGAGGACGCCGTCTTCCTCGCTCCCAACGGCAATCCCGTGCTCAGCGGCAACCGGGGATTCGTCTCCGAAGAGCTGTTGGCCTACGAGCTCGGCTACCGGATACAGCCGACGTCGGACCTGCTGGTGGACGCGGCGGCCTTCTACGACGTCTACGATCATCTGCGCACCTTCGAGCCGGTCGCGGGTACCGGGCAGTTCGTGTTCGGCAACAAGCTCGGCGCCGACGCCTGGGGGCTCGAGCTGCGGTCGAGCTGGCAGCCGGCCCCGTGGTGGCGCCTGCACGCCGGCTACGTCTGGTTCGGCAAGCATCTGCGCCTCGCGCCGGACAGCGGCGATCCCACGGGCGGCAAGCTGTCGGGGGACGATCCCCACAGCCGCTGGTCGCTGCGCTCGGTGATGGACCTGCCCGGCGGCTTCGAGCTCGACGGCTGGCTGCGCTACGTCGGCGAGCTGCCGTCCCCCCGGGTCGCGGCATACACCGAGCTGGACGTGCACCTGGGCTGGCATTGGGGCGAGCGGCTGAAGCTCGCGCTCGTCGGGCAGAACCTGCTGCACGCGCATCACGTCGAGTTCGCGCCGAGCCCGTTCGTCGAAGCGGTGCAGCGCAGCGTCTACGGAAAGGTGACATGGCACTTCTGAGGGCGAGCAAGAAGGCCCTGCTGCTGCTCTTTTTCGCCGAGGCGCTGGCCCTGCCCCTTGCCGCGCGGGCCGCCGCCGACATCGCGGCCTCGGAGTACGCCGTCAAGGCGGCATTCCTCTACAACTTCACCAAATTCGTGGAGTGGCCGCCCAAGGCGTTCGCGGACGAGCGCAGCCCGCTGAAGATCTGCGTCCTGGGGCAGGACCCGTTCGGCAAGATCCTGCGCTCATTGATGGACGAGGAGGTTGGAGGACGCCGGCTGCAGTTGCTGCGCGTCGACACCTTGAACAACCCCGCGGCCTGCCACGTGCTGTTCGTCAGCCGCTCCGAGCGGGACCGGCTGCCCCAAATCCTCGTCGCCGTGCGCGACGCTCCCGTGCTGACGGTGGGCGACACGCCGGGGTTCCTGGATGATGGCGGGATGATCAACTTCATCCTCGAAGGCTCCAAGGTCCGCTTCGAGATCGACCAGGAGGCGGCCGAGCGAGTGGGGATCAAGATCAGCTCCAAGCTGCTGGCGCTGGCCAGGCACGTCAAGGGCAGGCCCTGACCATGCCGCTGCGCAACGTCCCGATCCGGCAGAAGCTGATGCTGATCGCCCTGCTGACGACCGGCGGCACGCTGCTGTTCGCTGGCTCGGCACTGATCTTCTTCAACGTCGAGCGGTTCAAGGAGGAGATGAAGGACGACCTGAAGATACTGGCGCAGATCGTGGCCCAGAACAGCACCGCGGCCCTGAGCTTCGGGGACCGGGGCACCGGGGCCGAAACGCTGCGCTCGTTGAGTGCCCGCAAGACGATCGTCGCCGCTGCCCTCTACGACAAGAAGGGCCGGCTCTTCGCCCAATACCCGCAGGGGTCGGGGGTGGAGTTTCCGGCCCAGCCCGCGAAGGACGGCGCCGGGTTCGTATCCGGGGGGCTCGCCGTCTTCCGCCCCGTCGAGCTCAAGGGCGAGAGGATTGGTACGGTCTACCTGCGCAGCGACCTCTCCGAGCTGACGAGCCGGATCAAGGTGCAGGCGCTCACCGTCGGCACGGTCTTCCTCGCCTCCGGGCTCGCGGCCCTGCTCCTCTCTTCGCGCCTTCTACGCCTCGTCTCCGGGCCGATCCTGGACCTCTCGAAGACGGCCCGGGCGGTCTCCGAGCAGCAGGACTACTCGCTGCGCGCCGAGAAGCGAGGCAGCGACGAGCTGGGCCAGCTCGTCGACGCCTTCAACCAGATGCTGGGCCAGATCCAGCAGCGCGACTCCGCGCTCCAGGAGGCCAAGGAGGAGCTGGAGCGGCGGGTCGACGAACGCACGCGCGAGTTGGCGCGGCGCAACGAGGAGCTCCACCAGAGCAACAAGGAGCTGGACGATTTCGCCTACATCGCCTCCCACGACCTCAAGGAGCCGTTGCGCGGCATCCACAACTTCTCCAACTTCCTGCTCGAAGACTACGCCGGCAAGCTCGACGACGAAGGGCGCTCCAAGCTGGAGACGCTGATGCGGCTGACCCGCCGCATGGAGACCCTCATCGACTCCCTCCTCCAGTTCTCCCGCCTCGGCCGGGTCGACCTGGCCATGGACCGCGTGGACTTGAACGAGACCGTCGCCGGGGTGCTGGACTCCCTCGCCATCACCCTCCAGGAGGAGGGGGTCGAAGTGCGCATCCCGAAGCCGCTGCCGAAGGTGCGCGCCGACCGGGCGCGGGTGGGGGAGATCTTCTCCAACCTCATCGTCAACGCCGTGAAGTACAACGACAAGCCGCAGAAGCGGGTGGAGATCGGAATGAAGAACGGCTCCCGGCCGCCCGTCTTCTACGTCCGTGACAACGGCATCGGCATTCCGGAGAAGCACCACGACGCCGTGTTCCGCATCTTCAAGCGCCTGCACGGCCGCGACAAGTTCGGCGGCGGCACCGGCGCCGGGCTGACCATTGTCAAAAAAATCGTCGAGCGTCATCATGGCCGGATCTGGCTCGAATCGTCCCCCGGCGAGGGGACGACGTTCTATTTCACGCTGCAAGAGGAGACGTAAGTGCCTGAAACGCTCAGCCAGCCCATCCTGCTCGTGGAGGACAGCCCCGAGGATTACGAGACCACCGAACGCGCCTTCCGCAGGTCGGGGCTCAAGAACCCGATCTATCGCTGTGCCGACGGCGACGAGGCTCTCGACTTCCTCCACCGGCGGGGCCGCTTCGCCGGCCCGGAGAAGGCCCCCCGGCCGGGCGTCATCCTGCTCGACCTCAACCTGCCCGGCACGGATGGCCGGGAGGTGCTCTCCGAGATCAAGAACGATCCCGATCTGAAGCAGATCCCGGTCATCGTGCTCACCACCTCCAAGGACGACCGGGACGTCGAGGTGTGCTATCGCTGCGGCGCCAACAGCTACGTCCAGAAGCCGGTGGACCTCGACGGCTTCATGAAGGCCATCGAGCGCCTCAACGGCTATTGGTTCGAGGTCGTCATCCTCCCGAAGGTGCCGTGAGACCCGCATGAGCTCCGACGCGCCGTGCCGCATCCTGATCGTCGACGACAGTCCGGAGGACCGGGAGGTCTACAAGCGCATGCTGTCTCAGGACAGCGAGCACTCCTACGAGTTCCTGGAGGCGGATCTCGGCGAAGAGGGGCTGCGGATGGCGCAGGAGGAGCGGCCCGACTGCCTGCTCCTCGACTACAAGCTGCCGGACGTGGACGGCCTGGAGTTCCTCTCCCGGCTTACCGACCAGAAGCTGCTGCCGGTCATCGTCCTCACCGGGCAGGGCAACGAGGCGGTGGCGGTGGAGGCGATGAAGGGCGGCGCTCAGGACTACCTGCTCAAAGGCGCCGTCGCCCGCGACCGGCTGCAGCACGCGGTGCACAATGCCATCGAAAAGGTGAGCCTGCGCCGCAAGGTGGAGGAGCGCACGGCCGAGCTGGCGCGTGCCAACGCGGCGCTGCAGACCATGTACGACGAGTTGGAGGTGCTGGTGGAGCGCCGCACCGCCGAGCTGTCGGTGGCCAACCAGGAACTCAAGAAGGAGATCCGGGTGCGCGAGTGGGCGGAGCAGGAGCGGGCCCGGCTGCTCGTCCTGGAGCAGGCGGCGCGCAAACACGCCGAGGAGGCCAACCGCATCAAGGACGAGTTCCTGGCCACCCTCTCCCACGAGCTGCGCACGCCGCTCAACGCCATCCTGGGCTGGGTGCAGGTGCTGCGCACGGGCAAGCTGGACGATGCCGCCAGCGCCCGCGCCCTGGAGACCATCGAGCGCAACTCCCGCGCCCAGGCCCAGCTCATCGCCGACCTGCTGGACGTCTCGCGCATCATCACAGGCAAGTTGCGCCTCGACTTCAAGCCGGTGGAGATGTCGCGCATCATCGACGCCGCCCTCGACAGCGTGCGGCCGGCGGCGGACGCCAAGGCGATCCGGCTCGTCGTCTCGCTGGCGCCCCTGGCGAGCCCCGTCCTGGGCGACAGCGACCGGCTGCAGCAGGTGGTCTGGAACCTGCTCTCCAATGCGATCAAGTTCACCCCCCGTGACGGCCGGGTGGAGGTCCGTCTCTGGGAGTCGCGGCCGCACGCCGTCATCCAGGTGAGCGATTCGGGGATCGGCATCCGCACCGACTTCCTCCCCTACGTCTTCGACCGCTTCCGCCAGGCCGAGAGCACCCTCACCCGCTCCCACGGCGGTCTCGGGCTGGGGCTCTCCATCGTTCGCCACCTGGTGGAGCTGCACGGCGGCACGGTGGAGGTGGACAGCGCCGGCGAGGGGCAGGGGGCCATCTTCAGAGTGAGCATCCCGCTGCGCGCCGCGGCGACGGACGAGCACACGGCCGACCGGCGGCCCGGGCCGCCGGCGCAACACGTCTGGAACCTGCCCGGCCTGCTCAAGGACCTGCGCGTGCTGGTGGTGGAGGACGAGGCCGACACCCGCGACCTGCTGGTGCTGGCCCTGGAGCAGTGCGGCGCCGAGGTGTCGGCCTTCGCCACGGTGCCCGAGGCCCTGGCCTCGTTCGACGCCGCGGTGCCGGACGTCCTGGTCTCCGACATCGGCGTGCCCTTCGAGGACGGCTACTCGTTCATCCGCAAGGTGCGCGCCCGCGAGGCGGGCCACGGCCGCGACGTCCCCGCCGCGGCGCTCACCGCCTACGCGCGGACCGAGGACCGGGAGCGCGCCCTGGAGGCGGGCTTCCAGACCCATCTCGCCAAGCCGGTCGATCCCTCCGAGCTGATCGCCGCCGTGGCACGGCTGGCGGGACGGTGAGAGGCGCGGCCACGTCGCACCGCGCTCGAAGTTGACGTTGGACGCTTGCGCAAGAAGTCTGCTAGGATACCGGACCATGCTCACGAGACGGACCCCCTGGGTCTTCGTCCTGGCGGTTGTCGTTCTGGTGGGTGCCCTCGACCTGCACCCGGCGGGGGAGTGGCACAACCTTCTCGACACCGCAGAGGATGGGCATTACTCCCACTGTGCGCAGGGCCCGAACGCTCCGCGGCACCTCGAGCAATTCCAGGCCGGCCAGCGGCCGCTCTGCCCCTACTGCCTGCATCAACTGCGGACGGGTGGTGCCCACCTCGCCGCCGTAGCGCTCCTCGCCACGCCCTCGATGGCGGGATTCCGCGGGCTCGTCTCCACTCCCCTCCTGCGTGAGCGTTGCGCCGCCCCCCGCGGCGCCCGCGGCCCGCCGTCCGTCTGACCTCTGTTCCGTTCGCATTTCCAAGCAGTCCGCTTCTGTGAAGCGGCTCGCTGCCCGCGCTCGTCTGACGTGGGCTCACGAACGAAACATCTGAAAGGCCTTGTCCTTTCCTGGAGGTTCGATGAACGTGCAAAACCGATTCATCGGCAGAGCCCTGACCTGCAGGCTCGCCGCTGTCCTCTTTGTGCTCGCCCTGCCGGCCGTCGCCTGGGCAGGGCAGATCCGTGGCAAGGTCGTCGATCCCGCCGGCGCGCCCCTGCCCGGTGTCACCGTGACGCTCGCCAACGATCTCACCGGCTCGTCACAACAGACGGTCTCGGGCGCCGACGGCTCCTTCATCTTCTACAACGTCCCCAACAACCCCTACCATCTCCGGGCCTCGCTCGAGGGCTTCGGGGAGTTCCACACTGACGTCGAGGTCCGCGGCAGCGTGCCGGTGGAGCAGAAGGTCGAGATGACCCCCTCCTTCTCCGGCTCGACCACGGTCACCGCGGAGAAGGAGAGCGTCGCCCTGGAGACCGACGACTCCTCGTCCCACGTCGACGTCGACAAGTCGCTGGTGCGCCGTTTCGCGGCGCCGGTCGCTTCGCGCGCTTTCGAGGCGATCGTCCTCTCCGCCCCCGGCTTCAGCCAGGACGAGAACGGCCGCTACCATTTCCAGGGTGGCCATTCGCAGCAGCTCCTGGTGATCGACGGCCAGCCGATCGGCGACCAGGTGGGCATCACCTTCTCCAACTCGCTCAACCCGGCGATCGCCGAGGGGATCGAGATCGTCACCGGCGGCATCCCCGCCGAGTTCGGGGAGAAGGCCAACGGCGTCATCAACCTGACCACCCGCTCCGCGCTCGGACACAACGGCTTCCACGGCGACGTGGGGGTCGGCGCGGCGCGCTACTCGACCCTGGAGGGGGCGGTGGCGGCGGGTTGGGGAGGATCCCGTTCCGGTCTCTTCTTCGACCTCGATGCCTCGAAATCCGATCGTTTCCTCGATCCGGTCTCCTTCGACAACTTCCACAACCACGGCAACACCCGCCGGCTCTTCGGCCGCTGGGACTCCCTCTCGGCCGCCGGGTCCGACTCCTTCCGGCTGACCGGGAGCGGCGGCAAGACGGACCGCGACGTGACCAACCTCCCCTCGCAGCAGGAGGCGGGGCAGAACCAGCGAGTCTCCTCGCAGGACTGGAACCTGAACCTCGGCTACCAGCACGTGGCCGCCGCCGGCTGGGTCTTCGACGGCCAGGTCTACGGCCGCGACAACAAGCTCCGGCTGACCGGCTCACAGAACGACACGCCGGTCATCGCCGACCAGAACCGCTCGCTCCAGAACCAGGGGACCAACCTGTCGCTGTCGAAGGCGGTGGGCGGCAACGAGCTCAAGGCCGGGGTGCAGGCCAAGCGCTTCCCGATCCGCGAGTCCTTCCGCTTCGGCATCACCGATCCCGGCCTCAACGATCCCGAGGCCGACGGCTACAACCCCAACCTCGCTCCCTTCGACCTGACGCGGGGCGGCGACTTCTTCAACTTCAACGGCGAGCGGACGGGCCAGTACTACGCGGGCTACGTCCAGGACACTCTGCGCTGGCAGAACCTGACGGTCAACGCCGGCCTGCGCTACGACCATAACAACCTTTTCGAAACGGAGAAGCTGCTCCAGCCTCGCGTGGGCCTCGCCTACTACATCCCGGCCACCAAGACGGTCCTCCGGGCCGCCTATGACCGGATGTTCATCACCCCGGAGTACGAGAACATCCTGCTCTCCTCCTCGGCGGCCGCGGCCACGCTCGTGCCTCCCGTGCTGCAGGACAACAGCCAGCTCGGCGGGGGGCATCTCTTCAACGTCTCCGAGCGGCACAACTCCTACAACTTCGGCCTCCAGCAGGGGCTCGGCTCCGCCCTGCGGCTCGACCTCTCCTATTGGAAGCGGAAGGTGGTGAACGCGGCCGACCAGGACCAGTTCTTCAACACCGGCATCGTCTTCCCGCTCAACTTCAAGGGCGGGGACCTGAACGGCTGGAACGCCCGGCTCGACGGCGGACCCTGGAACGGCCTGCGCGGCTACCTCTCGGTCGGCCACGTCCATGCCCTCTACATCAACCCCTTCGTCGGCGGCCTCTTCCTCGACGCCGGCGCGCTCGACACCCTCGCCGGCGGGTCGTTCCTGATCGATCACGATCAGGACCTCCAGGAGCAGCTCGGCGTTTTCTGGGACATTCCGCGGACCGGCTTCTGGCTGGGCGTCACCCAGCGCTACGACTCAGGCCTGGTGACCGACGCCGGCACCCTCGCGGACGTCCTCTCGAGCCCGGATACCGCCTACGCGGCCCCCTTCATCCGCTTCGACCAGGACCCGCAGCGCATCCGGCCGCGCACCCTCTGGAACGCTTCGCTGGGCGCCCGGCTCCAGAAGTACGGTCTGCCCCTCGAGGTGCAGCTCGACGTCCTGAACCTCGCCGACAAGAAGGGTCTCTACAACTTCCAGTCCGTCTTCGGTGGCACCCACGTGATCCCGCCGCGGACCCTTGCCGGCCGTATCCGCTACGTCTTCTGAGGCTTTCGCATGACCGTTCGGACCGCAGAAGTGAGGCCGTCCCTTTCGCTGGCGGACCTGTCCCTTTGCCAGGCGGGTTCGCCTCCTCCTCGAGAGGGGCGGCCTCTCTTCTGCGGTCCGCAACGCCTTCGCCTCACCTCCCTTCCGGCGTCACCGCATAGTCCGCGAATTCGCTGATGCTGTCGGTCTTCGACCAGACGCCGACCTTGCCCGAGACCGGGGCGGCGAGGGTGTAGTCGAGAAGCTTTTCGCCGTCGAGCCAGCCTGCGAGCTGGGTGCCGTGGACCACGATCTTGATCGCGTGCCACTCCTTGTAGGGAATGTGGACCTCCTTGACCCCCTTCTTGACGAAGCTCCGCTTCCCCTTGTCGAAGGTCCACAACACCAGGTTGTCCTCCTTGCCGTTGAAACGGACGGTCAGATAATCGCCGTTCGGCTTGAGATTGAAAAGGATGCCGGCGCACTGATCGAGGACGCCGCCAAGGAGCTTGAAGCGGACCGAGATCTCGCCATCGCGGAAGTCGTCGACCTCCCTGGCCACGGCGTAGGGGAAGTAGGCGAACGCTTTCACGTTGTCGATGAACTCCTCATGGCGCGAGCCATAGATGGCGCGGGCCTTGTCCGCCAGCCCGCCGGCCGGCTGCCCCTTCTTCCACTGCCGGCCATCCACCAGCAGGACCTTCTTGCCGTCGTCCGTGGTGATCGACCAGTCGCCGACGACGGCGAGGAAGCGCGACGGCTCGCCGCCCGCCTTTTCGCTCGCGAGGTCCAGGCGCACGGCCGCGGGCGGTTTGGCCGGCGGAGTGGGTTGGGCGGCGAGGGGAGGAGACAGCCTGGCGAGGGCCAGGACGGCAAGGGCGATCAGATGAGATTTCTGCAAGACGACCTCCAACGGCCGCGCGATGCGGCAAAAGCCAGGCCCACGGCGAGGGGCCAGACGATGTAGAACAGGGGCGCCGCGCCCCGCGGGGACGCGGCGCGAGAATAGCCGGGATACGACGGTTCGGACGCCCTCGCCGGCGCCGGCACGCCGGCGAGCTCATAGAGCTTCGCGAGGACGATCGGCTCGGTCGTCGACCGCAGCAGGGCTCGCCGGGGTCCCACGGCGTACCAGACCTCGCCGTATCGGCTCTCCGGACTTTCGAACAGGCCCGAGCGGCTCTGCGCCGCGTAGGTGACGGCGAAATCCGGCAGCACCCGGCGCAGCTTGGCGAGGACGTTCGTTTCGAGGTCGGTCCGCTTGGGATCCTCGGGCGAGAGGTGGACGGTGACGCGGACCGGCTGCCGGAGAGACCGGAGGGCCGCCTCGTCGGCGCGCGGAAATGAATTGCGCCGGTCCTCGGCCAGGTCCCAGCCCTGGCGCCACGACGCGGCGAGCCCCGCGCCGCCCAGGGTGAGCAGGACGAGGATCGCCGAGCGCACGGCGCGCGACGGGACGGGGCGGAACGGGTCGAGCCAGAGCCCCGCGAAAGCGAATCCGGCCAGGCTCGCGAGGACCAGGATGGTCACCATGGCCAGGCGCAGCTCGCCGTGCTCGAACGTGCGCAGCGCCGCCTCGGGAGTGAACGGAGCGAGGCGGGCAAGGAGCCCCTCCCGCCCCTCGGCGACGAAGGCGAGCGCCCAGGTGCCCACCGTGAAGCCGAGGGTCACGATGGCAGCGCTCGAGCTGCTGCGGCAGACCGCGGCGGCGGCCACGGCGACCCCGATCGTCAGCAGGGCGTGGAGGAGATGGCCGAGGACGACGTTGGCGGTCTCGCCGCCGTCGAGGTGGCCGCCATAGCCGAGCCAGAGGAGGAGGGCGAGGAGACCAGGAATCCAGGCCACGAGCCAGCCGAGCAGGAGCACGCCCGCCTTCACGGCGAGCCGCACGGCCAGGCCGGCCGGCGATAGGATCGATTGCACCAGGATTTTGCCGGCGCCGCTTTCCCGCTCCGTGGCGACCAGACGGATCGCGACGAAGGGCAGGAGGAAGGTCGCCACCAGGGCGTAGGCGCCCAGCGTCGGTACCACGAGGCCGTCGAGCGGGCTCAACCCCTGCGCCAGCGCCGCCGGCCCGCCGGTCCCGCCGCCATCGCCGGCACCCCCGCTCACCTCGGCATAGGTCTCGACCGCGGTGATAAGGGCCTGGCCCACCAGCGGGCCGGTGAGGGCCAGCAGCAGCCACCAGGCACGCGACGCGAGCAGCTCCCGCCACTCCAGGGCGAAGAGGGCAAAAGCCCTACGTGAGCGCGAGGAACACCTCCTCGACACCCGTATCGGGGAGATGGGCGACCCCGGCCCGCTCGCGGAGATGGGGGAGCGTCCCCTCGCCTGCCACCCTGCCGCCGGCGAGGAGCACGAAGCGGTCGCAGGCGCGGCCGGCGTCGGTGAGCTGGTGGATCGAAAGGAAAAGCGTGCGGCCGCGCGCCGCCTCGCCGCGGAGGATGGTGGTCGCCTCCCGCGTCTGGCGCAGGTCGAGGCCGTCGAACGGCTCGTCGAGCATCAGCAGGGGCTGCGGCGCGAGGAGCCCGAGGGCGATGAGGAACCGCTTGCGCTCGCCCTTGGAGAGCGAGCGCACGGGCGCGCCGAGCAGGGTGCGGAGCTGCAGCGCGCCGGCGACGGCGGCCACCCGCCCCGCCGTCACGCCCCAGAGGTCACGGAAAAAGAGGAGGACGCGGCAGACAGGCTGGTCCGGCCACGGCGCGATGCCGTCGGGGACGTAGAACATCATCCCGCTCCGCTCGGCCGGAGAGAGGGCGCGGCCGGCCGGGCCGCGGACCTCGCCGGCATCGGCGGGGAGCACGCCGGCGAGGCATTCGAAGAGCGTCGTCTTGCCCGCGCCGTTGGGGCCGATCAGGCCGAGCACCTCGCCCGGCCGCACGGTGAAGCTCACCGCGTCGAGCACCCGGCGCGGGCCGTAGCTCTTGGCGATCTTCCGCACGGCCAGGAGAAGATCGGACATCTAGAACCGCAACCGTGCCTGGAACTGCCACTGGCGGCTCGGATCGACGTTGGCGAGGCCGCCGAGCGGCTGGCCGAACGTTGCCAGCGGCTTGCCCGTGGGGTCGTTGCCGAAGACGCTGTTGAAGCCCACCACGTTCTGGTGATTGGTGACGTTGAAGACCTCGGCGCGCAGCCCGAGCCTGCCGAAGCCGATGGGGAAGTCACGCTCCAGGAACAGGGTGAGCTGATAGAGATCGTCGCCGCGCCCGGCGTTGCGGCCGATCACGTGCCCATTGATCACCGGGCGATCCGTGTTCGCGCCGTCGCCGTTGTTGTCGACGCCGGTCGTGATGTTGAAGGGACGGCCCGTGCCGTACTCGGCGACGCCGCCGAAGCGCAGCTCCAACGGCAGGCCCACCCAGCCGCTCAGGACGGCGCGGTGGCGCTGGTCGAGGAGGCTGTCGGCCCACTCCTTGCCGAGCTGGTGCACGTCGTTGGGATCGCCGCCCGGCGCGTCGGGCTCGACGTTGTTGCGGGTGTGCGACCAGGTGTAGCTCAAGAGCATCTGGCCCCGGGCCGCGAAGTCTTTGCGGAGATTGAGCTGCAGGCCGTCGTACCTGCTCTCACCATTGTTGACGGTCACCAGGATACGGCGGTAGCCGTTGGGGAGCGGGGTGATCGGACGGGTGGCGTCGGCCACGGCCGCCGGGCGGATCTGTCCCGGGGCGGTGCGGACGAATTCCGACGGCGCGTTGAGGTCGAGGTTGCGCGGGATGTCCGTGGTCTGGGCGTGCACGCCGTCGAGGCTCAGGAACCAGTGCACCCCGATCTCGCGCTCGGCGCCGAGCGTCGCCTGGACGGTGCGCGGATTGATGAAGCTGTCCGGATAGCCGCCGAGGAGCTTCGAGACGTCGAAAAACTGATTATAAAAACTGGCGCGCCCCGGCCGGACGGTGATGTCGCGCGGCGGCAGCACCGCTCCCGGTGGAAAGGCGGGCAGCGGCTGCAGCGAGGTCGGGAATCCGAGCTGACCCGGCGCCGCGCTGAAGGTGAAGAACCCCGTCGGGCCGGCGAGCTCCCAACCGGCGTCGATGTTGGCCTGGACCTCCGAATAATAGACCCCGTAGCCGCCGCGCACGATCGTGCGCGGATCGTTGCCCGGGTTCCAGGCGAAGCCGAGCCGCGGCGCGACGTTGTTCGTGTCGTCCGTCAGGCTCTGCCGGTCATAGCGCGCGCCGAGGTTGAGGACGAGGTTGCTGCGCAGGCGGTAGTCGTCCTGGGCGAAGAGCGACCAGAGATTCTCGCCCACCGAATAGTGGACATTGCCGAACCCCTGGGTGAACCGCTGCACGTCGTTGATCGTAAGCTGCGAGGTGGGGATGGCGGCGGAGATCCCCGGCTTGAAGGTGAACTGGCCGAGGACGAACGGAGAGCCGAATTCCTGGCCGTTGCCTCCCGAGCGGGAGTGCTCGTAATCGCCGCCTATCTTGAGCAGATGGCTGCCCAGCGACAGGGAGACCGTATCGGCGAGTTGCTCCTGCCGGTTCGTGAGCTTGGCGAAGCGCGATTCCCCTTCGGTCGAGACGCCGGTCCGCACGAACTGGGTGGAGGGGCTCAACGGATCGAACTGCGTGATGGGGTCCCCGTCCTGCCAGACCAGCCGCGCGTCGTTGAAGGCGTTGGCGCCGAGCACGGCGGTATCGCCGAGCTGCGCGGCCTGGGTGTTGCGCCGGAACGTCCGGCCGGCGCTCGGCAGCGTGTTGCCGCCCACCACGTCCTGGGGGTTGGTGTCGGTGAAATGGTCGAGCGAGAAGCGGGCGAACAGGTGGTGCTGCGCGTTGAGGTCCAGATCGACGCGGCCGAAGAACAGCTTCTGCTTGTAGTTCCCGGTGAACACGCCGGGAGCGAGCGGCGAGGTGATGACGGAGTCGCGATCCTGGTCGTTGTACTCGCCGGCGACGGACCAGTAGGCGCGGTCGCGCACGATGGGACCCGCGAAGGCGCCGCTCCCCTGCTTGAGCTCGTCGTGCGATTTTTGCTGGGTGACCGGCGCCTTCGACTGCAGCCCGCCGGGCCGCGAGAGGGCCACGAGATCGCCGTGGAAATCGTTGGTGCCCGTGCGGGTCACGAGGTTGATGGCGCCGCCGGCGCTGCGCCCGTACTCCGCCGAGAAGCTGTTGGTGAGGACGGTGAATTCCTGGATGGAGGCGAGGGGGATGGCGGTGAAGATCGTCTGCCGGCCCCAGGCGTCGTCCGCCGTGCTGCCGTCCACCGTGAAGGACTGCTGCCGCCGGCCGCCGCCGTCGATCACGAACAGGGTCTCGCCGAGGAACAGGTCGCCGGTGCCGCGGGCCGAGCGCACCGCCGAGTTGAGCAGCGGCAGCGAGGTGACTTTGCGGCCCAGGATCGGCGTCTCCTGGATCTTCTGGGCGTCGAAGCGGTTGCCGAGTTGCGGCGAATCGGACTGCACCCCTTCCGCCGTGCCGTAGACGGTGATCGCGGCCTCGACCGCGGCGGGGTTGAGCACCACGTCGATCGCCGCCGTCTGGCCGCCACGGAGCTGGATTCCCCCCCGCTCCTGCGGCGCGAGCCCCTCGTGCGCGACGCGGATGCGCCAGGTCCCGGTCAACGGCAGCTCGGGGATCGTGTAGAGGCCCTGGGCGTCGGTGCGCGCCGTGCGCGAGAAGCCGGTCGCCTCGTTGGTGACCGTGACCTCGGCACCGGCCACAGGCGCGCCCGACTGATCGCGGACCTGCCCGCGGATCGCCCCGATGCCGGGCGTCTGCGCCTGAGCGGCGGCGAGCAGGAGCAGGAAGAGAGCAAAGAAGACAGATCCGGAACGGACGGTCCTGAAAACACGCATGGGGAAAACTCCTCCTTCGCAAAGCATTGAACGATCGGGCTGCCCACTGGAGACGGCCCGCCATGACGATCGACCAGGCGAGAAGCGCGCCTGGCCTTATTCGTTCTGCCGCTGGGTGAGGAGGAGGATGTCGAAGAAGAGAGAAGGGCCCGTCCCGGCGCGTGACAACGCCGCACGGCGGGCGGACGGGGCTGCGGCCACGCTGGTGACCGGGAGGCGACTCGGAGGCTGTGGCGGAGCCGGCCCGGAGACGAGCACGGCGGCTTCGTCGTGCGTCGCGGTCAGATCGGGCCGCGCCTGGAGGCCGGGCCGCTCGGCCGCGACCACCTGACGCAGCCCACCACCGCGGCGCGAGCCTTCCACCCAGGCGACGACTCCGGCGTGACCGGGGAGGGCTGGCTCACCCGCGGTGAAGGCTCGGCGGGGCCGCTCCAAAACCGGGGGAGCGACCGGAGAAACCGTGATCGCGAACCGCTCCGGCAACTCGACGACGGCCTCCCGGCGCTCGTCGCCGAAGCGCAGGAGGATGCGGGCGTCCGCCGTGGGGATGGGAGGGACCTGGAAGCGGATCCGGCGGAGATCCTGGTCCAGATGCGGCGTGATCCGCATCGGATAGGTCGCGCCGCCGTCGAGGCTGAGGAACGCCTCCCACTCCTCAACTCCAGGCAGGAGAGGGAAGGACCCGCTCGGCGCCCATTCCAATTCGGCCGTGGAGCCGGCGACGAGCAGGGCTCCCGCCTGCGGCGCCACGAGCTGGATGGGCGCGCCCGCCTCCCGCGTCCCCCGCGCGAAACCGGCGGGGCTGAGCGCGAGAAGGCCCAGGACGAGCCAGGCCAGGACGGGGAGGGGGCGGGAGTACCGCATAAGCGGTTACAACTATAGAGGGTGTTCGGCGCGTGCCGCAAGGAGGTGTGGAGTGGGGCCGCGCCGCAGCTCCCACTCCTTGATCATCGTCCAGATCACCGGCGTCACGATGAGGACGTGGACCAGCGACGAGAGCATGCCGCCCAGAACGGGCGTAGCAATCGGTTTTGCAACTTCGGAGCCGGTCTCCGTGGACCACAGGATGGGCAGCAGGCCCGCGATCACCGTCGAGACGGTCATCAGCTTGGGGCGCAGGCGCAGGACCGCGCCCTCGACCGCCGCCTCGCGGATCGCCTGCCGCGTCAGTACGCCCGCCGCCGCCTTGCGGTGCAGGGCCTCCTCCAGGTAGACGACCATGACGACCGCCGTCTGCACCGCCGTGCCGAAGAGCGCGATGTAGCCGACCCAGACGGCCACGCTCAGGTGGAACTCGGTCTTCCAGCCGTAGTGCATGGCGGCGGCGTGAAGCGCCCAGAGCAGGAGGTTGCCGCCGGTGAGGGCGAACGGAATCGCCAGGATCACGTGCGCCGCCTCCTTGGCGGAGCGATAGGTCAGCCAGAGCAGCACGAAGATGATGGCGAAGCAGGCGGGGACGACGACCAGCAGACGGTTGTGGGCGCGCGCCTGGTTCTCGTACTGCCCCGACCACTGGAGATAGTAGCCGGCCGGCAGCGGCACCTTCTGCTCGACCACCCGCTTCGCTTCGTCCACGAACGAGCCCACGTCGCGCCCGCGGACGTTGAGGAAGATGCGCTCGCGCAGCAGGCCGTTCTCGGAGGAGATCATGGACGGGCCGGGACGCAGGCGGATCGCCGCCAGCTCGGCCAGGGTCACGTGGGCCATCCCGCCCTGCATCGCGACGGGTGATCGTACCGGCACCAGGACCCGCCGGATCGCTTCCAGATCGTTCCGCAGCTCGCGCGCGTAGCGCACCCGGACGGCGAAACGGTTGCGCCCCTCGATGGTGGTGGTCAGGTCCATGCCGCCGATCGCCGTCTCGATCACGTCCTCCACGTCGCCCACGGTCGCGCCGTAGCGGGCCGCGGCGTCGCGGTCGACCTCGATCTCCAGGTACGGAGTCCCCAGGATCTGCTCGGGATAGACGTCGACCGCCCCGCGCACCTCGCGGACGGCCGCCGCCACCTCGCGCGCCTGGCGCTCGAGGACCGCCAGGTCGGGCCCGAAGATCTTCACCCCGACCTGAGTGGGGATGCCGGTCGCCAGCATGTCGATGCGGTTGCGGATCGGCTGTTGCCAGATGGTGGTCACGCCCGGCATCTGGCTCTTCTCCGTCATCTCGGCGATCAGCGCGTCTTTGGTGAGGCCCGGCCGCCAGTGCTCGCGGTCCTTGAGCTCCACCAGCGTCTCATACATGTTGATTGGCGCGGGATCGAGCGGGCTCTCCACCCGCCCCACCTTGCCGATCACGGAGGCCACCTCCGGAAAGGAGCGCAGCACGGCGTCCTGTTTCTTCATGATCTCGACCGCTTCGGTGAGCGAGATGGCGTTGGAGGTCACCGGCATGAACATCAGGGTGCCCTCGTCGAGGGGCGGCATGAATTCCCTGCCCACGCCGGCGGCGACATGGGAGTCGAGCCATTGCTGCCCACTCGACAGGCGGTCGGCCACCCGTTGCGCACTGCCCGAGCCGGACATGGCCGCGGCGTCGAAGGGGAGCTTGATCGGCGTCAGCAGCAGGCCCGCGCCGCCGACCAGGACCAGGGAGAGCAGGAAGGCTCCGCCGGCGGCGAGGAGGGTCGTCTTCCTGTGGCGCAGCGCCCAGCCGAGGACCGGCTCGTAGAGACGCCGGGCGGCGCGCATCACAGGATTGCGCTGTTCCGGATGGACCTTGCCTCGGATCAGGAACGTCGCGAGCACCGGGACGAGGGTCACCGACAGGAACGTGGCCGCGATCATCGCGAAGGTCTTGGTGAAGGCCAGGGGCCGGAAAAGCCGTCCCTCTTCCCCAGTCAAAGAGAAGACGGGGAAAAAGGCGAGGATGATAATGACCATGGAAAAGAAGATCGGCCGGCCGACCTGCCGCGCGGCGTCGCGGATGGAATCGATCAGCGGGCGGTTTCCTCCTTCTCGCTCGATCTGGCGGAAACAATTTTCGGTGATGACGATGCCGGCGTCCACCAGCACTCCGATCGCAATGGCAATCCCCATCAGCGACATGATGTTGGAGGTGATGCCGAAGACCCGCATCAAAATGAAGGCGATGAGGACGGCGATTGGCAGCGGCGCGCTGACGATGAGGACCGAGCGGAAATGCATCAGGAAGAGCACGTGGGCCAGAATCACCAGGAGCGTCTCTTCGATCAGCGAGCGTTTGAGGGTGCCCACGGCCCTGGCGATCAGCGCCGAGCGGTCGTAGGCGGGCACGATGCGGACTCCCGCCGGCAGGCCCTTCTGGACCTCGCGGATTTTCGCCTTGACGCGGGCGATGATCTCAGGAGCGCTCTGCCCATAACGCATGGTCACCACGCCGCCCACCACCTCCCGTCCGTTTTTCTCCAGAGCTCCGCGACGGAAGGCCGGACCGAGCTGGATCGTGCCGAGACTCGAAAGGTAGACGGGGACGCCGCCCGACGCGCTCACCGCGATGTTGCCAATATCGCGCAGGCCGCGGATCAGCCCGACGCCGCGCACCACGTACTCCATGCCGTTCTGCTCGATCGTCTTGCCGCCGACGTTGTTGTTGCTGCGCTCGACAGCCGCCATCACGTCGCGCAGGGAGACCCCGGAGGCGGTGAGCTTGTTTGGGTCCAGATCGATCTGATATTCGCGGACGAAGCCGCCGATCGAGGCCACCTCCGCCACTCCGGGCACCGCGTTCAACTGGTAGCGGACAAACCAGTCCTGCAAAGCCCGCAGCTCGCCGAGATCTCGGCCCTCGCCTTCCAGCGTGTACCAGAAGACCTGGCCCACCGCCGAGGCGTCCGGCCCGAGCACCGGGGTCACCCCTTTCGGCATCAGGCCCTGGATCAGGTTCATGCGTTCGAGGATTCGCTGCCGGCCGAAGTAGAGGTCTGTGCCATCCTCGAAGATGACGTTGACCATCGCGAAGCCGAACGCCGACGAGGCGCGCACAGCCTTGACGCCGGCCAGCCCCTGCAGGTTGACCGTCATCGGATAGGTGACCTGGTCCTCGACCTCCTGCGGCGAGCGGCCCGGCCAGTCGGCGAAGACGATCACCTGCGTCTCCGAAAGGTCGGGGATCGCGTCGACCGGGTTGGTGCGGACAGTGTAGAGGCCCGCGGCCACGAGGAGCAGTGTCAGGCCGAGGATCAGGAAACGGTTGCGCAGCGAGAAATCGATCAGCCAGTCGATCATTGCGGTCCCCCGGTTTTCTTGACGCCGGAAGTCTTCACCTCGGAGGCGCCGCCCCACTGGATCGACTGGCCCGTCGCGAGCTGCGATTGCGAATCGATCAGGAAGTTGGCCGAGGTCACCACCTGCTCCCCCGCGGCGAGCCCCTGGAGAACCTGCACCAAGTCTCCCGCCGGCGGGCCGAGGCGCACCTCGCGGCCGGCGAAGCGGCCGGGGCCCACCTGGACGTAGACCACCTGCCGCACTCCGGTGTCGAGCACGGCGCTCTTCGGGATGGCGAGCCCGCGGCCGAGATCGACCCGCAGCTCGGCGTTGGCGAACATCCCCGGCTTCAGCAGGCCGCCGGGATTCGGCAGCTCGACGCGCACCCCCGCCGTGCGGGTCGCCGGATCGAGCACCGGGTCGATGAACCGGATGCGGCCCTGGAATTCGCGCCCCGGAAAGGCGGCGAAGCGGGCGACGGCGAGCTGCCCGATCCTGATCCCGCCCAGCTCCTGCTCGTAGACCTTGGCGGAGAGCCAGAGGCGCGAAAGATCGGCCAGCAGGTAGAGGTCCTGCCCTTCCGTCACGTACTGACCCTGGACGACTTTCTTCTCGATCACCGTGCCGCTGATGGGCGAGCGCACCACCAGGTCGACCTCCGGACGCCGGGTGCTGGCGATACGGTCGATCTGGTCCCGGTCGAGCCCCCAGAGGGCGAGGCGCTCGCGGGCGGCCTGGGCCAGGGATTCGGCGGACTCGACATAGCCGGCGTCCCCGCCGGCCCGGGCCCGCGCCAGGTTTTCGAGGGCGAGCGCGTACTCGCGGCCGGACGAGACGAGATCGGGGCTGTAGATGGAGTAGATCGGCGCGCCCCGGCGGACGGGCTCGCCGGTGAAGTCGAGGTCGAGCCGGTCGAGGCGGCCGGCCACGCGGGCGGCGATGTGGACGAGCTTCGTCTCATCCGTTCCCAGGATCCCCTCGGCGCGGACCACACGGTAGAGAGCGGTCTCCTGCACCGCGGCGGTCGCGACGCCGGCCGCGCTCACGGCCTGAGGACTCAGCTCGACGGTTGTGCCGGACACTGCGCCGGGCGCACCGCTCTGCGGCGGCGGTGCTTCGTCCGCATACTTCGGCACCAGCTCCATGTCCATGAAGGGCGACTTGCCGGGGTGATCGAAATGCGTTCCCGGCTGCATCGGATCGAACCAGTAGAGGACCTTCCTCTCAATTTTCTGTGGCCTCTTCGGCGCCGCTGCCGGAGCCTTCCCGCACCCCGCGAGCAGTCCGCCGGCCAGGATCGCGCCCGCGGCCAAAATGAAAAACCTATTTTTCGCCATGGGAGCCTCCTGCGCCGGGAGTGCCTGGAACGAGGGGAAGCCCGGAGGCTTTCTGCAGCGCCGCCAGCGCGCGGCCGATCCCCGACGCTCGTATCGCGGCCTCCTGCCGGTAACGATCGAGATTGGTGGCGGCGCGCACGAGGGTGAGGAAATCAATCTTGCCGACGACGTAGGCCTCGCGCGCGGCGCGATAGTTGATCTCGGCCTGGGGGAGGATCGAGTCGCGGTAGAGCCGGGACTGCTCCAGGTTCTTCTGCAGATCTGCGTAAGCGGTCTCGACATCTCCTTGGATCTGGTTGCGGGCGGTCTCCACGCTGGCGCGGGCCGCGGCAAGCTGCGCCTCCTTCTCCGCCCGCCGCTCTTCGAGCCGGCCGCGGTGCGCCCACGGGAGACTGATCGACGCGCTCACCCCCACGAGATCCTCGAACCGCTCGCGGCGCCCGTAGTAGCCCATGAGCATCCAGTCCGGACGGCTTTCGAGGCGCGCCAGCTCCAACTCCTGCTCGGCGCGGTGGACCTCCGCCGCGGCTGCCGCCACGGCCGGGCTGCGCTCGGCGGCCCGCCGCACCAGGTCCGCGGCTGCCGGAGTCTCGAGTTCGGGCGACAGGGACCCGATCCGCGGCACGGGAGCGTCGGCGGGGAGGTTCTGGAGCGTGTTGAAGCGCGCCGCCTGGGCCCGGCGCTCCGCCCGCAGGGAGGAGATCTGCTCTTCGACGCTCGTCTTTTCGAGGCTGGCCTGGAGGACGTCCGACTGCCCGGCCTTGCCGACCTTGTAGCGCTCGGTGGCCGAGGCGGCGGCGTCCTCCAGCCTCTGCCGGGACTCTTCGAGGATGGCGAGGCTGCTGTCCATCGCGGCCAACTGGAAGAAAGCATCCGCGGTGTCGGCGGCGATCTCGACGACCTCCCGCGACCGCATCGCCGCGGCCCCCTCGACGCCGGCCTGCGCCATCGCGAGCTGGGCCGAGCGCTTGCCCCGCCCGGGGAGACGCTGGCGGCCGGTCACCATCTCCATCGTGAAATCGCTTCGGGAGAGAGAAGGCTGGACGACCGGCACGTCCTTGAGGCCGAGCTCGATTTCCGGATCGGGGAGCACGGAAGAGTGCGCAACCCCATGCCGGGCCGCCTCGACGCGGGCCTCCGCCTCCCGCACCCGCGGGTTCTGGGTGGTCGCGCGGCGGACCGCCGCCGTCAGGGCTTCCCGCCAGCCGGTCTCAGCCGGGAGAGCTTGCGCCGCCGCTCCAGAGGCGGCGAGGAATACTAAGAGAACGGCAAAAACTGAACGAGACATCGCGTTCCTCCAGGTCAAAGTGGCTGACGCCGCGGCCCAGGGGGGCGCGGCAGGACACACTTCTCCTAAAGGAGCGTCAAATCAGGAAGGCGGCGAAGAGAGTGAAGAGCCCGACGCCCTGGGTCACCGCGGGTGCGGCCACCGGGCGGGAGGAGCCGTCGAAAGGGGCCGTTTCCGTCGCAGGAGCGGCGAGCGCCTGGGCTCCCGGAACGGCCGCCAGGACGAGCGCGGGCGCCACCGGCGCGTGCGTCACCTGGCCGCCCTTCGTCCCGCAGCACTCCCGGCCCATCGCCTTGCACGCCGCCCGCTGCGCGCCGCTCATCGGGCAGGCCGAGGAGAAGCAAAGGGGCGCGCCCAGGAAGGCGATCAGGAGGGCGGCGACGGTGAGCGCAGCGGAGGCGCGCAGGAAGCTCTTCACGGGTTTCATTCTAGCAGGGTCATGGGGACCCCGACTAGTCACAACAAACCTCGCCATGCCACGCTTCATTCCCCTCCCGGACGGCTGCCTGGGGGGTGGAGTGTCGCGCCGTACGGTAAACCATCTCCTGCACGCCTCTTGCACAGGATTATGGTCAGGGTCCGCTTACCGGAGCGCGATTTGTCACCTCCGGCGAGTTGGCGAGGTTTCATGAACTGAAAGGAGGCCGAGGACGATATGACGACCACCGACACTTCGGCTCACGACCCTTCGCATCAGGCATACCAGATCCTCCACATCGGTCTCACCATCGCGCCGATCCTTGCGGGACTGGACAAGTTCTTCAACTTGCTTACCAACTGGGAGAAGTACCTGGCGCCCTTCGATCATGAGGAGCTATGAACACCTAACTCCTTCTTGATTTCACCAAGGCAACAACGACCTGTCGGGTTCCGGACGTCGCAGGCGCAGTTTCCCGCCTTGACCGCGGTCGCGATTTGGGAGACAAGCGTGCTTCCGCCGGCTCGCAATCGCTCGGAAAGAAACTCACGCCGGCGGTGGAGGAAGCAATAGCAGAGAAAGGCCTCTGGGCTCGCGCTTTTGATTCCGGCCTCGAAACGCAGCTCTCCGGTGCCCAGGTAGTGCCCGTTCTCTGAGAAGTAGACGATATCGCAATCGCGGTCGAGGCAGAGCCAGAAGTCCCGCCTTGGCGGGACCGGGCCCGTCGTGAGCGCCGCTACAGTACGCCACTCGACCGCACGTCCCCGCATGCCGTTTCCAGGACACTTTGGAGCCACGGACGTCTGCTCGTGGGCGCAGCAATCAGCGCTCACTATCTCTCTCCTGAGAGCGGAGGATCAAACCAGCTCGTATTGTGCGAGCGCCTCCAGAATGGGGCACTGGCCACCCTCTCCATTCTCGGCACAGGTCGAGGCCAAGTCGGAGAGCGCGTCACGGACACGCTGCAGATCGCGGATCTTCTCGTCGATCTGCTCGATCTTTTCGCCGACCCGGCGCTTGGTCTCGGCGCAGGCGTCGGGATCGACCCGCAGCCTCAGCAACTCGTCGATCTCTCCCAACGAGAAACCCAGTTCCTTGCCGCGCCGGATGAAACGAATACGGGTGACCACTTCCTCGTCGTACTGCCTGTAGCCCGAGGCCCTCCGCGTTGGCGGATCGAGCAATCCCTGCCGTTCGTAGAAACGGATCGTCTCGACCCCTACACCACTCTGGCTGGCAACCTGACCGATCATCAAGGCCTTCATCGACTCCCCTCTCGATAGAAGCTGAGTGGGCGAGCGGGCCAGGACGGCCCGCCCACCCGCCACTCAGCATGAGCCGGCAGCAACAACGATCCTAGCAGGCGCACTCCGCGGAGGCGAGGCAGGCGCAAGCACAGGCCTCCCTGGCCAGACCTGCCTTGATGGTCTTGAGGTCCTTGTCCTCGAGATCCTGCAATACCGGCTTCGAACGCTCCCTGCTCTGCTCTTTCGACTTCATGGTTCCTCCTTGAGGGTCTGTTATCGGACGATTTGTAACCCTGTAGTAAAGTGTAGACCTCGGCACCTGACGAAGTCAAGCCCCTGGTTCAACTCGGCATGCCTCACTTCCTGGCGCTGACGAGCGGTGCGACCAACTTCTTCATGTCAGGGACAAGACTGTCTCCGGAGCAGAAGTGCCCATCCTTGGAGCGTTGACCCAGTTGGTGGACATAGCCTTGGGGAGCGGCAAGCTTCTCCTTCCACTGAGCTCCGGCCGGATAGAGCAGGTAAATGTCCCAGGCGTAGCCTTCTTCCCATTTGAGGCTCTGCGCCACCGCCTTGCCGGAACGTCGTTCCGGATCGTAGAAGTGATGGATGCGGGGGTCTTCCGAGAGGATCTGAGCCGTCTTCGTGGCACTCCTCTTGCCGTCAAAAGGCAGCACCTCAAGCCAAACCACCAGGATTTCAGCGTCCAGTTTCGGGCGCGCTTCGACGATCGCTTCTTGCACCGCACGGGTGCCATCGATGCAGGCGGGTCACGTTGGGGAGACCAGGATCAGGATCCGTGGCTTGCTCGAACCTTTGTTGAAAGCGCTTTTCAGAGGATCCAGAGATTGTTCGAGCGAGACGAAGTCGATCTGGTGGGGCGCAACGACGGTAGCAGGAATGCCTGAACGGGCCGAGCTCACCAGCGCAGCGATGGCGACGACGACGATCGGGAGAATAGAGACCCTGGGCTTGCTCATCGAGATCCTTCCTTACTGGTCACTTGAAGGTGTAGTAGAAACCGACTAGATAGGGGTAAGTCATCAAAGTAACGGCGACGAGAAATACTACCCATAGGGTGAGGCGCTGCCGTCTCTGCCCCGCGGGCGTAGCGCAGAGCTTATCTGCCTCGCAAGCGCGGCGCGGGCGGTAGGCTTGATAGAAGGCGAGGCCCAGAAACCCGAGGGATGCGCCCGTAAGCCAGGGCCGGTAGGGCTCCAGCCGGCTGCCCACGGCGGCGGCGCCGGCTCCCGCCGCTCCCAGGGTAAACGGCAGCAGGCAACATAACCAGGAGGCGAACACTCCGAACGCCGAGGCCAGGCCGCCCAGAGACCAGATCACGTTCTTTTTCATGGCCACAACTCCTTCCAGGCCGGCGGTGCTCCCGCAGCTCCGGCCAGTTCGGCCACGTTCATGGTGGAAGCTCCGGGCGCTTGCAAAAGCTCGATCTCCCCGTCCTCGAAGGCCACCTCCGCAGGGCTGGGATGGCCGAGGAACAGAAAGGGCGAGGCGGAAAGGCCGTAGGCTCCGGCGTTGGGGAAAGCGAGCACGTCGCCCCGCGCGAGCGCCGGCAGTGGGCTTGCCTCCGCCAGAACATCCTCAGACAGGCAGAGACAGCCGAGGACGTCCGTCGGCTCCAAGGGAAGCCCGGGGCGCGGCGGCAGGACCACCGGCGGCACCCCTCGGGCGCGTAGATTGAGGCCGCAGAGATCCGCTCTCTGATGGGTGCCGCCATCCACGACGACGGCGCTCCGCCCTGGGAGCGCCTGATGCGCGACCACCCGGGTGAGATACCAGCCGGCCTGCGCCACCAGATAACGGCCGAGCTCGAGGACGATGCGGCCTGGCGCCGCGCGATCACACAGGGAGCCAAGCTCTTCGCCGATCAGCTCCAACGGCAGCTCCTGATCCCGAGCCGTGTAGGGGACGCCGAAACCCCCGCCCAGATCGAGGACCTCAGGCTCGCAGCCAAGCCGGTCGGCCGCTCGCAGCGAGAGGTCGAGACTCTGCCGCAAATGGCGGACCACCGCTGCCGGATCGAGAGTCTGGGAGCCGGCGAAGACATGGAAGCCGGCGAGGGTGAGAGAGCCTGTCCTCAGGATCTCGTGGCACCGCGGCAGATCCTCGAAAGCGATCCCGAAGCGAGAGCCCGGCCCCAGGCCCATTACCGCGGACGAAGGGAAATCCGGGCGCAGGCGCAGTATGACCCGGAGCGGGAGGCCGCAACGGCTCAGCTCCTCGGCCTCGCTCACCGAGTCCAGTGAGAGGAGAGCGCCCGGCAGGGCGGCCAAGCGGGCGAGCATCTCGGTGGGCTTATAGGGTCCTCCCGCCAGAATCCGCCGGCCCGTGAAACCAGTACCGAGAGCCAGCGAGAGCTCGCCCACCGAGACCACGTCGGCCCCGAAGCCCTCCGCCGCCAGCAGACGACAAACCGCAGGTGAGGGGTTTGCCTTCAGTGAGTAGAGGACTTCGACGTCCGGCGGCAGATGGCTCTTCAGAAGACCGATCTGCCGGCGCAGACGTGCCAGGTCATAGGCATAACACGGCGTGCCGTGAAGGCGCGCCACGCGGCCCAGCATCTCGACCTGAGCGTCAACAGGAGCAACACTGGTGGTCATCGCACGTCGCGAGGTTGAATCCGAGTCGGCGGAAGAACGCCATGTTCCCCCGCTGGCGTGGCTCTACCACGATCTCCATCCTGAGGCATCCCTTCTCGGCGAAGAGCGCCATCACGGACCGCACCAGAGCCTCGCCCAGCCCCGTTTTACGCTGTCCCGGGACGACCCCCAACAGCGAGACGTAGCAGGTGTCTCCCCGGGCCGATCCCAGGGCCACTCCCCGTCCCTCCGACACGAACCAAGCCGAAGGGCTGGTGTCGCCGCGGTGGCCGTCCTCGAACCAATGCAGGCAGTGCGCGGCCTTAACCCTCCCCAGGGTCTCGGGGAATTCTGCGAAGTAGGTCGCCGCCACCAGCGGCACCACCAACTCCTCGGCCCGCTGAAGGTCGCAACCATCGAGTGTCCGGATGCCCAGCTCCGCGGGCGGCCGGTAAGAACGTTGATCGGTGACGTCGCGGAGCCACGTCTCGCAGGCGAGCGGCTCGACCACGAAGTCGACTCGGCCCGAGGCCTCCGACAGCGCTCTTTCGACGTCCTCCACGCTCTCTCCCTGGGCGGTGAGAAAGCCGATATAGCAACTCTGCTCCGGGAAGGGAAGGATCACCTCCCCAGGGCTGGTGTTGAGAATGACGTCTTTGATTCCTGGCACCTGCCGCGCGCGTTCGATGCCCTGGACCGCTTTGAGCTTACCCTCGCGGGTGATCGGGAGCATCATCGCCCCGGCCGCGCCTTTCGCCTGCCGCGGCGGCTCGACCTCCTCGCCCAGGGCCACGCGCAGCACGTAAGGATGGATGTCCTCTCCCAAGACGTAGCGGAAGACCCGCGCGCAAGCGCCGCCGATCAATCGCGCCCCGATCTCCAGAACGAAGGTCCCCTGGCTGCCGGAACGAACCTCGCAATGGGCGAAGCCATCGCGGAGCCCGAGGGCGGCGACGCCTCGCTTCGCGAGCTCTTCGATGTCCTGGCGCCGCTCGACAGCGAGGCGCGCCGGCGTGGCATAGATCGTCTCCTCAAAGAAAGGCCCGGTGAGCGGCCGGGGCTTCTCAAAGACGCAGAGGACGCTCGGGTTGCCGCCACGGACGACCAGCTCAACGGAGAGCTCGGAGCCATCGATGTACCCTTCGACGAGTTGCTGAGCGTCGGAGCGGCCGCCGCAGTCCAGGCCGTTCTCCTGTACGATCCGGCGCAGCCGCCGATAGGCCTGCCGCAGCTCCTCTTCGTCGTCGGCCCGGATCACCCCCTGACTGGCCGACCCGCGTACCGGCTTGACCACCACCGGGTAGCCGTTCTTGTCTGCCCAGCGCACGGCGTCGTCCTCGTCCTCGGCCAGGGTGAACGGGGCGATGGGAATTCCGGCCGCTTGGAACCGTTGCTTCATCATCACCTTGTCGCGGGCGGCGTCGGCCGCCTCCACCGGATGGCCGGGGAGCCCCAAGGCGGCGGCGATCCGGGCCGCCAAGGGCGTGCCCTGATCGTCGTAGGCGACGACGGCATGGACGGGCTCGGCGGCATGGATCCGGCGCGCGGCCTCGACCACCCGGTCCGGCCGGCTCAGGTCCACCCGCTCGAAGCGGTCCACCAGCTCGGCCGACATGCAGCAGGCGAGCTGAGCTCCCATGACGGTCGTCGTACAGTCCATCTGCCGAGCGGCAAGCAGCCCATCATCGGGCACGCAGGCCTGGCTGCCGAAGACGAAGAGGATCTGCCGCGTCATGCCGGGAACTCCGCTTTGTGAGCGACGTAATACTCCCGCATCTCCGCGTTGGCGGCGAGCGTGGCGGTGAGCGAATCCACGAGCTCCTCCAGTCGCGCGGCCGGCACCGCGACGAAGAGGCGGTCGTCCTCGATCTCCGTGTAGGTGCGCATCCCCATGCAGCCGAACGACGAGGCCGGGCGCGATGACTCCGCGGCCACGGCCAGCGCAGCACAAGCCGGCCTCCCGTAGACCGCGGTTCCGGAATCCGTCCAGCGGCTCGCGCCAACGGCCTCGCCGAAGAACATGGCCTGACGAGGCGTCACCCACATCAGCACGAGATCCGGTTCCAGAGGGAGGTCGAGGAGGGAGCCATAGACGATGCCCGACTTCTTCTTGCTCACTGCCGGGATCTTCGCGGCCTCCGCCTCCACCACATACCCGCAGCCGCACATCTTGCCCATGACTCCCATCAATTGCTCTTTGACCGCTTCCGTCATCTCGAAACCCATCGTCATCACCCCGATGGGACAGTTGTAGTGGATCTCCGCCGGCGCATAGAAAACCCTCGCCTCCGCTCTTCGCCACAGCGTACAGGCCGATGGCACCTGGTCCTCAAACAAATCCACGCCCAGAGGGGGAGATTCGACGAAAGCAAGGGCAACAGGAGGTGTTTCCAGTTGGAGTTGAGCCGTAAGCTTTTCCGCAATGTATCGCCGGTCCATAAGCGCTCCTTGATCTCTTCTTCCTGTGCTCGGTTAGATCAGGTGAGGAGCCAACTGCTCCTCGGTGGGCTCCGCTCAGCAGTACCAGGGTTCTGTGAGGTAGGGAACTTCGGACCTCGGTGGCGCCTGATCGACTCGTGCAAGATCGAGCTTCATGGCGACGGAGAAGTCGTAAGCCTGCCGGGAAAGAGACCAGACCCGCTGGAAGATCTCCCGGCGCGACTCCCCGTTCGCCTGCCCGGCACGGATCGCCTCCATCACGGCGTGGTACAACTCGTCGACGGCCGGGTCCGGGTGCACCCACGGATAGGACAGGCTGACCGGATTGTACTCGCCGATGACGGCCTGCGTTTCGGGCAGCTCCAGCAGCTTGGAGCCGGTCGGGATCAGGAGCCGGATGGCGTACTGAATCGGGGCGACGTTGTCCACGAGGTCCAGCTCGAACAAGGTGGCGAGCAGGTCGACGTAGCCGCGTAGCGTCGTCCAGGGTGTGAAGGTGACGAACGTCGGGTTGAGCGTGAGGCCCACCTCGCGGAAGATCTCCACAACCCGGCTGAACTCCTCTTGCGTGTGCCGCTTGTCAAAAAATTCCAGGATACGGCTGTCGATCGATTCGACCGCGCTGGTCACGAATAGACAGCCGGTATCGCGCAGGACGGGTAGATGCCCGGCGTGATTGAGCAGATGCTCGATTTTTATCGTGACGTCGTACGTCACCTCCGGGTACCGCTCGTGCAATTCCCGGACAATGGCAAGGGCATGCGCCGGCCCGTTGAAGAAGTCGGGGTCCCCGAAGGTGATGTGCTCAGCTCCCGCCGCCACTTGGAATTCGATGTCCCGCAGCACCACGTCGCGCTGCACCACTCGGAAACTCCCTTCGTAGACCGGCACGATGGGGCAGTGGCGGCAGAGGTGCTTGCAGCCGCGGGTCGCCTCGGTATACCCCACGACCCGTTGCTGCCCGGAAGGAAGGCTCAGATGCGCGTAGCGGGCCAGCACGGGCAGGCCGCTACGGTCCGGTACCCGGAACTGCTGCCGGCCGAGCGATACCACATCCGGCCGCTCCGACACCTTGGCGAGCCTCACCCCCGCCTCAAGGTCCTTCACCAGGTCGACCAACCCTTGTTCGAACTCTCCCCCAAGGACCGAGACCGCGCCCAGCCCCCGCAGAAAGCTCTCATTCACCGAGGCATAGAGCCCATAGAAGCAAAGGTGTGTCGAAGGATTGATTCGCCGGATCTGGCCGACGACGCTCGCGGCGATCCGGGTTGCCGTGTGCATTGGGACGTAAAACGCCACCAGGTCGGCCGACGCGACCTCAGCCTCTCCATCCGAGAGCGGCTGCACGGCCAGGTCAAGACAGGTGACCGAGGCGCCGGCTTCTTTGAGCCATGCAGCCGGAGAAGCCAAGCCGAAAGGCTGGCGACCCAACTCATAGGTAGAAATGAGAACTACGTTCATCCTCGCCTTCCCAAGGCCTGACTCCCCCGCAGCGAGGAGTCTGTAGTAGAGTTTGGACTTCATGCCGTTGACTGTCAAGAGCTGCTCCGCGGCGGACGAGCTCATAGGCCAGACGGTTGCTCATCGCCGGATCAAACGCAAGGACCCCTAGAGAGGCGGCACCGGACATCTGGAATGTCCGGTGAAGTGGATAAATCGCGGAATGTAGTACCGGTGTGTGGCCCTAGAGACGAGCGAGATGGGAATTCCCTACCTCCGCCTCCGGCAAGGCGGTCTCCATCCTGCGTCACTCGCTCTCTCCGGCGGCCGTGACCCGGCTCTCCAAAGCTGACATAGGCTCGGCGTGGCTTGCTGGACGGGTGACCGCGATGATCGCCGCGCCGGCGAGAGACGCGCAGATCACGAACACCATGGCGGCAACCGGGGAGAAGACCCACAACACGCCAATCAGAGCGCTGGAGAGGAAATCGCCGATGCCGTTCACGGTCGCGAGGACGCCGAAGCCCAATCCGCGCATTGCACCGGGCAGCATGTCGGCGCTGGTCGCGCTCTCCACCGTCTCCCAGACTCCCATGTAAACTCCGGAGAACCCGAAGGCCACGGCGTAAAGCGCCAGCGAATCGCCGGCGAAGAGCAGCGCCAGCGCCGGAATCACCGCCAGGCTGTAGCCGATCGCCAGCACCCAGCGTTTCGGATAGCGATCGGCCAACATCCCGCTGGCGTAGCAGGAAAGGGTGTACAGGACGTTGTAGCCGATGTAGAAGAGCATCGCCCGGCGGGCCGCGCCCGCCAGTCCCAGCCTGGGTGCCCACGCCTGGGTGGCCCAAAGGATCAGCAGAGTGTTGGAAAAGTCGCCAAGCCCCGCGATGCCGACTCCGGCCAGATACCGCTTGAACTCGCCGGGCAGCCCTCGGATACCGGCCCAGAGTCGCACATGCGGCTGCGGCTCGTGCGGTTTTTCACGCACCATCAGGCCGATCAGCAGGGCCGCTGCCAGGCCGGGAATCAAGGTCAGCAGAAAGAGCCGATGGAGCCCTAACGCCGCGACGAGCGCCAGCGTCAGCGCCGGTCCCACGATGGCTCCCGCACTATCCATGGCCCGCTCGAGCCCGAAGGCCCGCCCATAGGTTTCGGGCGTCGTGGCCTCGGTCAGCAGCACGTTGCGCACAGGGGTCCTGGCGCCCCGCCCGAGCCAGCCGCCGACACGGCCCAGGAGCACGTGCCACCATTGTGTGGCGAAGGCGAAGCTCGCCATCCCCGAAGCCGTTACGAAATACCCCGCTACAGCCAGCGGCTTGCGCCGGCGGAGGCGGTCGCTGTAGAGGCCGGACGCCAGCTTCGCAAAGCTCGACAGGCCATCCGCCAAACCCTCGATCAATCCCAGGAGAGCCGAGCTGGCTCCCAGGGTGGCCAGCAGGGCAGGCATGGCGGTGGTGGCCATCTCGTGCCCCACGTCGGAGCAGAAGCTCGCCAGACCGATGCCGAGGATCGTGGAGTTGAGCCATCGCTTCCGCAGGCCTGCTCCTGAGCTCATCGCCCGCTCCTTCCGCCGCGAGGGTCCGGTCGGTGTCGGCTCTGGAGAAGGGTGGAAGCCCGCACCGGCTTACCCTTTCTTCTTTTCAAGCAGCGCGAGGAGATAGCGAATCCGGGTGGTGAGCTCGTTGGCCGCTTTCTTGAACGCATCCCTCCGCTGTCTCTCCTCGCCTGCCACCGCGGCAGGGTCCGCGATGCTCCAGTGGATGCGCTCCGAGTCTCCCGGAAAAACGGGGCACGACTCGCGGGCGTTGTCGCAGACCGTCACCACGAAGTCGAAGCGTTCTCCCACAACCTCGTCCATGGGCTTCGACCGCTGTCCGCTGATGTCGAGGCCACGCTCCCGGATCTTGAGGAACGAGGGGGGCTGGGAAAGAGTGGCCGTCGCCATAATCGTGCAATCTACTTGAAGCAATTCGGATTGCAAGACCCTGGTCGTCCAATCCCTGCTTGACAGCCCACGACATTTCCGGCATCATCGAATCGTCATGGAAGACGCGCGCCGCTACGCCAGCCGCTTCGCTGCCCTCGGTCATGAGATGCGGCTGGAGATCCTGCGCCGGCTCCTCGCCTCGCACCCGCACGGCATGGTGGCCGGGGAGATCCAGCAGGAGCTGGGCATCCCGGCGTCGTCGCTCTCGCACCACCTCGACGCCCTGCGTCAGGAGGGCCTGGTGAGCCAGCACCGGGAGGGCAGGTTCCTGCGCTACCTCGCCGATACCCAGGCGCTCCAGGAGGTCCTCGACTTCCTGTACGCCGAATGCTGCACGGGCAACGTCCTGGTGAAGATCGGCGAAGGCGTGAAAGGTGCGGCAAGCTGAGCGCGCGCGCTTTTTTTGGCTTCGATATTTCGATAATTCCAGCATGGTCGGAAAGGAGATCGGACATGGAAGAGAAGAAGACCGGGGAGGACAGGCTGCCGGTGGCCATCATCGGCGCCGGCCCGGTGGGGCTGGCCGCCGCCGCCCACCTCATCGCCCGAGGTGAAGAGCCCCTCGTGCTGGAGGCGGGCTCCCGAGTCGGATCGAGCCTCCGCGAATGGGGGCACGTGCGGCTGTTCTCGCCCTGGCGGTACGTGGTGGATTCCGCCTCGGCCGAGCTGCTCGCGGCCGCCGGCTGGGAGTCGCCCGACGACGGCGAGCATCCCACGGGCAACGAGCTGGTGGACCGGTACCTCGAGCCCCTGGCGGCCATTCCCACGCTGCGGGATCGCATCCGTCTCGGTACCCGGGTGGAGTCGGTGAGCCGGCAGGGCTACGACAAGATGAAGACGGCCGGCCGGGAGCGCGCCCCCTTCGCTCTCCAGGTGCGCGGTGCGGGAGGCCGCGAAGAGGTGATCCTCGCCCGGGCGGTGATCGATGCTTCGGGCACCTGGCAGCGACCCAATCCGCTGGGGTCGGGCGGCGTGCCGGCGGCCGGCGAGCGGGCGCTCGCGGCGCGGATCTTCTACGGCATCCCGGACGCCCTCGGCGCTCACCGGGCGCGCTACGCCGGCCGCCGGACCGCGGTCGTCGGCAGCGGCCACTCGGCCTTCAATGCCCTCCTCGACCTGATCGCTCTCGGCGAGGAGGCCCCCGGAACCGAGATCACCTGGGTGATTCGCCGGCCCACGCTGGACGGTCTCTTCGGCGGCGGCGACCGGGACGCGCTCGCCGCCCGCGGCAGATTGGGAGACCGGGTGCGAGGCCTCGTCGAGTCCGGACGCCTGCGCGTGGCGGCCGGCTTCAAGGTGACGGAGCTGCGGGCCGGCGAGGAGGGCGTGATCCTGATCGGAGAAGGCAACGCCCTTCCCCCCGTGGACGAGGTCGTGGCCGCCACCGGCTTCCGGCCGGACCTCTCGCTCGCCTCCGAGCTGCGGCTGTCCCTCGATCCCGCCGTCGAGAGCCCCGTGGCCCTGGCTCCCCTGATCGATCCCAACGTCCATAGCTGCGGTACCGTGCGTCCCCATGGGGCGGAGGAGCTGAAACAGCCGGAAGAGGGCTTCTTCATCGTCGGCATGAAGAGCTACGGCCGGGCTCCCACCTTCCTCCTGCACCGGCTACGAGCAGGTGCGCTCGGTGGTGGCCGCCCTCGCCGGGGACTGGCGGGCGGCCCGCGAGGTCCACCTCGAGCTGCCGGAGACCGGGGTCTGCTCCCTGGCGCCGCTGGCCAAGGCCGTCGAAACCGCCGCCGCCTGCTGCCCGTCGAGCTGCTGCGGGTGAGCCATGGATTGACATCCAGGATGTCCGGTGAGGTGGATAAATCGCGGAATGCGGAGGCGGGACCGCGAAGGCCAGCAATTCGGATTGCAAGACATGGCTGGGGGGCTCTCGGACATCTGGGATGTCCGTGACAGTGGATAAATCGCGGACTGCTGGCGCGGCAGCGGTCACTCCTGCCGCGGCAGCGGTCGTCGCTGCCGCGACAGCGGTCGTTGCTGCCACGGCAGCGGTCATCGCTGCCGCGACAGCGATCGTTGCTGCCGGGGCAGCAGTCGTTGCTGCCGGGACAGCGGTCGTCGCTGCTGTGACAGCGGTCGTTGCTGCCGGGGCAGCGGTCGTTGCTGCCGGGGCAGCGGTCATCGCTGCCGCGACAGCGGTCGTTGCTGTCTCGACAGCGGTCATCGCTGCCGGGGCAGCGGTCATCGCTGCCGCGGTCGCGTCAGCGCCTTGACGTCAAGCTTCGGCCGGCTCCCCAGTTGCCCCCAGGACGGTGACTCCCAGGATCTCGCCGGTGATCTCCTGGGTCGTCCCTCCGGCGATCCCCAGCACGTTCGCCAGATCCGCGGCCGAGCGCACCAGTCCCGCCAGGACGTTCGCCGCCAGCAGCAGGTCGGGATGGTGGGTGCGCGTGGCTCCCGCGATCACCCCCTCGCGCTCTATCAGGTAGCCCGCCGGCAGGGAAGCCGCCTCGGGCCCCCGAAACAGCGGCGGCCGAGCCAGCAACCGCAGCGCCGTCAGGAAAAGGACGGCGTCCTCCCGGGTCTCGAACGATGCGAACGGCCGGTGCCCTGTCTCGAAGCTCTCCCAATCTCGGAAGAGGTGGTAGTGCTGGTCGTGCTCGCGCACGGTCCAGGGCCCCGCCAGCTCCGCCTCCAGCGCGCTTTCGGACGTCTCGTCCCGCTCGCGGAGCGCGGCGAGGTACTCGGGGGAAAAAGCGTTGATGCGGGCCTGCGGTCGGTCGCTCATGCAGATCTCCTTTCCGGCAACGGGATGCTGGCGAGTCGCGGACAGGCCGGCGAAAGTGCCGCCCTGGCGCAACCCGGCGTGAGACCCTGTTTCTACACCGGTCGGATGAATTCTGTCAAGAGAAGATGTTTTTCGTCCACTTCCAACGCCTCTGGGTTCTGGTGTACACTTCCAACCATGCCTGACAACCCAGAACAAGAAGAAGTCGAGCGCTTGTTGACGGTCCTGAGGACCGCGATCCGCCTTCTCGGCCTCACCAACCGGGAGATCGAGCGTCGTCTGGGAATGACTCCGAGCTACCTGGGCCGGCTCTTCGGGGGCAGCATCGAGCTCAAGATGGAGCACGTGCTCGCCATCTCGCGCGCCATGGGCCTCGAGCCGGCGGAATTCTTCGAGCTTGCGTACCCGCGGCGCCCGGATCCTCCCACCGAGGCCGCAAGGACGATCCGCAAGCTCCTGCGGGACATGCAGCCGCCCGAGCCCGAGGCTCGGCCCGCGTCCGTGATCACCGACGAGGAGCTGCAACAGAAGATCCAGGAGTCGGTGCGGCAGGCGCTGCGGGATCTGGCCGGCGGCCGGTGACGTTCGAGGAGCGATTCCGGGGTCGGAGAGGACGATCCAACTTGCCACGGCGTGCCCGCGGGGCGTCTCTACATCGGGGGGTGGTCCCTTGCGCGGCGCTCCGACAACGTGATCCTGTCCTTCCTCTTGCCATGCTGATCGTGGTCTCCTATTATGGGTCGAGACGTTGATCGACCCACAAGCCGGTTCTGTTCCTTGACAACTCAGACAAGAATCATGCCAGCGCCAATTCGCCATTTTGGCACATCGGTTGGAACTCGGACGCTAACCCGAAATTCTCCAAAGGGTTACTGGTCTTGAGGCAGGCTGGGACGAAGCGCCGGAGAGGAAAAACGTCGTCGTTCCGAGGAGGTTGGAAAAACAGGCACCTTAACCCACGCAGATTCAAGGGGTTGGAAGTGCCGCCCTCGGAATTGCCCTGAGCAGTACGGTGGGATTGCGACTTGTTCATTGTCGTTCTCCTTTAGGAGACTTCGCGACCGGGAGAAAATCCTCGGAATTGCCCTGAGCAGTACGGTGGGATTGCGACGCATTCCTGTTCAATATCCCACCCGATCAAATCACGAACTCGGAATTGCCCTGAGCAGTACGGTGGGATTGCGACTTGGCGAAGAAGTTGACCTGCTCGAACCGCTGGAACTTCTCGGAATTGCCCTGAGCAGTACGGTGGGATTGCGACTCTTCGATTGCCGTTTCCGCCTTGGCCTTCAGCGCCTCAAACTCGGAATTGCCCTGAGCAGTACGGTGGGATTGCGACGGTACGAGTCCTTGGTTGAGCACTCGCTTGAGACTGCTGCCCTCGGAATTGCCCTGAGCAGTACGGTGGGATTGCGACGGCAAGTCAGGGAGGTTCCTTTGGCCGGAGGGTTTGATCCTTGCCTCGGAATTGCCCTGAGCAGTACGGTGGGATTGCGACATATTGTTGGGCATGATGCCCTCCTTCTTGCGTAGGGCGGGCTCGGAATTGCCCTGAGCAGTACGGTGGGATTGCGACGGTCATGAACCCAATAAGTAATGGCTTGAAGGGTAAACCCCTCGGAATTGCCCTGAGCAGTACGGTGGGATTGCGACCGATGGCGCTGAAGATCGCGACGATGCTGCAGATAATCGACTCGGAATTGCCCTGAGCAGTACGGTGGGATTGCGACGGTGAAGGGGTGGTCGTCTGCTAGTTGGAATTGGATGTACCGCCTCGGAATTGCCCTGAGCAGTACGGTGGGATTGCGACGACGGGATGGTCATCCTCGGCGTTCGGCCTCTCGTGCCCTCGGAATTGCCCTGAGCAGTACGGTGGGATTGCGACCCCTTGCCGTCCATGATAATTATCCTGGATGCGTCTTTCGACATCCCGGAATGGAGGTGGAGGAGGATCGGAGCGACATCGCCGCGCCGGAGACGACCCGCCATCCCCGTGGCCTGCCGAGGGTATCGTATCGG